>CAWAEX010000009.1:0-530000 GCA_963781045.1 uncultured Flavobacteriaceae bacterium | reverse complement strand
TGCAGATCAAAATGAAATTTGAGAGATACCCCTTTGATCTTAGTATTATACAAGATCCATTTTCTGGGAAACGATTTTCCAAAGGAGATCCAGAATTGCTCTCTTAATTGCTTGGATTCTTTTTTGCTGAACATCTAGATAAAATAGGCCATTACAATCCCTAAAAATATCACTATCAATTTTCTCAGATTAAAAGTATGTCCCTGAGAACTTTCAAACAGGATCACAGAGGAAATATGCAGTAAAATCCCAATGACAATTGCCGTAATTGGCGCCTTGTAGGTGGTAATAAATTCCATATGGTTTGCCAAAAAACTTCCAAAAGGGGTCATCAAGGAAAAAATAAGGATAAAGGCCACTGCAGAGGATGTCTTCAAATTTGAATTTAGTAAAAACATACTCAGAATAAGAGCTATAGGGATCTTATGGATTAAGATACCATAAAGTATAGGGTTTGTGCTTGTTAAAGGGAGGCCTTCCATAAAAGAATGGATGCAAAGACTAATGAATAATAGCCAGGGAAATACCTTTTTCTGATCATCCCAATGCACATGCCCGTGTTCTGCGCCTTTTGAAAAGAATTCCAGAAAGATCTGCAGTAAGATCCCAATCATGATAAAGATCCCCATAGATCGTGGGTCTGAGGCATTATATGCTTCGGGAAGAAGGTCAAAGATGGTTAAAGCCAGTAGAAATGCTCCACTAAAGGCCAGCAAGAGTTGCAGCCCAAGTGTTTTTTTGGGTTTAACGATGGCTACAAAACCAAAGCTTAAAAGTACCGCAAGAATTAGAAATAAATATCGCATGCACAAGAGGTTACCAAATGGTGACCAAATTCTTATAAGGCCCAAAATTAACGTATTTTTGCCTCTAGACTAGGATAGAAATGGGGAATAATTTTAAGATGGTGGCAAAGACCCTTTATGGGTTTGAAGAACTTCTGGCTAAGGAATTACGTAATTTGGGGGCCATAAATGTTCAAACCGGGGTTCGTAATGTTACGTTCGAGGGAGATACCGGCTTTATGTACAAGGCCAATCTTTGCCTTCGCACTGCTATCAAGATCATTAAACCAATCACTTCTTTTCATGTACGCGATGAACACGATCTGTATAAAAAGATCTACGCCATGGATTGGAGCCCTTACCTTTCCGTTGACACTACCTTCGCCATTGATGCGACCGTAAATTCGGAGAACTTCACCCATGCCTTATATGTTTCACAAAAGACAAAGGATGCCATTGTTGATAAATTCAGGGATCTGGAGGGCAAAAGACCCGATGTGGATATTAAAACGCCAGATATGCGAATCAATATCCATATCCAGAAAGATCTGTGTAACGTGGCTCTCGATAGTTCCGGAGCCTCCTTACACCATAGAGGATATAGAACGGCAACCAATATAGCTCCTATAAATGAGGTGCTCGCCGCCGGACTCTTATTACATAGTGGTTGGGATGGCCAATGCGATTTTCTCGATCCTATGTGCGGGAGTGGTACCATGTTAACCGAAGCTGCGATGATCGCCTGTAATATACCGGCAAACATCAACAGAAAAGGATTTGCATTCGAAAAGTGGCCCGATTTTGAGGAAGATCTGTATCAAAAAGTGCTTAATAGCAGCCTGAACAAGACCCGGGAATTTCATTATAAGATAGTTGGCTATGACAAAGCACCATCGGCCGTCCAAAAAGCTAAGGATAATGTTGAAAATGCCAATCTCACGGAATATATTCAGGTAGAACAGAAAAACTTCTTTGAATCAGAGAAATTCACCAAGAATCATCTGCATATGGTATTTAATCCTCCGTATGGGGAACGTTTAAATATCGAAATGGAGGAATTTTATGCCGCCATTGGAAATACGCTGAAAAGGCAATACCCGGGGACAGATGCCTGGTTCATTACCTCTAATTTGGAAGCACTAAAATTTGTAGGCTTAAGACCTTCCAGGAAAATAAAGGTCTTTAACAGTCATTTAGAATCGAAGTTAGTAAAATACGTAATGTACGAAGGGAGTAAGAAAGCTAAGTTTAATCAAAAAAACGAGGCATAACTTCGTAAAGAGGTTGAACTGTACAAAAGAATCTGCACTATTTACTTTTTAGTACTAATCCACAGAAGGAGCCGTTGGTTTTACTTTCTTGGCCTTTCTATATAGGGGCACCAAATACGTAATACTGTAATTATATCCTACCCCAAAATTACTGCCATCGGTTACTTTATTGAATCCGGGTATCCATAGATTAGGAAAATTATCATCTTCTGAATTGCTTACCAAAAACCCTATCCTGACACTAGCACCAAGATAAATATTGGCAAAGAGCTCTGCCTTAATTCCGACGAGAAATTCTAACCAACTTGCAGAAAGGCCTCCATATTCAACATTATTTAGCGTACCATTCGCAAATTGATCCGGATTCCAATATCGGTTACTATCATATATAAAGGAATCATTAATAGTCTGGCTAAAGGTGCTAAACGCATACCTACCCCCAATAAAGATAGAATTGTTCATACCATACCAGTTTTCATAGGTATTGTAGTCTACTCCAAGCTTAATATAACTTCCTGAGGTTGTAAAATTATAGAGGGATATTGTATCATCTATATCTACATTGGCCAGCTCTTCCTGACTGGTCTTTTTCTCATTACCCAATTCTCCCGCTAAATAAAGACTCTGAGTTAAACGATAATCCGCTACAATTTCAAGTCCGGTATAATCCGAATTAAAGAAAGATAATGCTGGCCTGCTTAGATCAATTCCCGCTCTGAGGCCATAAGGTTGCTTGTAGCTAATAGTGTCCTTTGGTTTCAAATCAATGGGCTTTGTCTGAGCTGTCACAGTGAACAGCCCAAAAAATAGTAAAATACTAATGAAATATCTTAACATGGGTGCTGTCTTGTGATGTTACAGAAGGATTGGAAATTTCTATACCTTGTATCCAATTGTCTGTATCAATGGTCAAAGTATCTGTTTCTATTTCATAATTGGCTACAAAACCACAGGCTCTTGAGATAAAAACTTCGTTGGTTTCATAGTTGAATTGTAAGGTATCTATGTTGCCCGTTTCTGTGTCTTCATCCCCATCCGAATTCAGGATGATTTGAAACTGAGTACTAAGTTCATTGATCCTTAAAGGAACGGCCACCGAGTCTGTTGAGCTTCTATCCGTAAATGTGTCCACAGGTTCACCATTGCCAATACCTACTATTCGCAGGGCTGATACGGATTTAAGGGTAGTGCTGTCAGCAGCATCATAAAATCGGAAGATCAACAAAGGAGTATCTCCGTCTACACAGATATCATCTTTTTCGCAAGAGGAGATGGCAAGAAAACCAACTAGTAAGATCAAACCTATACTGCTTAGTCTAAATCCAGACATGGATAGACGTGGTCTCGGGAACTTAAAACTCATTCTATGCATTTCGTTTTTCCAAAAGTACGACATTTTCTACGTGATGGGTTTGAGGAAACATATCTACCGGCTGTACCTTTAGGATCTTGTATGCCTCCTTTAACAGACTAAGATCGCGGGCTTGCGTAGCGCTGTTACAGCTAACATATACAATACGATCAGGCGCCATTTTAAGTAGCTGTTCCACTACCTCTTTATGCATCCCATCTCTTGGTGGGTCTGTGATCAGCACATTGGGTACGCCGTATTTGGTGGTGATAGAATCATTCAGAACGCTTTTCATATCCCCAACAATAAATTCTGTATTTGTTATGCCATTAGCTTCTGCATTGGTCACTGCCGCTTCTATTGCTTCGGGAACTACTTCTATACCAATTACTTTATCTGCTTTTTTCGCGATAAACTGGGCAATGGTCCCTGTGCCGGTATACAGATCAAAAACCAGTTCTTCTCCCTTAAGATTGGCAAAATCTCGGACCACCTTATAAAGTTCATAAGCTTGGGCCGAATTAGTTTGGTAAAAGGATTTTGCATCTATCTTGAATTTCAATCCTTCCATTTCTTCCAATATATGATCTCTGCCGTGATAGCAAATAACATCCTGATCATACAAGGTGTCATTCTGTTTTTGGTTGATCACATAGAGAAGCGAAGTGATCTCGGGAAATGTTTTGTGTATATGATCAAGGATCAATTCTATGGATGATTTGTCTTCTTTTGCAAATTGAATCAACACCATTAACTCTCCTGTGGATGCTGTACGGATCATAAGCGTCCTGAGTAGTCCTTGCTGACTCCTGGGATTGAAGAATGGCAGCCCTCTGTCAGTTGCAAAGCGTTTTATTTCCAATCGAATAGCATTTGAAGGATCTGCCTGTAAATGACATTCTTTAAGGTCTAAAACCTTATCCCACATCCCAGGTATATGCAACCCCAGGGCATTCTTATCCGTAATTGGTCCTTCCTGCTTTAGTTCCTCGGGATAAAGCCATCGGGTATCCGAAAAGGAGAACTCCATCTTATTTCTGTAAAAGTATTGTTCCTTAGCACCTTTTATTGGTAATAATTCAGGAATGTCTAAATGCCCAATGCGCTTTAGATTGTTTTCAACCTCACGTTGTTTGTAATATAATTGATGATCATAGGACATATTTTGCCATTTGCACCCACCACAAAGTCCAAAGTGTTGACAATGGGGCGATGTTCTCTTGTCAGAATATTCATGAATTTGGGTGACAATGCCCTCAAAATAAGCTTTTCTTTTTTTTGTAGTTTGAACAGTAACCACATCTCCGGGGACGGCGTTTTGCAAGAAAATGACCCTTCCGTCAGGGGCTTTGGCGATTGCTTTTCCTTTTGAACCGGCATCTACAACCGCTACATTTTCGAAGATCTGCCTTGTATTTTTTTTGCGCATGGGCAAAGGTAAAATCTTTTTACAGATAGGGGAGGGTGATAGTTATCAAATTTAAGTTTTCCTCTTGAAAGAAGGGCATAAGGTGCTTTTTTTTAGGCTGTTATAATTTTTTTTGAACTCTTAATTATTTGTAATTTTGTAACACTGCATAGGATGATTTCTCTCCCAAAGAAGGAATTGATATAGTTTTACTTAAATCGATTTTAAAATGTCTGTCTTAGAAAAAAGAAGCTCTAAAGAGGCAATTGCTCTAGAGGAACAATTTGGTGCCCAAAACTATCATCCACTACCAGTAGTACTGAGTAGAGGCGAAGGCGTATTTGTTTGGGATGTAGAAGGGAAGAAGTATTATGATTTTTTGTCGGCCTATTCAGCCGTCAATCAGGGACATTGTCATCCAAAGATCATTGACGCATTAAAAATACAGGCCGAAAAACTTACCCTAACTTCTCGCGCCTTTTACAATGACATGCTAGGTGTCTACGAGCAGTATCTAACCTCTTATTTTGGTTATGATAAGGTATTGCCAATGAATACCGGAGCCGAAGCTGTTGAAACCGCTATGAAATTGGCGCGAAAATGGGGCTATGAGAAAAAAGGGATCCCTAATAACAAGGCCCGTATTGTTGTATGTCAGAATAATTTTCATGGAAGAACTATTTCAATAATTTCTGCATCTAATGATCCGGTTGCGACAGAGAATTTCGGTCCGTTCACTCCAGGAATCACTTCTATTAGATACAATGATCTGGATGCCCTGCGGGAAGTTCTGGAAGACCCAAATGTTGCCGCTTTTCTGGTAGAGCCCATTCAAGGGGAGGCAGGGGTTTATGTTCCCGATGAAAAATATCTGGAAGAGGCATTTGCTTTATGTAAGTCGAAGAACGTCCTTTTTGTCGCAGACGAGGTTCAAACCGGTATTGCTCGTACGGGCAGACTTTTGGCAAGTTGTGGAAACTGTACTTGTGCAGATAAGAATTGTAGTGGAACACCAGATGTAAAACCAGATGTATTAATTTTAGGCAAAGCTATCTCAGGAGGTGTCTTTCCCGTATCTGCCGTTTTAGCGAATAACGATATTATGGAAGTAATTCGTCCCGGAAACCATGGTTCCACCTTTGGTGGAAACCCATTAGCTTGTGCGGTTGCTATGGCTGCCCTGGAAGTGGTTAGGGATGAATCCTTGGCTGAAAATGCGGATTATCTTGGTAAGCTCTTCCGTAAAGAAATGGCGAAACTGGCTGAAGAATCACCTCTTGTTCAATTAGTGCGAGGCAAAGGATTGTTGAATGCCATTGTGATCAATGATTCTGAAG
Organism: uncultured Flavobacteriaceae bacterium; assembly: GCA_963781045.1. GTDB lineage: Bacteria > Bacteroidota > Bacteroidia > Flavobacteriales > Flavobacteriaceae > Muriicola. The sequence goes on along the minus strand of CAWAEX010000009.1, from coordinate 523,848 downwards.
ACAGCTCCACGGCATGGGACATTTGTATGGCCCTCAAGGAAAATGGTTTGTTAGCTAAACCAACTCATGGTAATATAATCAGATTTGCCCCTCCATTGGTTATGACTGAAGAACAACTGCTAGATTGTGTTAGAATTATCAAAAAGACCATCTTGGCTTTTGAAGAGCAAAACGCCTGATCGTAGAATATTTGATATGCCTTTAAAAAGAGGCCATAAAAAAACCCTAACAGTTACGTTAGGGTTTTTAATTTATATGGTTCGATCTTAGGATCTGATCTCCTTGATACGGGCTTTTTTCCCGGTAAGACCTCTAAAGTAGAAGATTCTTGCTCTTCTTACTTTTCCTTTTTTGTTGATCTCAACTTTCTGAAGTGCAGGCATGTTGATTGGGAAGATTCTCTCCACCCCAATGGTACCAGACATTTTGCGAATTGTAAAGGTCTCTAAAGCACCAGTACCTCTTCGTTGTATAACTACGCCTCTAAAAAACTGAGTACGTGTCTTTTCACCCTCCTTGATCTCATAGTATACAGTAATTGTATCACCTGCAGAGAATTCTGGAAAGTCTTTCTTTGGAACAAATTCGTCTTGAACAAATTTTATTAAGGATTCCATCTAAATAATTGATTTATAGTTTTATAAAGTCAACGTTCACGAATTTCGTCAGAGGTTGATTTTACCGACTGCAAAAATAGTTGATAAATTAATACTTACAAGGATTTTGCTCCATTTTTTTACTATTCAAAGAGCAATGATTTATTCAAGAAGATCGGGACGGAGTTTTTGTGTCCTGGTATAGGCCTGTTCTTCCCGCCAGTCTTCTATGGCTTTGAAATTCCCACCCAAGAGAACTTCCGGTACTGTAAGTCCTTTATACTCTCTGGGTCTTGTATATACCGGGGGCGCCAGTAAATTATCCTGAAATGTATCTGTTAAGGCCGAGGTTTCATCATTTAGGACACCCGGAAGAAGTCTTATGATAGCATCGCATAGGACAGCAGCACCAAGCTCACCACCAGATAGAACATAATCCCCTATGGAGATTTCCCTTGTGATAAGAGTATCTCTCACCCGCTGATCCACTCCCTTATAATGCCCGCAAAGCAAAATTATATTCTTTAATAACGACAAGGAATTAGCCATTTTTTGATTAAGTGTCTTCCCATCGGGACTTAGGTAAATGATCTCATCATACTCTCTTTCCAACCTCAGTTTCTGAATGCATTTATCTATGGGTTCTATCATTAGTACCATACCCGCACCACCACCAAATTGATAATCATCTACCTGATTGTAATTTCCCAGGGAAAAGTCCCTCAAATTATGAATATGAACTTCTACAAGGCCCTTTTCAATGGCCCTTTTTAGAATGGAGGCCTCAAACGGACTTTTTAAAATATCGGGAACAACAGTGATAATATCAATACGCATATAAAAATCAAATATTAGTAGTTGGAATATCTCTTAGATTGCTGTCCAAAAGTAATGAAAACAATGAACATCCTTTTCCCATCCCATTCGCTCGTATAATGCTTTCGCCGGATTATCGATGGCGGTTTCCAGAGCCAAACCTTTAAAGCCTTTCATTTGGCAGTATTCCTGAGAAGTGCGCAACAGGGCTTCTCCTATTCCCATTTTTCTATGAGTTTCCCCTACGTAGAGATCATTTAAAATAAAAATAGGGCGTAAGGAAACAGTAGAAAAACTGGGAAACAATTGTACAAATCCGGTTGGTTCGTCACCATTTCGACTTAGAAACAAAACAGATTCGTTTTTTTGGAATCGTTCTTTCAAAAATTGGGTAGCTGCCTTAATATCAGAATCTTGTTTATAGAATACCCTGTATGCATCCAGTAAGGGTGCCAATGAAGGAATATGTTTAGGTTGTGCCCGAATGATTGTAACAGCCATAATGCCAATAAAAAAGCTCCTTGCGGAGCTTTTTACTATTTTGATTTGCGATATTTATTTATCTCGTCTTGCAGCTGCCTGCTAATACGTTGTTCTCGCTCCAGGGCCCTTCTTCTGTGATCTTCATATTCGGATTCAAGATCGGCCAGATTGCCTTTCGCCTCCTGCGTAAGAACGTTGCTCTGTCTAAATTTGAAAATAAACAATAATAGTAACAGGAACAGCCCAAGGATCACGGTCCATAAAATAATATTATAGGTTGCCTTAGATACCTGAGCTCCAAGAAGTGACATGCTATCTTTTTCATCCGTTACCGAAGTCAGGTTCTTGGTTGTTTCTGATAATTTTTCGTTTAGGGAAGCAATGCTGCTTTCCTGAGTTTTGATGACACCCTGTAATTGTGCTGCTTTCTTATTTGCTACATTAATGGTATCGATTACATTTTGTCGCAGCTTATCCAGGCTAAGTGTCCGAACTACCTCATATCGCTTCCCATCTGCCCGGTAATTTCCAGATTTCAGGTAGATATAATCAAATTGTGAGTTAATAGACCCCCCATCTAAGGAAGGTTCTTCAGCGGTAGCATCGGTTTGAGCAAAGGAAAGTGCACTGCAAAAAATAGCTAGTGCAATAAATAGATTTCTAAAATACCCCATTCTAGATCGTTCTTAGTATTAATAATGATTTAGGAAACGCTAAAGTACTTCAATATTAGCAATTACGAAAAAAAAATCCACATACATGGCCTCATATTCTAATGTACGTACTTAAACTTCTATTGGATCACAGGGAACCGATTAATAATAGGTAAAACGCCTTACTTTGGCAATATATTTGGCTAAGCGGATCACCTGGTGGGCATACCCATATTCATTGTCATACCACACATATAGAACTACATTTTTGCCATCAGAAGATACTATGGTAGCCATGCTATCATATATGGAGGGGGCAGATGTACCAATAATATCTGTGGATACCAGTTCATTGCTCAATGAATATTTTATTTGCTCAACAAGATCACCTTCAAGAGCGTATTTCTTGACAATAGTATTTATAGCATCCTTAGACGTCGTATTTTTAACTTCCAGGTTCAATATGGCCAAAGAACCATTTGGTACCGGAACTCTAATAGCATTAGATGTTAGTTTTCCTTCCAAAGCCGGAATTGCTTTTGCAACTGCCTTGCCGGCGCCGGTCTCAGTTATGACCATATTAAGCGCTGCAGCTCTGCCCCGCCGGTACTTCCCATGCATATTATCTACAAGATTTTGATCATTTGTATATGCATGGATGGTTTCTAAATGTCCTTTAATGATTCCAAGAGAATCCTCTACCACCTTTAAGATGGGTGTGATTGCATTTGTTGTGCAGGAAGCCGCGGAATAAATTTTGGTGGTGTCCGGATTAAATTCTCGCTGATTTACTCCATGTACGATATTAGGGATATCTTTTCCCGGAGCTGTAAGTAATACTTTGTCTACCCCTTTCGCCTTTAAATGGCGTGAAAGCGATTTAGCATCTCTATAAGCTCCAGAATTGTCTATTACCAGGGCATTTTTAATACCAAACTTGGTATAGTCTGCATCTTCTGGGGCATTAGCAGATATCATATGTACTGTAGTTCCATTGATCAGTAGCGCATTATTTTTCAGATCAGTCTCTACAGTTCCGCTAAACTGACCGTGAACAGAATCTGTTCGCAAAAGCATGGCCCTTTTTTCAAGGATCTCTGATGTGAGCGATCCTCTGGTTACGATAGCCCTTAATCTCAATTGGTTACCCTTGCCTGTTTTGGCCATCAATTCCCTGGCAACCAGTCTGCCTATCCTACCAAAACCATATAAGATTACGTCTTTGGGTTCTATCTCTTTGCTCTTACGTGCATCTTTTAGTTTATCTACTACAAAGGCTTTTACATTTCTGTAGTTAGTCTCATCCTCAGAATGGTATTCGTAGGTCAGTTTTCCTATGTCTAATTTTGATGGCGGAAGTTTTAGATCGTTTATAGCTCTTAAGATCTCTACAGAATCAAAAATTGAAATTGGTTTTTGAACAAATTCCCCGGCATATTCATGTAAATTGATGATCTCACTTACAGGTTTATCAATGATCTGATTTTTAAAGAGTACCACTTCAATAGCCCGGTCATACCAGAGATCACTGATGATCTTTATGAATTCTGTGGTTGCTTTTCTTCTGTCTGCCTGAAAAGCCAGTTCTTTTTCGTAGGATGAGATCTTGTTCATGTAGGTTGTTGTTTAAAATTGCCGCAAAATTATATATTTCAAACGTTTTCGCCCAATCATTTCGTATTAAAAAAGCGCACCATATTTGGTGCGCTTTTGATATCAAATAACAATTTGCTATTGAAAAATATATCTAATCCGTTCGCCATCTTTATTTATGATGGTAAATAAGGTCTTGCTGTTTCTGGTTATCCTTCCGAAAAGGAATCTGGCTTCTTGAATATCGTCAATTGTTTCACCATTCACTTCTAGTATAACTTTTCCTTCCAAGTCGTATTCCCGATAAGATTCTGGCACTCCCGTAACCTTAACGCCCTTTTCGGTTTTGTACAGTTTTTTATCTTTTTCAGAGAGATTTTTTACTTCCAGGCCCATTACCGGCAATTCCAATCTTTGTATTTTTTTTAGGGTAATAGGCACTTCTAAAGCATCCCCATCTCGCTCTATGGTCACCTGAACAACGTCACCCGGCCGTTTGGTGGAAAGATACCCTGTGAGGTCTGCAAATTTGCGGACTTTTATTTCATCTACTTGTTTTATGATATCCCCCCTCATTAATTGAGCATCATCTGCACCAGAACCTTCTTCGATCCCATCCACATAGACCCCTTCAATTTCGTTAATACCATTCTCTATGGCGTAAGGTGTTCTAAGACCCGGAGCAGTAATTCCCAATAATCCTTTCTGAACATTCCCAAATTCCAAAATGTCTTCCACAACCTTTTTTGCAATGTTGCTAGGTACGGCAAAAGAATAGCCAACATAAGATCCTGTTTGGGATGTAATGGCTGTATTGATCCCTATGAGATCACCGTTTGTATTGACAAGGGCCCCACCACTGTTTCCAGGGTTGACGGCTGCATCTGTTTGGATAAAAGATTGGTCCACACCTCCAAGAGCTCTTGCCTTGGCGCTAACAATACCTGCCGTAACGGTAGAAGTGAGATTAAAAGGATTTCCAACCGCCAATACCCATTCTCCTATCTTGGTATTGTCCGAATCTCCAAATGCCAGATATGGCAATGACCTGTCTGCATCTATCTTTATCAAGGCGATATCTGTATTAGGGTCTGATCCAATTAGTTCTGCATCGTACGTCTTGTTGTTATTCAAAGTAACCTTTAGCTCACTAGCCTTTGCAATGACATGGTTGTTGGTAACTATATAGCCATCTGGCGAAATTATAACACCAGAACCCGTTCCAATTTGTGGGACTTGTCTGCCCCCTGACCCATAAAAAAAGTCAAGGATACTTGATGGCTTTGAACTCAAGGTCATATTTTTCACATGCACCACAGCATTTACAGTTTTTTCAGCAGCCAGGGTGAAGTCGGCTTCATCAACACCATATCCAGGGATTGTATTGGACGTGTTGCTGGTTTGGAAAATTGGGACATCATTTCCGGTATAGGCAAACACTGGTTTAGATTTCTCTATAAATAGCAAATAGCCTCCTAAAGTGACAGCGCCTCCAAAAATGGCCACTAACAGTAAACTTGCAAATCTTTTCATTTGTTACACTCTTTAAAATTTGTTTAAAATTAAAAATTTTGAATGGAACTCATTTTCCTTTAACTCCTTTTTAACTGCTAAAATTACCTTAAATAATGTCCTATCTTTGTACCTTGTTTATTGCTATGGAACTACATTTTCACAAATACCAGGGGACAGGAAATGATTTTATCATCCTGGATAACAGACTCCTTCAATTCCCCAAAGATGATACCAATTTGGTAGCTCGTTTATGCGATCGTCGTTTTGGTATTGGGGCAGATGGTTTACTCTTACTTGAAGATGATAGTTCGTCCGATTTTAACATGGTCTATTTTAATTCTGATGGAAATCTGGGATCGATGTGCGGAAATGGAGGACGATGCCTGGTAGCTTTTGCGAATTTGCTCGGACTTGTTGATGGAAAAGTACACTTTATGGCAAGTGACGGATTACATGAGGCGACTATTGCAGGTGAACAGGTATCTTTAAAAATGTCTGATGTATCCAAGATCAACAAAAAAAAGAAGGCCTTTTTTCTCAATACAGGTTCTCCGCACCATGTGCAACTGGTTAAGGACCTGAATAATTTTGACGTTGTAAAAGAGGGCAGACGCCTACGCTTTGGGGTATATGGCGAAAAAGGGAGTAACATCAATTTTGTGGAGCAACTCTCCGCGGATACATTTATGGTAAGGACCTATGAGCGCGGGGTAGAGGACGAGACTTTTTCTTGCGGTACGGGAGTAACAGCTGTGGCTTTGGCCATGCATTATGCAGAAAAGACAGAAAGCAAGGATATTAATATCAGGACAAAGGGAGGAAATCTTAGCATTCGTTTTAATGCAGGAACAGAAGGGATATAGGGATGTCTTATTGGAAGGACCCGCAACATTTGTTTACAAAGGCACTGTACAATGGTAGATCTCATCGGAAAGAAAGTAGTACTTCGTGCCCTGGAACCCGAAGACCTCGAATTTCTATATGCCCTGGAAAATGACACAGGACTATGGGAAATAAGTGGAACTCAAACTCCTTATTCCAAACATATTTTAAAGCAATATTTGGAAAATGCTCATAGAGATATTTATGAAGTAAAGCAGCTTAGATTGGCAATATGTGATAAGAAAGGGACCTTAATGGGACTTATAGATCTGTTCGACTTTGATCCTAAAAATCAACGAATTGGTCTTGGTATTGTGATATTAAAACAAAAGAACAGAAATCAGGGTGTTGGTGCTGAAGCAATAGATCTTGTCACCTCATTTGCCTTCTCTTCACTGCAGGTTAGACAGGTATATGCTAATGTTCTGGAAGATAACATGGCCAGTATTCATCTATTTAAGAAAAAAGGATTCTCACAGACGGGAATTAAGAAAGAATGGATGCGATCTGATGGTCAATTTAAAAATGAATACCTATTCCAAAAGTTTAACCCATCATGTATCTAAGAAAAATTATTCTCACTGTCTTGCTAATAGGATTACTCATAGGAGGGATCTTTGTATACTATGTATATTCGGCATTTTTTTCATCAAATACGGCTTTTCAAAATAAAGAGGCCTATGTGTATATCCCTTCAAACGCCAACATGGCAGATCTGGAGGTACTGCTAACCCCATTACTAGAGGATTATGAGTCGTTTAGCGCGGTGGCACAACGGAAACAATACAGTGAGCGCGTAAAAGGAGGTAAATACGTTCTCCGTAAAGGGATGAACAATAATGAGATCATCAATACGCTACGCAGCGCAAACATGCCCGTTAAGGTATCCTTTAATAATCAGGAATCACTTGAAGCCCTGGCCGGGAGGGTCGCACAACAAATTGAGGCAGATAGTATTTCATTAATTAATGCTTTTCAGGACAAAACCTTTTTAAAAGAACAGGAAGCAAACCTTGAAACAAGCCTGGGGATCTATATTCCAAATAGTTATGAATTCTTTTGGAACTCTTCTGCTATTGATTTCAGGGAACGAATGGTAAAAGAATACAAACGATTCTGGAATGAAGAAAGGCTGATAAAAGCACGGTCAAAAGGATTAAGTCCTAACCAGGTTGTTTCCCTGGCAGCTATTGTACATAAAGAAAGTGCAAAAATAGACGAGCGGCCAAGGGTGGCGGGGGTATATCTTAACCGTTTGCGGAAAGGAATGCCTTTACAAGCAGATCCTACCGTAATTTATGCCCTGAAGCAAAAACTGAACAATTTTGACACCATCATAAGAAGGGTTCTATACAAGGACCTAACAATCGATTCGCCATATAATACCTATAAATATGCCGGGTTACCTCCCGGACCTATCACCATGCCCGATATTTCTGCAATAGATGCGGTTCTAAATGCGGAGGATCATGATTATTATTATTTCGTTGCGAATGTTGAAAATTTCGGCTATCACAAGTTTGCGAAAAACCTCCAACAACACAACCGGAATAAGGAACAATACATCCGGTGGATAAACAGCCAAAATATTAACAGATAGGCACTTAAACGATTAAAAAGATCCGTTAATCCTAAAAATGTCATAATTCTTATCAAATCATAAGGCTGTACGAAAAAAGCTGCCATATCTTTGTAGGGTGAAATTTAAGCAAAACCATATTCGGTTTGTAAGTCTTAAGAAAACACAACTATGAGAAAGTGGATAAGTGTAATCTGTCCTCTTATCATGATTTTAATTTTAGCAAGTTTTGGAACGTCACCCAAGAAGATAGTACAAGTTCCAGAATCATTGCTAGTTAAAGAACCTACGCTGGTTTTGTTTCCCAAAGACAGAATCATAATGCCTGCCTCCATGGTGATACCGCCCTTTGTGGGTAGTTCCTTTGTGGGTTTTAAGGAGGCACTAGCCTTTAAAGAATCTCAGGGCGACTATTTTACCATCAATACTCTGGGCTATCTGGGAAAATACCAGTTCGGTATAGGTACCCTTCAATTAATGGGTGTTTACAATGCCACCAAATTCCTCAACGATCCTACATTACAAGAAAAGGTGTTCAGAACCAATTTAGCTAGAAATAAATGGATCTTAAGAAAAGATATTAGCAGGTTTGTTGGTAAACGAATACGTGGTATTGAGATCTCCGAATCCGGTATATTGGCAGCAGCACACCTTGCGGGACCGGGAAATATTAGAAAATATTTACGCTCATATGGGCAATTAGACGTAGCGGATGCTTATGGAACAAGTATCTCGCACTACCTGAAGTTATTTTCAGGCTATGATGTCTCCACTATAATTGCCAGAAGGAATCCTAAAGTTTAATCTTTACGAAGACCTTATATATAACCCCGATATATTCGGGGTTTTTTTATGCCAGGATCAGAAAGATGGCAGGTCTTTTATGAAGATCAGGGCTTTCATAGCGCCAATCACTCACGGTCTTAGTTTTGATAAATTCTGTTGGTAGTGTAATATCTACAGCCAAACAAAGAAGGGTGCCAGGGGCAAGATGTTTGGTAACATCCTGAAATAATTTGTCATTCCTGTAAGGGGTCTCTATAAAGAGTTGGGTTTGATTCTTTTCCTTTGAAAGTCGTTCCAGCATTTTTAAACTTCTTTTTCGTTCACCAGCTTCTATAGGCAGGTATCCGTTAAAGGCAAAATTCTGGCCGTTGAGGCCGCTGGCCATCAATGCCAATAGAATTGAGGAAGGTCCTACCAATGGCACTACTTGTATTCCTTTTTCGTGAGCAAGTCGCACCACATCGGCTCCGGGATCCGCTACCCCAGGGCAACCTGCTTCAGATAACACCCCAATGTTCTCACCATTAAAACATGGATCCAAAAAGGCTGGGATCCTGTCTGGCTCTGTAAATTTGTTAAGTTGTTCAATATGCAGCTCTGGTTGGGATTTGCGTGGAAGGATCTTTTTAATGAAATGTCGAGCCGATTTTTCATTTTCAACAATATAATGATCGATAGTCTCAATGGCCTGTTTGATTGAAATAGGCAACACCTCCAAAGGCTCTGTTTCCCCTAGCGTAGTGGGAATAAGATATAATTTTCCTCTGGTCGTTTTCTTAGCTTTCATTTCTGATGTCTTTTGGAGCTAATAGGTTCTTTACCAACAAATCACATGCCTTATCTATTAGATGATAAACTTCTTGGAAACCGTCTTGTCCTCCATAATATGGATCAGGAACTTCCAAGTAATTGGAGTCTGTCCCTTCTAGTAACAGCCTAACTTTCTTCCTGTGATCTTCCGAAGGAGCTAATGAGCATATATTGCTGTAATTTTCCCTATCCATTACGAAAATATGATCAAAGGAATCAAAATCCTCTACCTGAAATTTACGACAACGTTGCCGACTTATGTCAATATGATGTTTGTTGGCAACTTCTATGGAACGTGGGTCCGGTGCGGTCCCTATGTGATATCCGGCAGTGCCTGCAGAATCTACAAAGATTTTGGTGGGATCTACCTTAGATTGGAGAATACCTTCCGCTAATGGCGATCTGCAAATATTTCCCAGACATACCATTAACACCTTTACTTTCATGAGAGCTTTAGGAAAGTTTCTTTGTTAGGTCTTCGATGTATTTCCTGAATTGCTTGTCTGTTTCTGCCAGATTATCTACGGTCTTACAAGCGTGAAGGACCGTGGCATGGTCTCGTTTACCGATCTGAGAACCTATACTGGCCAGTGAAGCCTTTGTAAATTTTTTGGCGAAGAACATAGCCAACTGCCTGGCTTGAACAATATGACGTTTCCTGGTCTTGGATTGGAGTGTAGCGACGTCCATCTCGAAATAATCAGAGACTACCTTCTGAATATAATCAATAGAAACCTCACGTTTAGTGTTCTTCACGAATTTTTCGACTACCTGCTGAGCCAGCTCCAGGGTAACTTCGCGTTTGTTGAATGAAGATTGAGCTATTAGTGAAATAATGGCCCCTTCTAATTCCCTAATGTTAGTTTTGATATGTTTTGCAACATATTCTATGATATCATCTGGCATTTCAACCCCATCCCTGTACAATTTGTTCTTTAGGATAGATATTCTTGTTTCGTAATCCGGGTTTTGTAATTCGGCAGACAATCCCCATTTAAATCGGGATAACAGGCGTTGCTCAATATCCTGCATATCAACAGGAGCCTTATCTGAAGTTAGGATTACCTGTTTTCCATTCTGATGAAGATGATTAAAAATATGGAAGAAAACATCCTGTGTTCCAGATTTACCCGACAAGAATTGTACATCGTCAATTATCAATACATCGATCAATTGATAGAAGTGTATAAAATCGTTACGGGTATTCTTTTTAACAGACTCTATATACTGTTGGGTAAATTTTTCAGCGGATATATAAAGTACCGTTCGTTCAGGGTATTTATCTTTTATATCAACACCAATGGCATGTGCAAGGTGTGTTTTGCCTAAGCCAACTCCTCCAAAGATCAACAGAGGATTAAAAGAAGTACCTCCTGGCTTGTTGGCCACTGCCATCCCGGCAGAACGAGCAAGTCTGTTGGAGTCACCTTCTAAAAAGTTCTCAAAATTATAATTCGGATTTAATTGGGATTCTATTTTGATGTTCCGAATACCGGGGATCACAAACGGATTTTTTAATTCCGGATTCTTGGATTTAATAGGCACATCCATTTCCTGGGTCAAAACACCACCTCGGTTGGCACTTGGGATACGTTCAGTAAAAGGTTCCTTGTTACCGTAGGTATTTTCCATTTTTATGATATATACCAACTTCGCCTGTTCACCGAGTTCTTTTGTAAGAGCAACTTTAAGTAATTTAACATAATGTTCCTCCAGCCATTCGTAGAAGAATTTACTGGGAACCTGAATACTTAGTGCTTTTTCTGAAAGTTTAACTGGTTTTATGGGTTCAAACCATGTTTTGAATGCCTGCGGTTGGATGTTATCTTTGATAAATGCCAAACAGTTGTTCCATACGGAATTAGCAGTAACACTCATTTTAAAAAATCTCTATTTAGTGGTTCGTGATCTAAGCTAGTTGGTCAAAGGAAAATTGGAAAATTGTTCCTTTTTAGAGTGAGACAAATATGTGAACAAAAAAGCTAAAAAAAAAATCATTTGAGGTTGAATTTATCCTTTTTTTTTCGCATGTTCCGGTACAATTCGCCTCACCTTTAAATATAATAGTTTTTAACTGAAAAATGGCACAACAAAATACATTTTCTTTTCGAGTTCGATACAGTGAGACCGATCAAATGGGCGTGGTATATCACGGCAACTATGCACAGTACCTGGAGATGGGTAGGGTAGAATGGCTGAGGTCGATGGGATTCTCCTACAAAAAAATGGAAAATGACGGTATTATGCTGCCAGTTATTTCCTTGAAAATGGAATTCAAGAAATCTGCCACCTATGACGATCTGATCACTGTAACTACCTCGTTAACAAAACTTCCTATGGTTCGGATCGAATTTGATTATGAAATAAGAAATGAAGAAGGTGAATTGTTGATCACGGCTAATACCGTTCTTGCTTTTATTGACATGAAAACAAAACGCCCGACAAAATGCCCTGCTTCAATTCTTGATCATCTACAATTGTAAGATATTTCCTTCTAAACTAAGGGGGCTCCTATTCCTTCACGGTGACATGTTGAAGAGAGAGAAACAATTTTTTGATCTTGCTCAGATGACTTTTACGAATGGAAAGCGTGAGTTGGCATTTCATTTCCATGGTCTGTGATACTATTTGCAGTGAATATTTTTTTATAATTCGCATTACTTTGTTCATAGAGACATAATCAAATTCTAGCAAAAGAGGTACCTGTAAGGTCTTCTCAATGATCTTAGCTTCCCTTAAAGCCATTTGTGCAGCAGATCTATATGCTGATATAAGGCCTCCAACCCCTAGTTTTGTACCTCCAAAATACCGAACCACAGCAACTAAAACATTAGTTACTTCAAACGCCTGAATTTGCCCGTAGATAGGCATTCCTGCAGAATGATTGGGTTCTCCGTCATCATTTACACGATACGATATCTCTTCAACCCCTAATTGCCATGCATAACATACATGGTTCGCTCCCATATGTTCATTTCTAAGGGTTTCTAAAATCTTTTTAATGTCTGCTTCATTTTCCACAGTATAGGCATATCCCAGAAATTTGCTGTTCTTTTCTTTATAAAGAATGCCAGCTATATTGGATCTAATTGTTCTGTATTGGTCTTGCTTCTTATCCATTAAAATACTGCTACCAATAAAATACTTAAAACAGCCATCATAATACCAGCCCAATTTTTAGTACTCAGGACCTCCTTAAATAGTAGTATCCCTAAAAGAGTTGAGAACATTACGATAGCAACATTATTAATGGTAAAAACTGAGGCACTATTGAGTACTTCATTTTGCAATGCCCTAAGAAGGAAATAAATAGAGAAAAAATTTGGGACCCCCAGGGCAATTCCCCCAAGAATGCTTCTGGGAAGAATTTTCACGGGGGTTTTCCAGGATCTGATAAGGATAAAAATAAGTCCACACAGCGCGGCACTAGCAAATACTGTTGAAGAAAAAATGGGAAACTCCTCTGTGGGAACCAGATACTGCTCAGCGTATTGAATACTGGCATCAATGATTCCTGATCCCAGAAATACCAAAAGAGGTAAGTACAACGATTTTCTGTTAAAAGCCACCGTACCTTTTTTTACCGAGGTGAAATACACGGCGGCCAGCGCTAATAGTATCCCCACAACCTTTAAGGGCCCCAGATCTTCGCCATATATAATTACACCTAGAAGTACAGGAATCGCAAGAGACATTTTAGTGGCTACAGAAGCAACAGAAACTCCTAGTATCTGGGAGGTCTTCGCCATTAAATTGAATATAATGATAAATAGCAACCCTAATAGCAGTGTGCCATAGAACCATTTTTTTGATGGAATTTCAATCAGACTCACCGTTACATCGGAAAGAAAAAAACCAACAGTACAGGCTGTCATATAGTTAACAATGATGGCATACAATGTTTGTACTCTAAATCTGGTATACAGCTTAAAGATGACAAAGATCAAACTAGAACATAAGATACTCAGGGCCAGGTCTAGCATATCATAGATGGGAATTAAGTTCTGAAACATCTTCTTCACCCACTTGTAAATGCCAGGTCTGGAATCCAAGACGTTTGGCACTAAGTATATGTTCTAAAGTGTCATCAACAAATAACGTTTCTTTAGCTCCAAGGCCATGTTCTGTGAGGAACATAGTAAATATTTCAGGCTCTGGTTTTCTCATTCCTATACAATGCGATAGATAAAACCCTTCAAAACACGCCTTAAAAGCCTCGTATTTCTGCACTCCCATTTGAGAAATTACGTATTGGATATGAAGTTCATTGGTATTACTTAATAAGAATAGCCTGTAATCTTGTTCAATTGAAAGTTTTTGAAGGAATTGGAGTCTTTTCTCGGGGAAATCAAGGATTATGGCATTCCACGCAGCAATGATCTCTTCTTTTGTTGAGTTTGGCAAAAAACCATTTACCGCTTCCAAGAACGATGGAGTATCTAGTATACCTTTTTCATAGGAACTTGCGAGGGGAAATAGACCCTCCGGAATTTCTTTATATCCTGCCTTGATCAAAGCCTGCAAAGTAGCTGATTTATCGAGGTTGATAAATACATCGCCAAAATCGAAAATTATATTCTTAATCATTTCGAAAAATACTTAAGGTATCCTGACCAACAAGCGTTTGGCTAATTTCTTTTCCTTTGATTAGAGGCGCTTTAAGACCCTTATAAAAAGAATTGGTTCCGGTAAAGATCCTAGCTTCATCCCAGAGACCAGACTCTATAAACGTAGTAAGAGTGGCAGCACCACCCTCAATGATTACACTTTGTATATTCCTCTTAAATAAAGTATCGCAAACTTGAGAAGCTACCTTTTGTGAGAAATCGATACATTCATATTGGAGGCCCTGTTGAGCATTATTAGGGGCATTACTTTGTGTAAAAATCAGTGTGTCCGCAGTTCTATCAAAGATGTTGTAAGAAGCAGGAGTTTTCAGGTCCTTATCAAGGATGATCCTTAGCGGAGAGCTGCCTCCCCAGGATCTGGTATTTAATTTAGGATTATCTAGAAGCACCGTGTTGGTACCTACTAAGATAGCCTGCTCCTCACTTCTCCATTGGTGTACTTTCTGTCGCGAATAACGGTTGGTGATCCAGAAAGGATGTGGTTCCTTTTCACGCTGGTTGATCGAAGGTGCCATAAAGCCATCCCTGGTTTGTGCCCATTTCAGGATAATATAGGGGCGTTTCTTTTCATGGAATGTAAGGAAACGCCTGTGGTGGTCACGACATCTGCTCTCCAAAATAGGTGTAATTACTTCACAGCCAGCGGCCAATAGTTTTTCAATTCCTTTTCCGCCTACCTTATCATTGGGATCTTTAACGCCAACAACCACTCTTGGGATCTTAGATGAAATGATCAGATCAACGCAAGGCGGGGTTTTACCATGATGAGAACATGGTTCCAGGGTCACATATAAGGTCGATTTTTTTAGGAGTTCCTTGTTCTGTACAGAGCGTATGGCATTTACTTCTGCATGCGCCCCTCCAAAAGGGCTGGTGAAACCCTCCCCAATAATGGTTTTATTATGAACGATAACACAGCCTACCATTGGATTGGGTGCAGTGGTTCCAAGACCGTTTTTGCCAAGTTCAATACCTCGCAAAATGTATTTTTCGTGTATCTTCACCTCGCAAAAATAGGATATTAATCATGATTTCAGACGCCCTTAGAATCAGGGAAATATCACCAGCAGATAATGCACAGCTAGCCAAGGTAATCCGAACTGTACTGGAAGAGCACCAGGTGCCTGAAACAGGGACTACCTATGCAGATCCAATCCTCGATTCGCTTTATGAATATTACAACAAGGCAAGGGCGGCTTATTTTGTGGTAGAAAATAAGGATAAAATTATAGGAGGGGGAGGAATCATAGGGTTGGAAGCCCATGATGGGAATGTGTGTGAATTGCAAAAAATGTATTTTTTAAAAGAAGCCAGGGGATTGGGGATAGGCACAAAAATGCTGGAATATTGCCTGGATCGTGCGGAAAAAGAAGGATATGATTTTTGCTATCTGGAGACCATGCCCTACATGAAAAACGCCCTGAAGCTTTATGCTAAATGGGGTTTTGAATACCTTGAAGCCCCAATGGGAAATACCGGCCATTATTCATGTACTGTCTGGATGCTTAAAAAACTAAGACAGTAATTTTTTTGAAATGCTATTAAAGGATATAAAACATATTTTTCATCAGGAATTAGACATCCAATATGGGACAGAAGAGGTATCACATTTCTTCTATTACTTTGTAGAAAGCTATCTGGGACTACCACGGTTCCATTTAGCTATTCACCCGCAATGGATCATTTCCAAGGAAGATGAATCACTATTTTTTGAAGGTCTTGCAGCATTGAAACAAGGGAAACCCATTCAGTATATTTTAGGTACTACCTCTTTTATGGATCTCACATTGACGGTCAATGAAGATGTATTAATTCCGAGGCCGGAAACGGAAGGATTAGTGCGATGGGTATTAAAGGACTACCAAAAGTCAGAATCGAACATAAAGATATTAGATATTGGCACAGGGAGCGGTTGTATTGCTATTACCTTGGCAAAGAACCTACACCGGGCCGAAGTTACTGCTATTGATATTTCGAAAGAAGCCCTGGTGGTGGCTAAACAAAATGCCATAATAAATAAAGTATCCGTTTTATTTAAAAAGGCAGACGTTCGCGATATGGACATGAGTGAGGAGAACTATGACATTATAGTTTCTAATCCTCCTTACGTGCTTGAGAGAGAGAAAGCCTTTATGCAAGACCATGTGAAGAATTCGGAGCCATCCTTAGCACTTTTTGTTCCGGATACTCAACCTTTGTTGTATTATGAATATCTTGCAAAAGTGGCGCAAAAGGCCCTGAAAAAGGGAGGTGTATTGTATCTTGAGATCAACGAAATATTTGGAAAAGAGGTAAGCGATCTTTTGAAGGAACATTCTTTTACCAATATAGAAATTCGGCAAGACCTCCATGGAAAGGATCGGTTCATTAAAGGAACCAGTTTGGTGAATTAAGACATAGAAGTTAGTATACATGAACATTGAAGAGCAAATAAAAAGACTTAGGGAGGAATTGCACGAACATAACTATAGGTACTATGTTCTGGATGCAGCTGTCATTTCTGATTATGATTTTGACATGAAGTTGAAAGAGCTGCAGGCTCTTGAAGAAGCGCATCCAGAATTTCTAGATGAGACCTCGCCAACAATGAGGGTGGGGGGTACGGTAACCAAGAATTTTAATACTCTTGTGCACGAACAACGTATGTATTCTCTAGACAACTCGTATTCCAAAGAAGAATTACTAGAATGGGAACAACGTTTAAAACGCAATCTTGGTGATGCCACAGTAAGCTATACCTGTGAATTAAAATACGATGGGGCCTCCATTAGCCTGAGTTATGAAAACGGTCAACTTGTAAGGGCATTGACAAGAGGTGACGGGTTTCAGGGCGATGAGGTTACAGCCAATGTTAAAACCATTCGCTCAGTCCCCTTACATTTACGTGGAGATTACCCTGACAGATTTGATATCAGAGGTGAGATCATCTTGCCTTTAGAAGGCTTCGAAAGAATGAATGAGGAGCGAATCAAAAATGGTGATGATCCTTATATGAATCCAAGGAATACAGCTTCCGGAAGCCTTAAATTACAGGATAGTGCCTTAGTTGCTGAAAGACCTCTGGATTGCTTATTATATGCCTTGGTTGGAAGAGATCTTCCGGCAAAAACTCATTATGAACTTCTGGAAAAAGCACGAGGATGGGGATTTAAAATACCCAGGGAAGCTCAATTATGTCATTCCATTAAGGAGGTTTTAGCATTCCTTGAGCACTGGGATGTTCATAGACACCAATTGCCATATGAAACAGATGGGGTAGTAATAAAAGTCAATGATCTTCAACAACAGGAAGAATTAGGCTATACCGCAAAATCGCCTCGCTGGGCCATTGCCTATAAGTTTAAAACAGAACAGGCTAGCTCCGTATTAGAGAAGATCACATACCAGGTGGGGCGTACAGGAGCGATTACGCCAGTTGCAAACCTTCAACCGGTTTTATTAGCAGGTACTACCGTAAAGCGGGCTTCCTTGCATAATGCAGATCAGATAGCAAAACTCGATATACGGGAAGGAGATACCGTATTTGTTGAAAAAGGAGGTGAAATTATTCCGAAAATTGTTGGGGTGGACGTAACCCAGCGTCCGGCAGAATCGACTCCTACAATTTACATTACCCATTGCCCGGAATGTGGCACCTTACTTCAGAGGGAAGAAGGAGAGGCTCAGCACTTTTGCCCAAACACAACGGGTTGCCCACCACAGATCACAGGTAGAATTCAGCATTTTATTTCCAGAAAGGCCATGGATATAGACGGACTTGGTGCTGAAACCGTCGAATTACTGTTTAAAGAAGGACTTATTGAGAATTACGCAGATCTCTATACCCTTACCAAGGAACAGATCCTTCCTTTGGAACGCATGGCGGAAAAGTCGGCCGAAAATCTTGTTCAGGGAATAGCTGATTCAGTGAAGATCCCTTTTGAACGTGTACTTTTTGGGCTAGGTATCCGGTTTGTAGGTGAAACCGTGGCAAAGACCCTGGTAAAAGCCTATAAAAATATTGATGCTTTAATGGCTGCAACATTCTGAAGAATTGATGGAGGTCAATGAGATTGGTCAGCGCATTGCAGAAAGTGTCGTTTCTTTTTTTAAGGAAGACAAGAACCGGGAGATCATTGACCAACTCAAAAGATACGGGCTTCAGTTTTCTCTGACGGAAGAACAGCTACAAAATCAGACAGACCTCTTAAAAGGGAAGACCCTGGTGGTCTCTGGCGTTTTTGAAAATCTGGAGCGAACAGAGCTCAAAAAGCTTATTGAGGATAATGGAGGCAAAGTAAGTTCTTCTATTTCTTCCAAAACATCCTATTTGGTTGCCGGGAGTAACATGGGTCCAAGTAAGCGAAGCAAAGCAGAAACTCTGGGGGTGCCTATTATCTCAGAATCCGATTTTCTAGACTTAATAAAATAAATTATTGAATGGATTAATTTTCAGAGATATGACGTCTATCCATAGCATACAGGAATTCTATAAACTAGTGGAGCATTTAGAAGTACCACCTTCCTCCTGGAAGGAAGAGAAAGCTGCCCTATGGTGGTATGCCAAAGGGAACTGGGAAAAAGCACATGAAATAGTTGATTCCCTTGCTACTCCAACGGCTGCCTGGATCCATGCATACCTTCACCGAAAGGAGGGAGATCAATGGAATGCCGAATACTGGTATCGCAGGGCACGAAAACCTATCCCTGAAAAATCCCTTGAGGCAGAATTTGAAGATATTGTTATGGCGTTTATGATTTCCTAAGCTTTATATACAATACCATTCGTAGTCAGATTGTCTTGGGATACATAATAAAGTATAGACCTAGACAGTAATAGATATTCCTTCCCCGCTGCTTTTTTCAGAGTCATCGAAGAAAAAATCGATACGTCCAAGATTGATACCATAGCATCCTACCTGGTTGATCAAGACAGGAATGTCTTTTCTGTTGTTACGGATAACCGGTCTTTCTAGAAAGGTGTGCGTATGGCCACCAATGATAAGATCTATATCTTCTGTTTTGGAAGCCAGAAGCACATCACTTGGCATTTGAGGTTCATTTTTATATTCAAATCCCAGGTGTGAAAGGCAAATGACCAGGTCGCACTTTTTTTCTTCTTTCAGGATCCTGCTCATATCCTGCGCAATTTCAATAGGATCGAGATATTGGGTTTCCTTGTACAGTTTCTTTGTGACCAATCCTTCTAGCGCTATCCCCAGACCAAAAACGCCCACTTTCAACCCATCAACCACAAATATTTTAAAAGGAGAGGTGAAGCCATCTAAAACGGTATTGGTAAAATCATAGTTTGCAGAGAGAAAGTCAAATTTTGCATAGGGCATTTGAGCTAACAGTCCATCTACACCATTGTCAAAATCATGATTCCCGATGGTAGCTGCATCATAACGCAGGGTACTCATTAATTTAAACTCTAACTCGCCTCCATAAAAATTAAAATAGGGCGTGCCCTGAAAAATATCACCTGCATCCAAAAGCAAGGTGTTAGGATTTTCATTTCGTATCTGTGAAATAAGCGTAGCCCTTCTGGCCAAACCGCCCAAATTAGCGAAAGTGGCATGGTCTGTTGGAAATGGATCGATGTGACTATGCACATCGTTGGTATGTAAGATCGTAATTTGTTTTTTGGAAAACGATGAGCAACTATTTAATAAGGTGCCTCCCAGACCAACAAATCCGGCACTCGAGATAGTATTTTGAATAAATGATCTACGTTTCATGGATGCTTAATTTGAATAAACCGATCATCTACTGTGGCCTCCAGCGTATCTACTTTCATAAAATAATCTATCATGGCATTTCTTAACAGATAGTCTAGTTCCGTAACACTTATATTTTCCTTTAAAAAGTTCATATTGCCGCCACCTTGTAATAAATAATCTATGGTCGCGAGATAGTATGTTTTATTCTCGTCAAAAGGTTTTCCCTGGATGTTTACAGATTGTAATTTACCATCATTGTTAAGTACGATCTTCATGCCACTAAATGGTTGAGGTCTGCTGGAAGCAATGAGATAGCTAACCATTTCCCTGATCGCTGTCCCGGGAAGTTCAAGGACCACAATATAATTCTCAAAGGGCATTACTTCAAAAGCTGTTCGGGCCGTGACTGAACCGGCAGAGATAACGTTGCGGATCCCACCGTAATTTAGCATAGCAATATCTACTTCATGACCTGTCCGCAACTTAAAAATGGGCTGAGATTGCCTCATTAGAATATCGGCCATCAGATTGCCTTCGGAGGTGTTTAATTCGCCGTCAGTCTTCACAATGTCCTTCGGAGCGTAAGCCAGGACGCTATCTAATACGGTATTAATCCTATTGCGATAAGGAGTGACGAATACTTCAATGGAATCATTGGAGGGAATTTCTGAATTTATAGGAAGTTGTGCACCTTTAATAGAGGTGAGTTGTGACGGACTTTGAGCACAGGAAGTAAGAAGAACAATTGTTATAAATACAACAAAATGTTTCATATTTAAATCGTCTAAACGTGATAACTTAGCCCTGTGAAATGCTAAGAGAATGGTTACCTTTACCAAAACGTAAAGATAGATGTTTTTACAGGGACTCAAGGACAAATTAAAGCATAAATCGGGCGAAAAATATCTTAAGAATGAACTCTTAAAAATCCCGGATCTTGAAAGAAACAGGAAGGAAATTAAGAAGGTTGGGGTCATAGTAGATCTCGACACTTTTCAAAATTCGGATCTTTTTTATCAGTTTATTGACATGTTCAATTTAAGACCCAATGCCGTTAAAATAATGGGGTATAGAGGGTTTTATGATAAGAACTCCCCGTATTCAACGCCTGTTTTTTCTGACAAGGACCTGGGTTGGGGTGGAGCAGTTGAAAACAGTTACGCTCTGGAGTTTTTGACCAAGGAATACGACCTCCTTGTGAATTATTATACACAGGATACGTTGATCCTGAAACTTATGACCGTGAAGACCAAAGCAAGAATAAAAGTAGGTTTTGCCGAGATAGATCCTGAGTTGAATGATTTGATACTTCAAACGCAGCTACAAGATTTTAATACCTTTAAAACGGAATTAAAGAAGTATTTAAAAGTAATGAACGAATTGTAATCATGGAACAATTATATGGTACGGGGGTAGCACTGGTTACTCCGTTTAAAAGAGACAGTTCTGTTGACGTGGAGGCCCTGAGAAGGGTGGTGCGATACTCTATAGAGGGAGGCGTAGATTATTTGGTGGTTTTAGGGACCACGGGTGAATCGGTAACGCTGAACTCAGACGAGAAGCAACTGGTAATTCAAACAGTTATTGAAGAAAATAAAGGAAGTTTACCTTTGGTGATAGGAATTGGTGGAAATAATACCTCTCTGCTTGTTGAAGAATTAAGGAATGCCGATCTGCAGCCCTTTGATGCAGTACTTTCTGTGTCTCCCTATTATAACAAGCCCACTCAAGAAGGTATCTATCAGCATTATAAGATGTTGGCTACTGTATCTCCTAAGCCAATTATCCTATACAATGTACCTGGAAGAACCGGTAGTAATATGTTGCCCGCTACAGTAGTGAGGTTAGCCAAAGATTGCTCTAATATTATAGCAATAAAAGAGGCTTGTGGGAACATGGATCAAATTAGGCAGCTCTTAAAGGAAGTGCCTTCGGGCTTTCATGTAATTTCCGGAGACGACATTACGGCGGTTCCAACGGTGGTAGAGGGTGGAATAGGTGTTATCTCGGTCTTAGGGCAGGGAATGCCTGTTCAAATGAGCAAAATGATACGTCTAGGTCTTAATGGTGATCATGAAGGGGCCTATCAATTGCACCATGCACTTACGCCTGTTATGAATCTTATTTTTGAAGAAGGAAACCCGGCAGGGATCAAAGCAATTTTTGAGAGTCTCGGAATATCATCGGCTGTGGTTCGCTTACCGCTAATAGAAGCATCCTCTGCTTTAAAGTCAAAGATTTCTTCGTTTGTAAAGTCGTTTGCGGTCTCAATATGAGTGCCAATAGTTAAAACTTCCTCAAAACCTTCTGTTTAAAGGGTTGAACCTAGTATGTTTGTGCCAAAGAATTAGTTTTTTATTCCACTTAGAATCGTTAATTTTGCAAAATGTTTTTGAAGCACCGAATCTTAATCATCTTGGCCGTCGTAGCTCTCTTGTCACAATCTTGTAATGAGTACCAAAAGGTATTGAAGAATGAAGATGTTAAAGCGAAGTATGACATGGCTGAGAAATACTACGAGGCTAAGGACTTTAAAAGAGCGAATAGGTTATTTGAACAAATAGCTCCTAAGTATGTTGGGAAACCGCAAGGGGAGCGTGTTCAATTTTTCTTAGCAGACACCTATTATCAGGTGAAGAACTACAATTTTGCAGGATATCAATTTGAACGATTTCTAAAGTCGTACCCAAAAAGTGATAAAGCAGCTGAATCTTCCTTTTTAGGGGCTAAAAGCTATTATATGCTTTCCCCGAGGTATTCTTTAGATCAAACAGATACTGAAAAAGCACTTGTTAAACTACAGAACTTCATCAATACATATCCCGAATCGGAATTTATGCCTGAGGCTAATAGTATGGCCAAGGAACTTACCACTAAGAAGGAGAAAAAGGCATTCGAAATAGCCAAGCAGTTTACAAAACTTGGTAATTCGTATATTCTGGACTACAGCATTGCTGCTGTGGCAGCATTAGATAATTTTGTTTCTGATTACCCAGGAACAATTTTTAGGGAAGAGGCCCTTTACCTCAAATTGGTAGCAACAGCAAATTTAGCTCTCAATAGTACACTAAATAGAAAAGAAGAACGTTTGGAAACCGCAGAAGCGGCCTACAAGAATCTCTTAAAATATTACCCGAAAACCAGCTTTTTAAAAGATGCTGATAACTTACGTGAAAAAGTAAGTAAAGAAATGACCCGTTATAAAGACCAAGAAAATTTAGCAAAATGAATATGTACGATTTAAAGAATTCCAAAGCACCAGTTTCTACCGTAACGATCAACAGAAATGAGTTCGATCAAAAGACAGGAAACATCTATGAGGCTATTTCCATAGCTGCTAAAAGAGCCGTTCAGATCAACTCTGAGATAAAAAAGGAATTATTGGAGAAGTTAGAAGAATTTGCTACCTATAGTGATAGTCTCGAAGAAGTTTTTGAGAACAAGGAGCAGATAGAAGTTTCTAAATTCTACGAAAAATTACCTAAACCACATGCCATGGCCTTGAATGAATGGTTAGAAGATAGAATTTACTACCGCAATACTGAGAAAGACGGAGAATAAATGTTAGTCGGCAAAAAGATCCTTTTGGGAGTTACCGGAGGTATTGCCGCCTATAAGACCGCTTTCCTAGTACGCTTATTTATAAAAGCCGGCGCTGATGTTAAAGTTATTTTAACTGAAAGCGCCGTTTCTTTTGTGACCCCCTTAACGCTTGCTACCCTCTCCAGGAATCCTGTACATCTCGACTTTATTAACAAGGAGGACGGCACATTAGATTGGAATAATCATGTAGAGCTCGGAATGTGGGCAGATCTTATGATCATTGCCCCTGCAACTGCCAATACCATGTCTAAGATGGCAAATGGCAGCAGTGATAACCTACTTTTAGCCACCTATCTTTCGGCTAAATGTCCGGTGTATTTTGCTCCCGCGATGGACCTCGACATGTATCAGCATCCCACCACAAAAGCCAGCTATCAAAAACTGCAGTCTTTTGGAAACATAATGATCCCGGCTACTTCGGGTGAACTGGCCAGTGGTCTTGATGGCGAAGGGCGTATGGAAGAACCCGAAAAGATCGTTGCGTTTATTGTTCAACATTTAAAAGAAGGGTTGCCCCTGGCAAATAAAAAGGTGCTTATTACCGCAGGACCAACCTATGAGGCTATAGATCCTGTTCGTTTTATTGGGAATCACTCTTCTGGGTTGATGGGAATAGAATTGGCTAAAAAGGCCTCATCATTTGGTGCAAATGTAGTTCTGGTCCTGGGTCCATCAGATATAAAGATCAATGACCCTGCTATTGAGGTGGTCCATATAACCTCTGCAGATGAAATGTATAAAGCCGCAATTTCTCATTTTAAGAAAGCTGAGGTGGTAATAGCCGCTGCGGCCGTTGCGGACTATAAGCCGAAGAAGGCAGCTAAAGAAAAGATCAAGAAATCTACTGACGACCTTACCCTGGAACTCGTAAAAAACAAGGATATTCTGTTAACACTGGGCAAGGCAAAGAAGGATCAGTACTTAGTTGGATTTGCTCTGGAAACTGAAAATGAGTTGGCAAATGCCCTTCAAAAATTAAAAAAGAAAAACCTCGACGCCATTGTTCTTAATTCTTTAAGGGACAAAGGAGCAGGCTTTGGAGGCAGTACCAATAAAATAACCTTTATAGATAAGAATTCTTCAATTAAATCGTTTGAAGTAAAGACTAAAGCCGAAGTAGCTTCAGATATTTGGAACGAAATTATCTCCAAGATTCATGCGTAATACAGTGATGCTCTTATTTGTATTCCTTTTGACCTTTACGGTTGCAGGGCAGGAGCTCAATTGCGTTATTACAGTAAACTCGGATCAGGTAAGTCAGACCAATCAACAAATCTTTAGAACTCTGGAGCGTTCCCTGAACGATTTTGTAAATAAGAACAAATGGACCAACAGGGTCTACAAAGAGAATGAACGCGTGAATGCCAGGATGTTCATTACAGTCAACAAATATGAATCTAACAGGTTCGAAGCCAATATTCAGATACAGTCCTCACGACCAGTTTTCAACACTTCTTATGAAAGTCCAGTTTTTAATTACAAGGACAACCAATTCAATTTTGAGTATATAGAATTTCAGCCACTGATCTATAATCAAAATGTCTTTAATTCTAACCTGGTTGGAGTAATTGCCTATTATGTTTATATCGTTTTAGGCTTAGATGCGGATACCTATGCCTTAGAGGGAGGGACAGATTTCTACAAGGAAGCTCAAAAAATAGTGATTCAGGCGCAAGGCAGCAATTTTTCTGGATGGAGCCAATCGGCCACGGATAATCGTACGCGGTTTGTATTAGTAGATAACTTATTATCCAATACATTCAGGGAATACAGGATCGCAATGTATAATTACCACCGCAAAGGATTAGATATTCTGGGAGACAATAACAGTACCGGAAAGCAAGTGATCTCTGGTTCTATGCGATTGTTTGAAACCCTTATACAGCGCAGACCTAATGCTTTTTTGATCCAGACTTTTTTTGATGCTAAATCCGAAGAGATCCTCAATATCTTTTCAGATGGTCCTAAAGTAGATATTGTGGCACTTAAAAGCACCTTGAATAAGGTTGCACCCTTCTATTCTTCTACCTGGAACGAGATAAAATATTAAGTTCCCTCATTTTTTTACAGGACATAAACGGTTATCTTTACGCTACGATTAACGCTAAAGATTTGCTGACACACCTCACCATAAAAAACTATGCCCTGATTGAAGATCTATCGGTCTCTTTCGATAAAGGATTTAGCACCATTACCGGGGAAACCGGGGCAGGGAAGTCTATTTTTTTAGGAGGCTTGTCGCTAGTATTGGGAAAGCGGGCAGATCTTAATTCTTTGCGAGACAAGGAACTTAAATGTATCATAGAAGCTGAATTTGACATTGAACATTACGGGTTAAAAGTTTTGTTTGACGCCAATGATCTCGATTATGATCTGCGTACCATCCTTAGAAGAGAGATACATCCCAATGGCAAATCCAGAGCTTTTGTTAATGATTCACCAGTAACCCTCGATGTTATTTCCCAAGTGGGACAGCGCCTAATTGATATACATTCACAGCATCAAACCCTCGAACTTACAGAGAATGAATTTCAGCTTAAGGTGATCGATGCATTGGCAAATAATAAACAACTACTATCGAGCTACAGGGAACATCTAAAAGTCTTTGAGGCGGCACAAAAAGAGTTGAACCACCTAAGGGAAACACTTGCCGATGCTGAAAAGGAACAAGACTATAACAGTTTCCTATTCAACGAGTTAAAGAATGCTCCGTTGCAAGTAGGGATTCTTGAAGAGTTAGAATCAACCTATGAGCAGCTTACCAATGTAGAAAGTATTTTGGAACAATTATCGAATGGTCATGAATTACTGAACAACGAAGAGATAGGTATACAGGCCTTACTTGCTCAATGTAAGCATAGTATTTCTAAGCTGTCAGGATACGGTTCAATATATGCTTCTCTTTTTGAAAGAATTCAATCAGTTTTTGTAGAATTAGACGACATTGGGTCGGAAATTGAATCTTTGCAAGAACAGGTAACTCCCAATCCGGGTCTGTTGGAAGAGGTTAACGAAAAACTACAATTGCTTTATAACTTGCAGAAAAAGCACAGTGCGGCAACGGTAGACGAACTTCTGGAAATAAAGGACCAATTAGAAGAAAAATTAAGTAAGTCCGAAGATCTTGAACAGGATATAGAAGCACAGGAAGCCCTGATAAAAACTACACAAAAGGAATTGACAGCGCTCGCTAGTGAATTAAGTGATCGAAGGCAAGCCGTAGTGCCACAATTAAAAAGTAAACTGGAATCTTCACTACAATCTTTGGGGATGCCTAATGCCACATTTAGCATACAATTTCAAAAAACGGAGTCATTTCTAAGTACAGGAAGAGATCAGCTAATTTTTGAGTTTTCCGCAAATAGGGGATCCAGTTTTGGGTCCTTAAAGAAAGTAGCCTCAGGAGGAGAGCTATCCAGAATAATGTTGATCATAAAATCTATACTGGCGTCCTATGAACAATTGCCCACAATGATGTTCGATGAGATTGATACCGGAGTTTCGGGTGAGATCTCGAACAATATGGGAGACATTATGCAACAAATGAGTGCCAATATGCAGGTTTTTTCAATTACACACCTGCCACAGGTAGCTTCAAAAGGAGATCATCATTATAAGGTATTTAAAGAAGATGATGGTGAAGTGACCAGAACACGCATGAAAAAGCTTTCTCCTGAGGAACGTGTGGTTGAGTTGGCAGAAATGCTGGGAGGAAAGGCCTTGTCCGATTCGGCCATGGCACATGCCAAGCAATTACTTAATTAAGAATAAATTAGATATATTTAAGGACAACATAAACCTAAGATTTAAACAATGGGATACGACTTACTCAAGGGAAAAAAGGGAATCATATTTGGAGCTTTAGATGAGAATTCTATAGCCTGGAAAACTGCGGAAAGGGTACATGAAGAGGGGGGGACTTTTGTTCTGACAAATGCGCCAATCGCAATGCGGATGGGACAGATCAATGAATTGGCCAAAAAGACAAATTCCGAGATCATTCCTGCCGATGCTACCAGTGAAGAAGATCTTGCTAATTTAGTTACCAAATCAATGGAAATTTTGGGAGGCAAACTAGATTTTGTCTTGCACTCTATAGGAATGTCTGTCAACGTTAGGAAAGGACGTTTATATACTGACGAGAAATACGATTTCACCACCAAAGGATGGGATGTTTCAGCGCTATCATTCCACAAAGTGATGCAAAGTTTATACAAGGCAGATGCTATGAATCAATGGGGAAGTATTGTTGCACTTACTTATATGGCAGCCCAGCGTACCTTCCCGGATTATAATGATATGGCAGATAACAAAGCCTATTTGGAATCGGTAGCACGCAGCTTTGGGTATTTCTTTGGGAAAGAGAAAAAAGTACGGGTCAATACCATCTCCCAATCACCAACGCCTACCACGGCAGGTCAGGGAGTTAAAGGCTTTGACGGCTTTATTTCATATGCAGAAAAAATGTCGCCCTTAGGAAATGCCACTGCGCTAGATTGTGCTAATTATACGGTTTCTCTCTTTTCAGATCTAACTAAAAAAGTGACCATGCAAAACCTGTTTCATGATGGAGGCTTTTCCAACACCGGCGTGAGTCAGGAAGTAATTGAGCGATTTTCAGAATAAGAAGATATAAAACAGCATTGAGCCATCCTCTTTGGGATGGCTTTTCTTTTATCACATTGCCATGGACCTTTTCTTTTCGTTCATCATACCCGTTTATAACAGACCAGAAGAAATTAGGGAGCTGCTGGAGAGTCTTTTGGAACAAACCTATCAAAACTCATATGAAGTAGTGATCGTTGAAGATGGGTCTCAAAACCGTTCTGAAGAAGTGGTACGTTCCTTTCAGAAAAAATTACCAATATCCTATTACTTTAAAGAAAATAGTGGGCCAGGGGATTCCCGGAATTATGGGATGCGAAAGGCAAAGGGCAATTATTTTATTATTCTCGATTCAGACTGTTTACTTCCTCCGACGTACCTTGATAGCGCCTCCAAGGCACTTGAGGACCATTATGTAGATTGTTTTGGAGGTCCGGACACAGCGCATCCCAGTTTTAGCACAACTCAAAAGGCCATAAATTATGCCATGACGGCCTTTATTACTACAGGAGGTATCAGAGGAAATAAAAAGGCTGCTCAACAATTTCAACCCAGGAGCTTTAACATGGGGATTTCAAAAGAGGCCTTTGAAAAGACCGGTGGATTTGGAAAGATACATCCCGGGGAAGATCCGGACCTCAGTATACGCCTATGGGGACTTGGATTTAAGACCCGTCTGATACCTGAAGCTTATGTATATCATAAGAGGCGTGTAGATTTTAATAAATTCTATACCCAGGTAAAGAAATTTGGAATGGTAAGGCCAATATTAAATAGCTGGCATCCAAAAACGGCCAAACTTACCTACTGGTTCCCTTTCTTTTTCATTATTGGCCTTATTGCGGCGATCTTTTTTGCCATCGTTCAAATACCTTGGTTTTCGTACCTATATCTGTTATACTTTGTAGTAGTCTTAATTGATTCATGGTACAAGAATAAAAAGTTAGGCATTGCACTCTTGTCCTTATGGGCCGTTATAATACAATTTACTGGCTATGGACTGGGTTTTTTTAAATCGACATTCTTACTTACATTTAGTAGGAAGAAACCTCAGGAATTATTTCCCTTCTTATTTTTTAAATAATAATGGCTGCAAAACAAGTTTTAAAAGGTGCTACAAAGCGAAAAGTGAAAGTCTTTGTGATCTTATTATTTTGCTCATTTTTAGCCTGGCTTGTCAGCAAACTATCTGATACACATACAGATAGGACTACTTTTGACCTGGTCTATACCAACATTCCTGATTCTCTTTTTTTTCTAGGGGCGTCTAAAGACAATTTAACAATTACGGCAAGGGGTAGTGGTTGGCAGTTTCTGGGATCCCGATTTGCAACCAGGAAATTGTCGATTGATCTTAATGAGATGAGTTATCGTGGCAATAAATTTTTCCTCGCAGAACCAGTTTACAGAAAACAGATCGAATCTAAACTTCCGGATGCCATGACCATCCTCCAAATGGATCAGGATACCATATTTTTTGATTTTACCAGTATGATTAGCAAGAAAGTACCTGTTCGCGTAGATGCTACCATAGACCTTGCACAAAATTACCTTATGTATGGTGATCTGCAAATTTCACCGGACTCTGTTGTTTTAAGAGGTCCTTTGCAGGAAATAGACACCATTAAAGAAGCACATACAGAGGCTGTTGTCCTTTCAGATATAACCGATAGTTTTAAAAGAACGCTACAGCTCTTAAAACCATCTGATCTGGTTCATGCGGTATACGAGCAGCAGAGTGTAACCTTATCCGCAACGGTATTCCGCTTTTCTGAAAAAATATTTCAGGTGCCCGTGGAGGTAGCTAATCTTCCTCAGGGAACGCAAATAAGAACCTTTCCAAATACCGTAGAAGTTTTGTGCAAAGCGAGCGTAGAACGACTTAAGGAGATAGTTCCTACGGATTTCAGGATAATTGCAGACCTGGCAGATATCAAAGAAGATTCACCCTTCTTGCCATTATATTTAATTCAACAACCAGACAGTCATTCCAAGTGTTCAGATGAGGCAATCACAGGTAGAATTCATTTTAAAAAGAGAATGATACGAATAGGGCTAACCGGAGGTATAGGCAGTGGTAAGACCACCGTAGCTGCGATGTTTGAGGATCTGGGCGTAGCAGTTTATAACTCAGATAAGGAGGCTAAAAGATTGATGAATGAAGATCCCGGATTACGAAATGCAATTAAAACGCTCTTCGGTGAGCGAGCATATCAAAACAATACCTTGAATAGGAAATTGCTTGCCGAAAAGGCATTTAAGGATAAAGAGATGCTAACTAGCTTTAAATAAAATTGTACACCCGGCCGTACGAGAAGATTTTAAGACCTGGGTTGAGCAGCAAGAAGGTCAGTACGTGATACAAGAAGCAGCCATCCTATTTGAAAATGGAGGATATAAGGAGTTTGGACAAAATGATCTTGGTTACGGCCCCTAAGAAAGTAAGGATAGCCCGAATTAAACTGCGCGACAACCTAACGGAAAAGGCAATTCTGGAACGTATGCAGCATCAATGGCCTGTTAAGAAAAAAAAGGAACTGGCACAATATGTGATCAAAAATAAAAACTTAGAGGATACGCGTAACCAGGTACGTAAAATTCACGATCAAATCCTTCAAAAAAGTCGATAATCAATAATTTTAACATTTTTGTTAAGGTTAGGTTAAACAAGCAATCCGCTAAATGTTAAATTTTTAATTTTACGTCAAAATGAATAAGCGATTATTTGTTTTTCTTGTCATCTTAATGAGCCTGTCCCTTATTGGGATCATTTCGGTTCAATTATACTGGATCAAAAGGTCTGTAGACGACAAAGAAGAACAGTTCTCAAATGCGATAGCGGAGGTTCTCAATAGGGTCACAGACAAGATTGAGGAACGTGAAATGAGAGATTATTCCGATAGGTTCTTGAGCCTAAAGGATAGTCTGGGGGAGTTAAAGAGTTCTCACCTCAGCAATATCTTCTTTATAGACCGCGACATTAATTCTAACGAGATCCTTTTTTATTCTCACGGAATACTAGAGGAAGATTACAATATAGCATCCACGTTCTTTGACAGCGTTACCGGGGATACCACAGCAATTAAAAATATCACCAGTAAGCGTACAAAAACCATTTTTAAGGAGGAATATGGCCTAGATGGCAAGGCCTATAGCCTAAATCCGATTCAGAAACTCGAAAAGATAGGCGGACTTTCATCCGTAGATAAAGCCGTTTTTGATGACGTATACAGACAGTATGCGGAAAATGTACCTATCCACAAGCGCGTTTCTAAACAGGAAATAGAATTATTGCTGAATCAGGAATTGAGCAATATGGCGATAAATACTGATTTTCAATATGGTATTTACAGCAGGGGATTGCCTACAAAAGTAAAATCTAGACGATTCAAGTTCGGAGAGTCTACTATCTACAAGGCTCCAATCTTTAAGAATAGTGAAGGGACCAGTAATTTTGCCCTTTTACTTTCGTTTCCGAGTAAGAAGAAATTTCTTTTGCAATCTGTCCTGGGAATGGCATTTTTGTCATTACTTTTTACTTTGGTTATCGTAGTTGCTTACGCCAGTGCTATTTATCAACTAATTCGTCAGAAACAGATCTCTGAAATTAAATCAGATTTCATCAATAATATGACGCATGAGTTTAAAACACCAATAGCGACCATAAATTTGGCAGTAGAAGCAATTCGAAACCCCAAGATAATTGGGGATGAGGTTAAAGTAAGACGGTATCTTCAAATGATCAGGGATGAAAATAAACGAATGCACGCTCAGGTAGAAAATGTATTACGGATCTCAAAACTGGAACGAAACCAGTTAGATATATCAAAGGATAGGGTAGATGCTCATGATCTTATACAGACTGCGATCTCTCATGTTGATCTGATCGTTTTGGACCGTGGAGGGTATATACATACTCATCTGGATGCAAAACGTTCAGAGATATTAGCCAATGAAATGCATTTCGGGAACGTATTGGTGAATATTATAGATAATGCCATCAAGTATTCTCCGGAGGCACCTAAGATTGACATTTATACGGAGGTGGCTAATAATTATCTAATTATTAAGATCGAGGATCAGGGTGCAGGGATGAGCAAGGCTGTGTTGAAAAAAGTGTTTGAGAAGTTCTATAGGGAACATACAGGAGATATACATAATGTTAAAGGCCATGGTTTAGGATTGGCCTATGTTAAAAAAATAGTAGAAGACCATCAAGGTGAAGTTTATGCAGAAAGTGAAAAAGGAAAAGGCAGCACTTTCTATATTAAAGTGCCTTTAATTTAAACGATATGGAAACAGTAAATAAGAAAATATTATTGGTAGAGGATGATCCGAATTTTGGCATCGTTCTAAAGGATTATTTATCTATGAACGATTTTGATGTCACTCTCGCAAAGAATGGCATGGAGGGATTTGAGAAATTTAAAAAGGACAATTATGACATCTGTATTTTGGATGTAATGATGCCCTATAAAGATGGATTTACCCTGGCCAAAGAGATCCGTGAAAAGAACGAAAATGTGCCTATCGTTTTTCTCACCGCCAAGACCATGAAAGAAGATGTCTTAAAAGGATATAAGGCAGGAGCTGATGACTATTTGAATAAACCATTTGATTCAGAAGTTCTTCTTATGAAACTTAAAGCAATACTTCAAAGAAAGGCATCTAGTACTTTGGCAGACAGTAAACAATTTGAATTTAAAATTGGTAATTTCCATTTAAATTCCAAACTCAGATTTTTAAAATATAAAGATGAAGAGCCTGCAAAACTTTCTCCTAAAGAGAATGAACTTCTCAGGTTGTTGGCCCTACATGAAAATGATCTTATGCCCAGAGAATTGGCGCTTACCAAAATATGGAGAGACGATAATTATTTTACCTCCAGAAGTATGGATGTTTACATAGCCAAGTTGAGAAAATACCTAAAGAAGGATGATGTAGTTGAAATATTAAACATTCACGGAGAGGGATTCCGTTTGGTTGTAAAAACTCCTCAGTAGACAACATTGAACCAATATAAAAAAGGCATTCAAACGAATGCCTTTTTTAATACCCTAATTTTTCCAGGATCTCGTTGATGATCTCCTTCGGTTCTAGTTCAATAGAAACACAGATCGCCTTTGTGGGCGGTTCTAAGACATCGAACTGTGACCTTAAAAGGTTTGCAGGCATAAAATGTCCACTTCTTTGCTCTAAACGTTTCAGAATAGCATTATAGCTGCCTTCCAGATAGATCCAAATCGGAACAGGATCCAGGTCTTTTTCAATAATGTCTCTATACATTTCTTTTAACGCAGAACACGCAATGACCGCACCATTATTTTGATGTTTTTTTCCAAGCTTATTAAGAGCCTTCAACCAGGAGTACCTGTCTTCATCATTCAATGGCTCTCCTTTAGACATTTTCTGGATGTTCTCTTCAGGATGATAATCATCCCCGTCAAAGAAAGGAAGTGAAAGGGTTTCTGCCAGCATTCGCCCAATGGTCGACTTTCCACAACCGGAGACTCCCATGATGACGAAGACATTTTTTGATGATTTTATCATAGCTGTTTTCTCAGTTCTTGTTCGATCCGCTCTAGTATTAAGTTAAATGACAGGTCATAAGGGACCCATAAAATGGATTTGTTTTTACGGAACCAGGTGCCCTGTCTTTTTGCAAAACGCCTGGTGTTTTTCTTTATTTCTTCTACAGTTTCGTCTAATGTGCATTGCCCATCCAGATATTGAAACAATTCTTTATAGCCAACGGTTTGAAGTGCATTAAGATTTTCAAATTCTTTCAATCCAATTGCTTCTTTCAGAAGTCCGTCTGCCATCATACGATCAACTCTTGCGTTGATCCTTTGGTAGACTACTTCTCTTGCGGCTTCTATGCCTACAATAACAGTTTTAAAGGGTCTGGAAGCCTTCTTTTGCCCCAGAAAGGATGAATATGGCTTCCCGGTTGCCCGCCATACCTCCAGTGCCCGCAACACACGTTGCGGATTTTGCAGATCTACTTTTTGGGCATATAGCGGATCTACCGTAATCAGCTCTTGTTGCAGAGGACCTAAACCATTTTTGTCTAATTCCTTGTTAAGTGCTTCACGAATGGAATGGCTCAATGTCTGGAAAGGAGTCCATGCCATAAAGTACTGCATCAATATACAAACCGCTGCCGCCTACCATGATCACCAGATCATGATGTTTATAAAGATGATCCAGTAACTCCAGGGCTTCACGTTCAAAATCGCCTACAGTGTAAGTATCATGTATGCTTTTGTGTTGAATAAAGTGATGATTAGCCGTTGCAAGCTCCTCTTTGTCAGGTACGGCAGTACCTATATGCATTTCTCGATAGAATTGTCTGGAGTCTGCTGAAAGGATCTCAGTCTTGAAATGTTTAGCAAGTTGAACTGCGAGGGCCGTTTTTCCTATTCCAGTTGGACCTGCAACTACCAAAAGGGTTTTTGGAGCCATTAGTCATCTTTTAACCTAAAACCACATACGCGGCAATACATAGCATCAACGCGCAAGATAACGGTACCACATTCTGCACAGTTTTTTTCCTCCTTATCCTTTTTTTTCTTTTTGTTCTTTCTCGTTTCAGTGACATATTCTGCACTAACTATCCCGGTAGGAACGGCAATAATACCGTACCCAACGATCATAATGATGGTAGCAATTACTTGTCCCAGTCCGGTTTCAGGAGAAATATCACCATAGCCAACCGTTGTTAGGGTAACGATTGTCCAATACACACTATGGGGAATACTGTTAAACCCGTGTTCCGGGCCTTCTACCAAATACATTATTGTTCCCAAAAGCACGGATACAACCAGAATAAAAAATACGAAAATGAATATTTTGGTTCGGCTGGCTTTTAGCGCCCGCAGCAGATTATTGGATTCTCCTATGAATCTTACAAGCTTTAAGATCCTAAATACACGTAGTAAACGCAAAGCCCGGAAGGCGGTTATATATTGAGAACCTACTATAAAGAAAGATAAATATTTAGGGATGGTAGAGAGAAAATCTATGATACCGAAAAAACTGAAAATGTATCTTTTTGGAGATTTAATGCAAATGATCCGTAAAATATATTCTATGGTGAATAAAATTGTAACAATCCATTCAGATACATTGAGAAATCCGTGAAATTTTTCATCGAAACTGGGAATACTTTCCAGCATAACCACGACGACACTATATACGATGACGATCAGCAGTACAATGTCGAATAGCTTGCCTGCCGGCGTATGAGTTCCATAGATGATCTCATGCAGTTTGTATTTCCAGTTTTTATTTGGCGCCGATGTATTCAATATTTTTAATTGAGTTCAATTATCTTTAATACCTTCTTATAGTTTAGATACGCTTCTACTTCCTGTACTATTTTTGCGTTGCCTTCCATTGGGGTCATAATGGTTTCCAAGATATGAATATTATTGATTTGATAATTAAGATCATAAAATCCCATGCCTTTTAACTTACCATTTTTAATGAGAATGGCACTTCGTTCCCCCATTTCTCTTCCTTTATCCACTACCATGATGTTTTTGCCTGCCAGACTAATGACTTCCATGTCTGTATTCTCTTTGCTATTCTGGTCCAGAGATAAGGAAATCTCTTTTTTATGGGTTGGATATTTTGGAGTATTTCTTTTTAGTTCTTCACTCACTTTTAAAAAGGCGATTAGTTCATTGCCGGTTCGTTCAAAAGTGATCTTCCGTGTTTCTTTCTGAAGACTTCTTGCCAACTTGGCATTGGATGTAAAATGTTCATTTACTCGTTTCTTAATATCGGAACTTTTTCCAATATAAATGACCTTTCCGTCCTTGTTGTGCATATAGTAAACGCCTGTTTCTGAGGGCATTAAATCAACTATCTTTAATTGTCTGTGTGATAACTCCCCCTGTGTCTCTGCTCTTGTGACCTCTGTTATAATGGTCTTTTCCAGATCTTTGGTCAATAAGATCTTAAAGAGCTTCAGTGTTGCCAGGGCATCCCCATTTGCACGGTGACGATCACTTACCGCAATACCTAAAGATCTCACCAATTTGCCAAGACTATGTGATTCAGCTTCGGGGATCAATGTTTTGGCAAGATCTACTGTACAAAGGGTTTTGCGTTCAAAATTATAACCTAGTCGCCTGAATTCTGTCCTGAGTATCCTGTAATCAAATTGTGCATTGTGAGCAACAATGACAGTATTCTGTGTTATTTCTACAATGCGCTTGGCAACCTCATGGAATTTAGGTGCAGTTCGGAGCATTTTGCTATTGATGCCTGTAAGATTTACCACGAAGGGTTGTATTTCGCGTTCCGGATTGATCAGAGTGATAAATTGATCTACTACTTGCTGCCCGTCAAATTTATGAATGGCAATTTCTGTGATGCCTTCTTCATTGTACTTGCCTCCGGTAGTTTCTATATCTAGAATTGCATACATATGATACTCTTCATTGAGTCTTTCTGTTCATTTAGACCTCCTAAGTCTTATTTCTTACTCCAAAGATACTACTTCCTATGCGTACCATGGTGCTACCTTCTTCTATTGCAATGGAGTAATCACCGCTCATTCCCATTGAAAGTTCTGTGATATCCGGCAGCTCTTTTCGTAATGCCTGGTACATAGACCCTAGTGTCTTAAACTCTTTTCGTATCTGTTCAGCATTCTCTGTAAAGGTGGCCATCCCCATCAAACCTTTAATTTGAACATGCTCTAATTCTTGTATAACTCTGCTATCTATCAATGCTTTCAATTCATCCCCATCGAAACCAAATTTAGTCTCTTCTTCAGCTATATGTATCTGCAATAGACAGGGGATCACCCGTTGTTCTTTTTTAGCCTGTTTATTAATTTCCTTCAACAGCTTTAAACTGTCTACCCCATGTATCAATGCAACGTAGGCAGCCATGTACTTTACTTTATTCCGTTGTACATGACCTATCATGTGCCATTCAATGTCCTTTGGCAGTTCTGACCATTTTTGAGTCATTTCCTGGATTTTATTCTCACCAAAAACGCGCTGCCCGGCATGGTAGGCCTCGAGAATCTCATTATTTGACTTTGTTTTTGAGACTGCTACCAGGGTTACATTTTCTGGTATTTCGGTTTTGATCCTTTTTATATTAGCTGAGATAGACATAGGGCGAATTATAATTCATATATGGCTATTCCACTTTTAAGCTTCGGCTCAATGAAGGTACTTTTTGGAGGCATTACTAATTGGGCGTCCGCAATGGCCTTTATTTCATCTATAGTGATTGGGACCAAATTAAACCCAACTGCAAAACTCCCCTTGTCTATTTCGGTTTTCATACGAAGCACATTGTGTTTTCCGTAGCCGTATTGAATCCTCTTATCATTGCGCAGATCTTTAATACCTAGGATAGGTTCCAAAATGGTCTTAAAAAGAATGTGTGTATCTAATTTGCTCAGCGGGTCGTCTAGGGGTAAGACGTTTTTTCGCAAATAGAGCGAATAGAATTCCCCATCCAGATACATGCTAAAATGGTGCTTCTTCGTAGGCTTATAAAGCTCCATATCTGTCTTATTAATTCTATAGAGCTCGTCTAACTTCACGAGGAATGACTCTTTGGAATGGCCGTTCAGGTCTTTGACCAGCCTATTGAATTCGTAGATCCTGATTTCGCTTTCGGGAATGAGATAGCTCATAAAGTAGTTGTAGGCTTCTTTGCCATTGTGCTTGTCATTCCGCTTCTCGCACCATTGTGCCAAGAGTTCTGAGGATGCACTTCTGTGGTGTCCGTCTGCTATATACAGACTATCTATATTGGCAAAGGCATCCGTGATCTCTTTTATGGTCTTCCCATTTGAAATTTTCCAAAGTCGGTGTGAAGTTTTATCGGGTGTAGTAAAGTGATGTAAAGGATCTTCTTTTTTAGTATGCTGAATTATCCTGGCTATTGTTGGGTGATCCGGGTAAGTCATCAAAACAGGCTCGGCATTGAACTTTACGGTTTCAAGGTAATGAGCAAAGAGTTGTTCCCTGCTTTCAATGGTGTTTTCGTGTTTTTTAATACGGTTATTCCTGTAATCCTGCACACTTGTAGCACAAAATATCCCGGAGCATTGAGTTTCATTTTTAATTATTTCATAAATATAAAAGCTCGCCTCTACATCTTTTACAAAGACCTTCTCCTCCAAAAACTCCATATATCTGTTGTGTACTAATTTAAATCGTTCATCTCCAGATACTTTCTTATGGAATTTAAATCCAGGATTAATGATGTGCAGAAAAGAGAAGGGGTTAAACTTTAAATTGGCTTTTAATTCTTCCTTGGAATAATCCTCATAAGAGCGCGATGCCACATGAGCTACTTTATCAGCTGCTGGCCTAATGGCTTTAAAAGGTTTTACAATTGCCATTATGCATTTTTAAATTGGGCAGATACCTTTTCTGCTTTCCGGCTTTCGGCATAATCGTAGAATCCTTCACCCGACTTTATCCCTAATTTACCTGCCATTACCATATTTACCAGCAATGGGCATGGGGCATATTTAGGGTTTTTAAAGCCATCGTACAACACGTTTAGGATAGATAAGCATACATCCAAGCCAATAAAATCTGCCAGCTGTAAAGGCCCCATAGGATGTGCCATTCCTAACTTCATCACGGTATCTATTTCGGTTACACCAGCAACACCGTTGTACAAGGTTTCAATGGCCTCATTGATCATTGGCATTAATATTCTGTTGGCTACAAATCCCGGATAATCATTGACCTCAGTTGGGGTTTTACCCAATTCTATGGATAAGGCCATAATCTGTTCTGTTACCGAAGCAGATGTGGAATAACCACGTATGATCTCTACCAGCTTCATAATAGGTACAGGATTCATAAAATGCATCCCAATGACCTTTTCTGGTCTTTTAGTGACAGAAGCTATTTGTGTTATAGATATAGAAGAAGTATTGGTAGCCAGAATTGTGTCCGAAGGGCAGTGGGCATCTAATTCCTTAAAAATTTGAAGTTTAAGGTCGAGATTCTCAGTAGCAGCCTCCACAACAAGATCCGCTTGAGCTACTCCTTCTTTTAAATTGGTATTTGTAGCAATATTTTTTAAGGTGGATTTGGAAACCTCAGAAGTGATGGTGTCCTTTTGTACCATTCTATCCAGGTTCCGGGTAATAGTTTCTATACCCTTTTTTAATGCCTGCTCTGAGACATCTACCATGCTTACCTTAAAGCCGTTTTGTGCAAAGACATGCGCTATTCCATTTCCCATGGTTCCTGCACCTATAACAGTTACATTCTTTATCATATATAGGAGTTTGACTATTCTAATTATCTAAAACGAATCTATTATTTGTAATGCCACTCGTAAGGCTTTCGTGCCATCGGTTAGGGTTACCAAAGGTGTGGTATCCTGTGTAATGGCATCGGCAAAGGTTTCCAGTTCATCCAGGATGGCATTATTGTTCTCGATGGATGGATTCTCAAAATAGATTTGTTTTTTGATACCTTCCGCGTTTTGTAATATCATATCGAATTCACCTGGTGTTTCAGGAGCATCCTTCATTCTTACTACTTCTACCTTTTTTTCAAGAAAATCGACCGAAATATAAGCGTCTTGTTGAAAAAATCGGGATTTTCTCATGTTTTTGAGGGAAATACGACTTGCCGTTAGATTGGCTACACACCCATTTTTAAAGGCTATTCTGGCATTCGCTATATCTGGGGATTTGCTGATCACAGATACACCACTAGCGTGGATCTCCTTTACTTCTGAGGGTACCACACTTAAAATGGCATCAATATCATGGATCATCAGATCCAGTACAACAGGAACATCTGTGCCCCGGGGATTGAATTCTGCTAACCTGTGTGTTTCAATGAACATTGGGTTATTAATGGAATCCTTAATGGCGGTAAAAGCAGGGTTAAAACGTTCTACATGCCCAACCTGTCCTTTAACTCCGTGTTTCTTCTCAAGAACAATAAGTTCTTCTGCTTCTTTTAGTGTTTTAGTGATCGGTTTTTCAAGGAAGATGTGTTTCCCTTTTTCCATGGCCTTTTTGGCACAATCGAAATGAGAAAGGGTGGGTGTTACAATGTCTACAACTTGTACGGCATCTATCAGGGTGTTGATATTGTCATAATACCGGTATCCAAATTCTGCCTCTACTTTCTTCCCATGAATGGCATCGGCATCATAAAATCCTATCAAATCATATTTCGAGGACTCTTTTAAGAGCCGTAAGTGTATTTTTCCAAGATGGCCCGCACCCAGCACTCCAACTTTGAGCATAGATCTTCAATTTTGTCAAAAATACGCAGATTAATCCTAAAACAAACCAAGCTGAGAAATACAAAATGTGGTAACTTTACCGATATCAAACCAAACCAAAGAAATTAAGAACTTTTTGAAAGATACCTTCAAACATAAGGGAATGCGGAATCAGTTGGCAGAACTGGTTGCATCCAAGGGCATTCATAATAAAAAGGTCCTTGCGGCCATCCGCACTATCCCCAGGCACTTATTTATGGATAGCAGTTTTGAGGACCATGCCTATCAGGATAAGCCCTTTCCAATTGCGGCAGATCAAACCATATCTCAGCCTTATACCGTTGCATTTCAAACCGAATTATTAGAGGTGGAACCAGACCACAAAGTGTTGGAGATAGGAACAGGTAGCGGATATCAGACCGCTGTTTTATTACATCTCAAGGCCAAAGTATATACTATAGAAAGACAATTGGAGCTTTTCAAGAAGACCAATTTGTTCTTTAAGAAAATGGGATACAGACCAAAGAAATTCGTTTTTGGGGATGGATATAAAGGCCTGCCCGAACACGCTCCGTTCGATAGGATCATTGTTACAGCGGGGGCACCAGAAGTACCTAAAAAATTATTGGGTCAATTGAAAATAGGAGGGAAGCTAGTGATCCCGGTAGGGGAAGGTGATCAGGAAATGCTTCGAATCACAAGAAAATCTGATACAGAATTTGCTCAGGAAGAGTTTGGTACTTTTCGATTTGTACCCCTGCTGGAGGATAAGAATTAAGGAAATGATCCGGGCAGGCAATTAGCCTAAAATGCCAGGATGGAGGAAAGTACTTCTATTATTAACCCTACTTGTTAAAGCTTTTTTTGATCCGGTCTAAGCGAACTTTGCTTTCTCTGTTCTTGATGGTTTCGCGTTTGTCGTATAATTTTTTCCCTTTGGCAAGAGCTATCTTTATCTTGGCGAGACCCTTTTCATTCATAAAAACGGCCAAGGGAATAATGGTGAGGCCGCTTGTATTCACCTCCTTGTGTAATTTTTTTAATTCCTTTTTGTTCATCAGGAGTTTACGTGCCGCTTTCGGTTGATGATTAAAATGAGAGGCATGAGAATATTCATCTATTTGCATATTCACAACGAACAATTCTCCCTGCTCATTAAATTCACAGAAGCTTTCAGTGATCGATGCCTTCCCAAGTCTGATAGATTTGATCTCGGTACCTGCAAGAACAATACCGGCAATATAGGTGTCGAGCAACTCGTACTGAAAATTTGCCTTCTTGTTTTTGATATTGATCTTGTTCTGCATGGTGGCACAAAAATAAGAACAAATCTTGGAGCTCCTATGTTCATTTTATGGAATAATCCCTGTTTCTTTGTATAGTAAAATCTATTTTATCATCCATGTTAAAAAATTATTACTTCGTACTCTTACTAATCGTTGTTTTATCCTGTAGGGATAGTCCGGAAGTTGAAGATGTACAAAAGATCATTGACACCTCCATTGAAGTGGCAGGAGGCGACTTATACAAGACCAGCAATATTAGATTTAGATTCAGGGATAGAGATTATGTTCTGGAACAACTAAAAGGTAAAAGAGCCCTAAAGAGGATACAGAATACAGATTCAGGGATGGTCACGGATATAAAACAAGGGAATAGTTTTGAGCGTTTCCTAAACGAAGAGCCTATTCCGGTTACAGATAGTATGGCAACCGTTTATGGCAATTCTGTGAATTCTGTTCATTACTTCGCCCTGTTGCCTTATGGCCTCAACGACCCTGCCGTTCGCAAAGAATTGTTAGGTAAAAAGCAGATCAATGGAAAAGACTACTATAAAGTTAAAGTAACTTTTGATCAGCAAGGCGGCGGCAACGATTTTGAGGATGTGTACCTCTATTGGATAGATCAGAAAACCTATAAGCCCACTTATTTGGCCTATGAATTCCACGTAGACGGAGGTGGACTACGTTTTCGGAAAGCTTTTAATGAACGTTATATAAACGGAATACGGTTTGTTGATTATTATAACTATAAACCCATTGGAGGAGCCGGGATCACCCAATTAGACTCGCTTTATGAAAAAGAGGAGCTCGAATTACTTTCTAAAATAGAACTCAAGAATGTTGAGGTTAATCCGGGCAATTACAATTAAATGTCAATCTAATATCAGTGGTCATGTCTCCAATTTGCTGCACAATAAACAGACTGCCATTATCCAAATCATCCATTGCAGGATATTTTTCCTCTCCGATCATCTTGTTTACAAAATCGGGAGTAGTATTACTATGACCAACTACTAAAACATTCTTTCCAAGATTTTCGTCTTTAAACTCAGCGATATTGATCATGGAGGGATCATAATACTGGCGGATCAGATCATTTTTAACCTCTGTTGGTGCAGCGGTCATGGTAGTACGCGCATAATCTGTGGTATAGATCGCATTTATATTGGCTTCCTTAAGGATCTCTGCCCAGTGCATAGCCCTTCCGAGTCCTTTTTGATTTAATTCCGGATCACTGTTCTCCGGATCACTCCTGTCTTTTTCCGCATGCCTGATAAAGTAAAAAGTAGTAACCTCCGGACCAATCTCGGTACCTTCAACCTTAGATTCTTCCTTACAGCCATACATGGAAGTGAACAATGCTATCAGAATAATTAGGATTCTTGGTCTCATATTAATTTAGTTTTTCTAGTGGGTTTCGATCTATTATGTAACTTTACTATTGTAAAAATAGTATGAAATTTGCTTTATTGTATCCTTCTATGCCAAAACTACTTATAATTTTCTTTGCGCTTCTGATCAGCAGAACATTGATAGCTCAAGAGGTGCCTTTACCACCAGATCTCAGGCAATACAATCTAACTCAATTCAATAGCAGCCTTCTCAACCCTGTTTTTACCTTAGACAGAAATAATCCACAATCTCTATCATTATGGACGAGATGGCAATGGCAGCAAATAGATACAGACCCTACTACTGTCTTTGTAAACTATACCCATAGATTGAAGGGGAACGCTGCTTTTGGAGTTGGATTTTTACAACAGAATACCGGCGTATACCTGCAAACAGGTGGCGTTCTAAATTATGCCTATGAACTCAATTTTAATCAGGATTTTCAAATTTCCCTGGGTTTAAACTTGTTTGGATTTCAACAAGAGCTGGCGGATGACAGTTTTCAGCAAGGACCGGGATTACCAATTCTAGACGATGGTCCTTCATTTATATTACAAGCAGCTCCAGGGATCAGGCTAGGCTATAAAAATTTTGGTCTGGGTTTTGTTGGTGAAAATGTGTTGGATTATAATATAACAGCTGGGGAGAAAAATAACGGGTCGAACGATAAGATATTTATTGGGCATGCAAGCTATCAGTTTGCAATAACTGATACCGGACAATTAGAAGGAGCGTATATCCGTCCTATGTTGTATGTAAAAACTATACCAAATCTGGATACACAATTTGGGATAAATGCCCTTTTTAGTAATCGGAAATACTGGTTACAAGCGGGGTATAATAATTTTTATGGTCTTTCGGGTGGTGTTGGTGGTACTCTTTTTAAAAAGTTATCCTTGGGTGTACTGATTGAAATTGCAGACTCATCT
This sequence comes from uncultured Flavobacteriaceae bacterium, assembly GCA_963781045.1. Classification (GTDB taxonomy): domain Bacteria; phylum Bacteroidota; class Bacteroidia; order Flavobacteriales; family Flavobacteriaceae; genus Muriicola. The sequence goes on along the minus strand of CAWAEX010000009.1, from coordinate 479,750 downwards.
GAATTAATTGGAAAAGAGCCTACTTTTGAGATCGTTACTTCATATCAATTTGCGGTCCCTGCTTCGCGTGATGATATCTCGGAATTAGAGGAAGAAGAGACAGAGACGCTAGAACCTGCTGAAAAGGAAGAAGAAATAGCAGAAGAAGACACCGAAGTCGAAAAGAAAAAGAAGCTTAGCAGAAAAGAGCGAAAAGCATTGGCTTTAGCCCAGGAAAAAAAGACACAAGATTCACTTGAACTTGTTATAAGAACACAAGATTCCTTAGCTGTGGCCAAATCAAATGCTGCAGCTGCAGAAAATGAAATGCGACTAAAGGAATTGCAACGAAAAAAGGATTCTTTGGAGACAGTAGCCAAGGAAAAAGAGGCTGCTACAAAAGAATTAACCGCAGAAGAACGACCTAAAAAAGGTGAACGATTTGAAGAAGCCGTTCTTACAGAGGATATACGACCCGGGTATTATTTAATTGTTAATGTCTTTGGAACGAAAACCTATTACAATAGCTTTATGAAAAGTTTAAATGAGAAAGGTCTAAATCCCAAGTCGTTTTTCCGAACTCAAAATAAGTATAATTACGTGTATCTTGAGCGATACGATAGTATGCTGGAGGCCAGAAAAGCTAGGGACAGTAAGTTTTTTGGAAAATACCCTGAGCCCATTTGGATCTTTAGAGTGAAGGCGCAATAAGCCTATTTCTTGATCTCTTTTTTTACTAATACTTCGAGATATGCTATAGTATTGATCAGGTATTTCCTGTCTCCTGAAATGGTAGCCATTGCAATTGCCCCCTGTATCATGGTAAACAACTGTTTAGCGAATTGCAAAGGCGGTACTGGTAACTTCAATTCTCCTTTATTTACACCATTCTCTAAAACTAAAGCGATCTTTCCTTCTATGGTTCGCATGGTTTCTCTCGCTGCACCTTCTAAAAGCCCGTTATTGTATTGTGCATCCACGCCAACATTCAGGATAGGACAACCTCCCATGGGTGCTGTAAATTCATCGTAGTGCCGGTAAAAGTTCGTAAGTCGGAAAAGGGTATCGATGGCATTGCCCGGACCATTCAGGTGTTCGTCTATGGCAGCCAATAATTTTTTACTGTGGTATTCAAAAGCCGCCAGTGCCAGGGATTCCTTGTTTTCAAAATTCCCGTATAAAGCTCCTTTTGTAAGGCCTGTGGCCTCTGTAAGATCGCTCATGCTGGTACCTATATAGCCTTGTTTATTGAAAATAGGCGCCACTTTTTCAATAATATAAGCGGACGTACGTTCGGCTTTGGTGGTCATGAAGGATCAATTTTTTACGAATATAAAAAATCTAATTCCTGCACCGAATATATTTTGATTAAAAAAGGCATCCGAAGTCTTTTGAATTCGGATGCCTGTTATTTAGGGTTTATAAGAGAAATTATTCCACCAGTTCTGATTGATTTCTAAATACCAATCCATTGTCGAAAGAATCTATAAGGATAATACTCTCTGCACTAATTGAACCACTTAAAAGTTCCTTGGAAAGATTGTTCAATACTTCTTTCTGAATGGTTCGCTTAATGGGTCGAGCCCCATATTGTGGGTTATACCCTTTCTCAGCCAGATATTGAATAGCTTCCTCTGTGGCATCAATGGTAATATGTTGTTTGTCCACAAGTTTTTTCAAGTGTTCTATCTGCAATCTTACGATCTCAACAATATTTTTCTTGCTCAGAGGAGTAAACATGATGATGTCATCTATCCGGTTCAAAAATTCGGGCCGGATGTTTTGTTTTAATAACCCCATAACCTCTATCCTTGCAGCTTCTGTTGCACTGTGTAGGTCCTTTACATTCTCAAACGTCTCCTGAATGATATGGCTACCCATATTACTGGTCATAATGATGATGGTGTTTTTAAAATCGGCCACCCTGCCCTTGTTGTCTGTAAGTCTTCCTTCATCCAACACCTGCAACAAAATATTAAAAGTATCCGGATGTGCTTTTTCAATTTCATCGAGTAGAATAACGGAATAAGGGCGTCTTCTTACAGCTTCGGTCAACTGACCACCTTCGTCATAGCCTACGTATCCCGGAGGAGCTCCAATCAGCCTGCTTACAGAATGTCTTTCCTGATATTCACTCATGTCTATTCTAGTAAGGGCATTTTCATCATCAAACAGATAGTCTGCCAATGTCTTGGCCAATTCGGTCTTACCAACCCCAGTGGATCCAAGAAATAAGAAGGATCCTATTGGGCGTTTTGCATCCTGTAGGCCGGCTCTGCTTCTTCTAATGGCATCTGAGACGGCTTCAATGGCTTCATCTTGTCCTACGACTCTTTTATGCAATACTTTTTCTAGTTTCAACAGTTTCTCGCGTTCGCTTTGAAGCATCTTGGTTACCGGAATACCCGTCCATTTGGCAACCACTTCGGCAATATCTTCATTGGTGACCTCTTCTTTAATTAAAGTGCCACCTTTCTGTGCCTCTACCAGGTCTTTTTGAAGCTTTTCCACAGTTTCCTGTGCTTCTTTTATCTTCCCATAGCGCAATTCGGCTACCAGCCCATAATCACCATTACGCTCGGCACGTTCAGCCTCCAATTTGAAGTTCTCAATATCGAGTTTCGTCTTTTGAATAGCATCTATGACCGATTTCTCACTTTCCCATTTGGCATAGACCTCATTGCGTTCTTCCTTAACATTAGCCAGATCAATATTGAGGGCCTTTAGTTTAGCATGGTCTTCCTCACGTTTTATGGCTTCGATCTCAATTTCCAACTGCATAATTTTCCTGTCCAAAACGTCCAGGTTTTCCGGTTTGCTATTGATCTCCATTCTTAGTTTAGCCGCGGCTTCATCCATAAGGTCGATCGCCTTATCAGGAAGGAATCTATTGGTGATATATCGCTGAGAAAGTTCTACGGCAGCAATTACGGCTTCATCCTTAATACGAACTTTGTGATGGGCCTCATATTTTTCCTTGATCCCTCTCAGAATAGAGATGGCACTTTCTGTATCGGGCTCATTTACAACAACCTTTTGAAAGCGACGCTCCAAGGCCTTATCCTTCTCAAAATATTTTTGATATTCTTCCAGGGTGGTTGCTCCAATGGCGCGCAATTCACCTCTTGCCAGTGCGGGTTTTAAGATATTGGCCGCATCCATGGCTCCCTGACCACCACCGGCACCTACCAGCGTATGGATCTCATCTATGAACAAAACAATGTCTCCATCACTGGAGGTCACCTCTTTGATCACAGATTTAAGTCGCTCTTCAAACTCACCTTTATATTTAGCTCCTGCAATAAGGGCACCCATATCTAAAGAATAAATCACTTTGTCTTTAAGGTTTTCCGGCACATCTCCCTGAATGATCCTATGAGCCAATCCTTCAGCGATAGCGGTTTTACCTGTTCCTGGTTCACCCACTAATATTGGATTGTTCTTGGTGCGTCTAGATAGGATTTGCAAAATCCTTCTGATCTCTTCATCTCGACCAATTACCGGATCCAACTTTCCACTATCTGCCAATTCGTTAAGGTTTCGCGCGTATTTATTTAAGGAGTTATACGTTTCTTCCGCACTTTGAGAAGTAACCTTGGCCCCTTTACGCAATTCAGAAATGGCAGCTAAGAGATCCTTTTCTGAAACTCCCTGATCCTTCAGGATCTGACCAATTTTACTTTTGGATTTAAAAATGGCCAGAAGAACATGTTCAAGTGAAACAAATTCATCCTTCATTTTTTTGGCGATAATACTCGCCTCATTTAGGGTTTTGCCTGCTTCTTTTGAGAATTGTAACTCGCCACCGGAAACCTTTGGGATACTTTCCAGCTCTTTTGCCAGAATTTGTTCTACCAAGGCAAGGTTAACGTTCAGTTTCTTTAGAATAAAGGGAAGAACATTCTCATCAATTTCGGTTAAGGCCTTAAATAAATGTTCATTCTCGATCTGAGGATGCTGCATCTCCTGAGCCATTTGCTGGGCCATTTGAATAACCTCCTGTGATTTTATGGTAAAATTGTTGATATTCATTGTTATGTATTTTTAGTTCTTATGTCTACTTTTGCAGTCAATAGGTCAACAATCTTACCATTTAAACAGAGCAGACAAAATGACCGATGTTTAGGCTAAAACACAGACAATTAGGCAGGTAGACTCTATAGGTATACCTATTAAAATACAAAATAAGGATGGGATTATTTGATTTATTCAAAAGAAATGAAACTTCATCAACGGAGAAGAAAAGTCGAATTCCATGGATTCCGCTTATTTCTGCGGATGAATTGGACACATTGGTAAGTAAATCGATAAAAAGACCACAACTGATCTTTAAAAATTCTACAACTTGTGGAATTAGTAGTATGGCCTTACGGTCATTTGAAGCGCAGTACGATCTGAATTCGGAACAAGCAGATCTCTATATGTTGCACATTCAACATAACAGATCACTTTCTAATGAGATCGCTCAAAGGTTCCATGTACGGCACGAATCACCACAGCTACTGATCATTAAAAACGGAAGTGTTGTAAAAGATGTTTCTCATGGAGCTATTTCCGCGGTGTCGATAGAGAAATATCTTTAAAAAAAAACCCGGAGGTGATGCCTCCGGGAGTATATATTTAATTGAATTTGTGTCTGACGACGATCTCTTTGAGTCGGGCTTTTAGATCCTCTCCCGCATCGTACACCATTTGTTCGTTGGAAGGAAAAGGCACCGCACCAAGGTTTAACAAGGCTACCAGATTATTGTCAAGGGCTCTTTTATCTCCATTGTAATTGGCATAAACATGTTGAAACACAAATTCACTAGATAGTGGATAGGTATTCAATTGCTGTTTAGATTGTAAATCTATATAACTTACAGTTCCTGTTACCTGCGCTTGCTTTTGTTGTGTGAATTGGTAATAGTTACAGGTTACAGTCTTGAAATTATCTACTTTAATTTCGTTGCCAAGACTGTCTTTAACCAGGTTACCATTCTCATCTTCCAGATACTTGTATCCATCTACCACCTGTTTTTCTTTAATGAATTGCTTTTCATTCACTTGTTCAGGAGAAATGTTGATGTCTCTAAATGCAACCTGCATTTCATAGTCATATTTAATTTCACTCAACGGGTTATTGTGATATTGTGTCCAAAGATCATCCAAACCATAAGTGTTGAAATTCAACAGTTCTTCTTCCAATCTGTTTGGGATCACCATTTCAGTATCATTGACCATCTTCACTTTTACAAAATCCAATCCTTTTTGGTGGGCCAGTTCCATTTGTTCTTTGGTATCACCAAATCCAGGATTGATCTCATCCAAATACCTGAAATCTTCATATGCTCTTCTGTAATCTAATTTACTGGAGGCATTGCTGTACAAAGACAAAGCGTTGTCATACAAATAGTCTGATAGTCTCTCCTTTGAATCAATGATATCCTCATCGAAATTTTTAAAGTCGAACCTGGCATCCCTGCCTTCATCTCTAAGATATAAGGGCAACAAAGGTCTAATACGTTGTTGAATATTCTTCAACCTAGCATATCCTTTATAAACTGCTTCAAGATTTGCCGGATTTCCATCTTTCTCTAAATAAGAGATGTTCTGGAGTTCTCTTTCCATGTTCTTGCTAAAGGCTTCTTCCAACATCAGGACATATGGCTGATTGCCTTTTTTGTCCTTTTTTTCCGCAAGATTTCTAAGGGCGCTGTTAATTGCCTGTTGGTAATTTCCAGTATTAATAGCTTCCTGTGTTTTTTTTACGCCTCCACAGGCAATTAAAAAAAGAATGACAGAAAGGTAAAGTAATGCTTTTTTCATGACGTTTTGTTTTATGGTTTGGTAGGGCATATCCAAGAGCCGTGCCAAAATAATCCAAAATCATAACGAAAAAGGTTGATATATCGTATACTTCCGATGAAATACACAGCTAGAAAGAAGAATTGCTATTTTTTATTGAGGTCTACAGCAGGTAGAATTTTCGTGGAAACTTCTCCAAATCCTATACGGACACCATTTTTTGCACAATGCCCCTTCATGATGACAGTGTCATTGTCACCAATGAATTTACGAGTAGTACCATTCTTAAGGGTGATCTCCTTGGTTCCTTGCCAGGAAAGTTCTAACATGGAGCCATAGGAATCCGGTGTTGGCCCGGAAATAGTGCCGCTTCCCATCATATCGCCACTATTGATCTTACATCCGTTAATTGTATGATGTGCCAACTGTTGTGACATGGTCCAATACATATATTTAAAATTGGTATTACAGACGGTTGTCACAGAGCCATCCTCAGTTTTAATATCCACGGCGAGATGAATGTCGAAACTATTACTTCCTTTTTGTTTTAGATAGGGCAGTGGTTCCGGATCTTGCTTCGGACTCGCTACTCTGAAAGGTTCCAGGGCATCTAAGGTTACTATCCAGGGGGAGATAGAAGAGGCGAAATTTTTTGCTAAAAAAGGTCCCAGGGGTACATATTCCCATTTCTGAAGGTCTCTGGCACTCCAGTCATTAAACAAGACCATGCCAAAGATATATTCCTCTGCTTCGTCTACAGAGATAGGTTCTCCTAGTGCATTGGCGTCGGTGGTAATAAAGGCCATCTCCAATTCAAAGTCGACCAGCCTAGACGGGCCGAAAACAGGATTTTCAGCTCCTTTAGGTAGTGTTTGCCCATGAGGCCTCCTTACCGGAGTTCCACTAGGGATAATAGTTGAGCTGCGACCATGATACCCCACAGGCAAGTGCAGCCAATTGGGTAATAAAGCATTTTCAGGATCGCGGAACATTTTACCTACGTTTGTGGCGTGCTCCTTACTGGAGTAAAAATCCGTATAGTCGCCTATTTGAACAGGTAATTGCATCTCGATCTCGTCCATGGTAAACAAGACGATCTTTTGATGATCCTTTTTCTTTTGTAATTCTTGATTATTTTTTTCAAAAAGCTGACTTATCCTGTTTCTAACCAGTCGCCAGGTCTTTTTTCCATCAGATATAAAGTCATTGAGCGTATCCTGTAAGAAGATATCATCTGTCAAAGGAATTTCACTAAAATACCCTAGTTGGTGCAAGGCCCCTAGGTCTATGGCATGATCTCCTATCCGCGTTCCTATGGTAATTACATCATCTCTTGTGAGAAATACTCCAAAGGGGATGTTCTGAATTGGAAAATCAGAATTTTCCGGTACTTCTAACCAGGAAGATAAAGAAGGGTCATTGGCTTTTAGAGGCATGGTATAATTGTTAATTTGTATTTGATAAATTCCTGATCAAATATATTATATTCTAATCATTAACAATGTGCAATTTGTACTTTTACGCCTTAATTGAAAGAAAACATCATTTATGAAAAGGGATACGCAAATATTTGAACTGATCGCCGCCGAAAAAGAACGTCAAGTGAATGGGATAGAACTCATTGCCTCAGAAAATTTTGCCAGTCCACAGGTTATGGAAGCTGCAGGCTCTGTTCTTACCAATAAATATGCAGAAGGCTATCCCGGTAAGCGATATTACGGAGGATGCGAAATTGTAGATCAAGTTGAAACAATTGCTATTGAGCGGGCAAAAGAGTTGTTTGGCGCTGTTTATGCCAATGTTCAGCCTCATTCCGGATCACAGGCCAATGCCGCTGTTTTTCAGGCATGTTTGCAACCCGGCGATACAATTCTGGGTTTCGATCTCTCTCATGGCGGGCATCTGACCCATGGTTCACCAGTAAATTTTTCAGGGAAATTATATCGCCCTACATTTTATGGAGTAGAAGAGTCTACCGGAATGCTGAATTATGATATCATTCAGGAGATCGCTCTTAAGGAAAGGCCAAAACTTATTATTGCCGGCGCTTCAGCGTATTCGAGGGATATGGATTTTGAACGATTCAGGGAAATAGCCGATAGTGTAGACGCCTTATTACTTGCAGATATTGCGCATCCGGCCGGTTTGATCGCCAAGGGTATCTTAAACGACCCTATGCCACATGCTCATTTTGTGACCACAACCACTCATAAAACACTCAGGGGCCCAAGGGGAGGACTTATTATGATGGGACAAGACTTTGAAAATCCCTTTGGAATTCGATTAAAGAATGGAAACCTTCGAAAAATGTCGGCTCTAATCGATTTAGCCGTATTTCCCGGGAATCAGGGTGGCCCGTTAGAGCACATTATTGCCGCAAAAGCCATTGCTTTTGGCGAAGCCCTCACAGAGGAGTTCCTGCATTATATGATCCAGGTAAAAAAGAATGCTGCTGCCATGGCCGAGGCTTTTGTGGCAAGGGATTATAAAATCATATCTGGAGGTACAGACAATCATATGATGCTTATTGATCTTCGCAATAAAAATATTACCGGGAAGGAAGCAGAACATGTATTGGTGAAAGCAGATATTACGGCTAACAAGAATATGGTTCCCTTTGATGATAAATCACCATTTATTACCTCAGGAATACGTTTTGGGACTGCGGCGGTTACAACACGCGGGTTAAACGAAGATGACATGAAGATCATCGTATCCTTTATAGATGAGGTTCTTAGTCATCCGAACGATGAGGAAGTTATCTCAGGAGTAAAGGAAAATGTAAATAAGATGATGAGAAAGCGTCCTCTTTTTATAGGTTTAGCAAGTTTAGATCTCCAGAAATAATATTTTTACCCTCGAGGTCGTAAATAACTGCTTCAATATCTCTTTCAAAGTATAATCCCCAATAGGAGTAATAACCCTTTTGATCTATCCTTAATGGCCCTGCTAATCTGGTAATATGATCCCCGGAGGAGACCTCCTCATATACCGGAATAAAAATTTCACTGGGTGTTTCAGAAAGATTACGGGTGATATAGACATAATTTTCGGCCAGAGTGCTTAGAATGGTATCCAATTCATGTTCTACACTCTCCGGTCCCAGCTTTTTAATAATAATGCTGCAGTCCTTCAGGAAAAAAGAAAGTTCTTCTACATCAATAAACGCATTATTTAATTCCCTTATGCTCTGCATGTGCTTACTTAGTACTGTGAGTCCTTTATTTACAAGAACAAGATGGTCAGTTCCCCAAGTTCCTTGTTGAATATGGAATAGAACTTCATGAAGGCTTAGTGCACAGTTTAGTTCAATGACAAGATTATTCTGTTCACAGCAAACAGCAGAATTTCGTATGGTTACATGAGAAAAGTAGTCTTTTTCAAGGCTGTTTTTAAGTGACTCCAGCCCAAGAATATCTCTACTCCCTCTTTCGCGGGAAGTAAATTGAGCGTCAACTTTCTTAAACCTGTGAGGCATAGCAACTCATTTGAAGGTTCTCTAATGTAAATTTAATGTTAATTTTTAGCAGAGTACTATATAAAAACCATAGACTTTGTAAGGTTTCGCTTTAAAAAGTCCGGTTTATGAAGAATTATGGCCTAATTTTCAGATAAAGTAGTTTAAAATCTAAATGAATCCTCTGTTTCGGGATGCAGTGATCAAAGCCTGATCATTCTGTTTTTCAACACCAAAAAGTGATTTAAGCTGGCGTTTTCTATTCTCTATGCCCGGGAGGGAAAGTGAAATAAAGTTCACCATGTCTTTGGTCTTGGTACCTATAGAGAGGTAGTACAGTATTTTTTTATCATTGTCATCTAGCGAGATATCCTGTGCCATCTTCCTACGAATGGCTACCAGCGCTTTCTGAGTGTAATAGGGGGGAGAAGTAAGAACAGTATTTACCATGGCTTGTAGTGATTTCTGATCGATCTCCGACTTCACCATATAACCTTCCGGATCTACCGTTTGCATAATACTATTGATACGGTAATTATCACTAAAGGAGGACATAAAAACAATCTTGGAATCTGGAGAAACTTTTCTGGCAAATATTCCTATGTCTTCTCCGGTCTTTGCAGGGCCATCCGTTGGATTGGCAAGTTGAATATCCAATAAGAGAATATCATAGATAATACCCTCAGCAGCTTCTTCAATTCTTTTTTTTGCATCAGTATAGGATTTGGCAGTATCCATCTGAACCTTGAAATCCTCAAATTCTGTGTCCTCCAGGATGAATTTATACCCAAGGGTGGTCATTTCGTGGTCGTCTACCGCTAAGATCTTTATCGTCTTCATATGCACTTACTTAAACTTCCTGCAGGTCCTTAGGTAAAGATATTTCTTTTTTTGCTTCCTGCGAAATATGTTCCAGTGGGATTTCCAGAAGAACAGTGGTGCCAATTCCCGGGGCACTCCTAAGATACCACCTGCCTTTTATTTTTTCTATGCGCGATTTAATGTTCTTATGGCCAATGCCCGCTTTACCTTTTGAGGTATCAAAACCACGCCCATTATCCTGAATGCTGACCAATATATCCTTTTCATTGGTTTCAAAAGAAATATAGACGGTGGTGGCAGCGGCATGTTTTACACAATTTTGCAAACTTTCCTGTAATATTCGGTAGAGGTTGATCTTATTGATCCCCTCCAGATTGTCCCAGTCCAGGTCCTGATCAAATGTGAAGTGGTATTTTATTCCTGCAGGTTCGCAAATAGTCTTCAATAGTTCTTCAACGGAACTCATAAAGTTATTCAACTTCTGGTAAGAAGTATCATTCAGCTCGTGCGAGATAGATCGGATCTCTTCTTGCACGTCTTTTAGCTTCTCAATAGCCTGTTCTCGTAATGCCACGGCAGCATCATCTGCTTTTTTATTAAGGCCCAGCAAGATCATTCGTACGCCATTCATCTCTCCAAGTACCCCATCGTGTAATTCTTCTGAGATCCGTTTTTGTTCAGATTGCTTCCCTTCTTCCACTTTCTGTTTCTGGGCAAGCATCAGGTTAAAGATCTCCTGGTTAGCTTCTTGTTGTTGTTGCTGAAATTTAAGACGCTGGTTTTTGATCCGCTGTATGACGATTATAAAAAGGGCCATGGCAAAAAGCACTACGCCACCGGCAACACCGATCCATATCAGGCGTTGTTTGGACAGTTGCTGGTTTTTGGCTAAGGTTTCGTCTGTTTCAAACCGAATTCTATTGAATTTATTGCGGATCTGGCGTTCTTCCTGTTGCAGGCTATCTGATATCCGTATATATTCCTTATTATAGCTGGCTGAATTGTCGGGATCCAGTTCGGCCAATAGTTTCAGCGATTCCATATACCGCAGGTTATTGTCGATCTCCCTGGCAAGGTCCCTGGAATTCTGAGCATAGACAAAGGCATCAATCGTATTTCCGGTTTGCTTGTGAAATACTGATAAATTGTAGTAGTTAAGGGAAAGGCCTTCGAGGTCGCCTATGCTGTCCCGGATATAAAGTGCTCTTGTCAGATCGTTCTCCACCGAGGTGGTTTCACCCAATTTTAGATTGGTCATTGCAAGATGATCTAAAACTTTCGCATAAGTGCCGGGATTTAATAGATATAAACTATCAAAATATATTGCTTTCTCATATTCCATTTTGGCATTTGCAAAATCACCTTTATTATAATATAATAGCCCAATATTATTATGAAGTATTACAATTTCGGAATTTGCCGGTTTTGTTTTATTAAGGTATTGGATAGCCTGGTTGTAATATTCCAAAGCCTCTTCGAATTCTCCCAGTGCAGCTGCTGCAATGCCCATCGTATTGTAGGCTTCATATAGTCTTTTATTATTTTCAAGTGGCTTTAATAATTTAAGACTTTCTGTCAAGTTTACTAAGGCTCCTGTATTATCGTGAACAGCTGTTTGAATAATGGCCATCATTCTTAATAATCTGGCAGATTGCAGATTTTCTTCTTGTAATTCGAAAAGCCTTTGAGCTTTTGAAAGATAATAATAGGCACTATCTCGTTTCGCGATAGTCGTTGAATTAAAGTAAGCTCCTTTATCCCAATAGGCCTCTGCTAATTTAGTGGAATCGTTAATTTTAATGGCGAACGCTTCCAATTCCTTATTTGATCTTAGGAAATTAATAGAATCACGTACTTCGTAATAGGCTAGCGATAATTCCGACAAGTATTTCGCCTTTAGAGAATCAATTGAGATCGTATCAATGATTTGGGAAATCTTAAAAAGATGAGGTAAGCTAACATCTTTACTGGTGACCGGATTCTTGGCCATTTCTATCCAGTTATCCAAACTGTCTATCAGGACAATATAGTTTTGATCGTATGGCTTCCCACTATTTTTTTTGCAAGAACCTATGAGGAGAAAAAAAAAGAGCAATACCACTAAAATTCTGGTCATGGGGTAGGGTTTCATCTTATTTCGGGATACAAGATAAAAAAAGGAGCCTTAATTAACCTAAGACTCCTCTATCATTCCTAAATATTGTTTGGACTATCCGTCACGGCCTACTGGAGTGTCAGCATTTCCATCGGTAGATTGTTCGTACAGGGTCTGGTCTTCAGCAGAATCATTGGTGCAGGAGATCATGGTAGAGCTAAAAAGGGCTATAGCAAAAATACAGGCTAATTTTTTCATCGTTCTTCGTTTTAGTGAGTTAAATTATTTCTTACTAATCTAGGGGGAGTAGTGTAAGCCTATTGTATTAGCCGCAATGTTTTAGTAAACCCATCACTTCTGTGAGGGAAACCACCACTTTTGTAAGAATTTTATTATTTAAGGGTAGAAATAGCGTTCTTGGAAAGCACCTTTTTTAAACTGTCTATATTCGCTTTATAGGTCTTGGAGAATGGAAGTTGCTTTTTTCCGGTTTTTAAGGCACAGATATTCTTCCCGTAATTGATCCTCGAAACATAATCCATGTTTAGAATATAACTCTGGTGTACGCGAATGAAATTCTTTGGCAAGGTTCTTTCAAACGTCTTTAAGGTTTTATAGGCGCTTATAACACTTCCATCTTTCATAATAAAATCTGTTGCATTATTATCTGCCTGCAGGTACAATATCTCATCGGTATCTAGATACTGGAAGTCTTTATACGATTTTAAACAAATGGTATGAGAGCTTACCTCTTTTGGATGCTGCTTTTTAAGTCTGAGAAGCGTTTTGCGAATATCCAATTCATTATACGGCATTAGCCAGTAGTCATAAAAACCATTCTTTATGGCATGGTAAGCGTATTCCTTGCTTTTAGCGATCCCAATGATCAAAGGAAGTTCGTTCATGTACTGATGCAATTCTGATACCATCAGGAAATAATCCATGGCCAGATCAGTTAAGTTGATGAAAACAAGGTCTGGCAGGTTTTTTAAAATGGAATTTATTCCTTCCCTGCTGTCTCTTACCCTATCTGCACAGATAAAATCACCATGTTCTTCCAGATAATGCTGTAATTGCAAATTGGAAGTGGCGTCCGCATCAATTATGGTGTAAGTATACTCCATAGACAGAACCTTGTGGGAAAATTAATAAACCTTTGTGAGAAAGGACTATATATTTCCCTTAGAATATATATGGTTTTAGTGGCTAATATACTGAAAATCAATAGAAAAGAAAGAATATTCTTACAAATGTTGATGAAAGCAACTTTTTGTTGCTAGGGCTCGGGCTGATATGCCCCTAAAGCGGGGTCTATAGATCGGTCCCTGCCAAGTAGATCGTAGGGCACCAAAAGAGCGGCATCAAGATCTGCCTTTCCAAGCGCGGAAGAACTGTCTCCTATTTTGAAAACGTTTCGCAATGGATCAAAAAAGTCGGCATCTGTATTGAGGGAGATCTCTTCATAAAAATTAGTATCACTAAAATCATAAAGAGGATCATTGGCGAATTGTCCGCCGGTATCCACAAATTTAAGGAGCACATTAGAAAATAAATAGTTGAAATCAAATCCTTCGGTATTCTCAAGATCTAATTCCCTGCTTGTATTCCCATCAATGATACAGTTGATAAAATCTGCTTTTAACAAGTTGGATCCGGTAATTCCCCCTGAGCCATCTGTTTCGAAGTTGTTGATCCTTATTGCTGCTCCTGTTCTAAAGCCATTGCTCCAATAATTGGCGATGGTACTGTGAAGAAAACTAAATGAACCTCCAAGATCACAGAACAAGCTGTGATTCCCTGCGTTCCCCAGGACCAAATTTTCTGCCGCTATAGAGGTGTTTCTGCCCCACAAATTTACGACTGTGCTATTGTATACCTGCGAATTCTTTATAGTCAACGTGGGCGAGGTAGCTCCTGGATTACCCTCTGCCAGTATACCCACCGTGGCATTTTTTAGTGTGAGATACGAAATCTCATTCTCCACACTTCCGGGTGCCAGCCAAAGTGTGCCCCACTGCCCGGGTACAGTAGAGAATTCGGGTTCCAATCGATCGCCTTCAAAGATCACCTCATTTTCCAGGAGTCCGGGATCTTCACTAAGTGAACCATTGATCTTGAGGCTTCCCCCGGTACCAACAAGGATTCCAGAATTTTCGTGAAAATGCAGTCGGGTTCCTGCCTCAACGATTAGAACCTTGTTTTCAGAAACTGCGGCATACCCATAGATCACATAGGGCTTCTCGCTGGTGAAATTGAGTTCATCATCCTCTAAAACAAAGCCTTCTATCCGCAGCTCATTTCCTTGCTCGTCCAAACCCAGTAGCAGGCTTTCTTTACTGCCATCGGCCAGGGTAGAAGGATATAAGAATACTGCATCTTTTACCAATGTCACTAAGGGGATACGCTGTTCATTTGCTCCTGAATCGAAAAGTAAGTTATCAATATATAAGAATTCGTTTAGATTGGCAGGTGCTATATCATAGGTGGTCTCAATAAAAATATACATACTATCCCGGGCATAAAGCGAAATATTCTCAAATGAGTTCCCTGCCACACCCTCAACATTGAGGCGGTACTTGCTATTCACACCATCTTCCAGGGAAATACTGGGAATTTCTATGTCATTCCCGCTTCTATTGTACACTTTTAGACTGTATGTACTGCTTCCTATATTGGTAAAGACGGTATCTAGAAAGACAGTGTCCTTCGAAAATTGAAGATCTCCGTTGCTTGCATCATACTCAAAATCTTTTCTGCAAGAGGTCAGCCAGATAAGGCAACTTAGTACTAGTAGTATGGGAATGAGGTATCGCATGGAATGGGGTCAGGTGCTTGGCTCGTCAATAAAAACGGAACGGATCTCCTCTGAGATCCTCATTGGGCGCAGCGTAGCGGCATTAAGTAGACACCACTCGGTCTCTGAGCGCAACAAGGGTAATTTAGATTGTTGATCATGCATTTGCACAACCCTGGTAGAAATGGCTCCTTCAGACTTCTCAATATAGGTGCTCATTCTTATTGTATCGCCCAGTTTAGCAGAATTCTTATATTCAATAAGATGTTGTTTTACAACCCAGATGGCTTGGTTGCGCAGCGCTTCCGGGGCATAAGATTGCCAGTGTTCTTTTGAGATATCCTGTATCCATTGAACGTAGCGAACATTGTTTACATGGTCCAGATCATCAAGATCTTCTTCAGTTACTACCCTGGTCATTTCAAAGGTCATTTATTCCTTTCTTTTAAGTTGGATCTCAAACAATGTATCCCAATTCTTTCCGGTCACAAAAAAGGTTTTCCGCGTTGGGTGATAGGCAATGCCATTGAGCACATCTAATTTTGGATGCTGTTTCACCTTTTTTTTAAGTCCGCCGAGATTCACCACCCCTTCAATAGCTCCGCTGGTTGCGTCTATGATCATCATACTTTCTTTTTGCCACACATTGGCATAGATCTTCCCATCTGCATATTCGAGTTCGTTCGCCTTGTTAAAGATAGACTTGTTGGTAACGATCTGTATGTTGTCTTCTTCCACCAGGGTTTCAGGGTTAAGCAACCAAATGCGTTCAGTGCCATCGCTTTTGAAAATGTGTTTCCCATCATTGCAAAGGCCCCATCCTTCCTTACTCTGGCCATATTGAAATTGATCTATTCGTTCCAGATCCGATGCATTATATAAGAACCCAACTTTACTTTGCCAGGTTAGTTGATACAATTTGTCATTGAGTACGGTAATTCCTTCTCCAAAATACTTTGGTTCAAGATCAACTTGTTCGAATACTTGTCCGGTCTTAAAATCTAGTTTGCGAACAAACGATTTTGCTCCATTCCCAGAGCCTGTACTCTCATAAAGTGTATCCTTATAGAATTCCAGTCCCTGGGTAAAGGCTCGCATGTCATGTGGATACTCATTTATAATTTCATAGGTATATAATGCGGGGGCTATAGGAGCCAGGATCTTTATATCCTTGCTTATCTCTATTGAATTCCCTTCAGATTTGAAATGCGCCTTTAAGGTTTGTGCTCCTAATTTAGATACACTTAGAACTAATTGATCATTATTGTACGGCAGGTCTTCTCCGGCGATAGAAAACCGAATGGAATCTATGGGAAATTCTTTTTTATTGCCAATGGCAGGCCGGATTGTATCGAATTGCTGAAATTCCTTTTCACCCGACTTCAATTGCAGGGAAAAAAGTGAAGAGGGATCTTTTTCCCCTCCGCAACTTAGAAAAAATAGCACCAGGCCATTAAGGATAAAATACTTAATGAAATTCATAGACAAGAGTAGATTTAGAGCAAGTTAATTTAATAATTTAAGATTCTAAAACGATTGTCTCATATTTAAAAGGTTGTATATTTGCATGAGGCAAGTCCTACACGACCAGCTCCTGTAGAATCCCCCAGGGTGGGAACGCAGCAAGGGTATATGGTTGTAGCGGTGCGATGTAGGTAGCTTGCCTTTTTTTTATGCCCAAAAGTGAGTAAACTTTCTAAATTTATAATGTTTCATCTTGTTTGTCCCCGGCGTCAATTATTTGTTTCTTTGTAAGACGTATGAGCAAGAAAGTTGTACTGGTAACAGGAGGTTCTTCCGGGATAGGGAGAGCAATTGGGAACTTCCTGAAAGATAAGGGCTTCACCGTTTACGGTACCACACGAGATCTTCAAAAAAATCAAGGATTTACAGATTTTGAGCTTTTAGAGCTCGATGTTCGAGAGACAGAAACAATCCGTGCAGCACTTCAATTGTTGCTTAAGAAAGAAGGTAAACTAGATATCCTGATCAACAATGCAGGAATCGGGATCACCGGACCTATAGAAGAGACCCCAAACGAGGCTATTCAAAATGCCTTTGAAACTAATTTTATTGGGCCCTTGAACGTGATGAAGGCATGCTTACCCATCATGCGGTCACAGCAGCAAGGACGTATCATCAATATTACTTCTATTGCCGGCAAGATGGGGCTCCCATACAGGGGAATTTATTCAGCAAGCAAAGGAGCACTAGATCTGGCTACAGAAGCAATCCGACTAGAAACCAAGAAATTTGGAATTCATATTTCAACCCTTGCGCCAGGCGATTTTGCCACCAATATTGCAGCTGGTCGCTTCCATGCTCCAGTTGTCAAAGAATCTCCCTACAAAGAGCCCTACGAACAGACGCTGAAGATGATCAACGATGATGTGGATAAGGCGGGTGATCCTATAGAAGTTGCCAAAAAAGTATATAAAATCTTACAGAGTGGAGCTCCAAAAGTTCACTACAAAGTAGGCAGCTTTATGCAAAAATTCTCCTTGGTCCTTAAAAAGATTCTTCCCGGTAAAGTCTATGAGAATTTACTGCGAAATCATTATAAGTTGTAGCTTTGTAAGGCATTTAAAAAAATGCCAACATAAATCGTTAAACAAAATAAGAACCTATGAAATTTTTTATTGATACTGCAAATTTAGATCAGATAAGGGATGCTCAGGAATTGGGTGTATTAGATGGGGTCACTACCAATCCATCACTTATGGCCAAAGAGGGGATCACTGGTCGAAATAATATCCTAAAGCATTATGTTGATATCTGTAATATTGTTGATGGAGATGTATCTGCAGAGGTGATTGCTACGGATTTAAAAGGCATGATCAAAGAAGGGGAGGAGTTAGCGGAGTTACACGATCAAATTGTAGTTAAGGTCCCTATGATCCGAGATGGAGTAAAGGCACTAAAATATTTTTCAGATAAAGGGATCAGAACCAATTGTACGCTTGTATTCTCACCCGGACAGGCTTTAGTAGCTGCAAAAGCCGGAGCCACCTATGTTTCTCCATTTATTGGAAGATTGGATGATGTTTCTACAGACGGATTAAATCTAATAGCCGAAATAAGGCTTATTTATGATAATTACGGTTATGAAACGCAGATCCTTGCTGCCTCCATTAGGCATACCATGCATATTATAGATTGCGCAAAATTAGGGGCCGATGTGATGACAGGACCGTTGTCAGCCATTGAAGGATTATTGAAACATCCACTTACCGACATTGGACTAGCGAAATTCCTGGAAGACTATAAAAAAGGAAACTAATAGGAGACTATAGTTGTCTTTAAAAAGATCTGTAAATGTTGGCAAAGGCATCTACAATGATCCCATTTTTGGCAACAATAGTCTTGTTGGGGTTATAGACAATAAGAGTTTGAACTGCCTGCTCATAATTACTTGTCCAAAACTGTTCGGATCTATCCAGATTATTACTGTCTATCATACCTTTCCATTTGGCTTTGTCTGTTCTTAAGTTAATACCAACGAAACGATAATCCGGGTGTTCAAGTTTCAATTCAGTTATTCGATTAATGATGTTCCTGAAATGCCCTGGTTCTGTACCCGACCAGAAATAGAAAACCACAGGAGCTTTGTGGTCGATGTCAACAAGCTTTACTTCCTCACCACCGTAAGAATACAAGGTGAAATCTGGGAGTGACTTGGACGGTTGCATGTTTATGATCCCTTCATACAACGTAAAGATCTCTGTGTTATGAGTGTTATTATGTGATAATTTTTTGAAGTCCTCAATAAAGCGCTGGTTGTTTTGCTCTGTATCGTGCTTTAACAGATAATCTATGGCTACATTTCTGAATAGATTATCGCGAAGTTCCTTCTGAGTAATTAAGCTGTCTATAAGTTTTAACTTGTGTTCATTAAAGTGTAATTGCCTGCTGGCTCTTTCAATTTTATCGCCACAATCTGCTTTGCACATTGTGTAAGCCAAATTCCCAAGATGAAACTTCATAAAATTGTAATAGGGCCTTAAGTAAGTAAGATCCTTGTCATTGTAGTTGATATCTTTGCGGTACTCATAAAAAGAATCGGGTAATTGGTGCATTTTTGATTCACCGCTTCGCCTTCTATGATAGAAAGGGTAGGCTTCCATGGAAATATTAGAGCTGTAAGAAATAAGAGCTTTTGCCAAATCATAGGCCTTAGGAGAAATTTCAAATTCGGCTTTGGTTTGTTCTAGTAAGGACAATTTGTTGTTTCTTAAAGAGTCGATCTTTTGATGAAATACTTCCGGCTCCAATTCGTAAATTGAGTTTACCAAGAATTCTTCTTCTTCACGCGCAAGAAACATTTCCAATAAAAAATTATTGATCTCTTCACCTTTGCCGGAAAATACCAATGACTCATCAAAGTCGGCAGTATTTAATCGAACCTGAAGACTGTCCCCATTTTCGATGTATACATATTGTAATTCGGGGTTGTGGTAAAAGTGGTGAAGTCCTTCAGAAACAGAATCTAATCTAAAAATAAAACGGTTATCGGAATCTAGCTTTACGGAATCTACGGGATTTTCACCCTTGAAGAGCACTACCTGGTCACTTGTGGGGTTAACGATCTCGCCTGCAAAAATAACATGCTTCTCATTGCCTTTATTATTAAGGCAACTTACCACGATCAATCCAACAAGAATATAGAGTAACTGTTTATTCATGTACAAGATCCACTAGATATGGCAACAAAGCTAAGCATTGCGCAGGGTAGGGGTTGTTAATAGGGCGTTAAAAATAAGCGCCAAAGAAGAACATTCGATGAATACGATCAAATAAAGGTTTATTGGCACATCGCCTTAAATTTGTCTATTTTTGCAAAAAATTTAAAGAATCTGATATGCTTTCAGTATCAAATTTATCGGTACAATTTGGAAAACGAATTTTATTCGATGATGTAAACGTAAGTTTTACACAAGGCAACTGCTATGGGGTTATAGGAGCTAATGGGGCCGGCAAATCCACATTCCTAAAAATTCTTTCGGGATCTGTGGACCCAACGTCAGGACACGTTCATCTGGAACACGGCAAACGTATGTCTGTCCTAGAACAGAACCATAATGCTCACGATGATCATACTGTACTGGAAACAGTGGTTATTGGAAATAAACCCTTGTATAAGATCAAAAAAGAAATAGATGCCTTGTACGCGGACTATTCGGATGAAAATGCCGATAGAATAGGGGAATTACAAGTCACGTTTGAGGAAATGAATGGCTGGAATGCCGATAGTGATGCTGCTGCATTATTGTCTAATTTGGGAATTAGGGAAGAGTATCATTTTACACAAATGTCTGATCTGGATGCTAAGTTAAAAGTACGGGTTTTATTAGCTCAGGCTCTGTTTGGCACCCCGGATGTTTTGGTGATGGATGAGCCTACGAACGACCTGGATTATGAAACAATTGAGTGGCTCGAGAATTTCCTTGGCAATTATGAGAATACGGTGATAGTAGTGTCTCACGACAGGCATTTTCTAGATGCGGTATGTACCCATGTGGTTGATATCGATTTTAGCAAACTCAATCTTTATTCCGGAAACTACACTTTCTGGTACGAGAGTAGTCAATTAGCTGCAAGACAAAGGGCACAGCAGAATAAAAAGGCTGAGGAGAAAGCCAAGGAATTACAAGAATTCATTTTGCGCTTTAGTGCCAATGTGGCCAAGAGCAAACAGGCAACTTCCCGAAAGAAGATGCTTGAAAAACTTAAGATTGAAGACATTAAGCCTTCTTCTCGCAGGTATCCTGCAATTATTTTTGACCGGGAACGCGAGGCAGGGGATCAGATTTTGCATATTGAAGGAATGTCTGCCATAAGCGAGGATGGTACTTTGCTTTTTGATAATTTAAACCTAAATCTTGCCAAGGGAGATAAGGTGGCTTTGCTATCCAGGGATTCCAGAGCAACTTCTGCTTTATACGAGATCCTTAACGGCAATAGAAAACCAAATAGTGGTAAATTCCAATGGGGAGTTACTACCACTCAATCCTATCTTCCTGCAGATAACGCTTCTTTTTTTACAGAGAATATTAATTTGGTAGACTGGCTGCGACAGTGGGCAAAGACCGAAGAGGAAAAGGAAGAGGTATATATACGTGGCTTCCTTGGAAAAATGCTTTTTAGTGGAGAAGAAGCACTTAAAAAATGTACTGTTTTGTCCGGAGGGGAGAAGGTAAGGTGTATGTTGAGTAGAATGATGCTTCTTAGAGCAAACGTCTTAATGTTGGATGAGCCAACCAACCATTTGGACCTGGAAAGTATTACGGCATTTAACAACTCTCTAAAGAATTTTAAGGGAACGGTGATGTTTACGACCCATGATCATCAATTTGCTCAAACAGTAGCAAGCAGGATCGTAGAACTCACTCCTAAACAAACCATTGATCGCTATTCAAGTTTTGACGACTATATGTCTGATAAAAGTATCAGGGAGCAGCGGGAGAAAATGTATACGGTGCCAGTTTAAGGCAATGTATATCGATAAAAAAAAGCATTCGAAAGAATGCTTTTTTTTTGTTTAGGTACGTTTCAGGAGTTGAAATATTTGCTATTCCAAATCGCCGGGTTAAAATTCTTGCC
Organism: uncultured Flavobacteriaceae bacterium; assembly: GCA_963781045.1. Taxonomy (GTDB): domain Bacteria; phylum Bacteroidota; class Bacteroidia; order Flavobacteriales; family Flavobacteriaceae; genus Muriicola. The sequence continues at coordinate 458,216 of CAWAEX010000009.1, read as the reverse complement.
TAGCGCAAATCCGTAAAATATCACCACCGAGGCAATGGACTTGAACATAAAGAAGAATATGATCAAGAACTCTGCACTTGAACTATTTTTAGAAAAAAGACCTTCAGGGACCATCAAGGCGATCAGATAGGCTATTATAAGAACTAATGCCGTTAGATTGACGATATTCTTAAATGGCCAGGCGAAAGCCCTGCGCAAGGGATGAAGATCATTACCCCAACGGTGGATCAAGTAGTAATAATTGTTGCCAATTGGAGCAAATAATAAGGGATCGTCCTTATCCTCCAACCTAAATAATTTTGAGGGAGCAATGATCTTAAATCCTTCAATATCAATATTATGTGACTTTTCTAAGGCTTTTATCTTTGAGATCCCTTCTGGTGGAATCTCTCCCTTAAAATATTTGGTATCCAGAAAACGAAGTCGGTATTCAATACAGATCTGCTTTATTTGATCTATGTGAAAGATCTTGTCAGTTTCGAGCTGGTCAAAATCAAAATTGTTTTGAACACTCTTAGAATTCCCGGCAAGTTTTTTTTCAATGCGTTCTTCTTTCTCTGTGTCTTTTTTTAGAAGTTCATAGACACTTTCGATCAAATCTGCCTGGGCAATTTCCTTTTTGGCAATCAAGGAAAGTTTCTCCTCAATATTAGTTCTCTTTAAAAACATTCTTTTTCTTTTAGCAATTACAACAAAAATACATATTAGGATTTCTCGATGCAACACACATATCCAGATTTTTAAAATGTTAATATTATGTTAAATTCGTTCTACTACCGCAGCCGCTCCCCAATTTCTAATTCCTAGATTGTATATTGTCGGACTTTTTGACCGTTAATCGATTAAAAGGTCCCTAGATATAACTATGAAACAATACCGCCTGTATATTGTTCTATTATGCTTTGTTGCTTCGGCATCAATGAAAGCCCAATCGTCCGAGGGATATACCGACTTCAAGAAAACCATTTACACAAGTACTTTAGAGGCAGGGAATTACACCACTCTTATTTCTGCTTTAAAGGCTACAGATCTCGATCTAACCTTAGATGGCGATGCTTCTTTTACAATTTTTGCGCCTTCAGATCGTGCCTTTCGCAAACTTTCATCTCAAAAGATAAAGCAACTTTTACTTCCGGAGAATAAAAAGGAACTCAGAGAAATGGTCACCTATTTTATGGTAGCCGGTTCACTATCCGCGTCGAAGATTCTTAATGCGTTGGTCCGTGGCAATGGCATTGCTACCTTTACTTCGGTACAGGGTAAAAAGATCAAAGCATCCATTGAAGGAATAGATATTGTTCTTACAGATGGGCAAGGGAATAAGGCTAAGATCACGGTGGCAGACGGCGATCAATGCAATGGGATTATTCATACCATTGACAGTGTTATTTTACCAAAACCTCTTTCAATTTACTAGCGTAATTCTGCTCCCAGTTGTTTCTCGTACGCGTTTTTGATCTTGTTCATGATCTTTTCTATATTCTTGTCAGTAAGTGTTTTGGTTTCATCCTGAAGTGTAAAACTTACCGCATACGACTTCTTGCCTTTTGGTAATTTATCACCTGTATAGACGTCGAATAAGGACAGATCCTTTAATAGTTTCTTTTCGGTTCTAAAGGCGATCTCTTCCAGTTGTTTAAAAGGTACCTCCTTATTGAGCAGTAGTGCGAAATCTCTTCTTACTGCCGGAAATTTTGGGATAGGTGTAAAGATAATTTGCTTTCTGGACGCCATTTTGCGAAGCGCGGCCCAATCAAAATCGGCAAAGAGCACCTCTTGTTTTATATCGAACATCTTTAGCAGGCTTCCCTGGATCACGCCAATTTTAACAAGTGGAGATTTATCCTTTATAAGCTGGATGCCTTCGCCATATTCTGTGGATTCAATCCCGGTAGTTTGATATCCACCTACCCCCATCTTTTCCAGGATCTGTTCTACCACTGCCTTCAGCAAATAAAAATCTGAAGGTTTGGATTTCATCGTCCAACTTTCCGCAACTCTATCTCCGGTTAGCAGCAGGGTTAGGTGTTCCTTTTCCAGATGACCAGATGTAGTTTTGTGATAGGTCTTTCCAAATTCGAATAACCTTAAATTAGGACGCTTTCTATTGATATTATAGGCTGCTGCTTCAAGAGCAGAAAAGAGCATTGAAGGTCTAAGGACAGATAATTCAGAGCTTAGAGGGTTAAGAATGGTGACTGCTTCTTTTTCCCATGTAGGATCCAAAGCTTTTGAATAGTCGGGGTTACTCAAACTATTGGAAAGGATCTCGTAGAAGCCCTGAGCTGCCAACAGATCCCCAATATTATTTTGCAGTTTATGATCTTCAAATCTAGAGGTAGGTGCAACAGAGGCGTTTAATTTTGGTTCAAATTGGATATTGTTATATCCATATACCCGCAAGATCTCTTCTATTACATCAACCTCGCGCTGAACATCTATTCTGTAAAACGGAATAACAAGGCCCAATCCAGATTCCGTAACACTTTTTACTTTTATGTCGAGAGAGGTCAGGATCGATTTGATCACATCGCGCGGAATTTCCTGCCCTATTAAGGCGTTGATCTTCTCAAATGTTAGGAAGACCTGGTGATCTTCTATCTTTTTTGGGTATAGATCTACAATATCGGAGGTAATGTCCCCGCCTGTAAGCTCACAAATAAGCAAAGCAGCACGCTGTAAAGCATATTCCACATTGTTGATGTCTACTCCGCGTTCAAAACGGAAGGAAGCATCTGTGTTGAGTCCATGACGTTTGGCCGTTTTTCGAATAGATACAGGATCGAAATAGGCACTTTCCAAAAAGATCGCTTTTGTATTTTCCGTAACACCGGTATTTATCCCACCAAAAACTCCTGCAATACACATAGCTTTTTCAGCATCGCAGATCATTAGATCTTCCTTGTCCAGTATTCGTTCTTCACCATCAAGGGTCATAAAACTAGTTCCTTCTTTAGCGGTCCTAACAACGATCTCTTTTCCGAAGATCCTGTCTGCATCAAAAGCATGCAATGGTTGTCCTAACTCATGCAGCACATAATTAGTGGCATCTACCACATTATTGATGGGTTTTAAACCAATTGCTTTAAGCCTGCTCTTTAACCAATTTGGGGACGGTTGAACAATTAGATTACTAATGGTGACTCCGGCGTATCTGGGAGCCTTTGTTTTATCTTCTACCGTAACAGCAATTTTCAATGACCTGTTGGCTACATTAAAATTGCTTATTGATGGGGTCATGAGTTCCTTCTGTATGCCTTGCTGCCTTAATCCCGCTTTTAGATCTCGTGCTACGCCATAATGACTCATAGCGTCTGCCCTGTTAGGAGTAAGGCCAATTTCAAAGACTTGATCTATCTCAATATCAAAAAGATCGGCCACCGGGGTTCCTGGTTCTAAACTTGCTTCAAGGATCATGATGCCATCATGACTGTCTCCTAGTCCTAATTCATCTTCTGCACAGATCATCCCGGCACTTACTTCTCCTCTGATTTTTCCTTTCTTAATAAGTAAGGATTCTCCATTATTCATGTGCAGCGTAGTTCCGATGGTAGCCACTGCCACTTTTTGTCCTTTGGCAACGTTTGGAGCCCCGCAAACTATCTGTACAGGTTCTTTTTCACCTATGTCAACGGTAGTAAGCTTTAACTTATCAGCATTTGGATGTTTTATGCAGGTGAGAACATGGCCCACAACAACACCTTTAAGTCCACCTGGTACGGACTCAAAATCAGTGACGCCTTCCACCTCTAGTCCAAGGTCGGTTAGAAGTTCTGCGATCCGGTTAGCTTCCCAATCGATCTGAAGGAACTGCCGTAACCAGTTAAAAGAAATTTGCATTGGTTAGTCTTAAGCGATCAAAGATAAAACAATGGTTTAACACAGTCAATTCCCACCGAGCGTTTCATCACAATTTTTACACATCTTGATTCCTGAGTAATTGCGATATTTGCAGTTCAATCAATAAAAATGAAAAATTTAGGTTTCTTACTGCTTCTATTAATCGTGATGAGTTCCTGCAAGGACCAGACAGTTCCAAGCCTGTCCGAAGGTATCTGGAGGGGTACTATGGAAGTACAGGACGGGGAGTTGTTGCCATTCAATTTCAGCATAGGAAATGGAAGTGAAGGCTACAGTATGGAAATTTACAACGCTGATGAAGTACTGAGCATAGATGAGATCATCATAAATAACGACTCTCTTATCATAAAAATGCCTGTTTTTGAAGGGTATATTTCCGGCAGGTTTACGAATAACAGCATTGAGGGGAATTTTATTAAAGAAAGCCTCGATAGAGTAGTGCCCTTTACTGCAAACTTTAACGATAGCATAAGGTTTGTGCCATCCAGGCCAGCTGCGATTAATGTTACTGGTAATTGGGAGGCCGTATTTAGCAAGGGAACAGAAGATGCTTATGTGGCTAAAGGTATTTTTAAACAAGATGGCGAAAAGGTTACAGGAACTATCCGGACTACAACAGGAGACTATAGATATCTGGAAGGAGTGGTAGATGGTGATTCTCTTAAACTATCCACCTTTGATGGAACTCATGTCTTTCTTTTCTTAGCCAGGATAAACGATGGAATCATGAACGGCACCTTTTATTCCGGGAACCATTTCCAGGAACCGTTTGAGGCTGTACCCAATGAATCTTATGAATTACCAGATGCCACCACACTTACGTATCTTAATAAAGGATATGAAAAAATAAATTTTTCCTTCCCGGATATCAACGGGAATCTCATTTCCTTGGAAGACCCGCAGTTTCAGGATAAGGTTGTAATCATTCAGATCATGGGAACATGGTGTCCTAACTGTTTGGACGAATCCAAATTTCTGGTTGAATATCTAAAAGAAAATTCACATGATGATCTGGAGGTAATAGCATTGGCGTTCGAATATGCCAAAACAGAGGAGGCCGCCTTCAAAGGGATCAATAGACTTAAGAACCGTCTGGGAATTTCATATCCTATACTTTTGGCGCAGTACGGCAGTTCTGACAAGAAAACGGCTAATGAAAAATTGCCCATGCTCAACCATATTCTTTCGTATCCTACTACTATTTTTATTGATAAAGAAAGTGAGGTACGCAGAATTCATACCGGGTTTAATGGTCCGGCTACAGGTGAAAAGTACATTGAATTTAAGCAAGACTTCAAAGAATTCGTCAATTCGCTAATAGCGGAATAAAAAAGGCCTTTCGAGCTACGAAAGACCTTTCTTGGGTGGCAAAATTAAATAATCAAATAATGGTTGATTTACCCAACCAGATATTCTCTTTATTAAGGATCAGATAGTCATCAGAATCCCTGATATTTCCCGAGATGAAGTCGCCAATATGATTGGTTCCATATTTACTGGAAGTGTTCAGGTCTGGCGAGACAATCCCTTTTTTAATTGATTTAAGTACCGCAATGACCACTGCTCTCGACTCTTCGTCTAGTTTAAAATGATCTAGTAACATAGCCGCTGAGAGGATAGAAGCTACCGGATTGGCAATGTCCTTCCCCTTGGCTTGCGGATACGATCCGTGAACCGGTTCAAACAAAGCATAGTTCTCTCCAATAGACGCTGAGGGCAGCAAACCAATGGAACCCCCAATGGCACTACCTTCATCAGATAGAATGTCTCCAAACATATTCTCTGTCAGGATCACATCGAATTGAGTTGGCTTCAACAAAAGCTGCATGGCCGCATTATCAATAAACATAAAATCGAGCGTAATCTCAGGATAGCTCTCCCCAATTTTCTTTACAACCCGTCTCCATAAACGGGAAGATTCCAATACGTTGGCCTTATCAACAAGCGTCACCTTTTTCCTGCGACCTTTGGCCGCTTTAAAGGCTAAATGAGCTATTTGACTTACTTCATTTTCTGTATAAGTACAGCTGTCTGTAGCAGTTGTACCATCTTCGCTGAGTGACTTTTCACCAAAATAGATCCCTGCGGTAAGTTCCCGGAAGATCACAAAATCAGTACCAGCAATGATCTTCTTTTTTAAAGGTGACTTCTCCATTAGGGTGGGAAACACTTTTATAGGCCGTATGTTACAAAAAAGGCCCAATTCTTTCCGCAGTCTTAACAACCCTTGTTCTGGTCGTACACTTGCATTTGGATCATTGTCATATTTAGGATCACCTATGGAACCGAAAAGTACAGCATCTGATTCTTTGCACAATGCCAAAGTGGCTTCCGGGAGGGGGTCCCCAGTTGCGTCTATGGCAGCAGCTCCTACCTTCGCTTCCGTAAAAATAAATTCGTGCCCAAAAGTCTCTTCAACAGCCTGCAGGCACTTAACCGCCTGAGCTGTTACTTCGGGCCCAATTCCATCACCGGGTAATAAAGCAATTTTTAGTTTCATTTTCAGGCGATACTTTCTATGTTAATATTGGCCATTTCTATGATTTGATGAATATCCTCATCAAGTATCTCCTTTTTTCTATCGGCAAATCGCAGGAATTGCTCATAGACTGCATCTAATTGTACCTTGGTTAGTTCATATCCTATGTTCTTGGCCCTGTATGCCAAAGCGGCACGACCACTACGTGCGGTTAGTACGATAGAAGAATGATCTACCCCTACTTCTTTAGGATCAATTATTTCATATGTCTCCCTTTTCTTGATAACTCCATCCTGATGTATCCCAGAGCTATGGGCAAAAGCGTTAGATCCTACAATGGCCTTGTTAGGTTGTACCAACATTCCCATTTTTTCCGAGACCATAAGACTGGTACTGTACAATAATTTACTGTTTATGCTAGTGTCCAGGTTTAAATAAGGATGTTGTTTTAAGATCATCACAACTTCTTCCAGGGAGGTATTACCAGCTCGTTCCCCTATACCATTAATGGTACATTCTATTTGGCGGGCGCCGTTTATAACCCCGGATATGGAATTTGCTGTTGCCAGGCCAAGGTCATTATGACAATGACAAGAGAGAATAGCCTTGTCTATATCTTTTACATGTTCGCGTAAGTACTTCATTTTAGCCCCGTATTCCTCTGGCAAACAATACCCGGTGGTGTCCGGAATATTTAAGACCGTGGCTCCTGCTTTTATCACTTCCTCACATACCCGGGCTAAAAATTCATTGTCTGTTCTCCCGGCGTCTTCTGCATAGAACTCAACATCTTCAACAAATGTCTTTGCATACCGAACGGCTTCTACCGCTCTTTCCAGAATTTTATCCCGTGTTGAGTTGAATTTGTACTTAATATGAGAATCTGAAGTGCCGATCCCGGTGTGAATTCGTGGTCTTTTTGCATGTTTTAATGCCTCAGCGGCTACCTCAATATCCTTTTTCACAGAACGGGTTAGTCCGCAAACCGTAGCGTGTTTCACTACTTTCGCTATTTCATTGACCGAATTAAAGTCGCCCGGACTTGAAATGGGAAAACCCGCTTCAATGACATCCACCCCCAGTGTGTCTAGTCTCTCTGCAATTACTAACTTCTGTTTAGTATCTAATTTACAGCCCGGAACTTGCTCTCCATCACGCAGCGTAGTATCAAAAATGTATACTTTATCTTTGCTCATTATAATTACTTAATTTTAGTCACCATAACGAATGTATCACAACCAATTAGAACCTAATTCATGACTGTGAAGCATTTACAACGTTAATATACTTTTTAAGGTAGTTAACACATTGAAATACAGCATAATAAGTATTCTATTTTACGATGACAAATGCCAATAAAGATGCCTTATTTGTTTTGGTGAAATCTCTTTCTAAATCGGAGAAACGCCAATTCAAGTTATATGTGGGAAGATTAGGGGTGAACACAGATGCCAAATTCTTAGCCCTATTCAACCTTTTGGATAAGATGAAACGGTATGAGGAAAAAATCATTTTGGCCAGTGGCATTGTCAAGAAAGCGCAACTCTCTAACCTTAAAGCACACCTTTACAAACAGATCCTGGTAAGCCTTCGTTTAAATCCTGTAAATCAAAACATCAGGGTGCAAATTCGTGAGCAACTAGACTTTGCGACCATCTTGTATCAGAAAGGTCTTTACAAGCAAAGTCTTAAGATCCTCGATAAGGTGAAGTCGACCGCTATTGATAATGAAGAAAAGAATATTGCCTATGAGATTGTAGAATTAGAAAAGATCATAGAAACCCAATATATTACCAGAAGTATTCCGGATAGGGCAGATGAGCTTGCTATACAAGCCAAGAAGTTGTCTGAGCAGAATGTGATGGCCAGCAAGCTGTCTAATCTTTCCCTTCAGTTATACGGGATGATGCTTAAAGTGGGCTATGTGCGAAGCAATGATGACCTTCAAAATGTTAAACAGTACTTTGAATCGCATCTTCCAAAATTCGATATTAATGAGCTCGGTTTTCGTGAGAAACTATGGTTGTACAAGGCGCATCTATGGTATAGCTTTCTAATACAGGATTTTCTGTCTTGTTACAAATACTCCAGTAAATGGGTAGACCTGTTTTATGAACACAAGGAGATGATCCAATTAAATCCCGTATTTTTTCTCAAAGGGAACCATTATCTCCTGGAGTCGCTTTTTTATGTAAAATACGCCTCACAATTTGAGTTGGTACTTGCTAATTTGGAAAATACCGTAACACAAAAAGACTTTCCTTCCAATGATAATATAGGTTCGCTAAGTTTTTTATATATCAATTCAAACAAGCTAAATCTCCATTTTCTTAAAGGGACCTTTGAAAAGGGGTTGTATTTGGTTCGGATCATAGAATACGGCATCAATAAGCACCGAGACCGTATTGATGAGCATCATATTATGATCTTTTACTACAAAATAGCCTGCTTGTATTTTGGAGTTGGGGATAATAAGAATTGTATTGCCTACCTCAAAAAGATCATCACTAACAAAAACCTCAAAATGAGGGAAGATCTTATGTGTTTTGCCAGAGTACTCAGTTTAGTGGCTCATTATGAGGCGGGTATGGATTATCATCTGGAAGTTCAGTTAAAAAGCACTTATAAATTCCTTTTAAAGATGAACGATCTGCATGCCGTTCAAAAGGAGATGATTACATTCTTGAGAAATTTGGGATCAATTTACCCTAATGAGCTGAGGGCTGAATTTCAAAAATTATACGATAGACTTAAGAAATATGAGGATCATCCCTATGAGAAAAGAGCCTTCTTGTATTTAGACATACTATCATGGCTCGAAAGTCATCTGGAAAATAAACCGGTCTCGCAGGTAATTCGTGAAAAGGCATTGGCTAGCATTCGCTAATGTTATTTATTCCTTAAAGACACGCCTCCCAAAGTGCGTCTGCCGGCGGTGGTGCAGTGAAGGAGATCATTTCTTTTTTTACGGGATGTTCAAAGCTTAACTTTCTGGCGTGAAGGTGGATGCCTCCATCCGGATTACTCCTGTCAAAACCGTACTTTAGGTCGCCTTTAATGGGGGAGCCAAGCGTTGACAGCTGGGCTCTTATCTGATGATGCCTCCCTGTTTTAAGCAAGATCTGTAAAAGAACATAATTATCTAACTTCTTTAAGATGGCATAATCTAATTCGGCACGTTTGCTATTTGGGATTTCTTTGGGATACGCATATGATTTATTCTGCTTTGGATTTCGTTTAAGCCAATGAATTAGTGTGTCCTTTTCCTTTTTTGGTGGGTTTTTAACAATGGCCCAATATATTTTTTCCGTCGCTTTTTCAGCAAACATCTTATTCATTCTGCTAAGCGACTTTGAAGTCTTGGCAAATACTACGATGCCACTGGTAGGCCTGTCTAATCTATGGGTGACGCCTAAAAATACCAGCCCGGGTTTATCGTATTTTTTCTTGATGTATTCCTTTACATGTTCACTAAGCGGGGTATCGCCTGTCTTGTCGCCCTGAACAATATCACCTACACGTTTGTTGATTACAATAAGATGATTGTCTTCATACAAGACCTGAATATTTTGAGCGTTCGAAATTATTTTATTGGGCGTCAATAGAATTTGGTTTTACGAAATTTTCAAACAGGATTATAAGAACTATGAATCAGAGGGATAAGGATATGAGATCGTTTAGTTTATGGGCAGTTTTAATGGACCATTTACATTGTTGTACTCAGTTATTTTTCAAACCAAACTTTACAAATTTCTTCCATATGAGTATGGTCAGTACCGCAGCAACCACCTATAATGCTGAGATTAGGCAGAAGTGTTTTTAAGTGACGATATCCTCTTGCAAGTTCTACTTTATCACCTACATCCAGTGTTTCTGACTCATCTAACTCTGAATGACTTTTACATGATGCATTGGCTCTAATACCTTTAATTCTACTTGTCCAATTACTATCTGGATCTAAAACATTTGCAAAATGGTCTGGATGTGCACAGTTGATCATAAAATACGAAACATAATTATCAGTTATTTTATCAAGGGATGTGATAGCTTCTTCTAACGATTCTCCACTTGGAAGCTTTCCGTCTGTTTCGACCGTATAGGAAATTACAACAGGAATATTATTTTTCTTTGCGGCATTCACTATACCTATAGCTTCCTCATTATAGTTCATTGTTAATGCCGACACAAGGTCAGCTTTGGTATCTGAAACAATTTTGATTTGAAATGAATGATACTCTTCAGCCATTTCAATGCTCATTTTTTTATCTGGGGAATAGCCATCACCACGAGGGCCTATGCAAACACTGATGGCAATCTTGAAATTCTCATTTTCGTAGTCAGATCTTATTTTTTCCATTTCATAAACCGCAGACCTATTCATCGTATCTATGGAATCGAGTGAATAGCCAATTTTCAGTGCCCAATCAGGATTAGCTCGATACGTTGGTGCTTCCAAAATAAATCCACTACATTTTTGTTTTGAAACATTAACATAGTCTATATAATACTTACTAAGCACATCTCTGCCTTCTTCATTTTTAAGAAGATCGAATGCAGCAAACTCGGGTAAATCAATGCCTTTATTAAAAATGAGGTCTGTTTCTAATCCACCATCAGTCATAAAAGTAGACATTGTTAATTGTGGCAAATCTTTTCTATATTTTGTCAAAATTGTTTTTTTTAATTGGGTACAACGTCCTAATACTGTTCTTCATCACTTGGAAAGTCCTTGCTTTTTACATCGTGGACATACTTGGAGATGGCCTCGCTCATTTCGTCATAAAGATTCATATACCGCCTTAAGAATCGCGGATTAAATTCATGGGTCATGCCCAGAAGGTCGTGTATAACAAGCACCTGGCCATCTGCATATTTCCCGCCTCCTATTCCAATAGTAGGAATGGAGATACTCTCGGAGACTTTTTTGGTCAGAGCGGCAGGAATTTTCTCCAGGACCACGGCAAAACATCCTATTTTTTCGAGCATACGGGCATCAGCCATTAATTTCTCAGCCTCAATGGTTTCTTTTGCACGTACACTATAGGTCCCAAATTTATAGATAGACTGCGGAGTTAGACCAAGGTGGCCCATTACAGGGATCCCTGCGTTAAGTATGCGTTTTACGGATTCCTTTATTTCTTCTCCGCCTTCCAGTTTTACTGCATGGGCGCCACTTTCTTTCATGATGCGAATGGCAGAGCGCAATGCTTCCTTAGGATCACTTTGATAACTACCAAATGGCAGATCTACTACCACAAGTGCTCTATGTACCGCTCTGATGACTGAAGAAGCGTGATAGATCATCTGATCTAATGTTATGGGCAAGGTAGTTTCATGACCGGCCATTACATTACTGGCAGAATCGCCTACTAAAATTACATCAACATTGGCAGCATCCACGATCTTAGCCATAGAATAATCATATGCTGTAAGCATGGAAATTTTTTCTCCCTGCTTCTTCATTTCTACGAGTGACTTAACCGTAACCCTTTTGTACTCTTTCTTCGCGATAGACATAGTGATACTTTTGCTCGCTAAATGTAAGGAGAATTGATTAATTCAGAATTATGGCGAGCTCCCCGTTTTATTAATTTCCTTACTTTAGGTCTAATTCTCTCATAAAAGGCTTTCATAATGCGACTTATTTTTTTCCTTCTTATACTGTTTTCCTTCTCAGTGATCAATGCTCAGGAATCTGATGAATTAAAAGTAAAGAACACTATCAATGCATTCTTCGAAGGCTTTCATAAACAAGATTCTATCGCAATAAGAGAAACAGTAACCTCTGCTATTCGGATGCAAACCATAGGAAAGAACAAGGAGGGAGGAGATAGTGTCAGAACCGTTTCATTCGATAATTTTGTGCGCTCTATTGTTCAGATCCCGGATTCTGTTCATTTCGAAGAACGACTAATGGCCTTCAGTATTCAGGTAGATGGGAGCATGGCACACGCCTGGACTCCCTATGAATTTTGGGTCAATGATTCCTTTAGTCATTGTGGGGTTAATTCTTTTCAACTTTTTAAGGAAGGAGAAACCTGGAAGATCATTTCCATTATGGATACACGCCGGAAGGAAGATTGTTATATTAAATTTCCTGGAAAGCGAGATTGAGCCTTCCTACTAAACCAATAGCTTTCTAAGCGCAAACTACCGTTACTAGCTGTCCTTCAGTCCTTTTTAGACACCTTTTATCTTAAGTCATAGGTGACATCCTGTCAGTTTTTTGTAGTTGGCATTATGTTTGACATTTCAATATCGATTCAATTTAAGATACTATTAATATTAAAAAAGATAAAATGAGCAAAATTATTGGGATAGATTTGGGGACAACCAACTCATGTGTTTCCGTTATGGAGGGTAATGAGCCCGTTGTAATTCCAAACGCCGAAGGAAAACGAACTACACCATCTGTAATTGCTTTTGTAGAAGGTGGCGAGATAAAAGTAGGGGATCCTGCCAAAAGACAGGCTGTGACCAACCCGCACAATACCATATATTCCATAAAGCGTTTTATGGGAAATAAATATTCTGAATCTAAGAAAGAAGCAGAACGTGTTCCCTATAAAGTGGTTAAAGGAGATAATGATACTCCCAGAGTTGATATTGACGGACGTCTTTATACACCTCAGGAATTGTCAGCCATGATCCTTCAGAAAATGAAGAAGACCGCGGAGGATTATTTAGGACAAACTGTGACCAGAGCAGTGATCACTGTTCCTGCCTACTTTAACGATGCCCAAAGACAGGCTACTAAAGAGGCCGGAGAAATTGCTGGCCTAAAAGTAGAACGTATCATTAATGAACCAACAGCAGCATCGCTTGCCTATGGTTTAGATAAAAAACATAAAGATCAGAAAATTGTTGTGTTCGACTTTGGAGGTGGAACACACGATGTATCGATCCTGGAATTAGGAGATGGTGTATTTGAAGTCCTTTCAACAGACGGAGATACCCATTTGGGAGGTGATGATGTGGATCAGAAGATCATTGACTGGTTGGCAGAAGAGTTCAAGAAGGACGAAGGAATAGACCTTAGAAAAGATGCTATGGCATTGCAGCGCTTGAGAGAGGCAGCTGAGAAAGCTAAGATCGAATTATCTAGTTCAACTCAGACCGAGATCAACTTACCATATGTTACTGCAACAGCATCCGGACCTAAACACTTGGTGCGAACACTTGCCAGAGCTAAATTTGAGCAATTGATCGCCGACTTGGTAAAAAGAACCATTCAGCCATGTGAAACTGCTTTAAAAGCGGCCAACCTGTCTAAAAGTGATATCGACGAGATCATTTTGGTAGGAGGTTCAACAAGGATACCAGCAGTAGTGGAAGCAGTTGAAAAATTCTTTGGAAAAAAACCATCTAAAGGGGTAAACCCGGATGAGGTAGTAGCTGTAGGTGCTGCTATTCAGGGTGGGGTATTGACAGGAGATGTTAAGGATGTACTTCTATTAGATGTAACTCCTCTATCATTAGGAATTGAGACCATGGGTAGTGTAATGACCAAGTTGATCGATGCCAATACAACTATCCCTACTAAGAAATCACAGGTCTTTTCAACGGCTGCAGATAATCAGCCATCAGTAGAGATCCACGTACTTCAGGGAGAAAGACCTATGGCAGGTGATAATAAAACCATTGGAAGATTTCATTTAGACGGAATTCCACCAGCACAAAGAGGTACTCCTCAGATTGAGGTAACCTTTGATATTGATGCCAATGGTATAATCAAGGTTTCTGCTACTGATAAAGCTACCAATAAGACACAAGATATCAGGATAGAAGCTTCTTCAGGGCTTACCGAAGAGGAGATAACTAAAATGAAGTCAGAAGCTGAGGCCAACGCCGAGGCAGATAAAAAGGCCAAGGAAAAAGCCGATAAGCTTAATGAGGCAGACGGCATGATCTTTCAGACTGAAAAACAACTGAAGGAGTTTGGTGATAAATTGTCTGATGACAAGAAAAAACCGATTGAAAGTGCTCTCGAAGAATTGAAAAAGGCCTATGAAAGCAAGGATATTGATTTAATTACTCCGGCCTTAGAAAAGATCAACGAGACCTGGAAAGTTGCTTCAGAAGAAATGTACAAAGCTCAGGCTGCGGAACAGGAAGGCCCATCGGCTAATGGTGAAGCACCAACTGAAGATAGTGCAAAAGAAGGTGATAATGTAGAAGACGTTGATTTTGAGGAAGTAAAATAATACTCTTAATTTTCAGTTATATAAGGGGCAGTTTTTACTGCCTCTTTTTTTTTCGGCATGTATTTTGTTTTTAAAAGAATTAAGAAGCCGTAATTTTACTTCTATGAAGATCTCCAATCAAAGAGTCTTAAAGTTGGTGCCAATGTTCGCTGTGTTATTTCTGTTGATGAATAGCATTGGCTATGGGCAACTACCAAAGGTTTTTACAAAGACCGATCTTAACCTGCAGGGAAATGTGAAGTCGTGTTTGGTCATAACCGATTATGGTAAAGAAGCCTATGAATTTAATAAAGAAGGTATGCTTACGAAGGTAACTACCCTATATAGCGCTACAGATTATGATATTAGTTACTACAAATATTCCAAAGGACTGCTAAAAGAAAAGCGTTCAGAAAACTATCGTGAAGATATCCTGGATAGGCAAACATCCATAGCCAATATTTATTTCATTGATACATTGCGAAACAAGATCGTAAAAGAACTCATTTATTCTTACCAGAAAGATTTTTTGGAACAATATGACTATTTCTACGACGGTTCCGGAACGCTAACTACCATTAAAAGAAAGAATAATGAAGGGATAGATGAGATACAGATCTCCTATGACAGTATAGACGGTGAAAGTACCCAAACGACAAGTATGAATGGGATCGTAGATAAGACCTTACGCCGGTCATTTTATGGTGAAAAAAAGAAAAAAAATCTCCTCAATGTTCTGGAGAAGGAATATGTGAATGGAGAGCCCTATAAGGCCACAGAGGTATTTCAGGATTCCCTTGGGAGAAAACAGAAAGAATTACTCTATGCCTATGATCCTGTGAAATCTTCCTTCGTACAGACCAGGGAACTTATTTATGAATATGAAGAGCACGGATTTCTTTCTAAAAAGAAATCGCTGGCAAATAATAAGGAAACTAAACAGGAATACATTTACCAATTAGATGCGCATCAACCGCCTAACTGGATCAAACAGATCATTACGCCAAGTAACAAATATACTACGCGCAGAATAGTGTATTATGAAGAAGAATTGCCTCAGGAATAAGGGGGATTGATAAAAATAACAAATGTTTGTCTTTATTTTTTAGAACATTCTATCAATGCAAAAAGTGCCTTATTGTGGATAGAAACTACCTGTGACAAATAGTATGCTTTGGTCTTTTCAAAGCTTTCGGCTTTAATTTCCTCTTCGGTCCTTTTTTTGCGATCTCTTAAAATATGAAGCGCCTTTTCACATTGAAAAAGGGTGGCCAATTCTCGAATCGACCTTTCAAGAGCGGCTATATCTATTTCAGCTACTCGCTTAAAATCTAGTTGCTTCTCCAAAGTGCTCACTTCCTCTATATTTTCTGACAGGGTCTCTATCTGATCTGAAACTGATTTTTGAGTGTCTTCAAAGCCTGTTTCAAATCCTTCGGTACCGGTAGTAGAACATACATCAAGACTATTAAGTAATTCTTCTGCATTCTCTAGAGCCTTTTTGGTATAGAAGCGTCCCATATCCCATTCTGTCTGACTTAAAGCAGTCTCCAGATTTTCAATTCCATCTAAAATATGTGCTATAGAAGCTTGGCACCCGCAGCTCTCAATTTGAAATTGCGCCTTTTCAAAAGCTAACAAAGCCCGCTCCGCGTAATATTGTTGATGCTGAAAATTATTTGAACTCAACGATCTTTTTGCATGAGAAAGGCTATATCCTGCGGAGGAATATGAATTGGTGCAGTTAGCGTGAATTCCCAGGGAAATAAGGGAAAAAACTAAACAAGCCAGGAAGTTCTTCATAAGTAAATTCATTCAGGTTGGGGTCCTTACAAGAATAGATCTTATATGGGTCCATACAACGCCAAAAGCAACCAATATATTGTCTTTAATAAGCTATTTATAAAGGTTTTAGTGTATTAAAGTACAGGCTTGGAAGAACAGACCTAGATGCCTGTTTTTAAGCTCTTTTTGGAACTTTCCCATTCTTCAGGTAAAATACCATAGCAACAGGTGTTTCTTTTAAACCCGTCCAGGAGATAGACATTTTTGCGTAAAACACCTTCCAGGACCGCTCCCAGTTTTTCAACCGCTTTTCTGGAGCGTGTATTTCGTTCGTCAATTCGAAATTCTACTTTCTCAAAATGAAGGGAATTAAAGGCATAATTGATCATTAAGATCTTCATTTGAGTGTTTATGCCTGTTCCATGGAATTCACGTCCCAGCCAGGTAGCACCAATGTGAAGTACCTTGTTTATCCAATCAATATTCATGTAACGTGTACAACCAGCAGCAGTCTCATGTACTTTGCTGTACACCAAAAAGGGGATGGCCAACTTTTGTGATCTTTGTTCCAGGGCATTGGTCACATAATTCTTAAAGGACTTTTCAGATTCAATATCTGAAGGAGAGTATTGTACAAGCTTGGGCTGAAGTGCTATAGGTGTCAATTGCCGGTAATTATCTGGAGAAAGTGGAATAAGTTTTACACAATCATTCTCTAGTGCTATCTCTTCAAGTTTCATGGCAAGTTGTTGATTATTTCTTTTTTGATCTCGTGGCCTCCGTCAAATAGTTGTATTTCAGCTCGTCCTTCAAAAAGGAGATCTATTTTTTTTCGCTCTTGTGCCATTCGTTCTTCGGTAAGATATTCATCCTTATCTCCCATGATGATCTTTAACTTACAGTGGTCGCTAAGGTGTCTAAGCTGATCTTTCGTAAGTTCATTTGGAATGCCACCTGCATAAAGTACTAAATGGTCACATTGTATATTTCTTTGAGCCACCCAGCGCATGGCTATGGATACACCTTGCGAATACCCAAAGACCACAAGCCTGCAATTATCAGGCAGGTCCTCGTTGGCCATGACACTATCCAGATAAGACATCAGGTTATTGATCTCGGTGGCCGTATGCTCCTTTGTAAGCCAACTTGCCCCTACATGCTTGTATTGCCCATTCAGATAGTATTTTGAAGGTGCCTGTGGTGCAATGATGTAATTTTTTTCAGGATCGAGGCCATCAAAGTATTTAAGAAAATATCTGCTTAGGAATCCTATCCCATGGAAGATCACCCAGACATAGGTTGTTTTTGGGGTAAGCTCATTTAATGTTGCGTACGTTTTCTGAGTTAGATAAGAGATATTTTTTTCTTCCAAGGCCATTTCGCAATTTGATATCGGGTTAGTTGCCAATGAATGCTTAATTTTACCAAAAATAAGGAAATGGACGACTACAAAGAGAAAATCCTTAAGGTCTGTAACGATATTCGTAAAGGCACTTTAATGGAGACCCTGGATATAGAATATATTGATGTAGGTCAAAATTTTCTGATCGCCAAAATGCCTGTTACCCCAAAGGTTTATCAACCAGATGGGGTATTGCATGGTGGTGCCAGTGTGGCCCTGGCTGAAAGTGTTGGGAGTGCCGCTTCCTATGTGTTTTTAGACGGACAATCTTTTTTTGTGCGAGGGATCGAGATTGCGGCCAACCATGTTCGGAGCGTAAAAGATGGATTTGTTTTTGCACGGGCAACTATCATACATAAGGGCAGAACAACCCAATTATGGGAGATCCGCATCACTGACGAAGAAGATCGGTTAATTTCGCTATGTAAACTCACCACCATTGCCTTACCAAAAAAGTAGTTCCTTTCAAAACTTTATAGAGAAAGCAGCAGTACACTTTCAAAATAAACTGCCGGGAGTACTCTATAAAAATCCTAATGAAGATACTGTTCAGGCTATTTTTCAGAATGATGGTAGTTTGCAGGAGGTAGCAGATTTCACAGAATCTGGATTTGTCTTTGGGCCATTTCTAGATGATACCTTACCCGTGCTAATAAAGCCAGATAGTGAACTCTCCGCGATTTTCAAAACCGACGAAAATCACATTATTCCTCAAAATATTTTATTTAACGAATCTGTATCAGAAGAAAACCGGTATAAAAAACTGGTAGAAGATGCAGTTCGGAGTATAAAGTCGGGCGCGCTAAAGAAGGTAGTACTTTCCAGGAAACTCGAAGTTGCTACCGAAAGAAGGCCAATGGAAATTTTCCAACGACTCCTCAATAGGTATCCTAATGCTTTGTGTTATTATTGGTATCACCCCTCCGTTGGTACCTGGGTAGGAGCCACACCGGAAATTTTGATGAGACAAAGAGGGAAAAAATTCTCAACAGTTGCGCTGGCAGGGACGCTGCAAGAATCAGAACACCCAGATCCTGTTTGGGGAGCCAAAGAAAAAGAAGAGCAGCAGATGGTCACCACCTACATTGAAACCGTGCTTGCAGATCAGGTTAAGAAAATGCAAAGGTCGGATGTGGAAACCGTAAAAGCCGGCAATTTATGGCATTTAAAGACTACCATTAAAGGGGAGGCTTTGCCGGAGAAGACAAGAGCCATTTTGCGATCCTTACATCCTACACCAGCAGTTTGCGGGATGCCCTTAAAAGCGGCAAGATCATTTATCCTCGAACATGAGAATTATCCCAGACGTTATTATACGGGGTATCTGGGGGAATTAAATATGGGATTGGAAAGGGATACATGTTTGTTTGTTAATCTCAGGTGTATGGAGTTAATAGAACAAAAAGCTGTAATTTATGTGGGAGGCGGAATCACCGAAGACTCAGATCCTTCAATGGAATGGGAAGAAACTGTGGCTAAGAGCAAAACCATGCTTCAAGTAGTGTAGAATTATAAGATATCATTGGGAAAGCAATGACCTGAATTGTATTTTTGCAGGCCTATGCGACACCCGAGAATACCTTCTGCCCAGCTCTTAATTCAGTATTGCAAGGCTATGGAGATCTCCCAGATCGTCATATCTCCGGGTTCCAGAAATGCACCTCTGATCATTGGCTTTACCGAAGATCCGTATTTTGATTGTTATAGTATCGTAGATGAGCGATGTGCTGCCTTTTTTGCCACAGGAATGGCGCAGCAATTAAAACATCCGGTTGTTGTTCTTTGTACCTCAGGAAGTGCGTTGCTTAATTTTTATCCTGCCGTTGCAGAAGCATTTTATAGCAACCATCCCCTCGTTATTATTTCAGCAGACAGACCCCTTTATAAGATTGATATAGGCGACGGCCAGACTATTAGGCAAGACCATGTTTTTGAGCGACATATAGGATATTCCGCCAACTTAAGTCAAGATGTTACACATGCTACTAATACAATAAAAAGGTTTGACCCTGCGATGATCCCCGAAGATGTTTCTCTGGATGATATCCAGAGGACTATTATACAGTCTAACCGTAAGGAAATAACTCTAGCCCTGAATACAGCTCTTAAACAGTGTCTTCCTGTCCATATTAATATTCCTTTTGAGGAACCGCTTTACAACACCCAGGATTTTAGTGATATACAAGCAGATACTACTATTGCTCTAGAGAATAAGGATAATGCTTTGGAAGACATCTCAGCGTTTACTGCTCAATGGAATGCTACCCGGAGAAAGATGATATTGGTAGGAGTTTTGTCTCCTGATGAAATAGAAACCAAATGGTTAGAAGTACTGGCTAGCGATCCTTCGGTCCTGATTTTTACGGAAACCACCTCTAATCTTTATAATGCCAATATTTTGCCAAGCATAGATAGCATTATTGCACCAATTGAAAATTCGAAAAAGAAAGATGAACTCTTCAAGAAGCTACAACCAGACATCTTATTGACATTTGGCGGACTAGTGGTCTCTAAGAAGATCAAAGCCTTCCTTAGGCAGTACAAACCTGCAACGCATTGGCATGTTCACGAGAATAGAGCCTATGATACCTTTTTTGGTCTCTCACATCATTTTAAAGTAGGTCTTAACACCTTTCTGCAGGGTTTTGTTCCAGGCATAAAGAATTTATCAAGTCCTTACCGCGATCAGTGGATAGGCACAAGAGATCATTATGTGAAACGCAGAAAGGAATATCTGGAGACTATCCCATTTTCAGACATGTGGGTCTTCGATAAGATAGTCCAATGTCTTCCGGAAAAATCGATGGTGCAACTCGCCAATAGCTCAACAGTGCGTTATGCACAGCTTTTTGATATGGATCCTAGCCTAAAGGTATTCTGTAATAGAGGTACCAGCGGAATTGACGGCAGTACTTCTACAGCCGTAGGAGCTTCATTGCATAACGAAACACCAACGGTCTTGATAACCGGCGATCTTAGTTTTTTCTATGACAGTAACGGACTATGGAATCAATACCTTCGACCAGATTTCAGGATTATTTTGATCAATAATGGGGGAGGGGGCATTTTTAGGATCTTACCAGGAAAAGAAGATTCTCAAAATTTTAAAACATTTTTTGAAACATCACATGAGCTTAATGCCGAACCAATTTGTAGCTTGTTCAATATAGGCTATCAATTGGCCACCGAAGAAGTTGAAGTTCTAAAGGCACTAGAGCACTTCTATGATGCTTCTGAAAGACCAAAACTCCTGGAGATCAAAACGCCTTCCGATGTCAATGATCAAATTTTGCGTACTTATTTTGATTTTATATCTTGAGAGTAAACAATTTCATATAGTGTAAAGAAATACCATGGCAAATAAACGAGATGAATTAATTATAAAATACGCCGCTCATTTAAAAGATAGATTCAACCTGGAACCAGACATGGCCTTGTTAAAAAAGGTTGCCATTGGATTGGGACCTTCTATTTACAACAGAGATTCTGCAAATGTATCTGGCACAGACATAAAAGAACTTGCGACGGTCAAGAACAATTTCCTGATTAAAAAATTAGGTCTTGCTGAAGAACTGCCCCTGGAAGAAGCTATCAATGATATAATGGTCGCCTACGGTGTTTCTGAACGCACAAAATATCGTGCAGTGATCTATTACCTGCTCACCAAAAAGTTTGGTAAAGAAGAAGTCTATAACTAATTAAAATATACTCCTTGACAACTGTCTGGTAAATAGGATGTGTGTTATGGAGCTAACTCAAGGGAACTATGATAGAATTAGGCAATTACAATACACTTACCATTCTGCGAAGTACCAGTGTGGGTCTTTTTTTGGGTGATAAGGATGTAGACGATCTTTTGCTACCTACGAAATATGTTCCTGAAGAATATGAAATTGGAGATGAGATAAATGTTTTCTGCTATCTGGACCATGAAGAAAGACCTATCGCAACTACCTTACAGCCTTTTATAAAAAGAAATGAATTTGGCTTTTTAAGAGTAGCCGAAGTGAATGATATTGGCGCATTTATGGATTGGGGTCTCGAAAAACACCTGCTTGTACCTTATGGGGAGCAGCGAACTAAATTGATCGAAGGCAATTGGCAGGTAATTTATTGCTATCTGGATGATCAATCGTTCCGGTTGGTTGGTTCAAGCAAACTTTCAAAATTCTTGAATAATGATTCATTGGAAGTTGCAGAAAATGATGAAGTAGATCTGCTTGTTTACAGGCGTTCAGAACTAGGTTGGGATGTGGTGGTCAATGGATGTCATAGGGGGCTGATCTTTCACAGTGATGTATTTCAGCCACTAGCGGAAGGAGATTCAGTAAAGGGCTTTGTAAAGCAGATTAGACCAGACAAAAAACTGGATATTACACTTCAGCCAATGGGAGCCAAGGCCTTAGAACCTGCCGCACAAATGATCTATCAAAAGTTGACGGAACAGGGCGGCTATATTAAGCTTCATGATAAGTCGAGCCCGGAAGAAATTAAGACCTGGTTCGCCATGAGTAAAAAGACCTTTAAAAAAGCTATTGGAACCTTGTATAAAGACCACAAGATCTCAATAAAGGAAGACGGTATTTACAAAATATAGGTGTCGATTAAGATCTTACTGTCCTTTCCGTTTTGAAGATCCTAAAGTGTTTAGTGAATTTAATTGTCTAAATACTGTGTTTTATTTTTTTGATTGTTAGCTTTTTAGTTATATTTAGCTCCCACTTTTCTAAAACTTATTTTATATGCCATTCATTGAAGAAAGTGATTTACTGGAGCTTCACAAAGACATTGATAAAGCTCAGATCATAAATGAGCGATTGCTCGATCAAATTAAGTACAAGAATAAGGAGTTGAAGCGCAGGAAGATACAGCGTAATATCTTCGCCGGGGTCACTGCTCTTTTTTTAATTGCCTCTCTGGCAATTACCTCATTTACTGCCGGGGTTTTTACTAATAAGCAGAATTTAGAATCTACTAGTTTAAATGTTCCGGTAGATAGCATGCAAGTAGTCTTGGATAGAATAGACAATTTAAAGAAACAGAATCGTGAATTGAGCCTGGTAAATGAATTCTACCTGGCAAAGAATTTCCTTGAAAAGGAGACGATTTATTCTGTTCAGATCAAATCATTTGTGGAAAATAATCTTACCCTTTCTTCACAGTCATTGAATAACACCCTATTTGTTAAGACAAATCCTTTCTACTCCTATTCCCTGGGGAACTTCGAAACCTTGGAGGAAGCCCAAAAGTTTAGGAAACAACTCGTAAATATGGGATTTGATGATGCCTTTGTTGCCTCCTATAAAGAGGGGAAACGTTTGAAGATAGAACCCGCCAATTAATATTCTTGAAAGCAAAAGCCTGGCTTAATGCGGTTCGTCTTCGGACCCTGCCTTTATCTGTGTCCGGAATTCTCATTGGAAGCGGTCTGGCTGGCATGTATGGTTTTAAGGACTGGCCTATTTTTCTCCTGGCATTACTCGCTACCCTTGGATTACAGATCATATCAAATCTCGCCAATGATTATGGGGATGGTATTAAAGGAACAGATAATGAAGAGAGGATAGGTCCAAAGCGCGCCTATCAAACAGGAGCACTTTCCAGAAAGGAACTAAAAACAGGTATTATTGTTTCCGTGATAATTACCCTCTGCTTTATAGGCTTGCTTTTATATCGTTCATTTGATGGTCTGCCGGAATATTTTCTTTTGTTTACTGTGTTAGGTGTTCTGGCTGTTTGGGCGGCTATTCGATATACCGTTGGCGATTCTGCCTATGGCTACAAAGGACTGGGAGATATATTCGTTTTTTCTTTTTTTGGATTGTTAAGTGTTTTGGGGTCTATGTTCCTTTTTACGAAATACCTAACCCTTATATCCGTTCTGCCTGCTATTTCCATAGGTCTTTTAAGTACAGCAGTATTAAATTTGAATAATTTAAGAGATCATAATTCCGACGTCCGAGCAGGGAAGAATACCCTAGTGGTAAAATTGGGAATTCCCAGGGCTAAGCAGTATCATTATCTGCTGCTAATAGGTTCGTTTCTTTGTATCACCTTGTTTTTAGTGCTCTCTGCAACATATTGGTTTCAGTCTTTATGTCTTGTCGTATTCATTCCATTGGGGGTGCATCTGTTTAAGGTAATCCGTGTAAAAGACCCTCAAGCCTTTGATCCCGAACTTAAAAAAGTGGCTTTGAGCACCTTTTTTATGGCCTTACTCTTTTATCTAGGGTTTAATATTTTTTTGTAAATTTGATAACCGTAACCCTTGTAAAACCCCATCCAT
Source organism: uncultured Flavobacteriaceae bacterium (assembly GCA_963781045.1). Classification (GTDB taxonomy): domain Bacteria; phylum Bacteroidota; class Bacteroidia; order Flavobacteriales; family Flavobacteriaceae; genus Muriicola. Next base: position 434,220 of record CAWAEX010000009.1, on the reverse strand, counting down.
TTTGGAACAAGCCATCAAGATTCTTATTGTTGAAGACAACGTGATCATTGCTGATGATATGCAATCGATGCTCGAAGAGATAGGCTACGAGATCGTAGACAATGTAATTGTATACGAGCAAGCCGAAGAAGTGCTAAAGAATAACCATGTAGACCTTGTCCTGATAGATATAATTTTAGCTTCGGACAAAACAGGTATTGATCTTGGAAAACATATCCGGGAAAAATATAACATACCCTTCATATTTGTGACTTCCAACTCGGATAGGGCTACCGTAGAAAATGCCAAAACGGTTAAACCTAATGGATATTTGGTAAAACCCTTTGAGCAACAAGATCTGTATACTTCAATTGAAATTGCCTTATCTAATTTTGATTATTCTGAAAAAGGGTCTGGAGAAGGAACTGCAGTGGACAAAGAAGAAGAGGTTGTTTCTAATTCTGTCCTAAAAGATTCGATATTCGTTAAGAAACAACATCTTTATTATCGTATTCAATTTGGGGATATACAATTCATCAAAGCAGATAATGTATATCTGGAAGTGAATACTGTAGACAAGAAGTTCCTGGTAAGGTCTCCACTAAAGGATTATTTACACAAGTTACCAAAACATAAATTCTACAGGGCTCATAAGTCGTATATCGTGAATGTGGATCATATTGATGCTATCAATTCAAAAGACATTATGATCAACAATACCCTGATTCCCATATCCAAGGAATTTAAAGAATTTATTATTTCCGCGATGAATTCATAGACTTGTTCTTAGCGTAGCCTGCATTTTCTTTCTTTGAATGCCAGGTTTAACACTGCTCACAACAGCTTGATTCACTTTTACAACAATCATTTTATCTAATAACTTCTAGGTGGTACATTGGTACTCATCAATAGAAGTTAATTTTTTTCATTTTTATATAGTGTTCTCGTAAAAGGGTCTTGTCTTCAAAGTCAAGACCCTTTTTTATGCAAAAATCAGTGCCTTTTTAAGGATGAATTAAATAGACCAAAAAGACTGAAAAAATTACCAAAAAAGCATTTCACACACAAGAAAATGGTCTTTCACAACATAAAAGCGACTGTTCACAACAAATCACAAAATGCATGAGTTCTTCCTCTTACTTTTGAAGCGTTCTCAGAACATCCCAAATCTTACCTTTTTTTTAATCTATTACGATTGGCTATGCAGGAATGTATGGTCTTTTTTGTGTTTTATGGGTCTGACGAGCAAATTAGTCATATGACCTGGCATTATATTTTTAATTCACACAGACAGGGCATAAAGGTCAATACCATGGGGAGGTAGAAATAACCACACAAACCCTTTGGTTTACAACAATTATTTAACAAGACCGTTAAATTATGGTAAGTTTGAGAGGTACATTTTAAAGGAGGATTTTCTTTCATAAATTTTGACAAACGCAGTATTACAAAGTTCTAGGCATGTTATGGCAAAAAGGCTTGGCACAATAGCATTATACATTTTCACCCTTTCCGTATGTATGGGGGTCGCTCAGGATATTGATCCTCTTGAGGACGATGCGCTAGTTCAATTCCAAAACGAATCCTCGGTTTCAGATAGATTTAATTATTTCTTTGCTACGGTTAACCGGTATAATAGTCATTCCGCCTACGATTGGTTAGATACGGTAGATCGTTATATCAAAAATTCTGAAAAAGCGAAAGACTCGCTTGCCATAAAAAAATACAAACTCATACAGTCGCAGATCTTGTTTGATATTGGCGACTATGACAAGAGTGTTTCATTGTCTACCAAATTATACACTGACAAACATAAATTAGATCTTAAAACCAAAGAATTATTACTCGATCTGCTCGATGCCAATTATTCTCGCTTACAGCTTTACGACAAACAGGTTGAGATTAGGAAACAAAAAAGAGAATTGGGATTAAAGAATAATATTTCTTTTTACGACATCTATTCCAATTTAGGTCTTCACCGTCAAGCCATGAAAGATTATATCATGGAAAATCAGAAGACCGTGGAGGACAATGATTTTTTTGGATTAGCTAACTACCACAATTCTATCGGAAATTACTTATTACTAGATAAGTCTACTTCTACGGCACTTACTAACTTCTCTAAGGCCAAAGGATATATTGAGGTCTTTCTCAATGATATGAGTTCTGTAAAGACAGAGAGTCAGATCATTCAGGGAAATCTTCTAAAAGGGATCATAGATGGCAATATTGGGAAGTGCTATGTGCAAATGAACCAGTTCGATAAGGCTATTCCTTATTTAGAAACAAGCATTTCAACTATAGAGGAAAATAATATTGGCAGAACTTCTTCTGAAGCAAACGAAAATGTGTTGGCTTTGGCCGAAAGTCATTTGCGTATGGATCGGTTAAAAGTAGCCAAGGACTACCTAGACATTGATCTGGAACTTACAAGGGCCAGTCAGATCATTAAGAAGAACAGGTTATTTGCAGCCTACTATGACCGTATTGGCGATTTTAGGAATCAGGCGAATTTCCTTCAAAAAAATGTTCGGATTCAGGATTCTCTTGAGGTAAAAGAATCTTCTATTAAAAGACAACAAATATCGGCGATCATTGCAGAGGAAAATCTTGAGGATTCTCGTAGAATGATCAATATGCAGAAATTAGAAATGGAACAGAATAGAAGTGAAATGGAGGCTATGGATGAAAGAACCAATCTGGTATTCATTTCACTGATTTTTACTTTATTGGGCTTTGCCGGACTGGTATTCGCATACTTAAAAAGTATAAAGAACCAACGTCTCATTGCCGAACAAAAGCATATCATTGAAAATGCTCTAGTTGAAAAGGACTCTCTCTTAAAAGAGATCCACCATAGGGTGAAGAACAATCTGCAAATGGTTTCTAGTCTGTTAAGTCTTCAGACAAAGAACACACGCAGCAAAGCCGCTATTGAAGCCTTAGAAGAAGGTAAGAGCAGGGTGAAGGCCATGGCACTGATCCATCAGAAATTATATCAGAATGATGATCTGTCTGTGATCGAAATGCAGGGGTATATTGAAAGTCTGGTGAACAGCGTACAATCTGTCTTTAAAAAAGGCGGACATAGTATAAATATTACTATTGATGCCGAAGGGGTGGAGCTAGATATTGACAGGGCAATTCCATTTGGACTTATCCTTAATGAACTGGTCTCTAATTCATTTAAATATGCTTTTCCGGAGGATAAAGAAGATGGGAGGATCTATATCCATCTTCGCAAGAATGGCGATCAGGGCTTTTTTGAATATACCGATAATGGCATAGGTCTTCCGGAAGATTCTGAAGAACGTGCCAATTCTTCAATGGGTATCAGACTCATGAATCGACTAGTAAATCAGTTACAATCCACACTAAATATTGATAAATCTACAGAAGGTGTTCGCTTTTGGTTCAATTTTAAATAAATTAGGACCACTAAAAACAACCTAATGAAGATCACCTTTCTTGGCCATGCTACTCTTTTGTTAGAATTAGAGGGGCACACTTTACTCATAGATCCTTTTATTACCGGTAATCCAATGGTACCTGAATCTATTTCTACCAAAGGATTAAAACCAGACTATATACTACTGACCCATGCTCATCAGGATCATGTCCTGGATGTAGAGGAAATTGCAAAACAATCGGATCCCAAGATCATTAGTAATTATGAAATTGCGATGTATTTTCAAGATAAAGGTCTGCGGGTACACCCCATGAATCATGGTGGTAGCTGGACATTTTCTTTTGGGACAATAAAATACGTGCAAGCTGTTCATACTTCTTCATTTGCCGATGGCTCTTACGGGGGTCAGCCCGGTGGTTTTGTGCTAAACGCTGATGGCAAAACTGTATATATCGCCGGTGATACGGCGCTTACCATGGATATGAAACTGATCCCCATGCAACACAAGCTAGATCTAGCCGTATTGCCAATAGGAGATAATTTTACTATGGGCATTGACGATGCGGTGATGGCAGCCAACTTTGTAGAATGTACGAAAGTACTTGGTTACCATTATGACACTTTCGGGTATATCGAAATTGATCATAAAAAAGCGAAAGAAGCTTTTGAGAAAGCGGGGAGGGAACTGCACCTGCTTGGGATAGGAGAATCTATGATTATTTGATCATACAACTTCACTTCGTTGCACCACATGGTGCAACCATTTAGGGAAGAAACGCTTTAAATAAACACCTGCAATTTCTTTCCCTCCAATATAAACTTCAAACTTCTTCTTTGCTACAGCATTGATCAATTTTTTAGCAAATGTGTGAACCTCCATTCCTTTGGAGGTGGCATGGTCATTAATATTTTGGGGACTGCCGTCTCCGGTTAGCGCGTTCACAGCCACATTGGTTTTTATAAACCCGGGACACACCAAAGTAACCTGTAACTTGTCTTTCTCATGCTCCATTCTCAACACATCAAAAAACCCGTGGAGGCCGTGCTTGGCACCGCAGTATCCAGAGCGAAAAGGTGAACCAAAACGGCCCATTAAACTTGTGATCGTTACAAAATGACCCTTTTGTTCGGCTATAAAGTGCGGTAATACGGCTTTGGTTAATGCAATAGTGCCTAAGTAATTAATATCTATAAGTTTTTTGTAAACATCAAAATGAGTCTCGGCAATTAATGATCGCTGACTGATCCCGGCATTATTAATTAAGATATCGATATGTCCTGTTGCTGCAATAGCCTGTGAAACAAGTGCAGGCATTACATTAAAATTACCCAGATCCATTGGTATAATAAAGACCTTAGCTGGATTATTACACTGGGCCTTAACTTCCTTCAGACGTTCTTTATTTCGCGCAGAAAGGATCAGCGTATTTCCCATTGCACTTAATTCATAGGCCAGGGCTTCTCCAATTCCTGAGGATGCACCGGTGATCCAAATAACCTGTCCCGATATACTTTTCATATCTTCATTTATTAGAGGCAAAATATAGCTAAATTTGTGTCAATTCTGTATGAAAGCTACTTACAAAAGATACATACTCACCTTTAAGAAACCCGGCGGAACTTCCCGGGGTATTTTAACTCAAAAAGAAACCTGGTTTTTGATCCTTGAGGATGATGATCAAACAGGGATAGGCGAATGTGCCATGTTCAGGGGCCTTAGTATGGATGATGTAGCTGAGTATGAAATGCAATTACAATGGGTATGCGATCATATAGATATGGGTTTAGAGTCCTTATTATCTACTCTTCTCATGTTCCCTAGTATTCAGTTTGGATTGGAACAGGCATTTAGATCGCTTGCTTCCCAGCATCCATTCATATTATTCCCTTCAGAATTTACAAAGCACGGTACGCCCATTTCTATCAATGGACTGATCTGGATGGGAAATAAGGACTTTATGGAGGAACAGATAAGCCAGCGAATTAAAGACGGTTTTACGTGCATTAAATTAAAGATCGGGGCCCTCGATTTTGATACAGAACTGGCTCTTTTAAAGAGTATACGGAAACGATTTACCCCAGATGAGATAGAACTGAGAGTAGATGCCAATGGAGCATTTGGGAAAGAAGATGTATTTCTTAAGCTGGAGGAACTTTCCAGGCTAGATATCCATTCCATTGAGCAACCCATAAAACCAGGTAATCTGGCTTTAATGAAGGAAGTATGTGCCTCCGGATTAATGGATATCGCACTAGACGAAGAATTAATTGGTGTAATCGATGAAACAAAAAGGCGAGAATTGCTACAAATAGTAGCGCCTCAGTATATTATTCTAAAACCAAGTTTGATAGGTGGGTATAGAGGTAGTATGGAATGGATTACTTTAGCAAAAGAATTGGGTATTCAATGGTGGGTAACCAGCGCCCTTGAAAGCAATATAGGGTTAAACGCAATTGCACAATGGACCTTTACCCTGAAAAATTCATTGCCACAAGGCCTCGGAACAGGTAGTCTTTTCACAAATAACATAGAAAGTCCACTTGAGGTAAGGGATGGTAAGTTATTCTATAGTAATGACTTAGAATGGAATTATAAATTAATTAATGATATATGTACATAGAACAAGGATATGAAGGAAATTTTAGCCTGTGGAAATTTTGGGTACTTCCAGTTGGTTTTATTGGCTTTATGATTCTCAACTATATTTCCGTGCTCTATTCACCGGTAAGTGTAGATGTATATGATGGCCGATCTGATAGATAAGCTGGGATCTAATTTAGTGCTGATCATATTATTGGTGCCTTTGGCCCTGGGACTTTTCTTTGTACTTGGCTGGGTAAAATTGGTCCAATCACAATCTATCAGAGCCCTTACCACTTCGCGGAAGAAAATAGACTGGAAACGGATTGGCTTTGCCTTTTTCCTGTGGGGTGCTATTACAGTACTTCTCACGGGTGTTGACGTCTTTTTCTCCCCGGAGAAATTTCAATTAAATTTTCAATTAGTGCCCTTTTTAAAATTAGCAGTTATTGCCATATTATTAATTCCCTTACAGACCAGTTTCGAGGAGTATATGTTCAGAGGACATATGATGCAAGGTCTTGGACTCCTGGTTAAAAATAGATGGTTTCCATTACTGGTCACCTCACTTTTATTCGGACTAATGCACCTTGGAAATCCGGAGGTAAGCACATTGGGGCCGGGGATCATGATCTTTTATATCGGTACCGGACTCTTTCTCGGGATTATTACGCTGATGGATGAAGGCCTGGAACTTGCCTTAGGTTTTCATGCTGCAAACAATCTTATCGGGGCTCTTTTGGTGACTGCAGACTGGACGGCCTTTCAAACACATTCAATTTACAGGGATATATCAAGCCCTGTCCTTGGATGGGATATCTTGGTTCCCGTTTTTGTCATCTTTCCTCTTTTGCTCTGGTTCTTTGCCCGTAAATACGGATGGAAGAATTGGAAAGAAAGATTGACAGGTAAGGTAGCGTCAAGAGAAGTATTTTTAGAAAGTCAGGCAAATGGATAGATCATACAAAACCATTCATAAGAATTTTAAATTTCAGGGGAGTCATTTTTCTCCTTCCGAGTTAAACGATGTGGCCTACAGTCTTATAAAAGAAGGAGACGAGGAAGAACAGAAAATAGGCGACTTTTTAATGGATTGGCTCTCGCCCCATGATTCATTAATTGTTAGGACATCGGGATCTACCGGGACTCCAAAGAACATTTCATTATCCAAACAAGCCATGGTGAATTCTGCCTTGGCTACCGGATCCTATTTTGAATTAAAGGAGAAGGATACGGCACTGTTATGTCTTTCTGCAAGTCATATAGCAGCAAAAATGATGTTGGTACGCGCCATGGTATTGGGATTATCTCTGGATCATATAGCCCCTTCATCTTCCCCTCTGAGTGGCCTCTTAAAGTCATACGATCTTTGTGCCATGGTTCCATTGCAATTGGAAAAGTCGTTGAACAACATTTCAAAAATTAAACTCCTTTTGGTAGGTGGCGCTCCTGTTTCCGTTGATTTAAGAGCCAAGGTGCAAAATATATCAACACGTATCTACGAGACCTATGGTATGACAGAAACCTGCTCTCATATAGCAGCCAGACCCCTTAATTTACAGAGCTCTAAAGATGATAAAGGATCCTCAGATTCTTTTCACACCTTCCCGGGGATCACCATATCCGAAGACGACAGAAATTGTCTGCAAATTCATGCGCCAGCACTAGGTGTGGATTCAATTAATACCAATGATGTTGTGAATCTGGTTTCGGAAACTGAATTTGAGTGGGTAGGCCGTTGGGACAATGTCGTAAATTCTGGTGGAGTAAAACTCTATCCCGAGCAGATCGAAAAAAAATTGAGGCCTGTCATAGAAGGACGATTCATGGTTACCGGCATACCTGACAAGGAATTGGGAGAAAAATTAGTACTTATCGCAGAAGGAAAAGTCAATAAAACTTCAATGAGATCAGGAATTGAAGGTTTGAACACACTTGGGAAATTAGAAAAGCCCAAAGAGATCTATGAATTTGAAAATTTCTTATGCTCAGAAAGCGGCAAACTGCTCCGAAAAGAAATTAAAGCAGCACTTTTAGCTTAGTCTGTATAGTTCTGTATGGCTTCAAATGCCTTTTCCTTAAGGTAGTTGCATCATTTTCAGAAGTAGGGGAAAGGCTTAATAAAAATAAGATCTTCCTTTTTAATTATACGATTGTAATATTTTAAGTTTAAGTCAAAAACTGTATTTTCAATCTTAGGTTTATAACAGAATTACCCTTTTCAAAATTTTTATTAGTAATAACTCAAAATCGCATTCATGAATTATTTCTTTTGCACTTGTATGCTTATGTGCTCAATTATAGCTACTTCACAACATATCCTTCCTGAAAAGGAACGGGCTCAAGTAGTGGATGAGATACTTTCGGAACGTTTTGATATTCTCTTACCTCAATTAATGGATGATGCAGGCATTGATATGTGGATCGTTATTTCCAGGGAATACAATGAAGATCCTGTGCTTAGGACCATGTTGCCGGCTACCTGGCTTAATGCACGTCGGAGGACCATCCTTGTATTTTATAGAGATAAAGCTAAAAACACCATTGAAAAACTGGCTGTGGCCCGCTATAATGTAGGGAAGAATATAGAATCGGCATGGGATAAGGAAAAAGAACCAGACCAGTGGAAGCGTCTTATAGAGCTCATTGAAATGCGCAATCCGGTCAACATCGGACTCAACTTTTCCGTAGATCATAATATAGCCGATGGTTTGGATAAGACAGACTATGATGAATTCATGCGGTATTTACCCGCTAAATACCAAAAGAGAGTTGGTTCTGCCGAGCAGTTGGCCGTACGATGGATAGAAACACGGACAGAACGAGAAATGGTCATCTACAATCAGTTGGTTAGCATTACGCATAACATTATAAAAGAAGCATTTTCAGAAGCGGTGATTACGCCCGGGATTACTACCACCTCTGAAGTAGAGTGGTGGATGCGCCAAAAAGTAACAGACCTGGGACTGGAGACCTGGTTTCACCCTACTGTAGATATTCAAAGGTCTAAGGAAGGCCTTGTTAGCCATCTCTATTCATTTTCCGGTCGGCCGGAAGACATGGTCATTTTACCGGGAGATCTGTTGCATTGCGATTTTGGGATCACCTATTTAAGGCTGAACACAGATTGCCAGGAATTAGCATACGTACTTCGTCCACAAGAGACCCAACCTCCAAAATACCTTGTAGAAGCTTTGAAAAAGGGAAATAGGGTGCAGGACTTTTTAACGAATAACATGAAAAAAGGCCTGACAGGGAATCAAATACTTTCAAAGGCACTGGCTGAAGCTAAGGCGGATGGATTGCGTCCTGCAATTTACACTCACCCCTTGGGACTGTACGGGCATTCTGCAGGTACAACCATAGGAATGTGGGATGCACAGGGAGGGGTAATGAAAGATGATGGGGAGAACTACCCTTTAAATCCAAACACGGTGTATGCCATAGAGCTGAACACCACCGTACATATCCCTGAATGGCAGCGAGACATCAGAATAATGCTGGAAGAAGCAGGGTTTTATGGGCCTGAAGGATTTCGCTACGTAAATGGCAGGCAAACCGAATTGTTATTGGTTCCCAGGGTAAAGGGGCATCTTGGCAACTAGGTATATTTTATTTAGGAGCAGCTATATTTACTAATTATCATGTATTTGACAGGTATTTTCTAATGTGTAACAGTATCAAATAGTATCGATGTAAATCTTTCGAACTTAAACAAAGTTATAAGTGATAAAAGTGGCAGCTAGAATCTAGTTTTCAATTTCTAAAAGATTTACTTTTTGGGCCAACTTAGTAAGTTCCACCATTTTTGAAATAAAAGTTTCATTGGGGGTGCCATAGTTTCTATATACTGTACATTTTAGGAATACGGGAAATCTATTGTCTTCATCTAAAGATTTATTTTCAATATTTACGAGCCACGTGCCCTTTTGTGTATTCTCAATAAGAAACTGTTCTGTTTGATATCCATATTCGGTTTCCCTTAAAAGTCTATCTTCATTTTCTTCGTAGGTATGTTTCCATATGTCATACTTTTTATCGGGATTTACAAATTGTACCTCAAAAGGTGCCGCCGCAACGTTCCAATCAAAAACGATACGGGTATTAATATTCAATGCCTTTTCTAAAAAAGCACTGGGAAGCTCCCGAAATGGTATACTTGATTTATGTTTTGTAGCCAAATGGCGAACTTCAATGGCTATAGTCTGAATAATATCTGAATCCAAACTGGCCCCTAATATTTGGCCTGAAAGCATTTGCTTATAAAGCCCGAATGCGATTTCGTATTCCCCTGTCTTGACCAAGGTTCTGGCAATGTCTAGATAGCTCTGTATTCTATCTGGTCTTAGTACAGCAATTTGTTTATAAAATTTTAGGCTAGACTCATATAAACCTTCGCTTTCATAAAACATTGCTTTTGTTTTTAACAGTGAAATATTTGTGTTGCTTTCACCTAAATTTTTAATAGCACTTGCCACGGCAACGTTTTTTACGGTAGAAAGGGTGCCGTCATAATCGTTGCCCTGTAGAAGTAGCAATGGCTTTTTAGTTCCATTATTAGTTGCAGTATCATTTGAACTAAGTTTTGTTTTAATAATAATGACGCCCCCTCTTCCCAGTGATCCGTATCTAGTTGTACCTGAAAGACCATTAATTACAGTCGCACTTGCTATGGTATTTGGGTCGAGAAAGTTTGGTGGTGTTGTAAAGGGTACGTCATCAACAACAAATAGCGGTGGTGACTGAAATAGTAAAGAAGTTTCTCCTCTTATCTGATAGGTCTCTTCCCCTATGAATCCTGAAACTATTAATCCTGGAAATTGTCCTGCAAGGTATCTGCCTAGCGAAGTAGCACTTTTTGACAGGTCTTCGGCATTTTTAGTGGTAACTCCATAGCCTAAACTCCTATGTTTTTTTCTCCCAAGCGATGTTTCCAACTCTTCCTCACCAGCATTCTCCAATTTCTTTTCCGTAACGGTAACCTTGTTGAGTTCTGTATATTTGGGTTTAAGTTCTATATTTAAAATACCTAGAGCTTCTACCAGGATTTTTTTTGATTCCAAGGTAAAGAAGTTGGTCGTTAACACATCCCCAATTTTAACGTTTATGGCATATTCGCCGTTCACATTGGTTTCAACCTGGGTAAGACTTCCTTCCACCCCAATTAGGACCCCTTGAAAGGGTTCTCCTTTAGAAGTTACCTTGCCTGTTAAGGTAAATGCATCGGTCTTGTCTGAGGCAGAACTGAAAGTAAGATTATCTTCGGCAAGTGGTAAGGCATCCTCACCATATATATTGCTATTCATTGTACTTTCAATATCCCTCTTTTTCTTTTCAGCCAGTAAAGGATTATTTTTTGTAGTGAACGCAATAGCGCCGTTTCTTGCAACTTGCCCGAACCTCGCTGAGGCCGATACACCCGGAATAAACAATATATTCTCAACCCTTTCTGGTGGAAGGATTGCTGATGCCGATTGAAATTCCGTATTTAAAAGTATACCATCTATTATTACAGCGACAGGAGCAGAACCTCTGCCCAGAAACCTCTCTTCATTTAAGGAACCACTTACCGTTAATCCAGGTATTTGTCCACGAACCAATTGTCCCAGAGATGCGGCACCTATGGCCAGCTCGTCCTTTGTTCTAAAATACCCAGCTGCACTTATGCTGTTTCTGGTCATTATTCCAAAAGGGGTAATGACTTCCTCCCTTCCTTTGTCATCAAGTTTGCTTTCCGTTAGCACTACCTCATCTAGCTGTTCATACTTAGGCTGTAATTCAAAATTTATAACTGTATTTTCTGAAACCTTTGCAAATTCTGGTTTAAGCGTAAAAAAATCTGTTTCCAGAATGTCTCCATAGTTGGCTTTAATAGCATATTCTCCATTGCTATTGGTCTCCACTTCATCTAAACTTCCTTTTATTTTAACTCTAACGCCAGGTATCGGTTTTCCTTCCATCGATATTTTTCCGGTAACCATTGGATCGGAATCTTTCCCCCCGATTTCGTCTAAATTCTCTCCCAATTTTGTATTGCCCTCCGTGTATGCTACTTGCAGTGCATAGGACATTCCAACTGCAGGATAAGTAATCCAATTAGATTGACTAAAATATCTGCTGAATACAGTATTGCCATTATTGGACATTGCCAATCGTATATCCGAGGAGCCGCCAATTGTTTCTAAAAGTTGAAAGCTAACAACTACATTGCCATTAATTTTTATGTTTTGAGTTGAAATATTAATGCTATCCCTGCCTTCCCGGATGGAAACCCAATGATTGATGGCTTTTTTTAAGATTGGTCTATTTGGTAAGCCTTCCTTTACATCGTAAATGTTTAAACGCAGCTGAACACTGTCCGTTGTATTTTTTGAAACTTCAAAAAAAACCTTTTCGATGATAGCTTCATCATAAGGTATCTTTATCAACGAAGCTAATTCACTGCCATTGATTAAGACTTCGTTTAAGGGTACTTCTGCATATAGATTTTTAGAGATACCCCCTAGAATTTTGCGATTATTAAATTTTTCAACCTTGGCTGTGCTTTTCTTCTCTTTTGGAGTTAAAAGGACAAATGCTCTTTTATCAAAGTATTGTTCCAGGTTGGTGACAGGTATAACCCAATCATAATATCCAATGGAGGATATCACCAAGGTATCGGTTTTTTCTAATATTTCGTTTTGGAGCTTAATTTTAAAAAAACCATCAGCATCTGCAATGGCACCCCAATCTTTACCTCTAATTCCAATATCTGCATAGGGAATTGTTTTTTGCTCAAAACGATCAAAAACGATAGCATCAATTTTTAGCTGGTTTTGTGCGAACATGCAAAACAAACTACTGAAAAAAAATATGATTAATAAGATTGTTTTTTTCATTGAGGTGCGTATTTAATCTAATATAAAGATTAAGAATTTTACCGCAAATAGTGTGCCTTACTATACGTTTTTACCTTAGGATTTTAAACGATATTACACCTGTAATACGCCCATATTGAAAGGTTTCTCAATGGGGGCATGGTTGGCCGCTTCAATGCCCATGGAGATCCATTTACGGGTATCCAGTGGGTCTATGATGGCATCGGTCCACAGCCTGGCAGCTGCGTAATAAGGAGAGATCTGGTCGTCATAGCGTTCTTTTATCTTATTAAATAGCTCAGCTTCCTTCTCAGGGGTAATCTTTTCACCTCGTTTCTTCAAGGATGCGGTCTCTATCTGCAAGAGTACCTTCGCTGCAGAATTTCCACTCATAACGGCCAGTTCTGCACTTGGCCAGGCAACTATAAGTCGGGGATCATAGGCCTTTCCGCACATGGCATAATTTCCTGCTCCATAACTGTTGCCAATGATGACAGTAAACTTAGGGACCACAGAATTGCTCACAGCATTCACCATTTTAGCGCCATCCTTAATGATTCCCCCATGCTCACTTTTACTGCCTACCATAAATCCGGTAACGTCCTGTAAGAATACCAAAGGAATCTTTTTTTGATTGCAATTGGCAATAAATCGCGTGGCCTTATCCGCAGAATCGGAATAAATGACGCCTCCAAATCGCATTTCTCCTTTTTTTGTTTTGATCACCTTCCGTTGATTAGCTACTATGCCCACGGCCCATCCGTCTATCCTCGCGTAGCCAGTAAGTATGGTCTTTCCATAACCTTCCTTATACTGCTCAAATTCTGAATTATCTACCAAACGTTTGATGATCTCCAGCATATCGTATTGATCCGATCTCGACTTAGGCAGGAGGCCAAAAATATCGTCTTGTTTTTCTTTAGGAGAGTAGGCCTTAGTGCGGCTAAATCCGGCTTTTGGAGATTCTCCAAACTTATTGAGTAACTTCTTTATTTTATCAAGGGCATCTTTATCATCCTTCGCCTTATAATCCGTGACCCCGCTTATTTCACAGTGCGTTGTTGCACCACCCAGTGTTTCATTGTCTATAACCTCGCCAATAGCTGCCTTTACCAGGTAACTTCCGGCCAAAAAGATACTTCCGGTTTTGTCAACGATCAGTGCCTCATCGCTCATGATAGGCAAATAGGCACCTCCGGCAACACAACTTCCCATAACTGCTGATATTTGGGGGATACCCATACTGCTCATTACGGCATTATTGCGAAAGATCCTTCCGAAATGCTCCTTATCAGGAAAAATTTGTTCCTGCATGGGCAAATACACTCCCGCGCTATCTACCAGGTAGATGATAGGAAGTCTGTTCTCAATAGAAATCTCCTGCGCCCTTAAATTCTTTTTGGCTGTAATGGGAAACCAGGCTCCTGCTTTCACAGTCGCATCATTAGCCACAATTACACATTGCCTTCCCTGAACATAGCCAATAACCACTACCACACCTCCTGAAGGACAACCACCGTGTTCTTGATACATTCCCTGCCCGGCAAAAGCTCCAATTTCGATCTGTTCAGAATCCTTGTCAACTAAATAGTTGATCCGCTCCCTTGCGGTCAATTTGCCCTGTGAATGAAGCTTTTCTATTCGGGATTTTCCTCCACCAAGAGCCACTTTCGCAAGCTGTTTTTTTAATTCTGAACGCTTTAATTTGTTATGATCTTCGTTGATATTGAAGGAAATGTCCATCTAATTTTCACTGTTTCTATTGGCCCCTAAAGATAAGCAGTAATATTCATTAACTTTGGTAAAAATAAGAAGGAAATATGGCTAACAGCATTGGATGGGGTATCATTGGACTCGGAAATATCGCCCATAAATTTGCAAAAGATCTTTCGCTAATCAATGATGCTGCCCTTATGGCGGTGGCTTCAAGATCAATTCAAAAAGCAATTGCTTTTAAAGATGAATTTAAGGTTCCAAATGCTTTCGATAGCTATGAGGCACTTTTTAAATGTGAAGAAGTGGAGGTGGTTTATATAGCGCTCCCTCATTCCGAGCATCTAACCTGGACTATCATGGCAATGGAACATGGGAAGCATGTTCTTTGCGAAAAACCTTTAGGGGTAAATCTTGGGCAGGTACAACAAATGATCAATGCTTCGAAAAAATACAATGTCTTTTTAATGGAAGCCCTTTGGAGTCGTTTTATACCCGCCATTCAAAATGCAAAAGAGCTGGTTGAAGAAGGTGAAATAGGGAGCATTGGTTATCATGCATGCGGATTTTGCCTTTTATGGCTTAGACAGGGACCGGGAAGGGCGTTTACTTAATCCCGCATTGGCGGGAGGTTCATTGCTAGACATTGGTATCTACCCTGTCTTTCTTGCATATCTGATGTTAGGAATTCCTGATACCATTGAAGCCTCAGCAAAATATATCGAAACCGGCGCAGAAATACAGATAGCCATACAGTTTACATATCCCTCTGCACATGCTCTTTTATTTAGTGGTTTAAGTGCCAATAGTTCCATGGAGGCCAGTATTTCCGGTAGTGATGGCACTATTGTAATCCATTCAAGGTGGCACGAGGCACAAGGTCTTTCTGTAATTAAAAATAATAAAACAGAAAAAATACACCTTCCAACTGTTGGAAAGGGATATACATATGAAATTGAAGAAGTTCACCGCTGTCTTGATAACAAACAGATTGAGAGCCACTTGTGGTCTCATAAGAATAGTTTGGAACTGATAGGACTTTTAGATAAGATTCGTGCGAAGGCCGGCATTACCTTTCCCTTTGAGTGATAAAGTTTAATTATTAGGATTAATTTTCGACTGTTTTTACGATATTTGAGAATAACTAAATGAAATTTTATGGCGATGGATAAAAATACCGTCCTGGCGTGGGCAACATTGATAATGATTATTGTAGGTATCGCTTTGATAGCGCTTGGTGCTTTCAGATATAATGATATAGCCGGTTACGGATTTGCATCAGTTGGGATCGGGTTCTTTGCCATAGCCTGGGTGTTTAATGCCCTGAAGGGTCGAGTATAATTCTTCATCTTATACTTCCAACAATTAATAATTTTACAAACCTATTTTAGCTGATGTCAGACGATAAAAAGGTCATATTCTCCATGTCTGGAGTGACTAAGACCTATAAGAATGCCAATACACCCGTATTAAAGAATATTTACCTCAGTTTCTTCTATGGGGCCAAGATCGGGATCCTTGGACTTAATGGTTCCGGAAAGTCGACCTTACTCCGTATCATAGCCGGGACAGATAAGAATTATCAGGGCGATGTTGTTTTTTCTCCCGGATACAAGGTGGGGTATTTGGAACAGGAACCGGTGTTAGATGAATCTAAAACAGTCCTGGATATAGTAAAAGAAGGTGTGGCCGAAACCGTGGCGATCCTTGATGAATACAATAAGATCAATGATATGTTTGGTCTTCCTGAAGTATATGAGGATGCTGATAAGATGCAAAAACTGATGGACAAACAGGCTGCTCTTCAGGATCAGATAGATGCTGCCAATGCCTGGGAACTAGATACCAAGCTAGAGATCGCTATGGATGCCCTTAGAACTCCGGAACCTGATAAGAAAATAAGTGTCTTGTCTGGAGGGGAACGAAGAAGAGTAGCACTGATGCCGACTTCTTTTACAGGAACCCGAGATACTATTGTTGGATGAACCTACTAACCATTTGGATGCTGAATCTGTGCACTGGTTAGAGCATCATCTGGCAACCTATAAAGGCACAGTGATCGCAGTAACACACGATAGGTATTTCCTGGATAACGTGGCCGGATGGATCCTTGAATTAGATAGGGGAGAGGGTATTCCGTGGAAAGGCAATTACAGCAGTTGGCTCGATCAAAAATCAAAACGAATGGCTCAGGAGAGCAAAGTGGCCTCCAAACGGCAAAAGACACTGGAGCGAGAACTAGAGTGGGTTCGCCAGGGCGCAAAAGGACGTCAAACCAAACAGAAGGCCCGTTTAAATAATTATGACAAATTGCTAAGTCAGGATCAAAAACAGTTAGATGAAAAACTTGAGATCTATATTCCCAATGGTCCACGTCTGGGTACCAATGTTATTGAGGCAACAGGAGTAAGCAAAGGCTATGACGATAAGTTGCTATATGACAATCTCAATTTTAACCTGCCACAAGCCGGTATTGTAGGGATCATTGGTCCAAACGGAGCAGGGAAGACCACTATATTTAAGATGATCATGGGTGAGATATCCCCGGATAAAGGGGAGTTTAAAGTAGGGGAGACGGCCAAGCTCGCTTATGTAGATCAAAGTCATTCCAATATTGATCCAAGATAAAACCATCTGGCAGAATTTTAGTGATGGGCAAGAACTGGTCATGATGGGCGGCAGACAAGTTAATTCACGTGCCTATTTGAGCAGGTTCAATTTCTCGGGCAGTGAGCAGAATAAAAAGGTGAACATGCTTTCGGGTGGTGAGAGAAACAGGCTTCATTTGGCAATGACCTTAAAAGAAGAGGGCAATGTACTGTTACTTGATGAGCCTACGAACGATCTGGATGTGAATACCTTAAGAGCTTTGGAAGAAGGATTGGAAAATTTTGCGGGCTGTGCCGTTATCATATCGCATGACCGCTGGTTCCTGGACCGGGTGTGTACTCATATCCTTGCTTTTGAAGGTGATTCTGAGGTGTATTTCTTTGAAGGGTCGTTCTCTGAATATGAAGAAAATAAACAGAAACGATTAGGTGCAGACCTTACTCCAAAACGACTGAAATATAAAAAACTAATTAGGTAGTTATCACTATTTAAAATGGTCAACAAATTCTTTGGCATGTGAAAAGCATGAAGGCAAAATAAATCGTTAGATAGTAAGTGCCATTTTAATATTACTGCGTTCATATGGGGGTGGGACTTCCATTGGAATTACTTCGAAACCAAACTTTTTGTATAAATGAATAGCAGGTTGAAGTACAGTATTAGAATAGAGCACAATGGAGGTTAATCTGTTTCTTTTTACAATAATCAATGGCATACTTCAATAACAGATGGCCAATTTTCTGTCCTTGATACCCTTTTCGCACGGCCATTTTACCTAATTCAACAGTATTGGTATCCATAGGAAGGAGCGAAAAACAACCAACGATAGATTCCTTCAGTTGTGCAAAAAAAATTACTCCTCCTTTATCAATGATCACTTCCTGGCAATTATCTAATAAATCGGAGTCTTTGGGTTCCACATAAAAGTATTCAGTTAGCCAGGCAATATTCAACTCCTTGAAAGCTAGTTGCCAGATGGGGTTGGAAAGGGATTATGCGGACAGACATTAATTTATTCTAGTTGAGAATCCTTGTTCGTTCAGATCTTTTTGAACATATCTTAATGGAATTTACAATTATTTATTACTACAAAAATCTAAAAAGAAGGTTTCTCCGTATATAGCATGTAACCACTTTATAAAAAGTAAAAAAAGCGTATTAAACTTTTACACTATGACTGAAACAAAAAACAATAACGGATTAAAAGTAATTGCCGGTTTATTAGGAGTAGTACTATTGGGTACTATTATCTATACCGTTAGTCTTTATCAAGACAAGAAAAAAGTACAAACTGAACTTACCCAGGAAAAGGATTTGGTAGTTGAAGACCTTAACAATCTAAAATCTGAGTATGACAAAGCAATTTTGGAGAGTAATGAAACTAACGAAGAATTGGTAGAAGCAAGAGATAGAATTGCTAAGTACATCGATTCTGTACAAACTATGAAGACCGACCTTTCTTCATTAAGAAGATACAGAAATCAGGTTTCTGTCTTGAAAAAAGAAAGAGAAGTATTACTTCAGCAAGTAGATTCTTTAACAAGATCTAACTCATTTTTAGCTATGCAAAGGGACAGTACGTTCGTAGAGCTAGAAAAGCAAGCAGTATTCAACGACTCTTTGGTTGTTCAAAACACCCAATTAGCAGAAGCTGTAGAAAGAGGTTCAGCACTTAATCTTTCAACATTTAACGTAGATGCAGTTAGAGAAAGATCTAGCGGAAAAATGGTTTCTACTCAGAGAGCCGGAAGAACAGACAAATTAAAAGTTTGTTTTACAATTGCTGATAATGTGATCGCACAAGCAGGTGACAGACAATTCCTTATTGAGGTATTAGATCCTCAAGGAAATGTTCTTGGTGGCGGAAGCTACTAAAACAAATGATGAAGGTGCTTCTGTAGCTTACAGTAAGGGAACAGATTTCTACTACGAAAATCAAGATCTTGATGTTTGTGACTTTATCAACAAGCCAGCTGGCGATTTCCAATCAGGAAACTATATGGTGAACGTTTATGACGATAACCTAAAACTTCTTGGTACCTCTAAATTCACTTTGAAATAAGAGCGTATTAAATCAAATAATAAGGGCCTTCAAATGAAGGCCCTTTTTTTATGGGATAACTTTATTTTTTTAAGGATCCTACCATTTCTTCGGGTTTTACCCACTCATCGTATTCTTCTGCAGTTACATACCCAAGGTTTACAGCCTCTTCCCGTAAGGTAGTTCCATTCCTATGGGCTGTATTGGCTATCTCCGCGGCTTTGTAATAGCCTATTTTGGTGTTGAGAGCAGTAACCAACATAAGGGAATTATTAAGTAATTGTTTAATGACCTTATGATTAGGTTCTATCCCCGCTGCACAATGGATGTCAAAACTAACACAGGCATCTCCGATCAATTCTGCAGATTGTAATAGATTAGCGGCCATGACCGGTTTAAAAACATTAAGTTCATAATGGCCTTGGGCTCCACCCACGCTTATTGCAACATCATTGCCCATTACCTGAGCGCAAACCATGGTAAGTGCCTCACATTGTGTAGGATTTACTTTTCCGGGCATGATAGAGCTTCCCGGTTCGTTTGCCGGAATTATTATCTCGCCTATACCAGAGCGAGGTCCTGAGGCCATCATTCGGATATCGTTTGCAATTTTATTAAGGGACACAGCCAGTTGTTTCAAGGCACCATGGGTTTCAACCAGGGCATCGTGTGCCGCCAGGGCCTCAAACTTATTTACGGCCGTTTTAAAGGGTAAACCTGTAAATTTTGCTATATAGCTTGCAACCAATACGTCATACCCTTCAGGGGTATTTAAACCCGTACCTACCGCTGTCCCTCCCAACGCCAACTCGCTTAGATGTTCCAGAGTGTTCTGAAGTGCGCGTAAACCATGGTCTAGTTGAGATACATAACCAGAAAACTCCTGACCTAAGGTTAACGGAGTAGCATCCATAAGATGAGTTCTTCCAATTTTGACAATATCGTTGAACTCGGTAACCTTTTTTTGTAGCGTATTCCTAAGTTGGGTAACCCCGGGGATGGTAACTGTTGCTATTTTAGCATAGGCCGCAATATGCATCCCTGTTGGAAAGGTATCATTGGAGGATTGAGATTTATTTACATCATCATTGGGTTTTATGGTTTTTTCGCCAACTCCTATTTTCTTCCCGGCCAATTCATGCGCCCTATTAGCAATTACCTCATTTACATTCATATTGCTCTGGGTTCCAGATCCGGTTTGCCAGATCACTAATGGAAATTGATCATCCAGTTTCCCTGCTAATATCTCATCACATACTTTGGCGATCAGATCTCTTTTCTCTGCGGTAAGTATTCCCAATTCATGATTGGTATATGCTGCTGCTTTTTTTAAATGCGCAAAACCGTAGATAATATCCAGAGGCATAGAGGCCGTGGGACCTATTTTGAAATTGTTCCTGGATCGCTCTGTTTGTGCACCCCAATATTTGTCTGCAGGTACCTTTACTTCACCCATTGTATCTTTTTCAATCCTGAATTCCATAAGTCTATATTTTTTGTCCTAACAAAGGTAAGGTTTGGAAGATTAAATTCTTTTTGTGAATTGCATAAAATTTCTGAGCTTAGATTTGCAAGTTTTAGGATTTTCCAAGTATCTTTGCTGAGCAAAGCACGCATTATGTTCGAATTTGATCAATATTTAGGATTCCTGGCGTTTTTAACCATCGTAACCATCGGTTTTTGGTTAATGATGTTTCTACTGCTTTTTGTAGTACCTTATTGGTTGGGAGGGAATCTTATGGAGATCTTTAAAGAAAAACGCGAGGCGAGAAGAGCCAAGCGCAACTCATAAAAAAAGAAGCCAATTGGCTTCTTTTTTGTTTTATTGTATGATTGCCTTATTAAGTACCTTCAAATTCATATTCTTCCTCACTTCCACCACGTCCGTTTCTGTTTCTTTGATTTTGTGGCTGATTGAATCTATATAAGAACGATAAGGTAATTTGTCTTTCCCTCCATTGAAATTCACTATAGGTAGCTACCGTATTGGTAACGGTCTCCGATCGGCGTTTTCTTGAGTTGAACAGGTCACTAACATTTAGTGATAGAGTAGCTTTGTCTTTTACTACATCTTTACTAAAAGCCAAATTTGTACTTAAGATCCCTTTGTTTGTGCTCTGAGCATCTTTCCTAGACCCTCTGTAAAATAGATTCGATTGAAAATCGATACTACCGGGGAGGGGTACTTTTGCACTTATCCTCGTAAACCAGGTGAAGTTATCTGAATCAAAATTTTGAGTAATGACCTCCTCCTGAAAATTAGTGTAGGTATAATCACCTCTCAGCTGCTGCTGAAATAAATTTAAATTCCATGTAATTCTCCAATCGCGTTTAGGGGTATAAGAAGTGGTGAACTCCATTCCAAAGCGTTTGTCCGTAGCAAGATTAATTGGTGTTCGTGCTTGTACTGGCACCAATACCGGGTTATCCGGATCATCAGGATTTTCAATCTGCACAAAGTCGCCCGTTTCCTGTGTAATAAACTGGAACACTCCTGTAGATCTGTTAAAGTACCCAGATGTTGTAAAGGTAATTTTGTCCCATCGTTTCAAATACCCAAGATCGAAGGAGTTGGTAAAGGTGGGATCTAGATCAGGATTTCCCTGAAATAAGTTAGTGTTACTGGATCTGGAAGGAAAAGGATTAATAAATCTGGAGCGTGGGCGCCGTAGTCTGCGGCTATAGCTAATGGTTAATTGTTCCTTTTCGGAGAATTCATAGCCAAAAAAGAGGGATGGGAACCAGTTTACATAATCCTTATTGGTCACTTCCTCTGTATCTACCAATTCAATGCCAATATCAGATGCTTCCATACGAAGACCGCCTAATACACTAAACTTCTTAACTTTTGTTCCTAACTGCATATATGCAGCATTTACGTATTCTTTATATCTTAGTTCGTTACTGAAGTTTGGATCCCTGTCCAGGACTCCATTTTCCAGGATCCCAAAATCGAAATCCGTATTGAAATTATTAAAAGTACCCCGGTATCCCATTTCAAATTGGGATTGGTTGTCTTTCCCAAAGGGCAAAACATAATCGAATTGTACCAATTGATTGACCTGAGTTTCATCATTAATGGTTTGTTCTGTCGGTAATTCTATTGTTTCACCTAAGACTATTTCATTAATGATAGAATTCTCAATTTCATCGCCACTGGAGTATTGATAGTCCATGGTTAGTTCGTGGCCGTCTTTTTCAAAAGACTTTTTATAGTTTACAGAATATTGCACATTCTCGTCTACTTCATCTTCCAGGGTAAAACGATTTCTTTGGATGGTAGGGTTTCTTACTTCGTCAAAGTTGAAAAAGTCAATATCAACTGTACTTCCCCCATCTGATTTCCTGATAACTAAAGAGTTGGTAATACTGCTTTTATCACTGAAGAAATACTCAAACCCAATATTTGTATTCAGGCTTTTGTTTTGTCTCTGATAATCGCGTATCTCATCCTGAAAACTGACCGTATTTCCTGCATTATCAAAATTTTCCTGATTAAAAAGAGCATTTCCCGGGGCATCTCTATACCTGTAGGTAGTGGTTGTAAAAACATTAAATTTTTCACGTCGTAGATTGAGACTTAAAGCGCCGCCAAAATTGTCCGGATAGCCTGCAAAAACGTTTACAGAGCCATTAACACCAGCTGTCTTACTCTGTTTTAAAATAATGTTTAAGATCCCTGCAGTACCTTCGGCATCGTACCTTGCAGAGGGATTGGTGATAACCTCTACGCGTTCAATGGACTCTGCGGGCAACTGTTGAAGTGCCTGCGGACTAAGCCCTGAGAGAGCTGAGGGTTTACCATTGATCAAAATTCGAACGCTTTCATTTCCTCTTAAACTAATATTTCCCTCTACATCTACGGTTACAGAAGGTACATTATCCAGTACATCGGTTACAGAACCACCTCTTACTGTTAGGTCCTGTCCTACATTATATACCTTTTTATCTAATCTAAGTTCAACGGTGGTACGTTCTCCCACCACAACAACATCTGCTAATTGCTGGGCATCGATCTCTAGTTGAATAGTGCCCAGATCCACAGAGCTCCGGTAAGTCTGTGCTTTAAGTTCATAAGTCTTGTAAGAGAGGTATTCTACCCTCACATGATACTGCCCCGGAGTGGTTTCTACTGAAAACTTACCGTCTATTCCTGAGATACCACCAGTCACCATTTCTGGTCGGCGTACACTTTGCAATATCAGGGTAGCATATTCCAGAGGTTGTCCTGTGTCTTTATCGAAAACAGTCCCGGTTATAGTGATTGGTTCTGCACGTTGACCTGTTGGTCTTTGAGCGAAAGACATTAAAAAAGCCATTAAAAATAATGGCAAGACAATAAGTTTTTTCATTTAAGACTTATTTTTTTTCTTTTTCCTTTTTTTTGATTTTACTTTCTTGCCGCCGTTTTGTTGATATTCAATCAATGCATCATATTTTTCTTCTGGTAGGCTTGCTTTAAATTCCTCATCTTGTTTGCGATCAATATTCTCTCTGGCTTCGCGAGTTTTCTCCGGGCTCAAATTCAGTATTTGCAATTCTATTCGCTGCTGTACGTATTTAGTAAGTATAGATGTGAGCACAGCTTGTTCAAAATCGTTAAGTGACAATGCTTCGGTGATCTTTGGCATTTGGACTGCAACCATTTCATCAGCAGTCAATGGTTCGGCCTTTTTTACGGGTTCTTGAGCCTGAGGGATCGTTCTTCTTCTACCTGTGTTTCTTTGGTATTGATTGTATTGTGCGTTTAATACAGGAGTCATTCCAAAGAATAGGATGATAAGAGCGAAAGTTTTAAAAATTGTTCTCATGGTTGTTCTGATTTCAAAAGTAAACCGAAGCAAAAGGCAGCGCGGTTAAATGTTTGTTAAAAGACATGTCAGCTTTAAACATTTCTGAAAATATTAAGAAAATTCAAATGAATTTTGGCAAAAAGTAGTTCAGTTGCCCAGGAATTTTGTGATCTTTTCCGGAGGCCTTCCTACAACACCTTTTTGGTTGTAAAGTACTATAGGTCTTTCAATGAGCTTGGGATTCCTACTCATGGCATCCAGGATCATATCTTCAGTAAGTTCTTTTCCTTTATAATCAGATTTCCAAATAGCTTCCTGAGTCCTTACCAGGTCCATAGGTGAAATTCCCAATTGATGGATGATCTCCTTCAATTCCTGCTTGCTGGGAACCGTATCCAGATAATAAACGATCTCGAAAGGTTCACCACTGGCCTCCACAAGAGCTAGACCTTCTCTAGATTTTCGGCAGCGGGGATTGTGATATATTTTGATCATAACTTAGTTTTCTTGTTGTTGTCCCATCATCATGAGATATGCTTTTAGAAAGAGATCGAGATCGCCATCCATTACGGCATCTACATTTCCGGTTTCTTCACCAGTTCTTACATCTTTTACCAGCTTATAAGGATGCATTACGTAATTCCGGATTTGAGAACCCCATTCTATTTTCATCTTTGAAGATTCAATTTCTGCCCGTGCTTCCTGTTTTTTGCGTAATTCTATTTCAAACAACTGCGACTTCAGCATTTTCAAAGCGGTGGCCCTGTTATCGTGTTGTGATCTGGAATCGGAACAGGATATTTGAATCCCCGAGGGTTTGTGAACCAGTTGTACCTTGGTCTCCACCTTATTCACATTCTGTCCTCCTGCACCGCTAGAACGTGCTGTAGTGATCTCTATATCTGCAGGATTCACCTCTATCTCAATACTGTCATCTACCAATGGATAGACATAAACTGAAGCAAAGGAGGTGTGTCTCTTGGCATTACTGTCAAAGGGAGAAATACGTACCAGCCTGTGCACCCCATTTTCTCCTTTTAACCATCCAAAGGCATATTCTCCATCTATTTCTAAGGTTACAGTCTTTATACCTGCCACATCACCCTCCTGATAGTTGAGCTCTTTTACCTTAAATCCATTTTTCTCACTCCACATGAGATACATACGCATAAGCATGGCAGCCCAATCACAACTTTCTGTACCGCCGGCCCCAGCAGTGATCTGCAGAACGGCAGTCATATCATCGCCTTCCTCAGAAAGCATGTTTTTGAATTCGAGTTTTTCTACCGCTCTCAAGCCCTTGAGATACTGTGCGTCTACTTCCTTTGCAGATGCATCTCCTTCTTTGTGAAATTCTAGCAGTACCTCCAGATCATTAGCTAATACCAGGGCATCATTAAAATCCTCCACCCATTTTTTCTTGGATTGAAGTTGCCGCATTTTCTCCTGGGCTTCCTGAGGGTTGTCCCAAAAATTTGGAGCGAGCGTTTTCTCTTCCTCGTTTTCTATTTCAATTAATTTGGCATCAATGTCAAAGATACCTCCTTAACGCACCAAGGCGATCTATAAGATCTTTTTGCTGATCTGTCGTAGTCATTGTATTATATTTTCATTCAAAAGTAATACACTTTTACGTAGTAGTAAATTATTAAAAATGATTTTATTGCTGTTGTTGACCGTGGACCTGTACACTGTGGTTAGTGGTGTTACTGCCTTTGGAATACAAAATACCCTTTAATGGCGAACAGTCCGAATAATCCTTGCCATGTGCTACTTTAATGTGGTTTTCGTTGGCAATTAAATTATTGGTGGGGTCAAAACCTACCCAACCCACATCTTCAATATAAGCCTCTGTCCACGCATGCATCTGAGAATCCCCAAAAAATCCATTTCCCTGATGTAAATATCCAGAAACATAGCGACAGGGAATACCATATTTCCGGGCAATAGCACAAAACAAATGTGCAAAATCCTGGCATACCCCTTTCCTGTGTTCTAGCATTTCATCTAAAGTGGTGTTAACATCTGTGGCTCCAGGCGTATAAAATATTTTTTCGAAAACCCATTTGTTTAAGGCCTGGAGATTCTCAAATACAAATTTATCCTGTTGATAATCAAAAAAAGAGCTGTGATGTTCCAACAGGGTAGTTAATGGAGTTTTGCGCAAAAAGGGTTCATGATCTACTTTAAATTGAAGCTGTTGATATTTTGAATACTCATCCTTCTGGTTGATAGGAAGGATAAAATCGAAAGGATTGGACGGCTCCTTTATAAGTTTAAAACTAGCCTCGAAAGTGATGGCCTTAAACAGCGACTTAGCTAATAGTCTAATTGTTTTGAAACCATAGGCATTTGTTGAATACTCAAAAGGAAAATCCAGGGAGTTTTTGAACGTAATGGCCTCCAATTTTTGGTTATTATTCTCCTCAGGGATAATAAGAAATTGCCACCGTGCTTCCTTTACAGGATGGTCGTACACATTCTCTGCTTTGTAAACAATGTTATATTCTAGAGACATAAATTTCTGGGGGCTAAAGGAGAGTAGCCCGATTAATAATGAAAGAATTCGTTTTCCATTTTATTGCCAATATCGGCTAAATTCTGCAACATGGCTTCAATGTATCCTTTGATATTGCCTTCGATCTCTTCAACATACTTATATTGGTATTCGGCACGCACGCGTCCTACCAAGAAGGCAGTGGAATCCTTATCATACTTAAAGGAATTATCCAATACTCTGATATGTGTATAGATCTGGTTAAAACTGTTCATCATGGACCTGGGGCAGTTTGGGTTTAAGATCAGGAATTCAAGCGTGGTTAAACTCGTGGGTGTTTTTTTGTAAAATCGACGCATCATGTCATAAGATTCCGCGCATTTAAGAAGAGTTGTCCACTCAAAACTTTTACTGAATTTATCGCCATAACTGCCCTGTGCATTTAGTGCGTCGTAGTATTTGGCATTGATGATACGGATAAGCTGATTGGCCCTTTCCAAATTAACACCAAGCATGATAATGGCATATACCTCATCGTGTAATAGCGTACTTCTAATCCTCCCCCTTAAAATAGACGACATCTCAATGATATTGATACAGAAGTCGTACAACCCTTTTTTTCGAAAGTGTTCCACTGGATATTTCAGGACAAAATGATAGAACTTGTTAATTGACTCATAGAGGTCTGTAGAGATCAGGTCACGGGCGCTGTTGGCATTTTCCCTGGCATACTTCACATTGCTAAGAATAGAGAAAGGATGCGCAGGATCCAGGGCGAGTTTAAACAAAACCTCTTCCTCATTAAGTACTTCATTTTCCTTTGCTTCAGGATCGCCTATCATCCGCAACATTGAATTTAGGACAAATTGTCTGGATCTTGACAGTTCATTGGGCGCATCTAAGGAAGAAAAGTAATTTACATGCATGTATCGCGCAATATGTTCTGAACGTTCAATATAACGCCCCATCCAAAAAAGATTGTTGGCTACTCTTGCTAGCATATTATTATTTTAATACCCAGGTGTCTTTGGACCCTCCACCCTGAGAAGAATTAACGATAAGATTTCCTTTTTGGAGTGCTACACGGGTTAAACCACCCTTTAAGACAAAATCCTTATCCTTGCCTAAAATGGTGAACGTCCTAAGATCTACATGTCTTTGTTCAAAGGAACTTGTTTCATCAATATAGGTAGGATGAACTGATAAGGACATAATGGGCTGAGCCACGTATTTTCTTGGATGCTCCTTTATTTGTTTTTTTACAGTTTCGATTTCCTCCTTTGTAAGCCTATTGCCAATTGAAATACCATACCCTCCGGCTTCATCCACCGGTTTTATTACCAATTCATGAATATGGTCTAACACATAGGCCAATTCTTTCGGCCTGCTGCAATGATAGGTATGCACATTGTTCAGTATAGGTGTTTCATTCAAATAATATTTAATGATTTCCGGCATATAGGTATAGACGGCCTTATCATCTGCGACCCCGGTTCCAGGTGCATTGGCAAGGGTAACGTTTCCTTTTTTATAGGCTGAAAACAAACCGGGGACGCCTAAAGACGAATCTACCCTGAATTCTAAGGGATCTAAAAACTGATCATCAATTCGCCTGTAAATGATATCTACCTTTTGAGGGCCTTTTATGGTCCGCATATAAACAAAATCGTTCTCCACAAAAAGATCGCGTCCTTCTACCAATTCAACTCCCATGGTCTTTGCCAGGTACGAGTGTTCATAAAAGGCCGAATTGTACATTCCGGGTGTTATAACCACAGTATTGGGAACGTCAACTCCATGAGGTTTCACAGATTCTAAAAGATCGAGTAGATTTTCGGCATAATTGGTGACCGTGTGTGTTTCGTAATGATTGAATACACCAAACAAGGCTCTCTTAAGGGCAGTACGATTACAAATCACATAACTGACACCGGAAGGGCATCTAATATTATCCTCAAGTACATAGTATTTTCCGTCTTTGTGTTTTATGACATCTGTACCTGAAATATGGTTGTAGATGCCGCCGGGCGGATCAACGCCCATCATTTGATGCAGATAGTTTTCGGAAGAACTGATCAGTTCTAGTGGTACAATCCCTTGCTTTAAGATCTTTTTTTCATGATAGATATCCCAGAGAAAAAGATTTAAGGCCCTGCTCCGTTGAATGGCCCCTTTTTCAATGATCTCCCATTCTTTGCCATCAATAATTCGCGGAAATAGATCGAAAGGAAAGATCTTTTCCTGCATCTGTTTATCATCATATACCTGAAAAGTGATCCCTTGATTAAAGAAGGAAGATCTCGCTTTTTCATTTAAGGTCATATAATCTGGGATAGAATGCCCGCCATACAATTTAAAAAGTGTTTTATACACCTCTTTTACCTGCCCCTTTTTGTCATAAATCTCATCAAAAAGGGATGGATCTCGTTGGTAGGAAGAAAATATAGTGCTGTCTTCTTTAGGCATCGGAAATTCTTTGGTTCAATATAGCAGATTTATTATGAAATAGGAACAGGAATGTAGTAATTATTCAATGGCAAAATTGCTAATTTACTAAGCATTGGTTTCCCGTTTTGAGAAAAGCATAAACAGGAATTTGTATCTGTGGCGGTGATGGTTCATTCTATTTAATTAAATTTAGCTCCTAAACTTTAGATATGAAATATACTTCACTTGTAATAGGCTGCCTTTTTTGCGTTGCAGGCTTTGGACAATTTGCTGAAAAAAGTAAGGATTTTGCAAAATATGAAGGATTGTATTCATTTTATTATGATGCTAAAAATGACAAGGTCTATTTGGAAGTAAAAGAGCTGGAGAAAGAATTTTTGTATGTGTATTCCCTCAGTAGTGGAATTGGAAGTAATGATATAGGCTTGGACAGAGGACAGCTTGGAAATGAGCAGGTTGTATATTTTAAGAAGGCTGGAAATAAACTTCTATTGGTACAGCCCAATCTGAAGTACAGAGCCCTTACGGAGAACACTTTGGAGAAGAGATCTGTAGAGCAGGCCTTTGCTAAATCCATTCTTTTTGGCTTTAAAATAGAAGAGGAAAAAGATGGCAACTATATTATAGATATTACCGATTTTTTAATGCAGGATGCACATGGAGTATCAGAACGATTAAAACGAACCAATCAAGGGACCTATAGCCTCGATACCTCTAAAAGTGCATTCGATCTATCCAGGACAAGGGCGTTTCCAAAAAATATAGAATTCGATCTAATGCTGACCTTTAAAGGAGATCCCAAAGGTGGCAATATAAGATCGGTTTCGCCTAACCCCGAACTTGTAACGGTCTCACAGCACCATTCATTTATTGAATTGCCGGATAACGGCTATAAAATGAGAGTATTCGACCCCCGTTCAGGATCCTATCCCTTTGCATACTATGATTATGCAACTCCGGTAGAGGAATCGCTCGTAAAAAGGTTTATCACCCGTCACCGTCTGGAAAAAAAGGATCCCAATGCAGCCATTAGCGAAGCCAAAGAACCTATTATATATTACCTGGACAACGGTACGCCAGAACCTGTGCGTTCTGCCTTGCTCGATGGCGGCCAATGGTGGAACCAAGCGTTTGAAGCCATAGGATACAAAGATGCTTTCCAGCTTAAAATGCTTCCGGATGATGCAGATCCTCTGGATGTTAGATATAATGTAATTCAATGGGTGCACCGCTCTACCAGGGGCTGGAGTTACGGCAGCAGCATTACCGACCCAAGAACCGGAGAGATCATCAAAGGGCATGTAAGTCTTGGCAGTTTAAGGATAAGACAAGATTTTCTCATCGCCCAGGCCCTTATGAACAAACCTTTTGCAGAAGGTGATGACAATATCCAGCCTATGTTAGAACTAGCCCTTGCTCGCATCAGACAACTTTCGGCACATGAAATTGGACATACACTTGGCTTTGCCCATAATTTTGCAGCCAGTACAAATAACAGAGCCTCGGTGATGGATTATCCCCATCCCTATATTACCCTTAATAATGGGGCTATCGATTTTTCTCAGGCCTACGATACAGGTATTGGGGTTTGGGACAAAACTACGGTGGCGTATTCGTATGCCGATTTTCCACAGGGTACTTCAGAAAAAGCCGGACTAAACAGCATCCTGGAAAATGCACAAAAACAGGGGCTGCGATATATTTCAGATATGGATGCGCGCCCTATGGGAAGTGCTCATGTGCTGGGACATTTATGGGACAACGGAAGTAGCGCAAGTGAAGAATTAGACAGAATGCTTACCCTTAGGGCTAAGGCCATTGATAACTTCAGTATTGATAACATACGTACCGGAGAGGCCCATGCTGTTTTAGAAGATGTTTTTGTCCCTTTGTATTTCTTTCACCGATATCAGGTAGAAGCAGCAACCAAATCTATTGGCGGACTCAATTATAATTACGCGGTGAAAGGGGACGGACAGTTGGTGATAGCTACCATGGCGGTAAAAGACCAGAAAAAAGCACTAAGTAGTATTTTTAAGACCTTAGATGCTGCTGAAATTGCTATTCCTTCGGATAAGCTAGGCTTATTTCCACCCAGGGCAATAGGCTTTAATAGAACCCGTGAATCATTTAACGGAAAAACCGGAGTTTCTTTTGATGCCCTTTCGGCTTCAGAAACGGCGGCTGACATGACCTTAGGGTTTTTGTTACATCCGGAAAGAGCATCACGGCTTATTCAGCAAAAAAGTATAGATCCTGATCAATTGGGTTTAAAAGAAGTAATTAAAGGTTTGGAAGAGAACACATTGATGAAGACCCATAAGGATCCTTATAGAATGCAGGTTCAGCGTACTATCAACTATCGTGTGCTGTTTCATATCATGAACCTTGCGGCTCATAAAGAGGTTCATCCACAGGTCAATGCGATTGCCAATGACGTACTCAGAAATCTTAAATCTAAGTATATGAGTTCTTCGGATGCCGACTTAAAAGAAATGGCAAGAAGGATCGGGATCTTTATGGAGGAACCGGACGAGTTTAAAGTAATCGCCGCCCCTAAGTTACCAGACGGGTCACCTATAGGTATGGATTGTACAAATTAAGAATGTAAGTTAGCGCTATGGAGATCAATCTTATCAGTGATACGGTTACAAAGCCATCCCCGGGAATGCTAAAGGCCATGATGACCGCCAAAGTGGGGGATGATGTCTTTAAGGCAGATCCGTCTGTCAATGCCCTGGAAGAAAAAGTAGCTACTCTTTTTGGGATGGAAGCGGCCTTGTTTTTTCCCAGCGGGACCATGACCAATCAGACCGCCATAAAACTTCATACCAATCCCGGAGATCAGCTTATTTGTGATAAATATGCGCATGTCTACAATTATGAAGGGGGTGGGGTAAGTTTCAATAGTGGCGTGTCATGTAAGTTGGTGGATGGGGAACGAGGCATGATGAAGGCTTCCCAGGTGGAAGCTGCTATTAATCCACCCGACTTTTACCATAGTCCGCTTACTTCTCTGGTGTGTATAGAGAACACAACCAATAAAGGTGGTGGAGCCTGTTGGGATTTTGAGGAATTAATAGCGATCCGTAAAGTATGCGATGTTCATGGTTTGGGGTATCATCTGGATGGCGCCCGACTTTGGAATGCCCTGGTTGCCAAGGGAGAAGATCCTAAAGCTTATGGAGCCCTTTTTGATACCATCAGTGTCTGTCTGAGTAAGGGTCTGGGTTGCCCGGTAGGCTCTGTATTGGTGGGAAAGAAGAAGTATTTGGATAACGCTTTGCGAATAAGAAAAGTACTGGGCGGTGGAATGAGACAGGCCGGATTTCTTGCAGCTGCCGGGATCTATGCCCTGGATCATCAATTAGAACGTCTGGCTGAGGATCATCTCAAAGCCAGGGAATTAGGCAAACAACTGGAAAAACTGTCGTTTGTTAAGAAAGTTGAGCCCATAGAAACGAATATAATCATCTTCGAAATTAATGAGGCAAAATGGACGACGGATGAATTCCTGGAGGCATTATCTAAAAAGAACATTCAGATCATAGGAATGGGTCAGGGGAAGCTGCGTATGGTGACACATATGGATTACACAGGGGAAATGCATACCCATACTTTAAAAATAATAGCTTCTTTAGAGGGGCTTTGATCGGCTTAAGAATGCGATCCTTTTACGCACGTTGGTGATCCCATTTTCCATCCCGGCTTCTGATGTATAGGTGTTACTGGAACCTATAATGCTGCCACTTGTATCTTTAAGTGTAAAGTGAAATTGACCACTATGATTGGTTTTTCTTTCGAAAACAGAAGGCTTTTTCATTAATGGAGACAGTTTCTTTACGGTCGTATCCAACTCTTTTTTAGTTGGAAATGGAATACTTTGCAACAAAGCATTTCCTTCTTCGGAGGTTACAACGAAGCGATAACTGTTATTTTTCTCTTTTTTAATATCGATCATTACTAATTTTCGAATCTATACTTTCTTAAGGTAATAGTTTATAATCACTGTAGCCTTATTTTAAAAAGGAATCCATCCCAGGTATATTAGGCATCCCTTCTTTAGCCACTGCGGCTAATTCTGCCTCCTGTATGGCTGTAGCTTTAGCTATGGCCTTGTTTAAAGTAAGGATCAAGTAGTCCTCTAATTGTTCTTTGTCTTCGAGAAGTTTATCATCTATTTGAATAGATTTTATCTCCCGATTTGCCGTCAAGGAAACCTCCAACATTCCGTCTTCGGAAATTTCATCAACCAAAACGGAATTTAACCTTTGCTTAGTTGCTTCCACCTTAGCTTGCGTTTCCTTAAGCTTTCCCATCATACCCATTAAATCTCCAAACATAATTTTAAGTTTACGTTCCTCAAATTTACTAATTTGCCGCGATTCTTAAACAAAGCATGATGCATATATCGAAAAAGACCCTGATTCTCTTATTTAGTATTATTTTTGCGGTTTCTTGCCAAAACCAAAATAACGACATGATCGCAGTTAGTACCCCGATAGCGAAGAAGATACCTAAGCAGCTCGAAATACATGGAGATGTGCGTGCAGATGATTATTACTGGCTCAATGACCGGGAAAATCCCGAGGTAATTTCATATCTGAAACAGGAAAACGAGTACTATCAGGCCAAAACTGCTCACACAAAAGAATTTCAGGAAGATCTTTTTCAGGAAATGAAGGCAAGGATCAAGGAAGATGATTCGTCCGTACCTTATAAGCGCAATGGATATTGGTATATAACACGTTATGAAACGGGGAAAGAATACCCAATTTATTCCAGGAAAAAAGAGGTTCTTGAAGCAGGAGAAGAGATCATGTTTAATGTCAATCTTATGGCAGAAGAACATGAATACTATAGTCTAAATGGCATATCCATTAGCCCTGATAATACATTGGCTTCCTTTGGAACTGATACTATAGCCAGGCGTCAGTATGTAATACAGATCAAAAATCTTGCGACAGGGGAATTATTTAAAGATAAGATAGACAATACTACCGGGGGTTCTGTCTGGGCAAATGACAACAAAACATTTTTTTATACCAAAAAGGATCCGGTTACACTGCGTTCGGATAAGATCTATAAGCATGTGCTGGGCACCTCATCTGAAGATGATGAACTTGTTTTCCACGAAACGGATGAAACCTTCAACACCTATGTGTATAAAACAAAATCAAAGAAATATATCATCATAGGGTCTAACAGTACCCTAACTTCGGAATATCGGATACTGTCTGCCGACGATCCCAATGGTACATTTGCCGTTTTTTCGCCTAGAACAAGGGGATTGGAATACTCAATCTACCATTTTGGAAAAGATTTTTATGTGTTGACCAACAAAGACGGAGCTACCAATTTTAAATTGATGAAAACCTCCGAGAATGCAACCTCATCAGAGAACTGGAAGGAATATTTGGCCCATAGAGAAGATGTTTTGCTCGAGGATATTGAGATATTTAAGGAGTATTTAGTGATCTCAGAAAGAGATAATGGGTTGAACAAAATGAAGATTACCCGTTGGGATGGGAAGGCTTCCTATTATTTGCCTTTCACCAGTGAGACCTATGTTGCCTTTCCATATGTAAATCTGGATTATGATACGGAGACTTTGAGGTATTTGTACAATTCCATGACAGCTCCTTACTCTATTATTGATTTTGACTTGCGTTCGAAGGAGAAGACCGTACTTAAGCAATTAGAAGTGCTTGGCGGGAAATTTAAGGAGGAAAATTATAGATCAGAAAGACTTTGGGCAACCTCTCGTGACGGAGCAAAGATCCCAATCTCTTTGGTATATCATAAGGATACAAAATTGGATGGAAACAGCCCATTGCTTCAATATGCATATGGTTCTTATGGAGCCACTATAGATCCCAATTTTTCTTCAGCGCGCTTAAGTCTTTTGGATAGAGGGTTTATATATGCAATCGCCCATGTTAGGGGAGGGGAGTATCTTGGAAGACCCTGGTATGAAAAAGGGAAGTTACTCAACAAAAAGAATACTTTTACCGACTTCATAGATTGTTCTAAATACTTAATTGAAAAGAAATATACGAGCTCGGATCACCTCTATGCCTGGGGTGGATCTGCAGGGGGACTATTGATAGGAGCCGTTGTAAATATGGCACCGGAACTTTATCACGGGGTCATTGCCGCAGTACCTTTCGTAGATGTGGTGACCACTATGCTAGACGATTCCATTCCCTTAACAACCGGAGAATATGATGAATGGGGAAATCCTAATGAAAAAGCGTATTACGATTATATGCTTTCATATTCTCCCTACGACAATGTAAAGCCGCAAGCCTATCCTAACATGTATGTTTCAACAGGTCTGCATGATTCGCAGGTGCAATATTGGGAGCCGGCCAAATGGGTAGCAAAGCTTAGAGAATTAAAAACAGATCAGAACATTCTTTATTTAGATACTAATATGGATGCCGGGCATGGTGGTGCTTCGGGTAGATTTGAAGCCCTGAGAGAGACGGCAAAGGAGTATGCTTTTCTTCTTGATTTGGCGGGAAAAGAGCAATTATAAAAAAAAAGTAGTAATTTTGCCCCTGAATTACCGTTTATAGGTAGGTATTTCAAGAACCAAACCATATGGAACAATCGATTAACGCCCATAACTCTATCCTTGATCTTATTGGAAATACCCCACTGGTGAAGTTGAATACTATCACCAAAAATCTATCGGGGAATTTTTATGCCAAGATGGAAGCCTTTAATCCGGGTCATTCTGCCAAAGACAGAATAGCAGCACATATCATTGAAGAGGCAGAACGCAAAGGGATCTTAAAGAAGGGCAGTACAATTATTGAGACTACTTCCGGGAATACTGGCTTTAGTATTGCCATGGTGAGTATCGTTAAAGGCTATGACTGCATTCTTGCAGTAAGCTCCAAATCATCTCAGGATAAGATAGACATGCTTCGGTCAATGGGAGCTCAAGTTTATGTATGTCCGGCACATGTTAGCGCAGATGATCCACGATCTTATTATGAAGTTGCCAAACGTCTGCATCAGGAAACAGAAAATTCTATCTATATCAATCAATACTTCAATGAATTGAACATTGAGGCACATTACCGCACAACAGGACCCGAAATTTGGAATCAAACGAATGGTCAGATCACACATTTGATCGCGTGCAGCGGTACAGGAGGAACCATTTCTGGAACAGCTCGTTATTTAAAAGAGCAAAATCCGAATATCCGGGTTATTGGAGTGGATGCCTATGGCTCTGTACTAAAAAAATATCATGAAACCGGAAAGATAGATGCGAATGAGATCTATCCCTACCGTATTGAAGGCTTGGGTAAAAATCTTATCCCGGATGCAACAGATTTTAAGATCATTGATGAGTTTGTTAAGGTCACGGATAAAGACAGTGCTCACACAGCCAGAGCTATTGCACGTACTGAAGGTATTTTTGCCGGGTACACTTCCGGAGCTGCCATACAAGCTGTTAAACAACTAGATGCTCTAGGCGAGTTTGATAAGAACAGCAATATAGTGGTCATTTTTCCAGATCATGGCTCTCGTTATATGAGTAAAGTTTACAGTGACAAATGGATGGAAGCACAAGGCTTTATGGATGAGGTAAAAGTATCTCAGGAAAAAAAGCTGGAGGTCGTAAAATAGGCATCCCACCATACAATAATATGCAGGCAGCGATTTAAAATTCGCTGCCTTTTTTTGTGCCATTAAATTAATTTATGATTCGTGGTCAAAAATCCATAGTTTTGCACAAACCAAACACGGTTAAATGAGAGATCTATTTGACAGGATTATTGAAAATAAAGGCCCTTTAGGAAGATGGGCTTCACAGGCTGAAGGATACTTTGTATTTCCAAAATTGGAAGGCCCTATTTCTAACAGAATGAAATTTCAGGGGAAAGAGGTCATCACCTGGAGTATTAATGATTATCTGGGGTTAGCAAACCTGCCGGAGATCAAAAAGGTAGACGGTGAGGCGGCCCTGGAATACGGTGCAGCATATCCTATGGGTGCCAGAATGATGAGTGGACACACCGTTTATCACGAACAATTAGAAAAGGAATTGGCATCTTTTGTCGATAAAGAATCTTCCTATCTTCTAAATTTCGGATACCAGGGTATAATGTCTGCAATAGACGCTTTGGTCTCTAAGGATGATATCATTGTTTACGATGTGGATTCTCATGCCTGTATCATTGATGGGGTTCGTTTACATATGGGAAAACGGTTCACATTTAAGCATAATGACATAGAAAGCCTGGAAAAGAACCTGGAACGGGCTACTAAAATGGCAGAACAGACTGGTGGAGGTATTTTGGTTATCTCTGAAGGTGTTTTTGGGATGAGGGGAGAGCAAGGAAAGTTAAAAGAGATTGTAGCCCTTAAAAAGAAATTCAACTTCAGATTTCTTGTAGATGATGCCCACGGATTTGGCACATTAGGAAAAACAGGAGCAGGAGCAGGAGAAGAGCAAGGCGTACAGGACGAAATAGATGTCTATTTTGCCACCTTTGCTAAGTCCCTGGCAGGAATTGGGGCTTTCTTAGCTGCTGATAAGGAGATCATAGATTACTTAAAATACAATTTGCGATCTCAGATGTTTGCAAAGTCGTTACCCATGATCTACGTAAAAGGGGCCTTAAAACGCCTCGATATGCTCAGAACCATGCCTGAACTGAAAGCAAAACTGTGGGAGAATGTAGATGCTCTTCAGGAAGGACTTAAAGAAAGAGGTTTTGACATTGGTACAACTTCCAGTTGTGTTACGCCGGTCTATCTTAACGGAAGTATTCCGGAGGCCATGGCGCTTGTAAAAGATCTGAGAGAAAACTATGGTATTTTTTGTTCTATAGTGGTAT
This sequence comes from uncultured Flavobacteriaceae bacterium, assembly GCA_963781045.1. Taxonomy (GTDB): domain Bacteria; phylum Bacteroidota; class Bacteroidia; order Flavobacteriales; family Flavobacteriaceae; genus Muriicola. Next base: position 396,431 of record CAWAEX010000009.1, on the reverse strand, counting down.
ACCCGGTAATTCCTAAAGGTTTGATCCTATTGCGAATGATCCCAACAGCCACACATACGCTTGAAGACATTTCCATAACCCTGGACGCATTTTCAGCCATACGGGAAAGATTGGAAAACGGCACTTACAAAAGGCTTTCAGCTGCAGTAGCTGCGGCTATGGGTGAATAGCTCCAGGCCTTATTTAAGCTATTTTAGAGCATTTTCTTATAGGTACTCCGCCTTTTGTAGATGACGGGGTCAAAATGCTTCCAAAGTTGTCTAATCGCAATATTATCCTCTAATTCCGGAGTTCTATAACAGGTTTCAACCTTTTTGATCTTAAAGGTTTCGTAGTATTCATTGAAAATAATGGAGGTTACGGCTTTATTCTGATATTCAGGAAGTATCCCGATAAGGTAGAAAATAACATCCTTGTTGTGTTTTCTGGCTCTTAGCAAATGAAATATACCAAAAGGGAAGAGTTTTCCTTTTGCTTTTTGCAATGCTTCAGAAAATGAAGGCATCACAATGGCAAAGGCGACAAGTTTATCCGAACTGTCTACAACAAACTTTATATACTCCGGATTAATAAAGCGTATGTACTTCTTTTTAAAATGGGCCTTTTGAATGGGCGTAATAGGGACAAAAGAAGATAGTTTTGCATAGGTTTCATTAAATAGATCGAACATCTGGTCTACCCATGGCATAATTTCCGAGGTCTTGGTAAAATTCATTTCCCTAAGTCCGTAGCGTTTCTTGATCAGAACGTGTAATTTTTTAAAGAGGACCGGATCCACATTGCTGTTGGGAAATTTATTTTCCACGAACCCTTTTTCTTTTACAAAGCCCAGCCGTTCGTAATGTGCCTGATAATATGGATAATTGTACCAGGTGATCATAGTTCCAATATGGTCAAAACCCTCTACCAAAACGCCCACTTTATCCAGATTTGAAAATCCTACCGGACCTTCCATATATTCCATCTGATGGTCCACGGCTAATTCCTCCACCTTGGCAATTAAAGCATCGGTAACTTTCGGATCATCAATAAAATCGAACCATCCGAACCTCATTTTCCGTAGTTTTTGCTGATTTACTTCAATCCAGTTGATCATAGCAACTACTCTACCAACGATCTCCCCATCTTTATAGGCAAGAAAAAACCAGGCATCTGCATTTTCAAAAACAGGATTTTTGGATTTGTCAAAGGAATCCATTTCTCCTTTGATCAAAGGAGGTACCCAATAGGGTGAATCTTTGTACAATGAAAAAGGAAAGGTTACGAATTTTTTTAGATCAGACCTATTTTCAGTCTGTTTTATAGTTACCATGTTACCTGCTTTACGTGCTCAATATTAGGAATTATTGACCACAGAATAAAGACTTGGAGTCACTTTATGCAGGGATTGTAAGAACCAGGGGGTAAAGAGCCCCGAAGGGATTAATTTTTCTTGCGTTTGGCCTTACGCTCGAGTTTTCGCATTTTTTTCTTAGAAATACCCGGTAAGCTATTATCATTGTCTTTTTTAAACGCATTCTTTTTGATAAAATCACCATTTTCACCAGCTTTTTGATCATCTATGGATTTGATCTCGTCCTGATGAAAATCTACCCTATAGGAAAAACCAAGCGCTCCAAAGATTCTGCTTGGAGTACTTTTAATGCTGCCACCTACATTTATATCTGCCTGGAAGCTCTTACTGAACAGATGGGCGATACCGGTCCTAAATAGTATGTCTGCATATCGGTCGCTTTTAATACCCTGATTCTCTATAAAAACACTCCATTTAGGATTTTTAAAGGCATGAGACAGAGATATTAGGTACTCCATCTCCGGAAAATCAGTACCTATTTTATCGTAAATAAGATTTGTGATCAATACCAATCTGGAGGTAACGCTGCTTTGAGTGGCAATCATGGCCCTGGGAGCTACTATTGGATCTTCCGGATAGAACGGATTATCACCTAAGTTAAAAGTTGCTCCTGCATATACGGAAATGGCCGGGACCAGATCTTTAAGTTGAAACTTGTTGTTGGCTCGCCAGCTATACAAATTTGGTTTTGTACGATCCGGGTTTTTGTAAGGATCATACAATAGGTATTTTATACCCAGTCTATTTCTTGAAAAATCAGTTCTTTTTTCGTTCAGATCAAAAGCGGTATACGTAATATCTTGTTGTACGTAGGTCCCTTCATAGGTAATCTCCAACATTTCGCGAAAAAAACCATATCTGAGAGCAAGATCGGCACCCATTAAGGTCGATTCCTGAGAAAGATCCACATGTTCCCTTTGCTCATAAAGAAATCCCATTTCAGCTTGAATTACTCCTTTCCCAACGGCATAAGCACTTACAGAGAGTCCGGGTCTATTCGAATTTATGACATCGGTATATTGACTTGTCCCTAAAAAAGGAAGCGCAGAACATAGAAAAATGAGATAAAAGTGAACAGTATAGGTTTTTAAGCATGCTTTCATTAGGCGCTATTTTATTAAACTTTTAAGACATTTGTGCTGCTATTACAACGTTGGAATTGTACTTTTGATATAAATAGTAAATAAAATATGGGTTTTTTAAAGACACTATTGATCATCATTTTGGTGTACTACCTTCTCAAGTTAATTGGAAGATGGTTGGCACCAAAGGTTTTCAATTATGCGGCGAAAAAGACTGAAAGGCACTTCAGAGATGCCTTTGAACAAGCAAATATGAGTGGAAACACCAGTGAACAGAGAGTTCACGACCAACATAATTCAAAAAAAGCAAACGATTCCTCAGGATCCTCGAAACAAGTAGGGGAGTACATAGATTTTGAGGAAATAGAATAATTTAAGTATTAAGCTTTCAATGAAGGGTATCTCCAAAGAATTTTTCACCCACTTTTTTGTCCTCACTTTTTTTGTGGTAGTAGCCTTGGCCTATTTCCACCCTGTCTTGCAGGGAAAGGTAATAGAGCAGTCAGACATTATCCAGTACACCGGGATGGCCAAGGAGCAAAACGACTTTAGGGAGGCTAACAAAACAGAACCCTATTGGACCAATGGTGCCTTTGGTGGAATGCCCACCTATCAACTTGGAGCAAACTATCCTCATAATTATGTAAAAAAATTGGATCGGGTGTTGCGATTCCTTCCGCGACCGGCAGATTACTTGTTTCTTTATTTCCTTGGCTTCTATATTCTTTTGTGTTGTATGAAGATCGATTACAGGCTAGCTGTTTTAGGCGCGCTTGCCTTTGGTTTTTCTACGTATTTGATCATCATCCTTGGTGTTGGACACAATGCAAAGGCACATGCCATAGCCTATCTCCCAATGATCCTGGGGGGTATCCTCTTAACCTTCAGAAAACAATATTTCTGGGGCTTTATACTAACCGCTATTGCCATGGCACTGGAGATCAATGCCAACCATTATCAAATGACCTACTACTTTATGCTGTTGGTGCTTGTATTAGGATTGGTACTGTTGATAGACGCGATTAAACATAAGACAATAGCAGCTTATTTTAGCGCTATAGGAATATTGATCCTGGCAGTAGTCCTGGGAATAGCTGTGAATGCCACAGCCCTTATGGCAACAAAGGAATATGCAGACTGGAGCACCCGGGGTACTTCAGAATTGACCATAAATCCGGATGGTTCACCCAAAGAACAATTGATTGGGCTCGATAAAGAATACATCACTCAATATAGCTATGGAATAGTAGAATCCCTAGATCTGTTTGTACCCAGAATGTTTGGAGGGTCTAATAGCGAGGACCTTGGCACAAAGTCCAAAGCATACGAGTATTTGACTAATCAGGGACTGCCCAGGTCACAGGCTTTAGAGTTTTCAAGAGGGCTTCCTCTGTATTGGGGTGATCAACCGGGAGTAGCCGGCCCGGCCTATGTTGGGGCCATACTAATATTCCTTTTTGTAATGGGTCTTTTTTTGGTAAAAGGAAAAACCAAATGGTGGTTATTAGGGGGCGTATTGTTGTCTCTTATGCTTTCCTGGGGCAAGAATTTTGGGATTCTGACCGATTTTATGATCGATTATTTTCCGTTGTATAATAAATTCAGGGCGGTTTCCTCCATCCAGGTTGTGCTGGAATTATGTGTTCCCATACTGGGTATTTTGGGACTTTCAGCCTTGCTTAATAAAGAAGTTTCAGCTGCTCAAAAGTTAAGGGCATTAAAGTTATCGGTCATTATTACGGGTGGACTAGGCGTTGCCATCTTATTATTAAAGGGAATGTTCGATTTTAACGGACTTAATGATGGTGCCTATCTGCGTTATTTTGGAGATGAGGTATTGGCTATGATCAAAAGAGACAGAGAAGCCGTCTATCTTAATGACAGCTTCCGATCTATTATCTATGTTATTCTTGCAGCAGCGGCACTTTGGCTATTTATCAAAACAAAAATAAGTAAGTCAATATTGGTCGTTATCCTTGGCTTGTTGATCTGCTTAGATCTTGTTGGAGTTGCACTTCGTTATGTAAATACAGACGATTTTGTGTCGAGAAGAATGATGAATGAGCCATTTCAGGAAACGGCCATTGATAAACAGATCATGACAGACACCACTGTATACCGCGTGTACGATAGCTCAGAGGGCCTTAATGGTGCCAGGACGTCTTATTTCCATAAGTCGATAGGTGGATATCATGCGGCTAAACCAGCTGTTATTCAAGATCTTTTTGATTATCACATTTATAAAAACAACAGACAGGTACTCAACATGCTGAATGTAAAGTACGTACTTCAGCAAAATGAAGAGGGAAAGCGCGTAGCTTCCATCAATCCTGAGGCAAACGGCAATGCATGGTTCGTTGAGCTTCTACTTCCTGTTCGCTCTGCCAATGAGGAGATCATGGCCCTGGATAGTTTAGATCTTAGTAGCCAAGCGGTCATTAATACTCAGGATTTTCCATTAATCAATCAATTCAGATTCCGGGTAGATTCTACATCTAATGTAACATTGCAAAAATACCAGCCTAACAAGCTCCGCTATAAAACCTCTAATGAATATGATGGAGTAGTGGTATTCTCAGAACTGTATTACTCCAATGGGTGGAATGCCTATTTAGATGGCCAAAAAGTTCCTTATTTCCGCGTAAATTATGGCTTAAGGGCATTAAAGATACCAGCCGGAGAACATGAGATACAATTTGCCTTTGAACCAGAAGTGGTAGCTCAGGGAAGTACTATTTCTTTGGCGAGCTCTTTGCTTTTGGTAGTTATTTTTATAGGAGGAGGTTTTTTCACGTATTGGCGACGTAGGAAAATGAAACAACAAACATGAAAAAGGTGCTCATCGTGACCTATTATTGGCCCCCGGCGGGTGGACCGGGAGTTCAGCGATGGCTAAATTTTATCAAATATTTACCGGAGAACGGGGTAGAACCAATCCTATACATACCAAAAGATCCACATTATCCAATAAAGGATAACAGTTTAATAAAAGAGGTTCCGGAAGGGCTAACCATCTATCAAAATGCTATTTGGGAACCCTATAAGCTGGCTTCGTTAATTTCTAGCCGTAAAACAAGTCGAATAAGTTCAGGGATCATAAAGTCTAAAAAACCATCTTTAATAGAGCGTATATTTCTTTGGGTACGGGGTAATTTCTTTATTCCCGATGCTCGTACATTTTGGGTTAAACCGTCCATTCAATTCTTGTCTGATATCATTGACAAAGAACAAATTCAGACTGTGATCACTTCCGGTCCGCCTCATAGCCTGCACCTTATAGGTATGGGGTTAAAACAGCGTAAAGCGGTTAAATGGATAGCCGATTTCCGGGATCCATGGACCTCCATAGGGTACCATAAGGAACTGAGATTAACCATGCGTTCTCAAAAGAAACACAAGGCTTTAGAACACAATGTGCTTAATGAGGCAGATGAGATCATTGTGACCAGTAAGACCACTAAACAAGAATTCAGTGCCATTACCAACAGACCAATAACCGTCATTACAAATGGGTTCGATACAGACTTTGATGGCAGGGCAGAACTCGATACTGATTTCACTATTTCTCACATTGGCTCTCTCTTGTCTGAAAGGAATCCGAAAGTACTCTGGCGTGTTTTGTCTGAATTAACGAAGGAACATCCAAACTTTAGCAAAGTCTTACAAATACAACTCGTAGGCGTGGTAAGTGAGGACGTGATAAAGGAGATCAACGAACATCACTTAGGAAGTGCAGTAAAGGTGTTGCCATATCTTCCCCATGAAGAGGCTTTAAAAGCCCAACGAAGTTCTCAGGTCTTGTTATTGGCTGAGATCAATTCTGAGGAGACCAAAGGTATTATTCCCGGGAAATTATTTGAATATTTGGCAGCCAGACGCCCTATATTGGCGATTGGTCCTGCCGGATGGGAGGCAGGAGACCTTGTCCGGGACACCGGTGCCGGAATGGTTTTTACATATGAAAATGAAAAAGAGATCAAAGAAACAATTTGGAAATGGTTTGCAGCCTATAAAAATAAATCACTTGAAATGCCAGTCTCCGGTATTGAAAAGTTTAGCAGAAAGGAATTGACTAAAATATTAGCAGCGCAATTATAATGGGAATCGTATTTAAACAGTCATTGAGCAATATGGTCATTACCTACATAGGTTTTGCCATTGGGGCCATCAATACGCTGTTTCTCTACGCCCGTTTTCTGACGGACACCTATTATGGCCTTGTGGGCGTAATTTTGGCTACCTCGGCCATCCTGATGCCTGTTTTAGCCCTTGGAGTACCAAATACCATGATCAAGTTTTTTAGCGGGTACACAGAGAAAAAATCGCAAGATGGGTTTCTTGCCTTTATGTTGGTATTGCCGCTTGTTTTAATTATTCCTATTGGATTGTTCAGCTATATTGCAAATGATGCAATTGGCAATTTTATAGGGCAACGTAATTTGATCGTGAAGGACTACGTTTGGCATATTTTCCTTATTGCCATGGCGATGGCCTATTTTGAGATCTTTTATTCCTGGTCGCGTATCCATATGAGATCCGTTTTTGGAAATTTCATGAAAGAGATCTTTGCGCGGGTGGGAGTGATGGTGTTACTTTTTGGTGTTTATGCGAATTATATCTCTATAGATACATTCTTAAAGGCCCTTGTTGGTGTATATCTTTTGAGAACACTGATCATGAAAATTTATGCGTATTGGCTTAGGATGCCTTCCTTTAATTTAAAGGTTCCTCATAATTTCAGAACTATCCTTACATATAGTTTTCTGATCATATTAGGAGGTTCTACTGCGGTGATTTTGTTGGAGGTCGATAAATTTATGATCAACCAGTTCATTGAAATTGAGAAAGTTGCCTATTATACCGTAGCCGTATTTATTGCCACAGTGATCTCCGTACCCTCACGTGCGATGCATCAGATAACATATCCCATGACGGCGGCCCTTTTAAATCAAAAAGACAAAGCAGGATTAGGGGTCCTGTACCACAAAAGTTCCCTCACACTTTTTATCATCTCAGGCCTCATTTTTGTGCTGATCCTTTTAAACCTGGGAGATCTCTATCTTTTACTTCCTGAAAATTACCGGGGTGGATTTAACATTGTCCTGCTGATCGGGTTGGCGAAGTTGTTCGATGCCATGTTGGGGAATAACAATGCCATTCTTTACAATTCTGATCACTATAGGGCCATCTTGTTTCTGGGGGTTTTTCTTGCTATTTGTACCATCCTTTTTAACTGGTATCTAATTCCCAGGATTGGGATAGAGGGGGCTGCACTTGCCACTTTTATTGCTGTTTTTATCTATAATCTTTTAAAACTACTCTATGTAAAGCAAAAATTAGATCTTCAGCCATTTACGAAAGAAACATTTAAGGTGATCTTTCTCTTACTATTGGTCTGTGCTATTTTCTATGCCTTACAATTCCCTTTTCATCCCTTGGTCAATATTGCGTTAAAAAGCCTCTTGATCATTGCGATGTACATAGGAGTTCTTTATCGTTTTAAAATATCGGAAGATGTTTTTGGTGTCTTGTCAAAATATTTAGGGCCAAAATAATGTAATAAGTAAAGCTTACTTTTTTCAAATTTATTTGATAGCTGGGGAGTAGTACAAATAAAAACCCCGCAGGGACGAATCCACCGCGGGGTTAACCAACTAACCAACCTAAAAAACTATCTTATTGTACTCTTCTGCTTCTGCTTCGAGTTACATTGGTCTTACTTGCAGATCTTGACGTTGCTTTAGGACCACTTCTTTTTATACTTGTTGTCTTGCGACTAGCAGTTGTTCTCTGCCCACGCTCGGGACGTTTGGTAACAGCCTTACTTCTGCTTACAACATTTTTGCTTGGCGTACGTACCACTTTTCTTTGCGTGACTGCTTTACTGACATTACTTCTACCATTGGTTCCTGAGGATTTCCTATTCACCTGTGTAGACTTTGTACCTCTTGTCTGAGTACTAGATCTGTTACCATCAAAACTTCTTGTAGATCTTTTACTATCTACGCTTCTGTTAGATCTTTTGCTATCTAGACTTCTGTTAGATCGCATTGTTTCAGTCCTGGAGGCAGTTCTGCCATTACTAGCTACTTTATTGCTACGTCCGCTCTTAGTATCCCTCAGTTGTCCATTGTCGCGTCTACCTTTAGTATCACGAAACTGTCTATCATTACGGGCATACCCATCATTCCTTCTGCTATTATTATTTCTGGCTACCACACGTTTGTCGTTACGATAGACCCGATTTCTCTCATTCCTGTTATTATATCTATAGTGCTTACCTACTTTAGCATAGGCTCTTCTATAGTTATTATGATATGGCCTGTAATAGGTATAGCGTAACGGAGCATAATACCTTCTGTAAGGGTTGTTATACACCAGACAAAATCCAAGGGCTGGTCTCGCAAAATAAGAGTGATATGCGTTGTAGGTATAATACCTGTTGTACACATTTATATATCCATTGAATCTGCCAAACAGACCTCTATTGTTATAGTGTACATACATGCCGCCAATACGTCTAAGCCTACCGTTATTGTACCTAACATTGATTCCTCCTATTTGAGATACACGACCGTAATAGTCATAGTATATAGGAACATTCTCTACCTGGATCACGGCTCCATAGTCATCATACTGAACGAAAGGACTATAGTCAAATCCTGAATTGAAGGTTACATTAGCTCTACCAACGTTGAAGTTGGCACCAATATTTACCTGGTTGTCAATGTAAAAATCGAACTCACCATCGCGATAAACCGAAAAGGTAATTCCATTTTCCACAAAGATCACGGAGTTATTATAGCGAAATGTATTGCTGATAGCAACGCTTTCTTCCAAGGTCGTGGCCCCTACTGAGCTACTCAGTGCAAAGGCTCCTAAAATGAGTAGTAGATTTTTCATGACACAAATTTTAAAAATTCAGAATGCAACTATTTACATTCCTCATGGATATACCAAACAGCGTGCCAAAAAATATAAAATATTTATAACATATTGATATACAACATATTAAGAATATAATAAATATTAAAAAGATACTATGAGTACTTCAAAAGTGGAAGGATAGGTAGCACCTGGGATATAAAAAATGGATGCATTTCAATAATAAGACCGTTTACCCAATTTTCGATCTCAAATAGGCTGCGGTATACCCATTTTTGGTAGCTACTACTTCTTCCGGAGTTCCTTCTGAGACCAAATTGCCTCCCTGTTCTCCACCTCCGGGACCCAGATCTATTAAATAATCTGCACATTTGATCATTTCCAAATTATGCTCAATCACCAACACGGAATGCCCACTGCTAATAAGCGCATCTAAGGACTTTAATAATTTTCTTATATCGTGAAAATGCAATCCCGTAGTGGGTTCGTCAAAAATAAACAGCGCTTTCTCTTTGGAAGCACCTTTAACCAGGAAGGTAGCCAACTTTATACGTTGCGCTTCTCCACCGGATAGGGTAGAGGAGGACTGACCCAGAGTAACATAACCGAGGCCAACATCTTGTAAAGGAGTAAGTTTTGAAACGATCTTGGTTTGCTGGTGAAGCTGAAAAAAGTCGAGGGCATTATCTATGGTCATGTGTAAGACGTCATCTATACTGACCCCTTCAAAGTTGACCTCCAGAATTTCCTTTTTAAAGCGTTTGCCTCCGCAAGTATCGCATTCTAAATGCACATCGGCCATAAATTGCATCTCTACCGTGATCTCTCCTTCACCTTTGCATTTTTCACATCGGCCACCATCAACATTAAAAGAAAAATGCTTGGCCTGGTAGCCTCTTAGCTTACTTAGTTTCTGGGATGCAAATAAATTCCGGATATCGTCATAGGCCTTAATATAGGTAACCGGATTAGACCGTGAAGATCTGCCAATAGGGTTCTGATCTACAAATTCTATATGCTTTATGTCCTTGTATTTTCCTTGAATCTCGGTGTGTTGCCCTGCTTTAGCCCCATATCCTCCCAACTCTTTTAAAAGAGCCGGATATAAGATCTTTTTAACCAGGGTACTTTTCCCACTTCCCGATACACCTGTAATAATAGTGAGCATGTTTAGGGGAATGGTCACATCAATATTTTTCAAATTGTGTTCCCTGGCACCTATGACCTTAATATAATTAGGACTAGTTCTACGCGTTTCCGGTACTGCAATTTCTTGTTTTCCACTGAGGTAGTCTGCTGTTAAGGAATTGGCCATCAGGATCTCCTGAAAAGTGCCACAGGCCACTACTTCTCCTCCAAAGGTACCTGCTTCCGGGCCTATGTCTATGATAATGTCTGCTGCCTTCATTATATCTTCATCGTGCTCTACCACAATGACCGTATTACCAAGATCTCGTAAGGAACACAGCACATCAATCAAATTCTCAGTATCCCTGGGATGAAGTCCAATACTGGGCTCATCTAAGATATACATGGATCCAACCAGACTACTCCCAAGCGATGTGGCCAGGTTAATACGCTGACTTTCACCGCCAGAAAGGGTGTTCGATTTTCTATTGAGGGTTAAGTATCCTAAACCAACCTTATCGAGAAAGTCCAAGCGAGTGTTGATCTCCTTAAGCAATCTGCTGGCTATCTTTTGGTCATGATCTGAAAGAACCAGATCCTCAAAAAAGGTTTTTAAATGAATTATAGGACTTTCCACCAGATCCGATATTGAACTTCCATCGATCTTTATATAGGCCGTTTCTTTGCGTAATCTTTTCCCTTTGCATACCAGACAGCGTGTTTTGCCACGATAGCGGGAAAGCATTACCCGGTTTTGGATCTTGTAGCTCTTGTCCTCTAGTTGTTTAAAGAATTTCGTTATCCCAATAAAATGTTCATTGCCTTCCCAAACAAGATTTTTTTGTTCCTCTGTTAACTGAAACCATGGCTTATGAATGGGAAAATCGAAGGTATAAGCGGCATTTACCAGCTGATCCCTATACCAACTCATACTTTCCCCTCGCCAGGGAAAAATGGCATTTTCGTATACTGAAAGTGAAGTATTAGGAATAACAAGGTCTTCATCGATCCCTATTACATCCCCGTACCCTTCACATTTAGGGCAGGCACCGTAAGGGTTATTAAAACTGAATAAATGGACGTTAGGCTCCAAAAAGACCATACCATCTAGTTCAAAGGCATTGCTAAATGCAGTTTCTTTTCCCGTGGCTACTTCTTCGATAATACAATCGCCTTTCCCTTCAAAGAAGGTTGTGTCTATGGCATTTGCCAAACGGTTGTAGAAATCTTCATCATCCTTTTTTACGATCCTATCTACCACCAGGTACAACTGATCACCTACTTTTTGATGCAGCTCCTCATCAATTCTGTGAATGGTTCCTCCGTACTTTATCCTGGCATACCCCTGCTTGGACAGAAGCTGCAGTGTTTTCTTCTTATCCCTGTCTTCTGGAATGGTGATGGGGGCCAATAATAGAAGTTTGGCGTTTTCTTCAAACGTCTTTACAAAAGAGACCACATCTGTCACCCTATGTTTTTTAACCTCATTCCCAGAGATGGGGGAATAGGTCTTGCCTATACGAGCAAATAATAGTTTTAAATAATCATAGATCTCAGTGCTTGTGCCAACGGTAGACCTGGGATTGGTGGAATTTACCTTTTGTTCTATGGCAATTGCCGGTGCAATACCTTTTATTGAATCTACCTTGGGTTTATCTAATTTTCCAAGGAATTGTCTTGCATAGGAGGAAAGACTTTCAACATAACGTCTTTGACCTTCTGCATACAGGGTATCGAAAGCAAGACTAGATTTACCTGAACCGGAAAGACCGGTAATGACCACCAATTTATTCCTGGGGATCACCACATCAATATTTTTTAGATTGTGCAGCTTAGCCCCTTTAATAATAATGTTATGCTTTGGATCTACCTCTGTAATTGTGGTCATAAGAATCAGAAAGTTGCAAAGATACAATATGTCAAAACCAAACGCCAGTTGAATAAAAGAAGGAATTGAAAAATGTTAAAACGTAACCTTTATTATTGATAACTCATATTTTTTCTATCTTTGGAATGTTAATCGAATAAACTACTGCCTATATAGCAACATTACTTTTTTGAAAAGGATTAAAAAAAGTCGCATCCTACACAAATAATGCGACCCCTGAATTGAACCAAAAAAGTAATTGTATGCAAACAACGATTGACGATGCTATTCTCATTAGTAATTATATCAATGGTGATGAACGAGCCATTGAAGTACTCATAAACAAACACAATCAGCGCCTAAGCAGCTATATATACTCCAAGGTACATGACATGTCCATTACCGAGGATATATTTCAGGATACCTTTATTAAGGTAATAAGTACCTTGAAACGCGGCCGCTATAATGAAGAGGGGAAATTCTTACCCTGGATCATGCGTATTGCCCACAATCTGATCATAGATCATTTTCGGCGCAATAAACGGATGCCAAAATATCAGGGGAATAAAGAATTCAACATCTTCTCTGTACTCACTGATGACAAACTAAATGCTGAGAAGCAGCTTATCAAAGAGCAAATAGACCAGGATCTGGAATTGCTCATTGAACAGTTGCCCAAAGATCAGCTGGAAGTTCTTCGAATGAGGATTTTTCAAGATATGAGTTTCAATGAGATCGCGGAGAATACTGAGGTTAGCATTAACACTGCTTTGGGACGCATGCGCTATGCATTGATCAATCTGCGCAAGATCATTGAGAAGAATCAAATTGTTTTAACGAATTAATAGGTCTTAGGGCGAAGAATTCCATCATTGCTCCATATCTGCCGTTATTTAGGGGTAACCACAGATATTATGCAAAAGATTTACTCAAAACATCCAAAACATTGTAAGCTTATCACCGCCAAGCCCAGTACGGTCGATTTTCTTCTCAACTATTCAAAATCACTTCATATAAGAAAGGTGAAGGGTATGACCATTGAGAGCATCTTAAATTGATAGGCAAACAAACTTTCATTTCATAGAGATTCGTAAAACATAGTTCGTATAAAGAAAAGGCACTTTTAAATAAAGGTGCTTTTTTTTATGCAGTTACCCGTCCAGAATTACTACTAAGGGTAGAACCATTCTATGCCAAATTCAAAGGCTGCCAAATACGAATATGTATGTTCACATCAAGAATCGGGTGTTTGACAACATAGTTTTTCCTGAGGGGGGTTGTTTGGGTACTTTTAAATTGTTATTGAAAAACAAGTAGCTCAAATTAATATAACAACGCGAGTTCATAAGCATCGCTAACGAACTTTAAAGAAACCAAAAGATTATCTAACTATGAAACCACTAAAGGAAGACTCAATACTAGTTAATGATTACATCAGCGGGGATGAAAAATCATTAGAGATTTTGATCAACAGACACAACCAGAGAATAAGTAGTTTTATTTATTCGAAAGTAATGGACCGGGATGTTACTGAAGACATATTCCAGGACACATTTATTAAGGTGATCAAAACACTAAAAAAAGGAAATTACAGCGAAGAAGGTAAATTTCTTCCATGGGTAATGCGTATTGCGCACAACCTTATTATAGACCACTTCAGAAAAAACAAGCGTATGCCTAAATTTGAGGGCAGCGACGATTTTAATATCTTTTCCGTAATAGGGGATGATAAATTAAATGCAGAAAAGCAACTTATTAAAGATCAGATAGACAGTGACTTAACTCTGCTTATAGAAGAATTGCCAGACGATCAAAAAGAAGTTCTGTTGATGCGTATCTATAAGGATATGAGTTTTAAAGAGATCTCTGAAAACACGGGGGTAAGTATTAATACAGCCCTGGGCAGAATGCGTTACGCATTAATCAATCTCAGAAAAATCATTGACAGGCACAACATCGTTTTAACGAATTCGTAGTTCACAACACTATTTACAATATTTCCATATAGGTTGCGTTATCTAATCATAACGACATCACAATCATATGGAAAAAATTTACTCAACTAAAAAAAATGCCTTTGCCATTCCCAGAGTAGGACCGGAAACGATCCAATTTCTGTTGGCTTATTCTAAAGCACTTAGAATTGTAAAACACAGGCAATTCAGTTTCGAAATGATCCTGAACTAAGAACTACGGCTCGCATTAGCGGGCCTTTTTTTTGCATACTCCTGAAGTACTTTTTTTCTCCCTATAGTGCGGGTAATGATATCTTTCTCCAGGTTCCATCCCCGGGCAGGAGAATATTCCCTTCCATACCAAATGATCTGAAGGTGTAGGTCATTCCACAATTCTCTGGGAAACAGGCGTTTAGCGTCACTTTCAGTTTTTACCACGTTTTTACCCGTTGAAAATCCCCAGCGATACATTAATCTGTGTATATGCGTGTCTACAGGAAAGGCGGGAATACCGAAAGCTTGCGAAACCACTACACTGGCAGTTTTATGGCCAACGCTTGGAAAAGTTTCTAATAGTGTAATATCTTGAGGAACTTCTCCCTCATACTCTTCCACCAGGATCTTAGACAATCCGTAAATACCTTTCGATTTCATAGGGGAAAGACCTACGGGCTTTATGATCTCCCTGATTTCTTCTACAGATAAATTGATCATATCATAGGGATTATCAGCCCTTTCAAACAATTTTGGCGTAATCTTATTGACGCGTATATCCGTACTTTGTGCGGAAAGTAAGACGGCTATGAGCAGAGTATAGGGGTCCTTATGCTCCAAAGGAACCGGAATAACCGGATATAGATCATTCAGGGTTTTGATAGTAAAATCAACTTTTTCAGATTTGGTCATATATGATTACTTTTACGGCCACAGTTAAAAAAAAGCGAATGAAAACACTTCAAGAAGGGGACAAAGTACCCCAATTTACATCAAAAGACCAAGATGGTAACGAAATTAAACTCTCTGATTACAAAGGAAAAAAACTCGTGGTTTTTTTCTACCCCAGGGCCAATACTCCGGGTTGTACCTTAGAGGCTTGTAATTTAAGGGATAATTATAAAGTGTTACAGGATCAGGGCTACCATATATTAGGTGTCAGTGAGGATACACAAAAGAAACAAGCTAGTTTTAGAGACAAGTACGAATTTCCATTTCCGTTACTGGCAGACGAGGATCACACGGTAATTAATGCCTTTGGAGTGTGGGGACCAAAGAAATTTATGGGGAGAGAATATGAGGGGATCCACAGAATCACCTTTATAGTGAATGGTGAAGGAAATGTAGAAAAGGTCATTGACAAGGTGAATACCAAGGATCATGCTGCACAGATCCTATAAGTAAAATGGTAACATAAAAAAGCCCTGACATCGATCAGGGCTTTTTTTATACTTCTTCTTTTTCGGCGGTCACGTGTTTGGTAAAGAGTTTTTTCTTCTTAATGATATCTGCGACACCCTCAGGAAGCATTTCCTCCCATCCTTTCTCACCGCTGGTGATCTTTTTAAGGACGTCTCTGGAAAAGATATCCATTATTTCGGTATCGTAATCAATGATGTCCATTACTTTACCATTGTATTTAAAGAACTTGTATAGTTCCTTCATCCTCGGGTGTACCTTAATATTATTACTGGTCATGATCTGCCCGGTCTCAGGATTTTTCATGGGGTAGAGATAAACCTTGAGATCCTTAAAGAAAAGTTTTCCGAAGGCTTCCAGAATGCCACCACTTAAGTGTCTGTAGTACTTTTCGTCGAATATTTCCACTAAATTATTCACGCCCATGGTAAGGCCAAGCTTTGCCTTAGTAAAGTTTCCGAGGTACTCCACTAGCTTGTAGTATTCCTGAAACTTGGAAATAAGTACTGTATGGCCAAGAGAGCATAGTAATTCTGCTCTGTCCATAAAATCTTGTTCATCTATTTCCCCCGACGCCCGCAAATTGGAGAGGGTTATTTCGAACATCACTATAGTATTTTCCTCTTCCACAGTTTGTTCCCGGATGAAAATGTCATAAGACTTCTGAAACATGTCCATGTTTACCTTGGTAACCGGTCTAAAGCTACCACGCAGGGCCAGAATATTCTTTTTGTATAATACAGCAGCCGGCAAGAGGTTGTTTCCATCAGGACCGAACATTACCGCATCGGTCATATCATTTCGGATCAACTGCAGGCTCATCAAACGGTTATCCACATTCTTAAAGTTAGGACCGTTAAAATTCACCATATCGATCTCTACCGTATCTCTATCCAGGTGATCGTAGAGATATTTTAAGAGTTTTCTAGGCTTGTTATACTTGTAAAAGGCACCATATATAAGGTTTACACCAACAATGCCCAACGTTTCTTGTTGTAGCCGAGCTTCATTTTGCTTAAACCGTAGGTGTAATATAATTTCGTCGTATTCCTTTTGATTGGGATCTAATTGGAACATGATCCCTACCCAACCATGACCTTTATATCGTTTTGAAAAATCTATGGTAGCCACCGTATTGGCATAGGTAAAGAAAAGTCGGTCCGGATGGTCATCCCTTGTAATACGCTCTTCCATCAATTGCATTTCATGGCCAAGCATCTTTTCCAATCGACTTTGAGTTACATATCTCCCATCCTTTTCTATACCATAAATGGCATCACTAAATTTTTTGTCATAAGCACTCATTGCCTTGGCAATGGTTCCAGAGGCTCCACCAGATCTAAAAAAATGCCTGGCAGTCTCCTGTCCCGCGCCTATTTCTGCGAAGGTTCCGTAAATAACCGGGTTGAGATTTATGCGGAGAGTTTTGGCCTTTATGGAAGGTATGTTTTCAAATGCAGGATCTTGATTTAAAACTGAAGACATTCAACGGGTTTTACGGTAAACAAAGTTAACAAGAATGGGCTATCTTTTAAATAAATAAGTCATAAATTTGAATAAAATAGATGAGCTGTTGAAATTGACTTTTTTGGGAACAGGAACCTCACAAGGAATCCCAGTTATCGGGAGCACTCATCCGGTATGCCTGAGTAAAAATCCAAAAGACAAAAGACTACGCGTTTCAGTCCTTATTTCCTGGGACAATTTTAACTATGTTATCGATTGTGGCCCCGATTTTAGGCAGCAAATGCTACGAAATAAGGTTACCAAACTAGATGGTATTCTATTTACCCATGAACATTCTGACCATACCGCCGGTATAGATGATATTCGACCCTTTTTTTTTCGTCAGGGAGATATCCCCATTTATGCTCATCAACGGGTGATAGATTCCTTGAAAAGAAGGTTCGACTATATCTTTTCTGAAAACAACCGATATCCGGGAGCACCCGGGGTAAAAGTTAATAAGGTGGAAAACGGACATCCATTTCAAGTGGGGAATTTATACGCCCATCCTGTTGAGGCTTTTCATAACCGTTTGCAAGTATTTGGATATCGCATAAAAGACATCGCATATCTTACAGATGTAAAATCTATAGATGATAAAGAAATAGAGAAGATAAAAGGGGTTAAAGTATTATGTATTAATGCATTACGTATAGATTCTCATCATTCACATTTTAACCTTGAAGAAGCACTTGCCTTTGTTCAGAAAGTACAACCAGAACGAGCTTATTTTACCCACATTAGTCATTATATGGGGTTTCATGAGGAGGTAGAAAAGACACTACCAGAGAATGTACATTTAGCCTACGATAATTTAATAGTAACCACAGACAAATGAAAACAAGGATATTTTTATACTTATTTATTTTCTCTTCTTTGATTGCGCTTTACCTCTACGTAAGCGGTGATAAAAGAGTAGCAGCCGGTGATGAGAAGAATACTGAATTAAAGCTTACAATAGAACAATTGGAGGATTCTCTAAGGACTACACAATTGAAGGTGCTAGATATGCAGTATTTTTCTTTGGAAAATAATGACGATGCCCTTGTGTATTATGATAATTTATCACTTGAAGATCCTGCCCGTTATATTGCGGATAAATTATTAGAGACCAATGAAACAAAAGGAGATAATCCTTTGATTCCATACGAGGGGATGGTAAATGATTTTAAGATCAATAAGATAAAAGTTTTAAATCACAAATGGATCATAGCCGACTTTTCAGATGGTAAGTACTGGGGAGAGTTATTTATCCAATATGAATTAAAGGATAATTTGTCTGTTGATTTTACGCTCGCAGATTATTTGTTATATACCCGTAGCAATTAGATATGCCTCTTTAACCAGGCGTTCATAGCATAGAAGTTTTCCTGAGACACCCCATGTCCCGTTGGAAATTTTTCAAAGATATGGTCTATACCCAGCTTTTCTAATATTGGAGGCGTCCTTTGGGCCCATGAGAAAGGGATTACGGGATCTACTTCACCATGGGAGATATACATCTTTAGATGGCTATGATCCTTTTTCTCATAAGATTCCACAAGTGTTTTCTCATCTATATAGCCACTGAGACCTATTACATTTTGCACCATATCAGGATATGAAAGCGCAATTGCAAGGCTAAGTACGGTACCCTGGCTAAATCCTAATAGCGATATTTTATCAGCATCTAAATGGTAGGCTTCAATAGCCTCCTGAATAAAGGATACCATTTTGCCAACAGATTTCTTCGCCTGCTCTACATCGCTCCATTTGCCAAAATTAGCATCAAAATTAATGGCATACCAAGCATAGCCGTAAGGGGGCATGGGATAAGGTGCCCTCACAGAAATAACGCACAATTCCGGCGGAAGTTCCGGGGCAAAAGAAAACAGATCTTCCTCATTACTGCCATAGCCGTGAAATAAAAAGAGGGCTGCTGCTTTATTTGTGTCTGTTTTAGGAGGACGAACAAGATGCTCAAGAGACAAGGGGAGGGTAGTCATGTTATTGAATAAAAGTGAACCATTTTTGAAAATATGGACTTAGTACAGGTAAAGGATTCAATTTGCCACTTATAGCACCTAGAAATCCATAGATCCACATTACAAAGTAAAAAATATAAAGGGCAACCCAGGCGTATTTAGAGAACCAAACACTAAGGAAAAGCGCACAAGCCAAGAAAAACCAAATGCAATCCAAAAGCCTGTCTTGTATGAAACCTTGCATAGGCATTCTTAGGTTCTGAGTTCATAGACATGGCAATCAATGCCCCAACGATGGTAATATAAGCCGCTATTGCGGTCCCTTTCCCTTCCTTAATCTCTTGCGTGGTCATCGTTTTATTTCTAATTTCTCTAAGCCAATAGTAATTGGTCGTTCACTATAACACCATAAACACTTCCTTTTCCTTTCTGACCAATAAACATGCTGTTTTTTGAGGTTGAACGAAGGTTTTCTTTCTTGATCTCTGACTTCCCCTCCGGAGTAAACAAGCTTAAGTTAGCCGGTTGGCCTTCTTTAATGCTTACAGTTGTTAGTCCAAATCGCTCTCTTCCCTTAGTAAGTAACCTAATAGAAGTTTCTGTATCAAAAATAGAATTGAGAATTCCGAAAGCAGATTCGAGGCCAGCGGACCCAAAGGCTGCATGATCGAACTCTATTCGTTTTTCTTCTATGTCCATTGGGAGATGATCTGTGGTTACCATATCGATAACCCCGTTCTTTAATCCTTTTTTTAACGCTTCGGTATCCTTTTTTGTGCGAAGTGGAGGTAATACCTTATAATTTGTTTCAAATTCATCCAGGACTTCGTCAGTAAAGCAAAGGTTATGCAGCGCTACACTACAACTCACATCTAACCCTTTCTTTTTGGCCTCAGCAATTAGGTTTACTGCGTTGGCGGTCGAAATGGTTGGAATATGGAGCTTACCGCCCGTGTATTCTAGTATAAAAAGATCGCGTGCTATCTGTATTTCTTCAGATAAAGAAGGAATACCCTTTAGCCCAAGTTTGGTAGACATACTTCCTTCATTGACCATACCATTGGCGGCAATTGATGAGTCCATAGGGTAGGAGAGGACCAAACCATTAAATCCTTGGGCATATTGCAGAGAAATCTTTAATAAGTTAGAGTTCATAACCGGCCTTTTAAAGTCGTAAAAGGCTACAGCACCTGCATTCTTCATGTCGTATAACTCGGCAAGATCTTTACCTGCACTATCCATAGTGAGAGCCCCCATGGGATGTACTCTTGCTCCTTTCTCACCGGCAGTTTTCTTTAAAAAGACAACATCTCCACTTGTATCGGGAATTGGCCTGGTATTGGGGTTTAACACAATATCCGTAAAGCCACTGTAGGCGGCAACCTTAATTCCATTTGCAAGTGTTTCGCGTTCTTCATAGCCCGGTTCACCAAAACTTACACTGCTATCTATCCATCCTTTAGACACATGGAGATGAGGCAAAGAAATCACTCTGGTCTTTGAATCTACTTTTATAGAAGCTGCGATCTTTTCAATGTTTCCATTTTTGATCCATATATCTCGTACTTTTTGATGCAATCCACGGTTGTCTTCGTCGAGGATAGTTGCTGATTTTAGCAGTATGTTCATGTAAGTACTTTTTGAATGATTACTTCTGTCAGAATAAAAAGCAGTGCTAAAATAGCAAACCATTTCCAAAGGCTCGTTACTGCATTGTCATTTTCAAATTCATTGAATAGCTCAGAGATCGATCTTCTTATGGTTACTCCCTCCATTGATTCTATTTCCAAATATGACAGATTACTCTCGTCTCTTGAATAATTGAAGCTTAAAGATCTATTTTGTTGAGTATTCTTCAACTCGTAAGTTCCAGGTACTTTAGGGTACTCTGAAAACCAAAGTCTCGTTTTTTGACCAATAGACTGTTGCATAGGAATAAATTCTTCCCCTTCTTTTTGAATGCTGATTATTCTGTCTTGCTGCATCAGCTCAGGGATATCTATACTGTTGTCACTCCCCATATTGTAATAAAGTGCAGCTAATTTTCTGCTTTGCAACGCAATGGCATATACACTTGGAACTATCAGCGGGGAACTTTTGAAGTTAGAGTTGCCATATTCAAGGGAAGCCGTAAAAACATATACATTTTCTTTATTTGCCAAAAAAGGTGCTGCATTGGCGTAGGACAAAATGTTGGAGGCATTTCCATTTAAAGTGTAATACTCCTTAACATTGGGATATTGAAAATTTTCGATCCTATCTTTGAATACATTTACAAATAGTGGATGTGCGTAATTGATATCAGTAATTTCTTGAGGTACAGCTAATTTAGTGCCATAGGAGAAACCATAGCCCGATAATAAGCTATTAAAGTCTCTGGAGTTCATATCCTTAGAAGGGATAACCATCATACTGCCGCCTTGTTGCAGGTAATCTTTTATGGAAGCTTCAAATGGCGTTGAAATAGAGGCTACCTCATTAAGTATTAGCAGGTCATGTGAAGCAAGTAAGGAGATAGCCTGTTCTTCTTCATTGGTCGAAAGATATTCACAGCTATCATCGCTAAATAATTTTCGTAAGAATTGATCATCCCCCTTTCCAAGGGTCATAATTTTTATTTTTTCCCGTGTATTGATATTGAAAAACAACTCGTTGTCATACGCCAGTCCCATATCGGATAAGCTCACGCTTCCTTTAATTTCTTCGTCGGCCGGAAGGGTAAAGACCATTTTCGACTTCCCATCCGGATTGTATTTTACCGCGGCTTTAGCGATCAGCGACTCTCCATTGTATGCGGAAATAGGAGTTGATTCGAACTCCGAACTTCCAGAGACAAGTACTACCAAATTCTTTTCAGGAGAATTACCGGCTTCTAAATAGAGCGAGTCTATCGAAATATTGCTCATATTGTCTACGCGGAGTGGAACAAAATAATTCTCTATTTCCTTCACAGAATCGCGAACATTTCCAGCCATCGACTTTTGAAAATCGGAGAATACGATTAGCTTTTTAATGGTCTTCGTGCCCTGGCTGAAATAGGTGCCACTTTTCAGTAAAATGTCATCCAAGCTAAGCTGATTAGTGCTAAATGGGAGTTGAAGCAGCTCATTTTGGATGTCATTGATAGTGACATCTTTATAGTCTTCATCGTTGGTAAATAAAGTAAACGATGCTTCCTGGGGGATGGCATCAATAAGTTCCTGAATGGTCTCATATAATAAAGAACTATTATCCTTCCGAAGTTGCAGACTGTGGGAATTATCAAGATATATAACCATTTCTTGCTCCTGTAAGGCCGTAGAATTTGCCATAAAAGGCTGGGCAAAGGCAAAGATCAAGGATGCAAAAAGTGCCATTCTTGTGAACAATAGCAACCATCGTTTTAACGACTGACTTCGTTGTGATTTGGCCACCACCTTTTGAAGTAGTTTTACATTCGTAAAAGGGGTTTTCTTAAATTTTCGAAGTTGTAAAAGATGAACTAGGATAGGAAGTAGGAGGAGCCATAAGGCCCAAAGTAGTTGCGGATATTTAAACAACATTCCCAAGAAACATTTGGTAAATATACGCAAATTTTAAGAGGAGCATAGACCTTGGAAATTTTAATAGATTATGTGTAACCCTGAATTTTTATGGAAACCTCAGGAGCTAACAAAAGAAATAAAAGTCGGTCATGTCCTTCATAGAAAGATCTTCCAAAAAACTCCGTATCTGTTTCTGTGCCTTTGCATTGGCAACGGTAATTATACTTTTAGGTTTTTTCATCTTTCCAATTACGGTATAGGATGAAAGTATTTGTCCGTAGATTTCTTTTCCAATTTTGTTTGGATTATCACACACCCAGTAAAAAGGAATTTTTTGTTTTTTCAGCAGTTTAGCCACACTCTTTCCTTTACTTCCAGCACCCCATATCACCAAAGGACTATTTGCATCCCATTCCTGTTTCAAAAAATAGTAGATCTTCAGGTCAAGGAAATAGTTTTGTGCATAATGTTCGCTGGTGCGCGATGTGCGTGTGTCGTAATCTCGCCACATATGTAATACTTCTTCACATGGCAGACAAGTTAGTCCGGAGGCAAACATACGAAAAGCCAGATCGTAATCTTCCGGGTAGCGATTCTCATTAAATGCGCCACATTGGTCCAGATCTTCCTTATGGAGCATCCAGCAGGGTGAAGGTATCACACATTCTTTATACCGCTCTTCAAAGTTGCGCCCATTATGTGTTAAGTTATTTAGCCACACTTCATAACGCCTATACCCATTACCGATTCCTCTTGATGCGAAATAATGGACCTTGCCCAAAGCAATTTTTCCAGGCCCCGACTTTTGTAAGGAAGAGACCATAGTTTTGATCTTCTCAGGCTTCATAACATCATCAGAATCCATGCGTGTAATAAAATGGCCTGAAGATGCTGCATAAGCAGTTCGCATTGCCATGATAATTCCGTCGCCTTTATTTGAATGCACTTTAATTCTGGGATCTTTTTCTGCGATAGACTGCAGAATTTGGCGGCTGTTATCTGAAGAATGGTCGTCTACTGCTATTACCTCCCATTGTAAATAGGTTTGACCTTGAATTGAGGCTATGCACTCAGGCAGGAAAAGCTCAGTATTCTTAAACGGAATGAGAATACTTACGAGTTGGTTCATAAGAAGAAATGATAATGATCTTATTTTTAAATATAGTAAAGGAATGATTTTTTTTGGCAGATCAATGACTTTGTTATTAAAGCCTTACACTTTATTCATATTTATGGAGTGCTTTGTTTATCGCTTTTAGCGCTAAAGGGGCCATTATTTCGTATCCGGCTTTTGTGGGGTGTACGCCATCATTCGCCAGATCACTATTCATGCCATTCATGTCATTGACGAGAGCAGCATAATAATCCAAATAATGCACTCCGGCTAGTTCTGTGTATTCTTTGATCATTGCATTCAAAGCCGGGATCTTCTTATTTGGTTCCAATCCTGGCCTCCACGGGTAGTCTGATGCAGGTAAAACTGAGCATAAGATCACTTCTATGTTATTGGCCTTGGCCAATTCTGCCATGGATTTTAAATTACCCATGATCTCATCTAGCGTCATTGGGCCAGTGTTTCCGGCTATGTCATTGGTGCCTGCGAGGATTATAACTACTTTAGGCTTTAGATCAAGAACATCCTGCCTAAATCTCACCAGCATTTGGGGCGTAGTTTGCCCTCCTATCCCTCTGTTAATAAAGGGCCTGTCCTTAAAAAATGAGGGCATGGTTTGTAGCCAACCAATGGTAATGGAATTACCAAAAAATACAACCCGTTCTTTCGATGGAATCATCTTTAATTCTTGATTAGCCTCTTGAAATTCTTTTAGTTGAGCCCAGTCCTGTCCGAAAGCAGATCCGTTTGGGAATAATAAATAACATAAGGTTATGAATAGGAATCTTTTCATGAGTGAACACTGTGAACATAGACCTTGAAAAGATACTAAATAAGATAGTTATACATTAAAAAAACCCTGCTTTTTATAAAGCAGGGTTTTAATGATAATAATTCTTTATTAGGGTTATTCGCAGGCTATATCTTCGCCATTGCTATCCCAGCAATGCCAAAGTTCGTCTTCGAAATAGGCTAGTGCTTTAACACGACCTTCAAAGGTGTCACGACTCCATTCTATATCAACTTCTGTGAATACCTGAAGGTTAGTATCATAGACGTCAGCATCGAAGTACGCATCAAAATTGCCATCTTGTAATCCATATTCCAGGGTACTTGTTCTAAATGGATCTGCATTTTCCTGATCATCTAATACACGTACCCAGGTATAGCGTATAAATCCAATTTCATCACCAGATCTCTCCCAGTTTATTTGCAGCATCGCATCTGGTCTTTCTGGTCCTTGGTTAAGGATCCAGGAGCCACTGTTTCCATCCAAAGCAGATTCCCCGCTAAACCAAAGAAATTCAGGGAAGCTTTCAATTCCCAATTTGGCGATATGCATGTTCCAGACCACGCCAGTAGACGTTAACTGTCCTGTGAGACGGGCTGTATATTCGCTGGTAAATCCACTAACACTGTAGGTCCATTCCCATGTATCATCTGAAATTTTCTCAGGTGTTTGAGAAAAAGCAGCCTGAAAAGAAGCTACGGGAACTGCAAGAGTTGTATAAAGCGCTGAACTCCATACTCCAACTACAATACGGGAGAACACCCAATTTCCGTTGGGAGCCTTGTTATCATAAACAAGAGTTGTCGCTTTTCCTGAGGTTCCATCGTCTTCAAAAGCATCAAAATCGAATGCCATAGATTCAAATGGAGGTAATTCCGGAGACGTTCCTTGTTCATCAATTTCTGTTGATTTTTCGCAAGAGGTTGCAAAGATCATGATCAGAGTCAACATCAGACCTGATAATTTCCAATTTTTCATACTTGTATATTTAGTTTATTTTTCCTGATTTCATAACGCTCTAAAGCGTATAAAAGTATCAGGAATACAAATATTTATTGGAAAAATAATCACAGTCAAATTACCTTATTTTATTCGCAATCAAGTCGGTTTGATTAATGTCTAAGCATTTAGTTAGAATAAACACTATACATGACAAAGTAGTCTATGTTAAAGGGTATTAGTATTTAGCACTCTTTCCGTTCGTCTGAGTGGTATTAATAAAGGCGCGAATGTCATCATTGGCCTGTTTCAGATCTTCTCTTCGCAGGTACATCATATGACCACTTCGGTATCCTTTAAATTGGAGCCTGTCTTTCATACGACCGCTGGGATCTACCTGCCACATTGTATACTTGGCATTAAAGTAAGTGGTGGCCCCATCGTAATAACCACTTTGGATCAGTACGTTTAAATAAGGGTTCTGAGCCATGGCCTGTCTAAGATCGTCTCTGGTATTGTCGTTCTCGTTGTTCCATGGTCTTACCGGGCCAAACATATTGTACTTAATGTCTGTCCTAAACTTTAGCTCTTCCTGCAGATAATAATTAATAGCTGGAGTAAAACTGTGAAGCCATGAAGTGATCTCGGCATTATAATCTGGCCGTACGCCCGCAAGCTGTTTATCCATACCTAAATAACGACTGTCTAACCTTCCAACGGTATAGCCCTTGTCTCGTAATAGTGACTTCCAGAAATAGGAGGTAGGCACCGTGAGATTTTGGGCCAAAATTTCCTCCCTGGAGAGGCCGGAATAGTAAGCCATTTTTTCGGCAACCAGATTGCGTTCTTCCTCACTTATAAAACCTCCTTTCGCCAAGGCAGGAATCAGGGTATTTATAGTGTATTCTTCAGACTCTGGTAACACCTCAAGAAGGTCCTTATTCTGTAGAGTTGGTGGTAATGCCTTGTGATGCCAGGCAGCGGCTGTGTAATAGGGGAGGTTTAAAGCTTCACTAACAGGCCCTCCTGCGCGGATCACTTTATAGTCGGCCGGACTCACCATGATCACTCCATTGAGGTACATCCATTGCTGGTTCTGTAAGGCAAGTGAAAGACCCATGACACGTGTGCCTCCATAACTTTCTCCAACTATATATTTAGGAGAACGCCATCGGTTATGACGGGTCACAAATGTATTTAACCATTCTGCCAGGTATTTAATATCGGCGTTGATCCCAAAGAATTTATCCCGGTCCACTTCTTTTCCTGTCTCAGGAATGGTCCGTGAATATCCTGTATTGGCCGGATTCACATACACAATATCGGTCACATCGAGGACGGAATAGGGATTCTGACTTACTCCATATGGTTGAACAGGATATCCTTCATCATCAATTTTTAAGACTCTAGGTCCGGTGTAGGCCAAATGCATCCAAACCGACCCAGATCCGGGTCCACCATTGAATGAGATAAGTAACGGCCTGGACGACCTGTCTTTAACATCATTTCTTGTGTAATAGGTGTAATGAAGCGACGCAATGGGTTTTCCCAATTCATCCCAAACTGGTTGCATTCCGGTTTTAGCCGTGTACGAAAAATTAGTCCCATTTACAGTAACACTGTGCTGTGTTATTACAGCAGTATCTATAGGAATAGAGCGGTTTTGACCAAAACCTCCATAGAGGGTTAATAGACTGGTAACAGCTGTCAGGATCTTGATTTTCATTCGATATGATTTAATATGAGCTTTAAAAATAGGAAAATATGTTGAGTAAAAACCCTCTCATCCAAAAGCATGTTTACTCCTTTTGAAACTAGGCAGAATTGTTAGTATCTTCGGAAAAGAAAGGGTTCTAAAGGCAAATGCAATGGAGAAAATTACAAGAAGAATATTCAATGAAAAGCTATCCCAGGGTTTATTAGCTGCCGGTCTAATTGCCAGTGCACCTATTGCCTGTGCTATGGGCAACGAAACTTCAAAGAAACGCTCGCTGGGCGTCGCCTTGGTTGGCCTTGGGAGTTATAGTACCTATCAATTAGCTCCGGCATTGGAGCAAACTCAGTTTTGCCATTTGGCAGGAATAGTTACGGGAACTAAAGAAAAAGAAGGCCAATGGGCTTCAAAATACAATGTGCCTGCGGACAATATTTATAATTACCGGAATTTTGACAAAATAGCAGAGAATAAAGACATAGACATAATTTATGTGGTTTTGCCCAATAGCATGCATGCCGAGTTCTCCATCCGTGCTGCCAAAGCGGGAAAGCATGTAATTTGTGAGAAACCAATGGCTGTTTCTGTTGAAGAATGCGATGCAATAATTGAAGCATGTGACAAAGCTAATGTGAAATTAGGTGTAGGCTACCGTCTGCATTCTGAGCCCTATACTCAGGAAGTCAAGCGTTTTGTCAAGGAAAAGACCTTTGGAAAAGTTCACTATATAACAGCAGAAGCGGCTTATCATTCCCGGGGTAATCCCGGGCAATGGCGATTAAATAAAGCATTGTCTGGTGGCGGTGCACTAATGAATATGGGAGTTTACAGTATTCAGAGTGCTATTTACGGCACCGGGGAGAACCCTGTAAATGTTACAGCTCAGGAGTTTAGTACAAGGCCAGCCTATTTCAAAGACACCGATGAGACCATTACCGCTCAATTTCAATTTCCGGGAGGAGCGGTAGGCAATATATTCACTTCACATAATGCAAGCGCAAATAGATTATATGCGTCTTGTGATCGTGGTTGGTTTGCTCTTGAACCGGCAAACAATTATGGCCCATTATCTGGAACTACCTCTAAAGGTCCTATTTCGTTTCAACATGAGTCACAACAAAAGCTGCAAATGGATGATTTTTCCCGGCATATACTTGAAGGAACTGTTAACAGAGCTCCGGGAGAGATGGGTAAACGAGATATGATCATTGTGGAAGCGATATATCGATCTATCGCTGAGGGGAATAGATCAATTCCTTTAGATCTTGGTACCCTGGGGTTGGTTTAGAAAAGAGAAGCATACTATACCTTATTTAAAAGCCAATATTCAGCTCTTTGCTGGGTTTCAAAAACCTTAAGGCGGGCAGATCTGTTGGTGGCAACGTCCACTAAGAAGTCGGATAATGACTCGCGTTTCCAAACCATTGCCATCATTATTTTGTCGCCTAAAACCTGTGCTATTTTTTCCCCGATAAAAAAGAGTTCAATCAGGGCTATTTCTTTGGCAATAACTGCATTGAGATCCACTAGTATTTTATGACAGCCATTGTCTTCACATTCATGTAAGATCTGTTGTGGAAATTCCATAAATTTCCAGTAGTCGTAGGTACCCTGTATGGTCATCACCAGGTACTCCTTCTCATTTAAAATAGAAAAACTACTTACCATTCTTTGCCCTTAATCTATGCGAATGAATAGTAATTAGTTGGGTTGTTGTACATTAAATATACATAAAAATATTTTACAATTATAATGATTTGTAAGGTTTTAATTACAAAAACAAGTAACCGGGAAATATTTATAAATAGAACGAAAAGTTAATCTAATCCTCTGGATATTTTTCACTGATTAATGTGAAATCTATCAATTCCGCGCTTAAAATTTTTCGAAAACTCCAAGACCAAAAAGGGCAAAATCATATTTTACAGGGTCATTCGGATCTAGTAAGCGAAGATTGGCATCTAGCTCTGCAACGGCTTTTGCATCATTTTGCTTCCGGGTAAGGAGTCCTAGTTTTCGGGCTACATTTCCCGAATGAACATCTAGTGGGCAAGACAATTGAGATGGACTAAGAGATTTCCAGATGCCAAAATCGACACCGGTACTCGCATCCCGAACCATCCATCTAAGGAACATATTGATCCGTTTAGCAGCCGAACCTTTACCGGGATCTGAGATATGTTTTTTGGTTCTCTGTTCATGAGGCAGTTCAAAAAAACACTCTTTAAACTTAGTTATGGCCGGTTGTAGTGTTTTCTTCTGAGCGTGTCTGCTAAATACAGCTTCCATGCCGTCGTGATTGGTGTAGAGGTGCTTAAGAGCAGGTATAAAATATTGCAGATCGGATCCGTTAAAGGTTCGGTGTACATAGGCTTCCAGTGACCTGAGATCTTCATCTGTATGCTCCATGACAAATTGGAAAGGTGCCCGGTCCATGAGATCCATTAATAAGGTGGCATTATTGATGATACTTTTCCTATTACCCCAGGCGATAGTGGCCGTAAGAAAACCACTGATCTCTATGTCCTGTTTTAAAGAGTACATGTGGGGAATTTGGATGGGATCCGAAGCTAGAAAAATAGGCTTGTTATACTCTTCAACCTTAAGATCCAGAAACTCGTGTAACTCTGCGTTAATTATTGTTGGTTCGCTCATAATAATTCGGAACTACTTATCAAAAGAAATATAATGCCATTATGACTCATATGCATTAACACAGCATAGCGCAATCCAAGTCGTACCCTTAAAAAACCCAGAAAAAAGCCCATTACAATTTGTGGCGCAATCAAGGATGGGAGTTAACCACAAGAGATCGTTGGCATTATCGAAATTTCCTAAATGAACCAACCCAAATAGCAAACAAGAGAAATAATAAACCCATGGGAAGTAGGATGATCTCTTAAAGAATATTAACGGGCCTCTAAAAATTATCTCCTCCACGATTGGAGCAATAAGAACCATCAGGAAAAAGATAGCAATTGAGGAATAATTTTCAAACAGATCTTCCGTTTTATGGTCCCCAATATCGATATTCAAAAAGGTAGCCAAACTATTTAAAAACAGGGCAAGGCCTATGCCAAATGCAAAATTCCAACCTAAGACATTTAGGAAAATTCTCCACTTTAGTTGCAAACGTATATTGGAGTAGGGGACATACGATGGCTTACGCACAAAATGCCAAACATGTCTGAGCATTATTGATTTACGATTTGTCCATCTACCATGGTAAGTTTCCTGTCTGCCATGTCTGCCAATTCTTCATTATGTGTAACTATCACAAAGGTTTGTCCGAACTCTTTCCGTAATTGGAAGAATAGCTTATGGAGGATATCAGCACTTTCCGAATCTAGGTTTCCACTTGGTTCATCCGCAAGGATCACAGCGGGATTATTGATCAGAGCACGGGCAACTGCCACCCGCTGCTGCTCGCCACCTGATAGTTCACTTGGTTTGTGATGGTGCCTGCCTTTTAGACCTAGAAAGTCGAGTAGTTCCTTGGCTCTGTTTTCTGCTTCCTCGGAAGCTGTTTTTTTGATATAAGCAGGGATACATACATTTTCAAGGGCTGTAAATTCCGGAAGTAATTGATGAAATTGAAAAATAAACCCAATATGTTTGTTCCTGAAAAGAGCCAGGTCTTTATCCCTGAGTGCCGTTACCTCAACCTCATTGATCTTTAACTCACTTTCTTTCGGATTAGATTGATGGTCCAGGGTCCCCAGGATCTGCAATAAAGTTGTTTTGCCGGCGCCAGAGGCACCTACGATTGAAACTATCTCGCCCTTTTTTATGGCTAGATCTACTCCCTGTAAGACCTGGAGCTTCCCATAGTTTTTTTGAATATTCCTGGCGGTGATCATTCCTTTGTCTTTTGGGGGTTGAAAGTACACAATACGCTGCTTATTACAAAATTCGAAGTGAGCACTCAGCTACCGTAGTCATGTTTTTCTTTGATAGGTTGAACACCTTATAAATGCTGAAATTATTACGGTTGGTGCAATGCTAATTATACGTTAAAAAGGCTTGAACATCATAGAATTGTGTAAATTTGTTTAAGTTTAATATCAAAATAATAAACAAACGAATCGGTTCATTGATTTCGGTATAACTTCATCAAACTTATGGCACCTTATCAAAATCTGGAAGAATACAACCTATCTATTACCAACGAAGTTAAAGAACGCTACTCTAAGATCCTTGATGAAATAGGAGAAGATATAAATCGTGAGGGTTTACAAAAAACACCCGAGCGTGCAGCCAAGGCCATGCTCTTCCTAACTCAGGGATACAAGCAAGATGCCGTTGAGATACTCAAAAGCGCCATGTTTGCTGAAACTTATGACGAAATGGTCATTATTAAGGATATTGAAGTGTATTCCTTATGTGAACACCATATGTTGCCATTCTATGGGAAAGCTCATATTGCCTATATACCAAATGGTCATATCGTAGGTCTCAGCAAGATACCACGGGTGGTAGATGTATTCGCCAGGCGATTACAAGTGCAGGAAAGACTTACCCATGATATTTTAGAATGTATCAATGAGACGTTAAAACCCAAAGGAGTAGCTGTAGTTATAGAAGCATCTCATATGTGTATGATGATGCGGGGAGTACAAAAACAAAATTCGGTAACCACTACCTCCGGCTTCAGAGGTCAATTCGAAAAAATTGAGACACGAAACGAGTTTCTTAAACTTATTAGTTCTAAGCTTTCGTAATCCTACTATTTTCTTCTAGTTACTTTTCCTCCTTTGGGAGATCAACATGTTTTTAAGTATTTTTATAGGTAGATGAAAGAACATAGAATTAAATACTTGTTCCTGGGACTGCTATTTGATGGAATAGGCATGTTATCCTTTATGCTTCCCGGAATTGGGGAGTTCTCGGATGTAATTTGGGCACCACTTGCCGCCTGGTTAATGACAAGAATGTACAAAGGACGTTCTGGGCAGATAGCAGGTGTAGTCACTTTTATTGAAGAACTTTTACCCGGATTGGATCTTATTCCAAGTTTTACCCTGATGTGGCTTTATACCTATGTCTTTGCCAAACTAGGATCTAAAAAGGTCATAAAATCCAAATAATTTAAAATAAGCTTTTTAGAGTTTTGTTTTAAATGGAATATTGCAACGCTACACTTACATTCCGACCAATATTTGGTATGCCGTCTATTTTTAATCGGGAAAGATGTGAAATATAGGTTTTGTCTAATACATTATTCACACTTACTCGTAGTTCCATCTCATTTCCAAATACCCTAACGGAACCGCCGAAACCGGCATTCAACAGCGTATAGCCGGGGGTTGGGGTTTCAAAATCACTAATCCTGTTTTGGTCCAATACCGTAAGAAGTGTCAGATAACCGTATCCCTTTTGAAACCAGAAAGTGTCAGACGGGTTGTCTTCTATTCTCAAAGTATTGGTGAATTTATTAGCGGGGATCAGAGGAAGATCCTCATCATTTTTCAACACTCCGGTAACAGTCTCAAAAGTGCTTTCTATGTGCAACCAATCCAGGGGATGCGGATGAAGATGGAAGCCCATTTCACCTCCAAACAGGGTAGCATCTTGTTGTCTGTAAATATACACCGGATCCAGATCAACAAAGTCTCCGTTTGGCTCAACGTAGATAAAGTCGTTCACAGTATTATGAAATCCGTTGATAAATACTTCAAGGTGTTCATTGGAATATTCAAAGGACAGATCGAGCTGAATGTTCTTTTCATTTTTTAGATCAGGATCACCGATCTCAAAACGGTTAGTGCCTTCATGTATCCCATTGGAAGTTAGCTCTGCCAAATTTGGTGCTCTAAAACCGGAAGCTATATTAAATCTTCCCACCAGATTTTTTACTAAATCTGATCGGATTCCTATGGCGGCGTTTACACTGTTAAATTTTCTGTCAAGTGCAGCAATGTATCCCTCTTCACCAATTGAACCATTTTCTTCTCCGGTAATCTTTCTATGATCATAACGGAGGCCAAGTTGAATATCAGATGTACCCAGATGTACATGCGATGTGCTTAACACACCAATATCTTTTACGGTGGCATCTGGTATCAGTACTTCCTCTCCAAAATTCTTATTGGTTTGATCCATTCCTTGCACCCCGATAATGGTTTCCAATTTCTTTCCTTTGGGTAAGTGATATTGAAGGTTGTAATTAAAGGTAGATAAATTCATATCCAGCGCCGGAACATCTGCTTCGCCTTCTTCATATTCCTTTCGGTCATTAAAAATATATCCCAGGATCACTTTAAAACTCGACTCTTTAAGGAATAGATCGGTAGAGCTGCTTAGTATATGGCTTTGAAGTTCCTGGAAGGGCGTGTCTGGGGTTCTTTCTTTAGTTTGTGCTCCGATATCTTCCGGAATACCAAGATCTGATTTGTTATAATTATACCTAAGATCTGTTTTAAAGTATCCGCTCTGGTAAGCTATCCCAGATTTGAGATCATATTCCTTAAAACGGGAATTGGTAACCCGCAGATCATTACCGGCAAGGTAGTCTGCATGTGATGCAATACCTGCACGTACAAGGAATTTTAATTTTTTACCGGAGGTTTTATAGCCCAGATTGGTAGCCAGTCCTTCCGTATTGGTAAAGTAGTTTAGATTGATATCGCTGGAAGAGGTTCCTCCAAGCGCATATTTTTCAGGATTCAGATATAGAACTCCTCCCAAAGCATCGG
Organism: uncultured Flavobacteriaceae bacterium; assembly: GCA_963781045.1. GTDB lineage: Bacteria > Bacteroidota > Bacteroidia > Flavobacteriales > Flavobacteriaceae > Muriicola. Next base: position 362,501 of record CAWAEX010000009.1, on the reverse strand, counting down.
ATCCGTATAGTAAGGATGCCGGACCTTTGATCACTTCAATACTTTCTATGCCCGCATCAGAGATCCCTAAGCCATGTTCATCTCCAAATTGCTGATTCTCAAGACGAATACCCTGGGAATAGACAAGCACCCTGTTAGCACTAAGGCCCCTTATTACGGGCTTACCGATACCAATGCCTGTGGAAACACTTTCAACACCAGCAATACTGCGAATCCCATCCGCCAGTGTTATTGCCCCATTGGTACGCAAGGTTGCCATTTTTTCCTGTTCTACCTTCATCACGTTTTCACGCTGTAATTTGTGAAATGGGGTAGAGACAATTACTTCCTGCATTTCTATGGCACTAGGCATAAGGGCAATGTTGAGCGAATTGGCACCAGATTGAATAGTAATGGAAGAAGAATAAGTGAGAAACCCAATATAAGAAGCAACGATCTTATACTTACCCTGGGGTAAATCATTTAATGTATATCTTCCTTCTGCATCAGTAACGGTGCCTTTTTCAAGTTGTGGAAAGTAAATAGATACCTGTTCCAGGGGTTCCTGAGTATCTGAGTTTAATACTGATCCTTCCAGGGAATTCTGAGCATGGGAGATAAACCCATATATAAGTAATAATAATGGTAGCTGTTTTTTCATTATTGCAAGTATTATAAATAAAAATTAATAAAAATTGAACGCAATTACACAGCTAAAGGGGGCGCTCTCAATGAAAAATAGGGCCTTTTCGCAGGCAAGTACGCATCGAAATAATTATTAGTTATCTCCTTGCTATAGAAAGTGTTAGGCCAATTTATTGAAAGAAGTGAAGGATATAAATGTTTGTTTAATATAACATCGTGAAATTCACAATTTAATTCGGATTCGTGGTAGTGATTAGAAATGTCACTGTCACAAACAATAGAGGTATGGTTTAATAGGGCGTGATGTATTGCAGTAATGGACGGAAGCAATAATAAACCAAATAGAAAAATGGCTGTAATTAGAATACCGTATTTAATTTTATTCTGCTGCACAATGCAAAATAATCATTTACCAGGCTATAATTATGTTAAGAAAACTACAATTATTTTAAAAGGAACCCTAACCCGATTCGCCGTAGCATCTTCTTTTCAAAATTCCAAAAGAATGTATACTGCCCAAAAATCCAGCCAAAAAGGACCAAAAGTATTTGATAGAAAGGAAATATGAGTAAAATACGTAAGCTCCAGTAGACCCAACCGCTCCACCAGCTAATTGGGAAGGCATCGCGTGACATGCCTATCCAGTTAAGAAAAGGTTTTGCTACATAGACAGAAGCAGAGCCCGTGATAGCAAAGACCCAAAAAATGACCAGCAATTGCCAATTATTCTGTATCCCCCAGCGTTCTTTTAAGCGTTCTTTCATGTGCTTTTTAAGGCGCCAAAGTTACTCATTTAGATTCTGGGAACAAAGAGACCCAGACGTTGATTATACCTGCGTTGAAAGTAAATAAAGTAATTATATAGTTTGTAGTTTACTTCATAACCATAATCTACCATGGGATCGTAATTGATCGGAAGCATATACAATAGTGGATCGTATTGATAGGGATTCAATACTCTATTATTCCACGCAATAACGTACACCTGGTTCCTGTTCTCAAGAAAACTTTGTGAGTAATACCCCTCAGGACGCGCAACTGACTGTAACCATGTATTAAAGCCAGGTTCAATAATAATGATCTCATAATTCGATTCGGGGTCCGAAATTTCTACAGTATCAGCCACCTTAGTAGCAAAGACTTGTTTTTCCTTGTCGGAGATATCAGGCGTAGTTTTCGTCCCAACACACCCCAAAACGAAGAGGGAAGCGCAGAATGCAACTAACAAGATGATGCGTTCTGTTGACATGTTTCTTTTATTTTTCATAGTACTCTTAAGATACAAAAAAACCGTCTGGGTTGTCCAGACGGTTCAGTTAAAAATCGTTAAAGATAATGTCTGTTATTTTCCAAACAGGCCACTTAGCATACCTCCCAGGCCACCTTTTTTCTCTTTAGATCCCAAGACCATACCTGCCACGTCGTCTAACACACTTCCGTCTCCGTCCGCATCAAGAAGACTGGTGATAAGGCTCTGATTTTGCTGTGGTTGCCCTCCCAGCATTGATCCTAAAAGCGAACTAAGTCCGTTGGCATCACTCACATTGCTTTGTGCTTTTTGTCTGCCTAGAAAGCCCATAACTATAGGCGCTGCAATTTTCAAAATCTGTGCAACACTGCCAGCATCTACACCAGATTTTTGGCTAATTGCATTTTCAACCGTTGCTTGTTTGTTACCCAATACATGGCCCAGGATACCCGCTCCGTCATTAATAACATCATTATTTACACCTCCCTGGAAAAGTCCTCCTAAATTATCCAAAATACTCCCATTATGCTTGGAAGACAAAGCATTCATAAGTCCAGCCGCATTTTTAGGATCGGAGGTATTTTTTTTCATTGCCCCGAGTAAAAGAGGCATGGCCATACTTAAAACATCGGATGTTTTATCTTCTGGCTGACCGGTTTGTCCGGCAACACCGCTAATTAATTGTTTGCCCATAGGGCCGCTTAGTAAATCTAGTAATCCTGACATAATTTTTAAATTTGTTCGTATTGAATTAATATAGGCTATTATTTGCTTTTATACAGACTTATTTTAACAGGCTGATAATTTGTTCTGCCAGTTCGGTCCCGATCCTGTCTTGTGCTTCATCTGTAGCCGCTCCAATATGAGGAGATAATGAGATCTTTGGATGCATTAAGATCCTGATCTCCGGAACGGGCTCTGATTCAAATACATCTAAGCCAGCAAAGGCTACTTTACCCTGATCTATAGCATCAACTAGAGCCACTTCGTCTATCACTCCACCTCGAGCTGCATTGACAAGGCCAACTCCTTGCTTCATCATCTCCAACTCTCGTTTTCCAATAACGTATTCATTCTGAGCAGGGACATGAAGGGTGATAAAATCGGATGTTTTTAAAATTTCTTCTTTAGTGCTATTCTTAAGGGAAAAGGACAATGACTGGCCATCAAAAAATGCCAGATCTATTTTGGCCTCTTCTATAAACGGATCATAAAAGATAACTTTCATCCCGATCCCTAGGGCAATTTTTGCAGTAGCCTGTCCTATTCTTCCAAAACCAAGGACCCCAAGTGTTTTACCCCTTAACTCGGTTCCTCTCCCATAATTCTTTTTTAAGCCCTTAAAATTTCTTTCACCTTCCAAAGGCATATTCCTATTGGCATCATATAGAAAACGAACACCCCCAAACAAATGTGCAAAGACAAGTTCAGCTACCGAACTTGAAGATGATGCTGGCGTATTGATGACATGGATTCCTTTTTCTTTGGCATAGGACACATCTATATTGTCCATACCAACCCCGCCACGACCAATAAGCCGAAGGCTCGGACATGCATCAATCAGATCACTTCGTACCTGTGTGGCACTGCGAACCAGTAGTCCAACAATTTTCTGTTCATTAATGAAATTAGTCAATTGTTCCTGTGCTACAGTGGTAGTCAATACCTCATAACCGGCTGCTTCCAAGGCCTGTATTCCGCTGTTGGAGATACCGTCATTGGCTAGTATTTTTTTACTCATAGATTTGCGAATCTCTTAAGTTATAAATTATTCTAATTTGATTTAAGCTTTGCGTTCCAGATCGCTCATTATGTCTACCAAAACGCCCACGCTTTCTAACGATAAGGCATTATACATGGATGCTCTGTATCCGCCAACTGAACGGTGTCCGTTAAGGCCATTGATGCCGGCTTGTTTCCACATAGCGTCAAAAGTATCTTTTAACTTTTCATCCGTGAGTGTAAAAGTGGCATTCATGTTTGAGCGATCATCTTTGTTTGCATACCCCTGGAATAGTGGGTTTAGATCGATCTCTGAATAAATCAGTTTTGCCTTTTTCTCATTGATCTCTTCAATAGCCGCAATACCGCCCATATCCTTCAACCATTGGAGGGTAAGCATACAAACATACACCGGAAATACTGCCGGCGTGTTGAACATGCTTTCTTTAGCAATATGCACCTGATAATTCAACATGGAAGGCATTTTTCTGGTAACCTTCCCAAGTAGATCTTCTTTTACAATGACGAGGGTAGTACCGGCCGGACCCATATTTTTTTGAGCACCTGCGTAAATAAGGTCGAATTTTGAAAAATCCAGCTGTCTTGAAAATATATCCGAACTCATATCACAGACCATAGGAACATTGGCGGTTGGAAAGTTTTTTATTTGAGTTCCAAAGATGGTATTGTTTGAGGTTAGGTGCAGATAATCCAGATCATTAGGAATATCAAAATCCTTGGGTATATAGTTGAAATTTTTATCCTCAGAAGAAGCCAGTTCTATAGCATTGCCAACTAGTTTGGCCTCCTTTATGGCGTTACTGGCCCATGTGCCGGTATTGAGATAGCCCGCCTTGTTTTCCAGCAGATTATAAGCCAGCATTGGGAATTGAAGACTGGCACCGCCCTGTAAATACAAGGCCTGATATCCTTTTCCTTCCAAGCCCAAAAGTTCCAGGGCCAAAGATCTGGCCTGGTCCATTATAGCCACGAATTCTTTACTACGATGTGAAATTTCTATAAGAGATAGACCTATTCCGTCTAGTTCCAGAACTGCCGCGGCAGCTTTTTGCATTACTTCGGTCGGAAGAATACAAGGACCTGCGCTAAAATTATGTTTTTTCATAGAGTTGTTGCCATTTTTGCAGTTGTAAAGGTCCTAAAATAACCCGAGATAGCAGGGACAAATCGGGAATAATTGTCCTAGGTTTTTAACAAGAATTCAACAGTGTCCACACCATCAGCATAATCTGTAAGTAAGGGTGCTTGAGTGTTGCCAAAAGGTATCTCATCATCCATAACACCTTGCGATACAACACATTGTATTTGGTCTTTTTCCCTTTCCAATTTAGCTAACAATGTATCCAAGGATGAATACTGCTCATAAAATACGGTGCCAATAGGTGAGGCGTAGTGTTCATCCTCCTTCAGCATAAAAAAGTTGTTATCTAAAAATGGAAACTGACTCATTAAATATACTGCCTTGTTGTAATCGTAATTATTGTGGTATTTGTGATGATCCTTTAAAAATGAATAAGACTCTATTGCTTTAAAAAAAAGATCGAAGTCATACCCCTGAGGAACAAAAAGTTTACTCACACTTCTACAACCCAATCCAAAATATCTAAATATATCTTCGCCCAAAGCGTTTAATTGTTCTTTGGATTCCGAACCGGTTAAAATGGCAATACTATTTCTGTTTTTACGAATTATGTTGGGTTTATGCCCAAAGTAATACTCAAAATAGCGGGAAGTGTTATTACTCCCGGTAGCGATCACTGCATCAAAACTGGTCAAGGTTCCTTTTGTAATGATCATAGACCCCTTTAAGGCGGACTCATACGTTTCAAGTAAACTGATAAAAAAGGGTAGAAAGTCGGTGTCATTAGAAGACAGCTTAATGATAGCCCGGTTCCCTGTTAAAACAACCGCCAGGAGATCATGAAATCCTACCATGGGAATGTTACCCGCCATAATGATGGCAACCTGTTTAGATGGAGTTTTTTTGAAGGAATAGGAAGTAAGCCAATTGTTTATTCCTTGAGGAGTTAAAGCTTTACCCCAGGCTGAAAAGGCATACAAAAGGTTCTCTTCGGTAAACCACCCATTTTTATGACCTGCCATGCTGACAATATCATCTAGCCTGGAGAAACTAGTGAGTTTGTTAGCAGGTGCAGTTTCACCGGCCTTATATCTGCCATAAGCGCGAAGAAATTCGCCAAGTTTAACAAATGCTTGTATTCTTTGTTCTGGGGTCCCCATTATATTTGTACAAAATATGTTTCAGCAGTACCTTTGCCGCAAAAGTAAGAAACTGAAACAAAAGTTAATCCTAATAAGAAGGGTTTCCTGCAGCTAGTAAAAATTGCTTAAAAGAAAAAGAGAATTATGGCCATTATTATAACAGATGAATGTATTAACTGTGGGGCATGTGAGCCGGAATGCCCTAATACTGCTATTTATGAAGGAGCAGACGAATGGCGTTATGGTGATGGAACTTCCCTAAAAGGGGAGGTGGTATTGCCAAATGGTAAGAAAGTGAATTCGGAAGATGTGCAAGAACCCATCAGCGATGAACTTTACTATATCTCCCCGGATAAATGTACTGAGTGCATGGGTTTCCACGAAGAACCACAATGCGCAGCGGTATGCCCGGTAGATTGTTGTGTTCCCGATGAGGACCATGTAGAGACAGAAGAAGAGTTATTGGCTAAACAACGATTTATGCATCCGGAGGGATAAGGAATTCTAATTGTTGGTTATTATTTTTGAAAGTATTTCACGAAAGATCTTGGCGCAAACCATTGCTGTCATCTTATTTACATCCCTTTCCGGATTATACTCAACGATATCGGCGCCAATGATGGGCACTTGAATGTCTTGAATAATATGCAATAGTTCTCTTACCATTAATCCCCCGGGTTCCTGATGTGAAACCCCGGGCGCGCAACTTGGGTCGAGGGCATCAATATCTACAGAAAGATAGAGTGGATTCTTAAATACCGGGAGCTTTTGCAGGTCCAGGTCTTTCATTTCAACTATTTCTACCCCAAACTTTATCGCTTGTTCCCGCTGATGAGTATTCATGGTCCTTATTCCAATTTGTACAAGTCTGTGCGCCAGTTTGTCTTCCATGATCCTGGCAAATGGACAGGCATGAGAATAGCGATCCCCGTCAAAACTATCATACAGGTCTCCGTGCGCATCAAGATGAAGTATTTCCAGTGATCCATATTCCTGATATAGCGCCTTGACAACCGGATAACTAATGGAGTGATCACCACCCAAGGTAATAATAGGAATGTTTTTATTTAAATTAGAGGCTGTAATACGTTCTATATCAAAGTATTGTTCTATTTTAAAATCACCTTTGTCTTCAAATATTGCCGGGCTAACTTCTATACCATTTTCTGCAAAGTAATTAGCAGATGAACTGTGATATGCGGCCCTTATCTCAGCAGGGGCTTTCGACGGACCTCTTAAGAAAGACGATTTCTCGTCAAATAAAATGCCTTGTAGAAATATAGGTGCTTTCATAGAACAGATCTCTAGCCGAATATTACAATAAATATAGGAGTAAAAAGTATATTTGCACCCCGTAAACCAGAATCTCAAGAATGAAAGCAGGTATTGTAGGATTGCCCAATGTAGGAAAATCGACCTTATTTAATTGTTTGTCCAATGCAAAGGCACAAAGTGCAAACTTTCCATTTTGCACCATAGAACCTAATATTGGGGTGGTTAATGTCCCCGATGTAAGACTCGAAAAATTGGAATCCCTCGTAAATCCCGAAAGGGTATTACCGGCAACGGTAGATATTGTTGATATAGCCGGACTTGTGAAAGGAGCGAGTAAAGGGGAAGGTTTAGGAAATCAATTCCTGGGCAACATTAGGGAAACAGATGCTATTCTTCATGTTTTGCGTTGTTTTGATGATGATAATGTTGTACATGTAGATGGTTCCGTAGATCCAATTCGGGATAAGGAGACCATCGATATGGAATTGCAATTAAAGGACCTCGAATCTGTTGAAAAGAAGTTAGATAAAGTAAAGAGGGCTGCGAAAACAGGAAATAAGGAAGCGCAAAAGGAAGAAGCAGTACTACTCAGAATAAAAGAACAGTTAGAAGCTGGAATTTCCGTTAGGGCTCTTGAGATAGGCAAGGCAGACCGCATAGAATTTGTGTCTCCATTACAATTAATAACAGATAAACCTGTGCTCTATGTTTGTAATGTGGACGAAGCATCTGCGGTAGGGGGAAATGCATATGTAGACAAAGTAAAGGAGGCTGTTGCTAACGAAAAGGCCGAAGTTCTGGTACTTGCTGTTGGGACAGAGGCAGATATCAATGAATTGGAGACCTATGAGGAAAGACACATGTTCCTGGAAGATCTTGGGCTAGATGAGCCCGGTTCCTCTAAACTTATAAGGGCTGCTTATCACTTACTCAACTTACATACCTATTTCACTGCCGGCGTAAAAGAAGTAAGGGCATGGACCATTCCTGTTGGGTCCACTGCGCCTCAGGCAGCAGGTGTAATTCATACGGATTTTGAAAAAGGTTTTATCCGGGCAGAGGTTATTTCTTATAACGATTATGTTACCTTTGGTAGTGAAGCCAAGGTTAAGGAAGCAGGAAAAATGCGGGTGGAAGGAAAAGAATATATAGTGAAGGATGGCGATGTAATGCACTTCAGGTTTAATGTTTAGCCCTTTCAGAAAACTACATGAAATTGGGGTAAAATCCCATAAATACAGCTATTAACAATATAGATAGGTTATTGTTAATTACTTTCTATTAGGTGCATTTTGATTTCTGCCTTGAAATTTTATATTAGCAGGGATATACCCCAAATAAATGGCACAAACCCAATATACTGAAGAGAATATCCGATCTCTGGACTGGAAGGAGCACATCCGTATGCGCCCCGGAATGTATATAGGGAAGCTAGGTGATGGATCTTCAGCAGATGATGGTATCTACATTTTATTAAAGGAAACAATAGATAACTGTATTGATGAATTTGTCATGGGGGCAGGGAAGACCATCGAAATTTCCATTCCCGGAGACAGGGTTATCGTCAGAGATTTTGGCAGGGGTATTCCGTTAGGGAAAGTAGTAGATGTAGTTTCAAAAATGAATACCGGCGGTAAGTATGACTCCCGTGCCTTTAAGAAGTCGGTAGGTTTGAATGGAGTAGGGACCAAGGCTGTCAACGCTTTGTCATCCTTTTTTAGGGTAGAATCTACCAGAGATGGTAAATCAAAGTCGGCCGACTTTGAACAAGGAAACCTGGTCAATGAGGAGTTTCTTGAGGAGACCTCCAGAAAGAGGGGTACCAAAGTGATCTTCACACCAGATGAGACCATCTTCAAAAAATATAAATATCGCAATGAGTATGTGGAGCGCATGCTCAGGAACTACGTATACCTTAATCCGGGACTCACCATTCTTTTTAACGGGGAGAAATTCTTTTCAGAGAATGGGTTAAAAGACCTGCTGGAAGATAACAATAGCTTAGATGATATGCTGTATCCCATCATCCATTTAAAAGGCGAGGATATAGAGGTGGCTATTACCCATAGCAAAACACAATACAGCGAAGAATACCATTCTTTTGTGAATGGCCAGCATACCACCCAGGGAGGCACACATCAATCGGCCTTTAGAGAAGCCCTGGTTAAAACAATTCGCGATTTTTACGGAAAGAATTACGATGCTTCGGATGTACGTAAAAGTATTATTTCAGCCATTTCCATAAAGGTCATGGAACCTGTTTTTGAAAGCCAGACCAAAACTAAATTAGGTTCTACGGAAATGGGAGGCGACTTTCCCACGGTACGCACCTATATAAATGACTTTATTGGAAAACAATTAGACAATTACCTGCACAAGAATCCGGAAACTGCCGAAAAGATCCAACGAAAGATCATGATGGCCGAAAAGGAGCGCAAGGATCTATCTGGGATACGCAAGCTGGCCCGCGAAAGAGCCAAGAAAGCCAGCCTTCACAATAAGAAATTACGCGATTGCAGGGTACATCTGGATAATATGAAGAGCGAGAGGCGATTGGAGAGCACTTTGTTTATTACGGAGGGAGATTCTGCTTCCGGTTCTATTACAAAGTCGAGGGACGTAAACACCCAGGCGGTGTTCAGCTTAAGAGGTAAGCCTCTGAATTCTTATGGCATGTCTAAAAAGATCGTCTATGAGAACGAGGAATTCAATTTATTGCAAGCGGCGCTAAATATAGAAGAATCCATGGAGGATCTGCGCTATAACAATATCGTAATAGCTACTGATGCAGATGTAGATGGGATGCATATCCGATTACTCCTAATTACATTTTTTCTGCAATTTTTTCCTGAACTGATCAAAGAGAACCACCTTTATATCTTGCAAACGCCCTTATTCAGGGTGAGAAATAAAAAAGAAACCATCTATTGTTATAGTCAGGATGAAAAAAAAGCAGCGATCGAAAAATTAAGTGGTAAGCCAGAGATCACTCGATTTAAAGGGTTAGGGGAAATATCACCAGATGAGTTCAAGCACTTTATTGGAGACGATATTCGCTTAGAGCCGGTAATGTTAGATAAGGCCTTGTCCATTGAAGAGCTATTGCAGTTCTATATGGGGAAAAACACCCCGGATCGCCAGAAATTTATCATCAACAACCTTAAAGTAGAAGTTGATCTCATTGATCAGGAATAATTAAAAATCAAATAAATACGAGTCTTTCTATATGGAGGAACATGAAGATGAGCAATTAGCAAAAGAAGAGGGTCAGGAAGGACAACCAGAAGCACTTACCAGAGTCACTGGTATGTATAAGGATTGGTTCCTGGATTATGCTTCTTATGTTATATTGGAAAGAGCAGTTCCTGCCATTGAGGACGGTTTTAAACCTGTTCAACGCAGGATCATGCATTCCCTGAAGGAATTAGATGATGGGAGGTATAACAAGGTGGCGAATGTCGTAGGACACACCATGCAATACCATCCCCATGGAGATGCCAGTATTGCAGACGCCATGGTACAGATAGGCCAAAAAGAACTGCTCATTGATACTCAGGGAAACTGGGGTAATATTCTTACAGGAGATAGGGCAGCAGCTTCCAGATATATTGAAGCCAGACTCTCAAAATTTTCCCTTGAAGTAGTCTTTAGTCCAAAGATCACGGATTGGCAATCATCATACGATGGCCGAAAAAAAGAACCTGTAAACCTACCTGTAAAATTCCCACTCTTATTGGCTCAGGGGGCTGAAGGAATAGCTGTGGGACTTTCCACTAAGATACTCGCTCACAATTTTATTGAGCTTATAGACGCTTCCATTAAGCATCTCAAGGGCCAACGATTTATACTTTACCCAGATTTTCCCACAGCCGGCATTATTGACGTTACAAATTATAATGATGGCTTGCGCGGAGGGAAAATTCGCGTAAGAGCCAGGATCGCCCAGCTAGACAAAAATACCCTTGTAATCAATGAGATCCCATACGGCACCAACACTTCTTCATTAATAGATTCTATTCTTAAAGCGAATGAGAAGGGCAAGATCAAGATCAAGAAAATTGAAGATAATACTGCCGCTGAGGTAGAGATCCTTATCCATTTACCTGGAGGTATTTCCCCGGATAAGACCATTGATGCGCTCTATGCCTTTACGTCCTGTGAATCTTCAATATCTCCTTTAGGATGTATCATTGAAGATAACAAGCCATTATTCATTGGGGTTCAGGAGATGTTAGAACGTTCTACTGATTATACTGTAGAGCTTTTAAAAGCGGAATTAGAAATTCAATTGGGTGAACTGGAAGAGCAATGGCACTTTGCTTCCCTGGAACGAATTTTCATAGAAAAGAGGATCTATCGTGACATTGAAGAAGAAGAGACCTGGGAGGGAGTAATAAGCGCCATTGATAAGGGCTTAAAACCCCATATTAAACATTTGAAACGGGCTGTTACCGAAGAAGATATCGTCAGACTTACTGAAATTCGCATCAAAAGGATCTCAAAATTTGATATAGACAAGGCACAACAATTAATAGAAAGTCTGGAGGACAGAATTGCCGAAACCAAGAATTATTTAGCCAATCTTATAGAATATGCTATTGATTATTTTAAAGGACTGAAAAGCAAATACGGCGCTGGCAGGGAACGCAAATCCGAGATCCGAATCTTTGATGAGATTGAAGCCACCAAAGTAGTTATACGCAATACAAAGCTTTATGTGAACAGGGAGGAAGGTTTCGTTGGAACGTCCTTAAAGCGTGATGATTACGTTACGGATTGTAGTGATATAGACGATATTATTGTCTTTACGAAAAGTGGACAGATGATGATCACCAAAGTAGACAGCAAGACCTTTGTTGAGAAGAATATAATTCATGTGGCGGTGTTTAAGAAAAAGGATAAACGCACTACCTATAACATGATTTACAAGGATGGACGTGGTGGAGCCAGTTATGTTAAAAGATTTAATGTCACCGGCGTTACCCGTGATAAAATGTACGATTTAACAACCGGGAAGGCTCAATCTGACGTGCTCTACTTTTCCGCCAATCCAAATGGCGAGGCAGAAGTGGTAACTGTTAATCTTCGTCAGGCAGGGAGTATCAAAAAAGTTAAGTGGGATCTCGATTTTGCGGATGTAATAATCAAAGGAAGGGGGTCCAAGGGGAATATTGTCACCAAATACCCTGTTAAGCGAATTGAACTTAAGGAAAAGGGCTTATCAACCTTAAAGCCTCGAAAAATCTGGTTCGATGACACCATACAGCGCTTAAATGTTGATGGCAGAGGGGAATTGTTAGGTGAATTTACCAGTGATGATCGTCTGCTGATCATAAATCAAAAAGGAGTTGTAAAAACTACTATCCCTGATCTGATCATGCGCTTTGATAGCGATATGATCGTCTTAGAAAAATGGATACCCAATAAACCATTGACAGCTATTTATTGGGAGGGGGAAAAGGAATTATTCTACATTAAGCGTTTCCTGATCGAAAATCCTGATAAAGACGAGACCATTATTACAAGCCACCCAAAATCTTATTTGGAAAAATTATTTACGGATTACCGTCCTGTGGCTGAACTTGTATTCGCAAAAAAACGCGGGCAGGAAAGAAAAGATAACCAAGAAGTGAATTTGGAAGAATTTATTGGCATCAAGGGAATTACAGCCATGGGCAATCAATTGACCAAAGAAAAGGTCCTGGAGATCAATGCGCTAAAGCCATTGCCTTACGAAGCACCGGAGAAGCACGAGGCCAAGGATATAGAAGTGGTAGATGAAGAGAATGTGACTCCAGCATCCAAAACGGCAAATACTCCGAAGGCAGATGATGAAAATGAAGACGATAGCAAGGAAGGGCAGACTAAATTATTCTAAATCCGGTTAGTAGTGTTTTACTACTATTCTTTCCAAAATACTTTGTAAGATTTTATTCCGAACAGCAGTCCATTTTTTAGCCTCGCTTATAAAATTAAACACTGAGTGCTATATATTTTTAGCAGCCTCTTCTTCCTCTTCCTCCAAATCTTCAATGATCTCTTCCTTTTTGCGGTACTTCATATTGAGGAATTCTACAAGCAATGAAAAGGAAATGGCGAAATAGAGATAGCCTTTCGGAATAGCTCCAATTTCGGATCCAAAGAAGCGAGCATGACTGAGATGTGCTGCTTCCGCAATAAGCATAAACCCTATCAGAATAAGAAAAGACAAGGCAAGTAATTGCATAGAAGGGTGTTTGTTAATAAAGACACGAATGGCATTGGCAAATACCATCATTATGACAATAGAGATCATCACGGCAATGATCATTAATACCAGCGCATCATTGGGGTGATCTCCTATACCATTGGTCATTCCAACGGCAGTTAAGATAGAATCTATAGAAAAGATAAAATCAATAATAAGGATCTGAACAATTGCCTTGGAAAAGGTGGTGATATTCTTTGATTTTATTGCGTCTTCATCATGTTCTGGCAATTCTACTTTTTCATGGATCTCTGAGGTACTTTTGTACAAAAGAAATAGTCCGCCGAAAAGTAATATAAGGGCCTGGCCACTGATACCCACAGACAACCAGCCGGTATCTATATAGTAGAATGGATTTCTAAGGCCAATAAGTAATGAAACTGCAAACAAAAGTACAATTCGCTGAACCATAGCAAGCACCAAACCCCACATGGTTGCTTTCTTTTGATCTTTTTCCGGGAGTTTATTCGCAGCTATCGAAATAAAAACTATGTTGTCTATGCCCAAAATAATTTCCAGAAAGGTTAAGGTCAGCAAAGCGACCCAGGCATCCGGACTTGTAAGTATATCAAACATAATCAGTTCAATTTAAAAGCGGTACCACGCGATTTTTTAGAGCTGCCTACCAGCCCATATTCAAAGGTATAAGAACTATCTGTTGTAGATAGAATTTTCATATGAATCGATTTTTGCTCAGAAGGTGTCTTCGGATTTAATTTCTTAACGATGTACTCGCAATCATTGATCCAACGAACAGAGGAAGTATCCGCTTTGCCTTCAAAATAATCTATTTCAGTAGCCATTGTACGCACAAAAGTAGTGGTTTGTTCACTGCCTTCAAAAGTTGTTGTGAAGCGAAATTCACCTTCTTTGAAATCCCCGCAATTCCTTGGGGGATTGTAGCAAGCTGTTACAACCCCTAAAAGAATAAGTCCAAGAATTCGGGTTTTAAACATAATCGCAAAGTAGTAAATTATGACCATTTTAAAGAATGAGAATAGGAGAACTTAATTGGCGGGATTAATGCTCGGTTCGAATGTCTCAAAACTACCATCTGTATATAGTATAATGATCTTTTGAATTGTCCTTTCGGGACTTGTGCTTGGAATTGGGGTAGGTGATGATGGGGAAGCGGAAGCTGTACTTTCTTTTTTTGAAGGAAATGACCCTTTCCCGTTTAGAAGCCAATAAAGATTCACCTCAGGATAGGAGGTGACAACTTTCATGACGAATTCTAAACTAGGCTTGTTCCTTCCGGTCAGCAAATGTGAGATGCTAGATCGTTGTACGCCAATTTTGTCTGCGAAAGATGAGGCTGAAAGATTGTAAAAAGAGAGTATCTTTTCGAGCCTGTTTACGAATTCTTCAGAGTTTACCATTGTATTTTTTAAAGTGAGTTATATATCTAATTAAAAGGTATAAAATCAATGCTAAACCTAATATAAACACTTTTAATAGGATATTATATATAATTGATATCTAAATATATAGAACATATTTTAATTCTTTATTAACAATTGTATACAAATGTATCCAAAAAGAGACGATTTAGTTGCAATTAATGTATACAAATGTAACTATTTTAATAACAATTGTAATTAAAAATGACCTTACTTTTGCATGTGTTTCAATAAGTAATTCATGGATAAAGACCAGAGGTATGAAAAAATAATGCAGAGTACTTTAAGAGGTCGATATATACATCATGACCACTTAGTGCCCATCCTGAAGAAATTTCAGTCTTCAATTAAGATAGAAGAACTTGGAACTTCTGTCGATGGACTGCCCATAGAAAAAATAACGGTAGGACAAGGACCTGTCAAAATTTTGATGTGGTCGCAAATGCATGGGAATGAGTCTACCACCACAAAAGCCGTCTTTGATCTCATAAATGCACTTACATATGGATATGACAATGCCAACGAATTATTGGAAAGGCTAAGCCTGGTAATAATTCCAATGTTGAATCCGGATGGGGCATTGGCCTATACCAGAGTAAATGCAAATGGTATTGATCTCAATAGAGATGCTCAGAACAGGACCCAACCGGAAAGTAAGATCCTGAGATCTGTATTTGATGTCTTTTCTCCCGATTTTTGTTTTAATCTTCATGACCAACGTACCATTTTTAGTGCAGGTTCTGCACCTAAGCCTGCTACTCTTTCATTTCTGTCTCCTGCAGCAGATTCCGCCAGAACGGTTACCGAAAATCGTCTAAAAGGGATGAACCTTATTGTCGCTATCAATGAGGAATTACAAAAATTTATCCCCGGGCAGATTGGCAAGTATGACGATGCATTTAATGCCAATTGTGTTGGAGATGCTTTTCAAATGCTTGGTACGCCCACTATTCTCTTTGAGGCCGGGCATTTTCAGGGTGATTATGAACGGGAAAAAACCAGGAAATACATGTTTATGTCTTTGTGGAAGGCACTTGAGTCGATCGCTTTCGATCCTATGGATTCTAATCGTGAAAAAGCCTATGCTGACATACCTGAAAATAAAAAATATTTTTTCGACATCCTTGTTCATAATGCACATCTTTTGAATAGTAAATTGGAAGTTGGTAATGCAGTAGGCATCCTATATAAAGAACAACTTCTAAGGGATAACATTCATCTTCAACCTTTTATAGACAGAACAGCTGTTCTCGATGGATATTTTGGGCATCTTACTTATGATTGTGCAAACCCACAAGATATGATCCGGCTAAAGAATCACGAGGCGATAGCCAATTTGATAAATTCTAGTTTACGGAATAAATAGGCACATCTATTGCGTATATGTCAAAAAAACATCTATTTTATTAAATATATTTTCTTAATTGTTTATTTTTGCTCAAAATTATCTCAATATGGGCAAAGTTAAATTAGATGAAATAGATCACCAGATCCTGGATATGTTAATAGAAAATACCAGGACTCCGTTTACAGATATCGCTAAGAAATTATTGATCTCCGCAGGCACGGTACATGTGCGTGTGAAAAAAATGGAAGAATCGGGTATTATTCAGGGATCTTCGCTGACGCTGGACTATGAAAAACTAGGCTATTCATTTATTGCTTATGTGGGCATTTTTCTCGAAAAAACCCACCAGACTAAATTTGTTCTGGAAAGGCTAAATCAAATTCCTTACGTTACAGTGGCACATATCACTACCGGAAAATTTAATATCTTTTGTAAGATCCGTGCCAAGGATACCAAACATGCCAAGAATATCATTTTCAAGATCGATGATATTGATGGGATCAGTAGAACTGAGACCATGATATCTTTGGAAGAAAGCATCAATGATAAAAAAAGGCTCATGCACACTATCTTCAATGAACTTTAGTGGATCTAAAATAATAGTTGGTTTACCATAGAAATAGCCAGTCTTAACCATGAAAACATCTCAGTTAAAGGACCACGAATACAATCCTTATTACCGTACCTATATTGAAGCGCTTGGTGAAGTAACCTTAATGGATACGCTGCGCAAGCAATTAAAGAACTACCCTCAGTTTCTGGCAAGTATCCCACAAGAAAAGCTTACATATAGGTATGCAGAAGGGAAATGGACGGTTGCAGAGGTACTGGTGCATGTGCTAGACACAGAAAGAGTCTTTCAATACAGGGCCTTAAGATTTGCTCGAAAAGATGTTACTCCTTTACCAGGGTTCGATCAGGATGACTATGTGCCGAATTCTGGCGCTAATTTGAGAAGTATTGAACAGCTTATAAAGGAATACAAGGCCATTAGAGAGTCTACTA
This sequence comes from uncultured Flavobacteriaceae bacterium, assembly GCA_963781045.1. Lineage (GTDB taxonomy): Bacteria > Bacteroidota > Bacteroidia > Flavobacteriales > Flavobacteriaceae > Muriicola. The sequence goes on along the minus strand of CAWAEX010000009.1, from coordinate 345,387 downwards.
TTTCTCTGTTTGAAACCTTTGATGCGGCCGCCCTGAAACGAAAAGGGGTTGCCAGTAATTCACCTATGAGTGTGGCGGCAATGGGATTTATTATGTGCGGTCACCAGAAACACCACCGAAATATTCTGAGAGAAAGGTATCTTAATGCCTAATCCAGATCTTCGTCGCCTTCATATTCGGCTTCCAGATTGAGTTCTAATGTAGGCTCCTCAGATTCCGGTTGTACGTCTTCTTCCAATTCATTCACTATGCTATCATCAAAATTTGCAATGAAATGAGAAAGACTTTGGCTAATCTTTACAAGGTATAAGGCATCTGCAGTCCTAAGCTCAACGGCCTCAATGAATTCTCCTTTGTGATTCTTAAAAGCTACGATATCCTCGTCCCCATAGCCATTGGGATAGGAATCAATTAAGCATGCAGCTAAATTGTGATCTAATTTTTTGTAATCGATTAAAATTCGTTTCATAGGTTGGTTATTTATGGCCTTTACAAGTAAAGGTTTATAATCAATCCTAATCTATACTATTTTCTTGCCGATAGGAGGAAAGAGTTGTCAATCGCAAAATTTAGTATATGTAGAGCTTAATCTTTGTAGTATGCGAACGCTTCTTCGAAGAGAACCAAAGGCACTCGTTGATCTATAATGGCACCACCAATAAATTTTATAAGGACAAAGTTTATCTGCCCATGCGAATTTTTTTTGTCAAATTTCAGTAGTTGCAGAATCGCTTCAATGTCCTGTTTCTTAAAGGAGACCTTTTTATAACGTTCCAGGATGGTGTACTTAATATCCTCTAACTGATGCTTTCCAAGACCGCAAAGTTTAAAAGAGAGAAAAGCCTCCAGGATCATCCCAATAGCAATTGCCTCGCCATGTAAAAGGGCGGTATTCTCATCTTTCTGCAAAAAATACGATTCAATAGCATGACCTAAGGTATGCCCAAAATTAAGGATCTTCCGCAGGTTGTGTTCTCTGGGGTCTTGCAGAACTATCTTGTTTTTTATTTGGATCGATTTATAGATAAAGGGATCCAGCGCTTCTATAGCTGTCACGCCTTTTAGTTCACTCCAATAAGATTCGTCCGCAATAAGACCGTGTTTTAGCATCTCCGCAAAGCCACTGTTCACTTGCCTTTTATCAAGTGTTTTTAGGAAGTCCACCATCACCAATACCATCTCCGGTTGGTTGATCACTCCTATTTGGTTTTTAAGCATTCCCAGATCTACCCCTGTTTTACCGCCAATAGAGGCGTCTACCATGGCCAGAAGGCTGGTTGGCACATTGATAAAATCTATACCCCGTTTAAAGGTAGATGCCACAAATCCGCCCAGATCTGTAACCACGCCACCTCCGAGATTGATCAAAAGACTCTTCCTGTCCGCATCCCGTTCAGATAGTGCATGCCATACTTGAACACAGGTATCAATGGTCTTGTGCGTCTCTCCGGCCTCCATTTCAATGATCTCAAGATCTGCTAAGGTTTCAACTGAGGAGAGGAACAAGGGCAAGCAGTCCCTATGGGTATTCTCATCCACCAGGATTAAGATCTTTGAATAATTCTTTTCTTTCAATACCTTGTTTAGTGCCGCATAGGCCTGGGTGTTGAAATAAATGGCATAAGAGTCTGTAAGGATCGATTCCATGTACTGGGGGATCAATTTAAGTGATATGTTCACAAATTAAAGGCTATTTTTTAGCAATTGAATATAATTTCAGTGATTATCTTTGGAACATTAATAAAATACTATAAATGGCGCAAATTTTTGAGAATACCGAAACGGCCTTTGCTCTTAAAACAGATGCCGAATTAGAACGTGCTTATTTTCTCTTTAAATTAATTGGCAATCAGCCATTGGTTAAGATCGGTACAGCCGTCACCAATTTTGCCATTAAAACTCATTTACCAGTAGAGGGACTTATAAGAGCTACAGTCTTTGATCATTTTTGTGGCGGTATAAATGAGAAGGACTGCATGCCCACAGTAGACAAATTATGGGAAAAAGGAGTGTGTTCAATTCTCGATTATTCTGTGGAAGGGAAGGATACAGAAGATCCGCTGGATTACGCCTTGTCTGTAACCTTGAATATACTCGATTTTGTGAAGGAGAAGGAAGCCATACCCTTTGCTGTTTTTAAACCTTCGGGGTATGGCCGTTTTTACCTCTATCAAAAAATAGGAGCCGGAGAACAACTAACAAGCTCTGAGAAAAACGAATGGGACCGGGTAGTTAATCGCTTTGATGCGACGTGTAAAAAGGCACATGACCTGGATGTAAGTCTCCTGATAGATGCTGAGGAGAGTTGGATGCAGGATGCCGCAGACGAATTGGTGGAGGAAATGATGCGCAAGTACAACAAGGAAAAGGTAATCGTTTTTAATACTATACAATTGTATCGCTGGGACCGATTAGAATATTTAAAAAAGCTTCAGGAAAAGGCAGAGAAAGAAGGATTCAAAATTGGGATCAAGGCAGTGCGTGGTGCATATATGGAGAAGGAGAATGAACGTGCCGAGGAAGAAGGGTATAACACTCCTATCTGCGCTACCAAGCGAGAAACAGACGATAACTTCAATAAGACCATCACCTATATTTTAGAACATTTAGATACTATGTCGCTCTTTGCCGGAACTCATAATGAAGATAGTTCTCTCTTGCTAATGTACCTTATGGAAAAGCATCAAATTGCCCCCAATGACAAGAGGATATGGTTTGGGCAATTATTTGGAATGAGTGATCATATCTCCTTTAATTTGGCGGCTGAAGGATACAATGTGGCAAAATATCTGCCTTTTGGCCCTGTGCGAGACGTAATGCCCTATCTGATACGCAGAGCGGAGGAAAACACCTCTGTAGCCGGACAAACCAACCGGGAATTAGAGTTATTGAAAAAAGAACGCAAGCGCAGGAAAATATGAGGATGTAGTTCTTAATTTTCCGAATAAGAAATTTGGCTGATCTGCAGCAGTGAGTCGCAATTAATCGTTTTCATAATTGCATCTTCTCCTTTTAACGTATGCTCAATCACATAAGTGGTACAAGGCCTAGAGCGGGTATCACTTTTACTAAAAACCACGGATCCCTGTCGTAAGAATGATGCAATATCTGCACTGTCAATAACTCCTTCCTCCAGGAGATCTGAAATGCTATCAGAAAATGAGATTGGTTTAGATCTTAGATCTTTTAAAACCCGGCAGTTGGGAAAGTAACAAAATTCCGTCCCGGTCTCGGTGGTTTTCTTCTTCAATAAAAAGGTAAGGATAACAATGCCAATTGCGAGACCTGCCATAAAGTATCCCAGGCGTTTTAGAAAGGCCATGTTAAAAAATTAGGAAATTGATATCACTGTATTTCAGGTCGAACCATTCGCCCACAGTTTTATTGGTTAATATGCCATGATAGAGATACAGTCCGTTTCTCAGACCCTTATCGAATCGTAAGGAATTTTCGAGTCCGCCATCCTCTCCAATCTTAAGCAAGTAAGGAGTAAAGATATTACTGATAGATACCGAAGCCGTCCGCGGGTAGCGTGCAGGAATATTAGGCACCCCATAATGAAAGACGCCAAATTTATTAATGACGGGTTTGTCATGAGAGGTAATTTCACTTGTCTCAAAACATCCACCCATATCTATACTTACATCAATAATAACGGAGCCTTTTTTCATATGCTCTACCATAGTTTGCGTAACGATCACCGGAGATCGGTCCCTGCCTCTCATGGCGCCTATAGCTACATCGCATCGCTTTAGTGATTTGAGTAGATTTTTGGGTTGCAGGGTAGAGGTATAGACAATTTGATGTAAGTTGGTTTGTATGTTGCGCAACTTGGTTATTGAATTGTCAAAGATCTTTACATTGGCGCCAAGGCCTATGGCCGACCTGGCTGCAAATTCTCCCACGGTACCAGCTCCAAGTATCACTACTTCTATAGGTGGTACTCCGGTTATGTTTCCAAACATAAGACCATTACCCAGATTGGTGGCAGCCATGATCTCTGCGGCAATAAGAACACAGGAGATCCCGGCAATCTCACTTAATGATCGTACGGCCGGATAGTTTCCATCTTCATCGCGAATAAATTCGAAGGCAATGGCTGTGATCCTTTTTTTGGCCAGTTCTTCAAAATACTCCTTGGATTGGGTCTTTATTTGTAAGGCCGATATAATGGTGGTTTGCGGATTAATATACTGTATCTCCGAAAGGGTAGGGGGCTCTACTTTTAGAAGCAGGGGGCAGGAAAAAACCTTTTTGGTATCTCGGGAAATGGTGGCCCCTGCATTGGTGTAGTCTATATCGGAAAAATTAGCTCCATCTCCGGCGCCCGACTCAATAAGAACCCTATGGCCGTTGGCTGTTAGGGCATTGACCGCATCTGGTGTTAAACAGATACGTTTTTCCTGAAATTGATTTTCCTTGGGGATCCCAATAAACAATTCTCCCTTTTGCTTTAATAATTCCAGCGTTTCTTCCTGAGGCAGTAATTCCTGTTTGCTAAAAGGAGAAGAAGGTTGGTTCATAGGAGGATTGGATATAAGAGTTTCCGACCGTAACTCAAAATTACAATAAATTTAGAGAAGGTGTTAGCATAAAAAATGGAACACAGCTAAAGGACGCTTACCGCACTAAAGATAGCATAGTTCGCGGATACGTTGTTTTAAGCATAGAAGATAAAGCGGATCAAAAACCTATAGCATAAAATTAAAGAGGTTCTTTAAGGTGTGCTGAAATTGACTGAACAATTTAGATAAGGTTTTGTTGGAGACTTCTTCGGAAAGATCCATTTGATCCTCTTGTGGCGAGTCATCAGAGGTTTGATTGTTTGAGTATTTTTTCTTTTCCTTTTCACGGTATAACTTCAATTCAGCATCCATGGCCTCAAGGTCTATGCCATGCACATATTTGTCATAAAGCTTAACTCTTACAAAGTAAACAAAAGGAATGATGACCATACAAATGGGGAGAATCCACATTACATTCTCGGTGTCAACAACATCGTCCCATGAATATACAACTTCAAAAATTTGAAAAGCGTACATACACAAGGGGATCAAAAGAATATGATACCACCAGTGTTTACAGGTAAAGAACCAAATTATTAATAGGTAAAGAGGAATAATTTTATTTAATAAAAACCAGGTGTATGTTCTTAAATCTTCAAAACCGTTTTTATCAAAAGTCATTCCCAGAAAACTAATAGTTTCCTCAGGATCTCGTGGCATATATTCATGAATTTTGAATATAAATGGAGTAAGAACTATTAAAACTAAGCCCAGTGTTTCAATAAAGAATCTATGTCTAGTTTTTTTAGAATCTTGTAGGTTAACAGCCATTACAATTGAATAGAATTATACACGATTGTAACGCAGAAAAGGGCAAATTATTGGTTGCCCTTTAATATTAATATTTTAGAATGAAGGTAAATTATTTAATTTGGTAATTTAATTTTAGATTTTTCTACCCCTTGTTCGTAAACTTGGTCATCCTCTGCTGTATTAGGCGTGCAGGCGGCTGCCATTAATATTAGCGCTGTTGCTAAGCCGAAAAAGATTTTTTTAGTGTTCATCGTAATTCAGGTTTAAATTAAGAATTGGATTCATTTTCATCTCAAATATAGGAAATATGATTCAATTAAAATGCATTTAATCGGAGAAAAAATGCAATTTATCGAAGAAATAGGTATTTGGACGATAACTCGTGTAGTTCACCGAGTGCGATATTATTCCAATTTTTAATGATTTTAGGAGTCCATTGTGAGCTCCCGAGTGCTCGGATCAATGATCTTTAGGGTAAGATGCTGGCAATTCTGGGGTAGGAGGTCGGCCACTTTTTCGGGCCATTCAATAAAGATCCACACATCCTGATTTAAATAGTCTTCCAGACCAAGGTCCAGGGCTTCTACGGGGTCGTTTAATCGATAAAAGTCAAAGTGATAGCCCAAAATAGTCCCATCCGGGAAATAGTATTCATTCACGATACCAAAACTGGGACTGCTAGCCTGCTCTATGCCTCCCAGATGTTTCACCAAAGATTTGATTAAAGTGGTCTTCCCAGATCCCATAGGGCCGTGAAAACAAACCACTTGTTTGTTGATCAAGGAATTTGACAAATTTAATACCACATCATCAATTTCATTTTTCGTATAGAATATTTTCTTCATATATTCAAAAATTTGTATATTTCATGGTGTTTTACTGATATTAGAACTTACAGCTCATAAGTTCAACTTAAAATTAATAAACAAATATAAAATCCCTTTTTAGTCTATTAAGCCCGTTTTATTTTAAATACGAAAAGATGCAAAATGTAGCTAGAAAGTATAATAAAGATGGATTAATTGCAATATTAATTCTTATTCTTCCTTTCTTTATTTATGCTCATTTATTATTCAGTAGAGATAAATCACAGTTAATTATTTTTGATTATAGTTTTAGCCATCGGTTTAATAATAATGAAGCGTTTATTTGGTTTTTTCTTAATGATTTAGTTCCATTCAGTCTTCTTTTAATGATGTTTTCTACAACTACAAAGAAGTGGAAATATTTTCTATTTCCACTTCTGGCTTCTTATTTTTTAGCACTGCTATATGTATTGAATGTTTTTCCGTCTTTGAAAGAAGCAATATTATCTACTAAAGCCATGATTTTGAGTATAATTCTGGTTGTTGGCCTTGTCGGTTTTGATCATTTTATAGCCAGGAAATATCGCCAAATGTCAATTTATGTTAATCTTCAATTTCTATTAAGAAGTGAGTATAAAATAAACATTAAGTTAATACAAAGTAAGCTGAACAGCCTGCATGAAGAAAAGTATAGTCTTTCATTAAAGCATTACTTCAAGAAACTTTATTACCTCCATTTGATTCTTGATAAAAATTTAAAGAACATTTATTATTCCATAAAGAACGTTAGATCGAAAAATAAAACAAGTGTTGATCTGGTCCTAATTCTATCAATTATTCTAATGACCTTCGTTTGGTATCTACCTTATCTACTTCCTAAGGAGATAATGAATATAAAAATATTGGGTTTCACAGTCGAAAGTAATGGGTTTATTGATGTTCGCACTTTTTTGTGGTTTGTAGCACGTAAGATAGTCGTGATTATTTTTCTTTCAATTTGGTTTATAACTTCGGAACACTGGTGGAAATATGCCATCTTTTCACCCTTGATTATTTTTTCGTATCAATTTTGGGAAGCTTTCCAGGATGTAAGTGTGCTAGAAGCCATGGGTAATCTAAATGTATTTCCTTTAGTACTCTTGAATATCCTGGCAGTGGCAGCTATCTCTAGATGGATAAAATACAAAACGGATTTACTATTGATCTATGAAGTAATTTGCAAAGAAGTGGAAGATCTTTTAGATGAGTTAAAAGGGGAACACGTAAATGAAATAACCAAAAAATATAAAGAAATTAAAGATGGGCATCCGGATAGAGATGTTGATTATTACAAAGCTAAACTTAAGGAATTAGAGCAGGAACTATTGCTTAAACTTGACTTAATGAAAAGATGATTATTTAGGTTTTGATCCTTTGATCTCTGCCCGGATTTCTTGCATTAACCTTTCCAGATCCTCTTGTTGCCTTTCTTTGATCTTCTTTTCTATTATGGATTCTATTTCTTGTTGTTTTTCGCTGGAAAGTTGATCAAAATCTAGAGATTCTGCCTGTATTTTCGTCTTTAACATAGATCCTTCCCCTGTCAGTAACCAAATCACATTGAGTTGCGGATATACACGGAGTATGTTTTCAATAACATCACTACCTACAGATGCATTGTTCTTTTTCATTCGGAGCGTATACCCATTACTGGCCCCTATGGAAAGATCAAATTGACGTGCGCTTAATCCGGCATGAGTAATAAATTGCATTAAGCGGTCTATGGTCTTTAGCATTATCGAGTAAATAATCTATGATTGATTAAACAAATATAAGAAATTCAATGAAAAAGATAACATTTTAGTGAATATTTGAAATTTTGCTATTAAATAATTATGAAATATAGAAAATATACTATATATTTATATAGTTGTTTATAAGCGTACCTGTGTTCACTTTCTTAAGATACCTGATAGGATGAATACCATAAAGACATTAGAGCGTTTGCAAAGGATTCATACTCTTATCGAAAAAGAGTGTACAGGTTCTCCGTACGAATTAGCTTGTAAAATGAATATTAGTGAACGCTCTATTTATAACCTCATTGATTATCTCAGAGATTTTGAGGCTATGGTAGGGTATGACAGAGGGCGTAAGACCTATTACTACCAAAATAATTTTAGTCTTAGCTTACAAATCTCACTTTCCATTGGTACTGATGATGAGATAACAGAGGTCCTCGGCGGATCATATTTAGATCATTAATCTTTCTGTACCAATTATGATCTGTCTAACGCGGTTCTAACACCACAAAGGGAATGATCATCTCTTCCAGGGAAACCCCACCGTGTTGATAGGTATTTCTGTAATAACTCACGTAGTGGTTATAATTATTGGGATAGGCAAAAAACAGATCATTCTTTGCAAAAATAAAAGAACTGCTCATGGTGATATTAGGTAAATGGATCTTTGCCGGTTCTTTGGCTTCCAACACATCTTTGGCTTCGTAGGACAGGCTTCTCCCTGTTTTATACCGCAAGTTAAGACTTGTCTCCCTGTCCCCAATTACTTTGGAGGCATGTTGTACATTGATAGTTCCATGATCTGTGGTAATGATCAGTTTCATCCCAAGCGCCCTGGCTTTTTGGATGATCTCTAACAAAGGGGAATTCTTAAACCAGCTGACAGTTAAGGACCTATAAGCCTTGTCATTAGAGGCCAATTCCTTGATGACACCCATCTCCGTTTTTGCATGGGAGAGCATATCTACAAAATTGTAAACGATCACCGTTAGATCATTCTTCTTTTGCGTATTAAAATTTTGGACCAGATTCCTCCCCTGTTTTAAGCTGCTGATCTTATGGTACTCCCATTCCAGATCTAGCCCAAGCCTTGCTAACTGCGATTCCAAAAACTTGTCTTCAAAAAGATTCTTGCCTCCCTCATCCGTATCATTCTTCCACCATTTGGGGTATTTCTTTTCCATATCTAATGGTGTAAGTCCAGAAAAAATGGCATTACGCGCATACTGTGTGGCAGTGGGTAAAATGCTGTAGTAGGGCCGTTCCTTAGTTTTTTTGTAATAAGGATTTAGGACATCTTCAAAGGAGATCCATTGGTCGTATCTCAAATTATCGATCACCACAAGTAAGGTGGGCTGTTCCTTTAACTCTGGTTTGATCCATTGTTGAAATAAGGTGTGAGACATTACCGGTGCGTCCCCGTCGGTAAACCATGAGGCATAATTTTTTTCAACAAACTTCCCAAAATGATTATTGGCCTCTGTTTTTTGAGATTCCAATATTTCAAACATTCCGGAATCTTCTATCTCCTCCAACCGCAATTCCCACGATATCAATTTTTTATAAAGGTCTGCCCATTCCTCATAGGTATTCACCATGGAAAGGTCCATCGATATTTTCCGAAATTCTTGTTGGTAATTAGAAGTGGTCTTTTCAGAGATCAATCTGGAATGATCCAGTGTTTTTTTTAGAGCAAGTAGTATTTGGTTTGGATTTACAGGCTTAATAAGATAATCTGCTATTTTAGATCCGATAGCCTCTTCCATTATAAACTCTTCCTCGCTTCGCGTGATCATCACTACCGGTAAGGTTGGTTCCAGGTTCTTTATCTCAGTTAAGGTCTCCAGGCCCGAAAGTCCGGGCATGTTCTCGTCCAGGAAAACGATATCAAATCTATTCTTTTCTATCTCCTCCAGAGCTTCTTGTCCGCTCTTACAGGTAACAACCGAATATTTTTTATCCTCTAGAAAAAGGATATGAGGTTTCAGCATATCGATCTCGTCATCTACCCACAGTATTGTAATCTTGTTCATTTAGTCCGTATATTTACCTCTTAAAGTATGAAACATTGGCCACCACCAGGAAGCTAAAGCTATTTAATGATCCAATTTACGGATTTATTAGAATTCCCAGCACAGAACTATTCCAACTAATAGCACACCCTTATTTTCAGCGATTGCGCAGAATTTCCCAAATGGGATTATCTTATTTGGTTTTTCCTGGCGCTCATCATACCAGGTTTCATCATGCCCTGGGAAGTATGCATCTTATGCAGCAGGCCATTCAAGTGCTTCGTTATAAGGATGTTGAGATCACTGATGAAGAGGCCAATGGTCTTTTAGCGGCCATACTTCTCCACGATATAGGTCATGGACCTTTCTCTCATGCAATGGAACACAGTCTTGTGGATGGCATTAGCCATGAGCATATTTCGCTCTTATTTATGCAGAGTCTTAACCAGCAGTTTAACGGAAGTTTAACGTTGGCCATTGAAATCTTTAAAGGGACCTATCCCAAAAAGTTCCTGAATCAGTTAGTATCTAGTCAATTAGATATGGATAGATTAGATTATCTCAAAAGAGATAGCTTTTACACCGGAGTTGCTGAGGGAAATATTAATTCTGAACGTTTGATCACCATGCTCAATGTAGTAGATGGCGAGTTGGTAATAGAAGAAAAAGGCATCTATTCCGTAGAGAAATTTCTAATCGCAAGGAGATTTATGTATTGGCAGGTATACCTTCACAAGACTGGTATTGTAGCAGAACAACTGTTGATACGCGTCTTGCGAAGAGCCAGAGAATTAAGTGCACAAGACGTGCTAATTGAGGCCAGTGATGCCTTATTGTATTTTCTTAAAAATACGGTTAGAAAGGATACTATTTCCCATGACATTCTTTTAAAATTTTCGGCCCTGGATGACATCGACATATTAGCTGCTCTTAAGAAATGGCAACATCATGATGATTTTGTCCTATCGAGCTTAAGCAAAATGATCTTGCATCGCGAGTTGTTACAAGTTAAGATCAAAAAGAATCCCATTGCGCCTCAGAGAATTCTTAAACAGCTAAAGGAGTGTGCCTTAAAATATAATCTGACAGAGGAAGAAGCAACATATTTTGTATTCACAGGAACTATAGAGAACACTGCTTATAACAAGGATGATGAGAACATAAACATCTTAATGGGGAATTCAAAGATCATTGATGTAGCGAAGGCGTCAGATCACCTCAATTTAAAAGCATTGTCTAAAACAGTGACGAAGCATTATATCTGTTATCCCAAGAAAAGCGTTTCGTAATTTTTCTTACTTTTGTCCGACTGTAACCTAAGACAAAAAATCAACTCTTGAAATTCACAGCCAGTCAGATCGCAGGTATTTTAGAAGGCGAGGTGCATGGTAACCCTGAGATCATTGTACACAAACTGGCGAAGATAGAAGAAGGAGTTAAAGGATCCCTTACCTTTTTGGCGAATCCGAAATACACCCACTACATATACAATACCGAAGCTTCTGTAACTATAGTTAATAGAGATTTTAAGCCGGAACAAAAGTTAAACACTACCTTGATAAAGGTAGACGATGCCTATAAATCTTTCTCAAAGCTGCTCGAATACTACAATCAGGTTAAGAACAACAAAACAGGTATTGAAGAACCTGCTTTTCTTTCAGACACTGTCATTTATGGCTCCGAATTTTACTTGGGGGCTTTTTCGTATTTAGGGAACAATGTGAAAATTGGGAATAATGTAAAAATATTTCCTAATGTATATATTGGTGATAATGTTACCATAGGAGATGATGTACTCATCTATTCTGGCGCTAAGATTTATTCAGAATCGATCGTGGGAAAGGGATGTGTTATACACAGTGCGGTAATTATTGGAGCAGACGGATTCGGATTTGCACCCAATACCAATGGCGAGTATATTAAGGTGCCTCAAACAGGAAACGTGGTATTAAAGGAAAATGTAGAAATAGGGGCAGGCACAACTATAGACAGGGCAACCCTGGGTTCAACAATACTGCACAGAGGTGTAAAATTAGATAATCAGATACATATCGCTCATAATGTTGAAATTGGCGAACATACAGCTATTGCCGCGCAAACTGGCATAGCCGGATCTACCAAGATCGGTAAAAACTGTCTTATAGGAGGACAGGTTGGCATCGTTGGCCATATTACCATAGGGGACCGGGTAAAAATTCAGGCACAATCCGGAATTAGTCGCAATGTGAAAGATGATGAATTTTTGCAGGGCTCTCCGGCACTGAATTATGGCGATTTTAATAAATCATATGTTCACTTTAAAAATCTTCCCAAGATAGTTGGAAAGATAAATGATATTGAAAAAAACAATGGAAAATAAGTCTATGGCAAAACAACGCACCATTGCGAAAGAAATAGAACTTAAAGGTGTTGGATTACATACCGGCGAAAACGTAACCATGAAGTTTATTCCGGCCAAGGAGAACCATGGGTATGCCTTTAAGCGAGTAGATTTAGAGGGAGAACCCATAATTGAGGCAGATGCCAACTATGTGATCAATACTCAACGCGGAACAAATCTGGAAAAACGCGGGGTGAAGATCCAAACATCAGAGCATGTACTTGCAGCACTCGTGGGACTGGAAATAGATAATGTACTCATAGAGCTTAATGCTCCTGAACCACCTATTATGGATGGTTCTTCTAAGTATTTCGTGGAAGCTTTGGAAAAAGCCGGCATCGTGGAACAGGAAGTAAACAGAGAAGAATATATAGTAAAGGAGGTCATAAGTTATAAGGATGAAGCTACAGGAAGCGAGATCACTATCATTCCTTCGGAAGAATATAAGGTCACCACTATGGTCGATTTTGGCACCAAGGTTTTAGGCACCCAAAATGCTACCCTGGAGCGCCTATCAGATTTTAAAAAGGAGATCGCAGATGCAAGGACATTTAGTTTTCTGCATGAGCTGGAAATGCTTTTAGAACACGGGCTAATAAAAGGTGGAGACTTGAACAATGCCATCGTCTACGTAGATAAGGAGATCTCCGAATCTACTATGAAAAAGCTGGAAAAGGCGTTTAAGAAAAAGAAGCTCTCCGTAAAACCCAACGGTATTCTGGATAATCTAACTCTGCATCAGCCTAATGAAGCTGCGCGGCATAAATTATTAGATGTGATCGGCGATCTGGCGCTAACCGGCACCAGAATACGAGGCAAAGTAATCGCGAACAAACCCGGTCACTATGTTAATACTCAATTTGCGAAAAAGCTCTCTAAGATAATTAAGCTGGAGAAAAGAAATAGTGTGCCAAAATACGATCTGAATGCACCACCTCTTATGGATATCCATCAGATCATGGCGATGTTACCGCACAGGCCTCCATTTTTGTTCATAGATCGTATCCTGGAACTTTCGGACACCCATGTTGTGGGCATGAAGAACGTTTCAATGAATGAGCCATTTTTTATGGGCCATTTTCCAGGGGCACCAGTAATGCCCGGAGTACTGCAGGTTGAGGCTATGGCACAAACAGGAGGGATCCTTGTATTGAGTACGGTTCCGGATCCGGAAAATTATTTGACCTTCTTTATGAAGATCGATAATGTAAAGTTTAAACAAAAAGTTTTACCGGGAGACACTTTAATTTTCCATTGTAGTCTAATAACACCCATAAGAAGAGGAATTTGTCATATGCAGGCTTATGCCTATGCCAATAATAAATTAGTATGCGAAGCAGAAATGATGGCGCAAATAGCGAAAAAGAAATAATATGAATCAACCTCTGGCTTATATACACCCAGGTGCAAAAATTGCTAAAAACGTGGTGGTTGAACCCTTCACTACAATTCATAACAACGTTGTTATTGGGGAAGGAACCTGGATTGGGTCTAGTGTAACCATCATGGAAGGGGCTCGCATTGGCAAAAATTGCAATATATTTCCTGGAGCGGTCATTTCTGCACCACCACAGGATCTTAAATATAAAGGCGAAGAAACTACCGTTGAAATAGGAAACAATACTACTATCCGGGAATGTGCCACCATTAATAAAGGTACCTTAGATAGAATGAAGACCAAGATAGGCAAGAATTGCCTCATTATGGCCTATTGTCATATTGCACATGATTGCTTTGTTGGGAACAATTGTATTTTCTCAAATAATTCAACGCTTGCAGGACATGTTACAATTGGTGACAATGTTGTGCTAGCCGGCCTCGTGGCAGTACATCAGTTTGTTTCTATTGGGAGTCATGCGTTTGTTACAGGAGGTTCTCTTGTCCGTAAAGATGTGCCTCCCTATGTGAAGGGCGCCAGGGAGCCCATGTCTTATGTGGGTATCAATTCCGTAGGCCTTCGTAGACGGGGGTTCAGCTCGGACAAGATCAGGGAGATACAAAACATCTATCGTATTCTATATCAGAAAAATTATAATAATTCTCAGGCCGTGCAGATCATAGAGGCTGAAATGGAAGCCACACCAGAGCGAGATGGCATCTTACAGTTCATTCGCGACTCTCAGCGTGGTATCATGAAAGGATATTTTAGTACAAATTAGAATTTATGGCAAATACTTCAGACATTAGAAAAGGCTTGTGCATCCGCTATAATCATGATATTTATAAGATCATTGAATTTTTACATGTAAAACCAGGGAAAGGCCCAGCTTTTGTAAGGACAAAACTAAAAAGTGTCACTACAGGTAAGGTATTGGATAATACCTTTTCTTCCGGGCATAAGATAGAAGATGTAAGGGTTGAAACCAGAAGCTACCAGTTTTTATATGCCGATGGATCTACGTATCACTTTATGAATACTGACGATTATAACCAGATAGCCTTGCAGGAAAGTGCATTAGACGCACCACAACTTTTGAAAGAGGGAGAAGTGGTAACCATTATGTTCAATACAGAAGACAGCTTGCCATTATCTGTTGATATGCCGGCGAGTGTTGTCCTTGAGGTAACCCATACAGAACCTGGCGTTAAAGGTAACACAGCTACCAATGCCACAAAACCTGCAACCGTTGAAACTGGTGCCATGATCAATGTCCCACTTTTTATCAATGAGGGAGATAAGATCAAAGTAGATACTGATAAAGGGAACTATATGGAGCGTTCTAAAGAATAGATTCTAAACATGAAATTCCCAACTCCTCAAACACTAAAACAGATCGCCTCTCTCCTGGAGATCAACTTCGTAGGCGATGCGGATTTTCCGGTCTTAGGAATGAACGAGATACATGTGGTGGAGCCGGGGGACATAGTTTTTGTGGATCATCCGAAATACTACGATAAAGCACTGAATTCCAGGGCCACCATAGTGCTCATTAATAAAGAAGTTCCTTGTCCGGAAGGGAAGGCCTTGTTGCTTTCCGATGAACCTTTTAACGACTTCAACAAGCTTACCAGGCATTTTCGCCCTTTTGTTAGTGCGAAAGCAACCATTTCAACTTCTGCTACTATTGGAAAGGATACCATCATTCAACCAAATGTCTTTATAGGCAACCATGTTACCATTGGAGAAGGATGTCTAATTCATCCCAATGTTACCATTTATGACAATTGTGTTATTGGAGATCATGTTCAGATACATGCCGGTACTGTTTTAGGATCGGATGCCTTTTATTATAAAAACAGACCAGAAGGGTTTGATAAGTTATTGTCTGGTGGCCGTGTGGTGATAGAAGATCATGTAGAAATAGGTTCTTTGTGTACTATAGACAAAGGTGTGACAGGAGACACAACAATCAAAGAAGGTAGTAAATTAGATAACCAGGTACAAGTAGGGCATGATACCGTAATTGGTAAAAAGTGCCTTATCGCTTCTCAAACAGGGATAGCCGGTTGTGTGGTGATCGAAGATGAAGTTACGCTTTGG
Source organism: uncultured Flavobacteriaceae bacterium (assembly GCA_963781045.1). Classification (GTDB taxonomy): domain Bacteria; phylum Bacteroidota; class Bacteroidia; order Flavobacteriales; family Flavobacteriaceae; genus Muriicola. The sequence continues at coordinate 329,609 of CAWAEX010000009.1, read as the reverse complement.
GGGCAAGTAGGAGTAACCAGTGCTGCCACTATTGGAAAGAATGCAGTGGTCTTGGCACAATCTGGCGTTGCAAAGTCATTGGCAGGAGGAAAGACGTATTTTGGTAGTCCGGCGGAAGAGGCCAGAGAAAAGCTAAAGCAACTCGCCAATGTGAAGAAGATCCCTGATCTGATAAAACAAATAAATCAAGAATAAAAGAACGATTGTTTTACAAATCATTTTCAAACCTATATTTTTGTTCTGCGAATTAAAAAACAAACCATGAGTGTATTAGTCAATAAGAATTCCAAGGTCATTGTGCAAGGGTTTACCGGAAGCGAAGGTACCTTTCACGCCGAACAGATGATTGAGTACGGTACTAATGTTGTAGGAGGGGTCACCCCCGGTAAAGGCGGCCAGACTCATCTGGACAGACCAGTGTTCAACACAGTGGAACAAGCTGTTGAAAAGGTAGGCGCAGACACAACTATCATTTTTGTGCCACCAGCATTTGCAGCCGATGCAATCATGGAAGCAGCCAGTGCAGGAATAAAGGTCATAATTACTATTACAGAAGGAATTCCGATCGAAGATATGGTGAAGACATACGACTATATCAAGGATAAAGACTGTACGCTTATTGGACCTAACTGTCCGGGTGTTATTACGCCAGGTGAAGCCAAAGTAGGTATTATGCCGGGCTTTGTGTTTAAAAAAGGCAAAGTTGGGATCGTTTCAAAATCTGGAACACTTACATACGAGGCAGCCGACCAGGTGGTGCGCCAAGGATTGGGAATTACTACGGCAATTGGCATAGGTGGAGACCCCATTATTGGAACAACTACTAAGGAAGCAGTGGAGTTGTTGATAAATGATCCGGATACAAACTGTGTGGTCATGATAGGGGAAATTGGTGGACAATTAGAAGCAGATGCCGCCAATTGGTATAAGGCCAGTGGTAGTAAAAAACCTATCGTCGGATTCATTGCCGGTGAAACTGCACCAGCAGGAAGAACAATGGGTCATGCAGGCGCCATCGTAGGTGGAAGTGATGATACGGCTCAGGCCAAAAAAAGAATTATGAGAGATTGCGGTATACACGTGGTAGACTCTCCTGCAGAAATTGGAAAGAAAGTAAAAGAAGTAATGGGCTAAGACGGCTCATCAATATAAAAATCCCGATCGTATCGGGATTTTTTTTTCGGCTTACGCGAGACAAAATGTATCTTTGAATAGAATCTAAAGTAACTTCACATTCATATGAAACTATTAGAAGGAAAGAATGTCATTATCACCGGAGCAAGCAGAGGAATTGGGTCCGGTATTGCAAGAGTATTTGCTAATCACGGAGCCAATATTGCATTTACCTATAGCTCTAGCGAAGGTCCGGCATTAGCTTTACAAAAGGAATTAACGGATTTAGGGGTGAAGGCAAAAGCCTATAAAAGTAATGCAGCCAGCTTTTCGGAGTCTGAAGCATTGATCGTATCTGTATTAGAAGATTTTGGCGGCATTGACGTATTGATCAACAATGCAGGGATCACCAAGGATAACCTTTTGATGCGTATGAATGAGGACGACTTTGATTCGGTTATTGAGATCAATTTGAAATCGGTTTTTAACATGACTAAGGCTGTTCAACGAACCTTCTTAAAACAAAGACATGGCTCCATAATTAATATGAGTAGTGTGGTTGGGGTAAAAGGAAATGCAGGGCAGACGAATTACGCAGCATCAAAAGCAGGCATCATAGGATTTACAAAATCTGTGGCTCTGGAATTAGGATCGAGAAACATCAGATGCAATGCTATTGCCCCTGGGTTTATTGAGACAGAAATGACCGGAAAATTGGATGAAAAAACCGTTCAATCCTGGCGAGACGCAATCCCACTTAAAAGAGGCGGAAGCCCGGAAGACGTGGCCAACGCCTGCTTATTCCTGGCCTCAGATCTCTCAGGGTATGTAACAGGTCAGGTTCTCCATGTTGATGGAGGTATGCTTACTTAGACATACACTAACAATATGTGCTCTTCCTCCTTATGGAGGCTATGTGATATCTACTAATTAAATAAAGCGATTAAAAGAAGCGATACATGCAAACAACTACCCTGGTAGGACTTTTCCTTGCAGCGCTTATAACCCTATTAATTGTTTTTTTTCAATACTTCTATAAAAGTAAAAGAAACAGGAAGCTTCAAATTCCATTAGCTGTTCTACGCTTTATTGGTGTTTTTGGTGTATTTCTTTTATTATTAAACCCAAGCTTTACAAAAACCTCCTTACTATCTGAAAAACAAGATCTTATCATTCTACTAGATGATTCTTACTCTATTAAATCTGGAGATGCTGAGGAGCAAATGGTAAGCCTTAGGGATCAACTAATCAATAACGACGAGCTTGAAGAAAGGTTCGATCTTTTCACCTATTCTTTTGGAATTGGACTTAGGAATTCTGACAGCTTGTCCTTTGACGAAAAAGCAACGAATATCTCTAAAGCGCTTTCCTCTGTAAATTCGGCATTTAAAGGAAATACCGCTTCGGTCGTGTTATTGTCAGATGGGAATCAGACCATTGGAGAAGCCTATGAATTTATGGGCAAGGCTGTCAACTTCCCCGTAAATACAATGGTGGTAGGGGACACAACTACCTATACTGATCTAAAGATCAACCAGGTGAATGCAAATAGATATGCCTTTTTGGAGAATACCTTCCCTTTAGAATTTTTTGTTTCCTATCAGGGTGAAGCACCCATAAGGAGTAATATCACCATTCAATTGGATGGCAAAACTGTTTTTCGCGAGATCTTAGATCTTTCCAGACGAAAAGAATTCTAAGAAGATCGTTACCGCTCTACAGGCAAATTCAGTTGGATTAAAAATAGTAGATATTGCCCTCGATCCGATCCGGGGAGAGCGAAATACATATAATAACAAAAGAAGATTATCTATTGAGGTCATTGATGAGAAAACAAGGATTGGTCTTGTTTCTGAGGTGATGCATCCGGATCTAGGGGCCCTTATCAAAGCCATAGAAAGCAACAGTCAACGTTCAGTTGGTTTAGTGAGTCCTAACATATCAAAGGAGGAGTTAAGTGAGTACAATATGCTTATTCTGTATCAGCCAACACCATCATTTTCAGGCATTCTTCAATACGTACAGGATGCTAAGGTCAATACTTTTACAATTACAGGTCCCAATACAAACTGGAATTTTCTCAACAGGGCACAAAAAGGGATTGAGCGAACAAACTTTAATCAGGATGAGGATATCTTAGCTGTTTTAAATCCTTCTTTTGCTCTGTTCGATCTTTCGGATTTTTCTGTGGCCGACTTTCCTCCGCTTGAGGGCAGCCTTGGCGATATACTCATCACCAAACCTTATGAAAGCATATTAGATCAACAAATAAAAGGCGTTGTTCTGCAAGATCCGTTATTACCTATTTTATCTGATGAAACCGGCCGGCACGCCTATCTCTTTGGAGAGAACATTTGGAAATGGCGCATACAAAGTTTTAGAAATGATCAAAATTTTAAGAATTTCGACACCTTCATCAATAAATTGATACTATATCTAACGACCGATCAAAAGAGGGAACGACTCTCAGTGACCAACGAGTTTATCTACCAGGGAATCACTGAAAAAAAGATCAAGGCCTCCTTTTTTGATGCCACCTATGTCTTTGATGCAAGTGCTACTTTGAAGTTAAGTCTAAAGGGTTTGAATAACAATTTTGTTGATGAGCGCATTTTATTCTTAGGAGATTCAGAATACGAGGTGGACATAAATGATCTTCCAGCCGGAGAATACTCCTTTACAGTTTCGGTTGAAGGGACCGACTTTACAAAAAATGGCCGATTTTCCATAGAAGATTTTAATCTTGAACAGCTTATTTGTTTCAAGTGATTACCGAAAACTATCTGAACTCGCGGAAACAAGTTCGGGCAGGCTTGTATTTTCCAGATCAGATAGAGAAACTAATCGAGGATCTTTCTTCTGATACCCGTTACCTGCCAACGCAGAAAAGCGTTGAAAATGTCGTATCTTTGATCGATTTCCGGATAATCCTAGGAATTATCATTTTGGCATTCACTGCAGAATGGTTTATCAGAAAATATAATGGTTTAATTTAAATAAAAAACGAATGGACAAACTTCCAAAAATCGCATTACCAGCCGTATTTATCATCATAGTTTTGGTGATCCTCATTTCAAAATCGGCAATTACTATCGGCTCAGGGGAGGCCGGTGTTTTATATAGAACTTTCGATGAAGGTGTTGTAACTGACGAGCCTCCATTGGGTGAAGGATTTCATATAGTTGCACCCTGGAACAAGGTTTTTATCTATGAGGTAAGACAACAAGAAGTATTTGAAAAAATGCAGGTACTATCTAACAATGGTTTGGAGATAAAATTAGATGCCTCTGCATGGTTCGAGCCTATATATGCAGACCTTGGTAAATTGCACCAGGAGAAAGGTGAAGCTTATATACAGCGTATATTATTGCCAACAATACGTTCTGCAGCCAGAAGTGTAGTAGGACGGTATACTCCTGAGGACCTGTATTCCAGTAAAAGAGATGCCATACAGGCTGAGATCTATGAAGAGACCAAGAAAATTGTTTCGGGGCAGTACATACAGCTTAATGAAGTATTGGTAAGGGATGTTACATTGCCACCCACTATTAAGGAAGCAATTGAAAGAAAATTAAGACAGGAACAAGAATCCCTGGAATATCAATTTAGACTGATCACAGCCGATAAAGAAGCACAACGTCAGATCATAGAGGCACAGGGTAAGGCAGATGCCAACCGAATTTTAAGTGCTTCTTTAACTGATAAAATTCTTCAGGATAAGGGGATAGAAGCCACCTTAAAACTTGCAGAATCACCTAATTCTAAAGTAGTTGTGATAGGCTCTGGAGACACTGGAATGCCTTTGATATTAGGAAATAATTAGTAGGCGTAAATTTTTGTAGATTGAAAATAAATTCTACATTTGCTCCAATATGAGAAACAATAATACACATCATCATTCAGATACCAGCCCTCAAGCAGGTTAGGAATGTATTGTTGTATTTATACTATATCCGGACCCGTTTGAGCAATCAAACGGGTTTTGTTTTTCGTTTAAAGCATTAAAATTTAGAAACATGAAATTAAAGATAGCCATACAGAAATCAGGTCGACTGAATGAAGATTCTCTCAATATTCTTAAAGACTGTGGTATCTCGATCGATAATGGCAAAGATCAGTTAAAAGCCTCAGCGCGTAATTTCCCTATGGAGGTATTCTATCTCAGGAATGGAGATATACCCCAATACCTCCGGGATGGTGTGGTAGATATTGCCATTATTGGAGAGAATGTATTAGTTGAAAAGGGCGAAACACTAGAGGTAGTTGAGAAATTAGGATTCTCTAAGTGCAGGGTTTCTATAGCAGTTCCTAAATCCATAAAGTATAGTTCTATAGCAGACCTTCAGGGGAAGCGTATAGCAACATCATATCCCAATACAGTAGAGAAGTATCTTAAGAGCAAAGGCATCAAAGCAGAGATGCACATCATTAATGGTTCTGTTGAGATTGCCCCAAACATTGGCTTGGCCGATGCTATTTGTGATATTGTTTCAAGTGGAAGCACACTCTTTAAAAATAATTTAAAAGAGGTGGAAAAGATACTGACCAGTGAGGCAGTATTGGCAGTATCCCCTGAAATAGGGCACGCGCAGAAAGAGATCCTAAGCAAACTACAATTCAGAATACGGTCTGTTCTGGCTGCCAGGCAATCCAAATATGTATTGATGAATGTACCTAATGACCGGCTCGATACAATTTTAGAGTTATTACCTGGGATGAGGAGTCCAACCGTGCTACCTCTGGCAGAGGAAGGGTGGAGTTCCGTACACACAGTCATCAATAAGGACACATTCTGGGAGGTCATAGATGAATTAAGACAGGCAGGTGCCGAAGGAATTTTGGTATGCCCTATAGAAAAAATGGTAATCTAAGATCCCATGAATAAGATATACGATCCGAAACGAAATGAATGGGAAGGACTACTTTCCAGACCAACACAAAAGGTTGGCGATATTGAGGAAACTGTAAATACCATTTTCAAGGCTGTACAGGAAAAAGGGGACGAGGCTTTAAGATCGTATACACAAAAGTTCGATGGAGTGGCAGTGAAAGAAATACAAGTAGGAGAGGACACTCTTAAAAAGGCTGAGGCATCCCTTTCGGAGCCTTTAAAGAAGGCAATTCAAAAAGCATACAAGAACATCAAACGCTTTCATAAAGCTCAGGAAACGGCCACTGTAAGGGTGGAAACATCACCAGGAGTGGAATGCTGGCAGGAAAAAAGACCTATCCAAAAAGTTGGACTTTATATTCCGGGAGGTACGGCACCATTGTTCTCTACAATTTTAATGTTAGCCATACCCGCCAAAATAGCGGGATGTGATGAAATAATACTCTGTTCTCCTCCAGATAAGAATGGAGCGTTGCCACCAGCTGTGCTATACACAGCCAATCTGTGTGGAATAACCAAGGTTTTTAAAGTGGGAGGCATCCAGGCCATAGCTGCCCTAACATTTGGGACTCAGAGTGTGCCAAAAGTATATAAGATCTTTGGCCCTGGAAACCAATATGTTACTGTAGCCAAGCAGTTGGCAACTAAGTATGGCATTTCAATTGACATGCCTGCAGGCCCCAGTGAGTTACTGGTGATGGCCGATGATACAGCAGAGCCAAGTTTTGTTGCATCCGATCTATTGAGTCAGGCCGAACACGGTACTGACAGTCAGGTGATCCTCGTATCTACCTCAAAAAAGATGTTGGAAGAAGTAGAGAAAGAAGTAGAATTACAACTAGAGCAACTTCCAAGAAAAGAGATTGCACGTAAAGCGATCGCAAATAGCAAACTTATCTTTGTTTCAACAGATGCGGAAGCTGTAGCATTAATAAATGAATATGGCCCCGAGCATTATATTCTCTGTGTGAAAAATGAACAGTTCTATTTGGATAATATTGCCAATGCAGGTTCGGTCTTTATTGGGAATTACACTCCGGAAAGTGCGGGTGATTATGCTTCCGGAACTAATCATACCTTACCCACTAATGGCTATGCAAAACAGTACAGTGGTGTAAATCTGGACAGCTTTATGAAAAGCATCACCTTTCAAAAAATATCTGAAAAAGGGATGCTTTCTTTGGGCGAAACCATAGAAATAATGGCAGAAGCAGAAGGATTAGAGGCTCATAAAAATGCCGTTACACTTCGTTTGAACAAAATAAAGGAAACAGTAAACTAATTAGTTGAACCCATGAGTGTGGAGAAGAAATCCATGAGTTTTAATTTGAATCAGCTGGTTCGGGAGAATGTAAAGACCATGACACCGTATTCTTCAGCTAGAGATGAGTACGTTTCAGATGGCTCTGAAAAGATATTTTTGGACGCCAATGAAAATCCAAATGAAAATGGGGTTAATCGTTATCCTGATCCTCAACAACGATCCCTGAAATCAACATTAGCAACTATCAAAGGGGTTCAGCAAGACTGTATTTTACTTGGAAATGGTAGTGACGAAGTACTCGATCTGCTTTTCCGTGCCTTTTGTGAACCATCAACGGACAATATCATTACAGTACCCCCTACCTACGGTATGTACAGTGTGCTGGCATCAGTTAATAATATTGAGAACAGGAAGGTATTATTAACTCCATCCTTTACATTAGATGTAAAAGAGATCCTTCAAACAATAGATACCAACACCAAAATAATCTTTCTGTGCTCGCCTAATAACCCAACCGGGAATTGTATTCCTAAAGACCAAATCAAAGAGTTATTAGAACATTTTCATGGTCTGGTAGTGATAGATGAGGCATACATAGATTTCTCAACAGAAGAAAGCTGGTTGGGTGAACTATCGGTTTATAAGAACTTGGTAGTTACTCAAACTTTGTCTAAAGCCTATGGTATGGCGGCTATAAGACTTGGATCTTGTTTTGCATCTAAAGAGATCATACATATCTTAAATAAGATAAAGCCACCATATAATGTAAATGAACTTACTCAAATTAAGGCAAAGGAAAGGCTGCAGCGGAAAAATGAGGTGGAACAGGAAGTTGCCACCATTATTGAAGAACGAAAAAAACTGGAAATAGCCCTAAGATCTATTCCCTTTGTAAAGCACATATATCCCAGTGAGGCCAATTTCCTTTTGATTGTAGTTGACGATGCAAATAGAAGGTATAAGCAATTATTAGATAAAGGTATTATTGTGAGAAACCGTTCAGGACAACCCCTTTGTAAAAATACTCTGCGTTTTACCGTGGGTACTCCGGCTGAAAATGGCAGTTTGATAAAGGCGCTAAAAGAATTAATATGAAAACAGTTCAGAAAAAAAAGGTATTGTTTATAGACCGGGATGGCACTCTTATTAAAGAGCCAGCCGATGAACAGATAGACTCCTTCGAAAAACTAATTTTTTATCCGGGTATATTTACATTTCTGGGTAAAATAGCCAAAGAACTTTCTTATGAATTGGTAATGGTTACAAATCAGGATGGTTTAGGAACTGAGTCATATCCCGAAGACACTTTTTGGCCGGTACATAATTTTATTATGAATACCATGGAACAAGAAGGGATCATGTTTGAGAAGGTATTGATAGACAAAACGTATCCACATGAAAATGCTGAGACACGTAAGCCGGCTACCGGACTATTAACCGACTATTTTTCCGAGGAATATGATCTGCATAATTCCTATGTGATAGGGGATAGGCTAACAGATATGGAATTGGCGAAAAACCTGGGAGCTAAAGGTATTTTTATTCAAAATAATCTAGACCTGGGGAGTGATGAAGTCACTATAGATCAAAAAGAAATCAGATCTTACATTGCCTTAGAAACTGATTCTTGGGAAGCAATATATAAATATCTCCTAAGCGAAAATAGAATAGCCTCCCATGCCCGCAATACCAAAGAAACCCAGATTTCCATTCAATTGAATTTGGATGGGAGCGGGAATTCAAATATATCAACCGGACTTGCCTTTTTCGATCATATGCTCGATCAACTGGCGCGTCATGGACAAATAGATTTAGATATTAAGGTTGCGGGAGATCTGGAAGTAGATGAACACCATACTATTGAAGATACGGCTATAGCCCTGGGAGAGGTCTTTTACGAAGCCCTTGGCTCTAAACTTGGAATTGAACGCTATGGCTTTTGTCTTCCTATGGACGATTGTCTGGCACAAGTTGCCATTGATTTTGGAGGCCGTAATTGGTTAGTTTGGGAGGCAGATTTTAAGCGAGAAAAAATAGGGGATATGCCTACTGAAATGTTTTATCATTTCTTTAAATCCTTTACAGATGGTGCCAAGGCAAATCTCAATATTAAAGCGGAAGGAACTAATGAACACCATAAGATAGAGGCTATTTTTAAGGCTTTTGCCAAGGCGATCAAAATGGCCGTAAAACGAGATCAGGAAAAAATGATATTGCCTTCTACCAAAGGCATGTTATAAGAAGGTATATGAAGATAGTGATCATTGACTATGGGGCAGGTAACATACAAAGCATACAATTTGCATTGCAACGACTTGGTTATACAGCTATTTTAAGCAGTGATAAAAATATCATTGAACAGGCAGACAAAGTAATATTTCCGGGTGTTGGAGAAGCAAGTAGCGCCATGACCAAATTAAAGGAAAGTGGTTTAGATACAGTAATACCTGGGCTCAAACAGCCAGTATTGGGTATTTGTCTGGGGATGCAACTTATGTGCAGGTATTCGGAAGAAGGTGATACCACTGGCTTAGGGATATTTGATGTGGATGTGGTAAAGTTTTCGAATAAAGTAAAAGTGCCTCAAATTGGCTGGAATCAGATCACTGACTTAAAAACGCCACTTTTTAAAGATGTTGCGGAGAAGGAATATATTTATTTGGTCCATAGTTATTATGCGCCGTTGTGCGAAGAGACCATTGCGATTTCTGACTATGAACTTTTGTACAGCAGTGCCATGTGCAAAGATAATTTCTGGGGAGTACAGTTCCATCCGGAAAAAAGCAGCGAGGTAGGGGAACGTATTCTTAAGAATTTTGTAACCCTTTAACCACTAGAAGACACTAATAATGAGAATTATTCCAGCCATAGATATCATAGAAGGAAGTTGTGTCCGACTTTCCAAGGGAGACTATTCCACAAAGAAGGTTTACAATGAAGACCCCCTGGAAGTTGCCAAAACATTTGAGGCACATGGTATTAGGCACTTACATTTGGTAGATCTCGATGGTGCCAAGTCTAAGCATATTGTTAATTACAAGATCTTAGAACAAATTGCCTCCAGGACATCTTTAAAGATCGATTTTGGCGGGGGTCTCAAATCAGACGAAGATCTTCGCATTGCCTTTAACTCAGGGGCAGATCAAATTACAGGGGGTAGCATTGCTGTAAAGGACAGTGAAACCTTTCTTAGTTGGTTATCTCGTTTTGGAGCTGAGAAGATAATTTTAGGAGCCGATGCTATGGATGAAAAGATAGCCGTTTCCGGATGGCAGGAGTCCTCCACTGAAGAATTGGTTCCCTTTATTCAACGCTATCAGAAAAAAGGAATTCAGTATGTTATTTGTACAGATATAAGTAAAGACGGAATGCTGGAAGGCCCTTCCCTGGTGCTTTACAAAAAGATCTTACAAAAAACAGCACAAACTAAGACCGCTGTAGGTCTGAGTGGTGTGGAGGATGAAGTTCCGGGGATAAAGCTGATTGCCAGCGGAGGTATTGCCCAATATGAAGATCTGCACGCTTTGAGGGATCTGGGATGTGAGGGAGCCATTATTGGTAAGGCTATTTATGAGAACAGAATTAGTTTGAAACAATTGGAAGAGTTTATTTTGAAATCATGAAAGACAACAGATCAGACCTGGCCATAGACGTTGTAGAGAACGCCATTTTCAGAATGGAAGAAAGCCTGCACAAGATCTCCAAAAGTACAGCCCTCTTGTCCACAGAGGAACTATGGAAAAAACCAAATAAAGCCTCCAATAGCGTAGGAAATATAATTATTCATCTGAAAGGAAATATCACACAGTATATACTCGCCGGTTTGGGAGGTCAGGAAGATCTTCGGCAACGTGATCTGGAATTCTCTGTAACGCATAGTTATAGTGCAAAAGAACTAAACCATATGTTGCAGGAACTTATGGACGAGGTTAAAACCGTTCTACATGGATTAAAGGATGAAGAATTGATCAAATCCTATTCCGTCCAGGGATTTAAACTAAGTGGGCAGGGCATTGTATTACATGTAGTTGAACACTTGTCTTATCACACAGGTCAGATCGCCTTTTGGACAAAGATTTTAAAGAATAAAGATCTTGGCTTTTATCAGGGCTTAGATCTAAATACAAAAAATGAGAAATAAATGCTGACCAAAAGGATCATTCCTTGTCTGGATATTAAGAATGGGCGCACCGTAAAAGGTATAAACTTTGTGGATCTTCGCGATGCCGGAGACCCTGTAGAGTTGGCGCAGCGATATGCCAAAGAAGGTGCGGATGAATTGGTCTTTCTTGATATTTCAGCTACTGAAGAAGAACGAAAGACCCTGGCCGATTTGGTAAAAAGGGTTGCTGAAAAGGTAAATATTCCCTTTACAGTGGGTGGTGGTATCTCTTCGGTTGAAGATGTTAGTACCCTGTTATACAATGGGGCAGATAAGATTTCTATAAATTCTTCAGCTGTTAAGAATCCGGATCTGATCAATCAATTGGTTGCAAAATTTGGTTCACAATGTATTGTGGTCGCCATTGATGCCAAAAGAGTAAATAACACCTGGAAAGTACATTTAGTAGGTGGCAAAGTGCCCACAGATATTGATCTATTCGATTGGGCTAAAGAAGTAGAAGAGCGGGGGGCAGGAGAGATTCTCTTTACCTCCATGGACCATGATGGAACCAAGAATGGTTTTGCCAATGAGGCACTTGCACAATTATCTGAGACCTTAAACATCCCCATCATTGCTTCTGGCGGGGCAGGGAATATGGATCATTTCGCTGATACCTTTTCAAAGGGAAAGGCAGATGCTGCTTTAGCTGCCAGCGTTTTCCATTTTAAAGAAATAGAAATAAGGGACCTAAAGAATTACCTGCTTGAACGAAACATCCCTATGCGGTTATAAAAACTTATAAGGACACTAAAAAACCTAAAATGAAAGTAGATTTTAATAAAAATAAAGATGGCCTTGTACCCGCCATCATTCAGGACGCCAGCACAAAAAATGTACTTATGTTAGGCTATATGGATCAGGAAGCTCTCGATAAAACCCTGGATACAGGAAAGGTTACCTTTTACAGCAGGACAAAAAAGCGGCTTTGGACAAAAGGAGAAGAAAGTGGTCATTTTCTTGCTGTTAAGGAAATAACTGAAGATTGTGATCAGGATACCCTACTTATATCTGTAACGCCTAACGGCCCTACCTGCCATAAAGGATCGGACACCTGCTGGAATACAGAGAACAGGGCGTCTTATGGCTTTCTGACACAGCTGGAAGCTGTTATTGCTGATAGACAAAACAATTCTACCTCTGAAAAAAGTTATGTAGCCTCACTTTTTGAAAAGGGGATCAATAAAATTGCACAAAAAGTAGGAGAGGAGGCAGTAGAAGTTGTTATTGAAGCCAAAGATTCTAATGAAGAACGCTTCCTCAATGAAGGAGCCGACCTGCTTTTTCATTATCTGATATTATTGCGAGCCAAAGGAGTTGGCCTGGAAGACGTTGTAAAAGTTTTGGAGCAACGCCAGTGATTATAAATCAGGTCTATTGTAGTAATAAATCATTAACTACCACCAAACAACAAAGAATTTCTCAAAAACCGATTCTTCTTTTTTCATCCAAATCAAGGGTGACCGCTTTTTGAACATGAGAATATTTAGTTCTAGTAAAAGTTCATAATGAGACATCCAAGAGCCTTTATCATAAGGACTTACAGTCCATTCATCTTTAGTAGGTAAATAATATTCATATGCTTGGAATTTTGAGGAAGTAAAGGCCTCAAAAGGTAGCCAGAACCCTGCAACACAATGCTTGTTAAAGGGTTTAATAACCAATTCAGAATGTTGATACGGTGCAAATAATTGCGCTTTAAAACAAACTTCTTGGGTAAGGTCTTCGGATTTTAGATCTAGCAATGCTAGTTGTTCTTTTCCTTCCTTTAAAAATGGAATATGGAACTGGGTATTTCTTAGTTTCTCTAACTTGGCATAGAATGTATCTTTTCTGTTGGGGCCTATGAGTTGATACTTTGGTTCACCAAGTGTTGTATCTATCAAATAATATTTATAGGTCAATTCTATATGAAGAATTCTCCCATCTCTCTTGTTTTTTAATAGGAAGTCGATTTCCCCTAAAGTCCTGTTGTCTCTTTTTACAGCTACATTATGTGCGATGAGTTCGTAGGTGACCTGACCCTGAAGACAATTCTTGAAAAGATGTTCCATTTTATGGCCCAATCGCATGCTGGCAGGGACCTTACTATCATCTACGGCAACATAATCGATCTCAGGAAACACAAACTGCTCTATACCAAATTGCCGGTCTAACCAAAGCGGTGGGGTTTTGATAAAAGCTTTTAAAAATTTAGATGTAAGAGTTACCATCGAAACGAAAATAGATCAAACCGTTAAGGTTTCTATAAAAGATCGGGGCATTTTGTGAAATGTAGTATTTTTATAGGATGGCTAAGATTACAAGAACCGGCTTCAGATTCACAGCGTATAATGCTCCGGATCAAACCCCGTTTGAAAAACTTTTTGAGATTTTTCAAGAGCTAATTACACATACCTCCGGTGATGTAGAAGAAGCCCTGGATTGGCTTCGTGAACTAGACAAGGAATACGATCTTACAGATGAAGACTATACCATTGACGACTTTATAGAAGATCTAAAGGCCAAGGGTTATTTACGGGAAGAAATAGAACAGGGTGAAGGTGGAGATGGAAAAGGGAATCCCGGAAAAGGATCTTTGTCTATAACCGCTAAAATGGAACGCATTATAAGGCAGCGGGCCCTGGATCAGATCTTTGGTAAGATAAAACGAAGTGGTTCAGGGAACCATAGAACTGGTAAAGCCGGAATAGGAGATGAACATACGGGCGATTTCAGGGAATATCACTACGGAGATTCACTAGATAGGATCTCCATGACGGAGAGCTTAAAGAATGCACAGATACATCATGGTCTGGATGGATTCTCTCTTACTGAAGATGACCTGGTTATTGAAGATACTCACCATAAGGCTCAAATGAGCACCGTTCTAATGATAGACATTAGCCATAGCATGATCTTGTATGGCGAAGACAGGATTACACCAGCTAAAAAGGTGGCGATGGCACTGGTAGAATTGATCACCACTAGGTACCCAAAAGACACCCTTGATATTCTTGTTTTTGGAAACGATGCCTGGCCAATTCCTATTAAAGATCTTCCATACCTGAAAGTTGGGCCTTACCATACGAATACCGTAGCCGGTTTGCAATTGGCAATGGATATGCTGCGAAGAAAAAAGAATACCAACAAGCAGATCTTTATGATCACTGATGGAAAGCCAAGTTGTTTGCGATTGCCAGATGGTACTTATTATAAGAATAGTGTGGGACTAGACGATTTAATTGTCGAGAAGTGCTACAATATGGCCAGGCAAGCACGTAAGTTGCATATCCCAATAACGACCTTTATGATTGCCCAGGACCCATATTTAATGCAATTTGTAAGGCATTTCACTGAAGCGAACAAGGGGAAGGCACTGTTCACCGGTTTACAAGGTTTGGGGGAAATGATCTTCGAGGATTATGAACAGAACAGAAGAAAGAGATTAAAATAATAATTGCTAAAGAATAAAGAAAACATCCATTGCATATGAAATTAGATCACAAGAAGATAAAAACTTTAGGAGCATTAAAAAAAGCGGGATACCAATCCATTAGTATCAAAGATGAGTTGCGAAATAATTTAAGAGAAAGGATCAAAGAAGGAAAAGATTCTTTTTTTGGAGTCTGGGGCTACGAAGACTCAGTGATTCCGGAATTAGAACGAGCTATCCTCTCCCGGCATAACATAAATCTTTTGGGGCTAAGAGGGCAGGCTAAAACACGTCTGGCAAGGCTTATGGTTCATTTGTTGGATGAATATATCCCGGTAGTTGAAGGATCTGAGATCAATGATGATCCGATGAAACCTATCTCCAGATATAGTAGGCAACTTATTGAGGAAAAAGGAGATGAAACCCCCATTTTCTGGTTACACAGAGATGAACGGTTCTACGAAAAACTGGCTACTCCAGATGTAACTGTGGCCGATCTTATTGGTGATGTTGATCCAATTAAAGCTGCGAATCTTAAATTATCGTATGCGGATGACAGGGTGATCCATTTTGGGATGATCCCCAGGGCAAATCGCTGTATTTTCGTGATCAACGAACTTCCGGATCTTCAAGCCCGTATACAGGTATCTTTGTTTAATATTTTACAGGAAGGCGACATTCAAATCCGGGGCTTTAAACTTCGACTACCACTCGATATTCAATTTGTGTTCACTGCAAATCCGGAGGATTATACAAACCGGGGAAGTATTGTTACTCCTCTTAAAGACAGGATAGGGTCACAAATTCTTACCCATTATCCAAAAGAAATAGCAACTGCCAGGAAGATCACTACACAGGAAGCTCGGTTAGATAAGCGCCAAACCGATACCGTATATGTTCCTAATTTGGCCAAGGACCTTTTGGAGCAGATAAGCTTTGAGGCCAGAACCAGTGAATTTGTGGATGCTAAAAGTGGGGTAAGTGCCCGCACGAGCATAACTGCCTATGAGAATCTTCTGAGTACCGCGGAGCGAAGAGCACTTTCGCAAGGTAAAGAAAAGACAAGCGTTCGACTATCCGATTTTATGGGTGTAATTCCTGCTATTACCGGAAAAATAGAATTGGTCTATGAAGGTGAGCAGGAAGGTGCAGATACGGTGGCCCTTATGCTGATCGATGATGCCGTTAAAAGTCTCTTTCCAAATTATTTTCCTGCTATATTGAAATTGGAACAAAAAGATACAGACGGCCCATATGATGATCTTATTCATTGGTTCTTTGATCGGGAGGGTATTGAATTACTGGATGACCAAACCGATGTAGAATATCAAAAAGCCCTTGATAGTATTCCTCCGCTGCAAGAATTAATCAGCAAACATCAACCTAAGGTATCAAAAAGCGATTCTTATTTTTTAAAGGAGTTTTTACTTTGGGGTCTGGTAGTTAACAAGAAATTGAGTAAGCACAGGTATACCAAAGGATATAAGCTTAAGGATCTCTACGGAGGATTTATCAGCAAACTATAGAAAAACCCCGCTCAAAGCGGGGTTTTTTGTGCTGCCATAGCACATAGGTCTCATGTTTCTTTCATGAGGTCTGTTATTTGTGGACCCTATCAAAACGATATGGGCCTATTTGTTCTATTCTATGTTTAAAAGTTGTAAAGGTTACGATCAGTAAAATGAATTGAAGCATTAGAATAAAGAGTCCAACCGGCAAAAATGTTGATGGTAACACAAGATCTGAATAGTCAAAATAGCTTAAAAGGATATAGGAAGTTTCCGCTATTTTAAATAGATACACCAAAAAGATAGCATACATGATGTATTCTAAATTGCGGGTAATATTCATATGGGCATGAGGTTCCTTCTCTAGTTGGCGCAATGCATTTAAAAACCATACATGAATGATCATCAGAAGCGAGAATATGTAATTATCTACTTTTAGAAAATAGAATTTGTTGGTATAAAGACCGTAGAAACTAAAGAAAATTAGTAGAGGTAGAATACTGAAGCTTAGTATAAAGCACTTTTTCCATGTAATAAGTCGCATTAAGTGCTTCATAAAGTAGGTGACTTGGGATTGTGGTGTTTTTCCGATCTTAGAACGGGCAGTAAGAGACCTTTATTTCAAACAAATCGGTGAACGGTAAGGAATGTTGAGTATGCTTAAAAAAGTGTGGTGAAAGTCCCTATAATAAAGTAAAATATCAGAATACCCCTGCTGTTTTTAAAAACTAGAGTACCCTGATATATAGTTATTAATGAAATATCCCGCAAAGGTGAATATGCCGAGTAAAATGAATGATTAGGCTTAAAAAGTACTAAGCACCAGATTTAGACGATCCACAGTTTACGTTCGGATAAACGGGCGAAAAATATCAGAAAGATGGCTATGGCAATGACCATTAAGGGAATAATTATAGCCTCAGTCTGGCCGTAAACATCGGTAGCATTGGTCATAAAAAATCCATACCCGGTTTCTACTAGAACACCGATAAGGGACATGCCAAGAGCAGATTTAGCCCATTTTTTTCGCAGTAATAGTCCTATACAACCAGCGGCACCAAACCAAACTGCTATGGCAAACGCGGCGGTTACCCATGCCGGAGTGCTTTCCATTAAGTTAACTTGTTCGGGTGTCATTTCTGCTTTTATTGCCTCTTTCATAAAGGCGCTTCCTAAATAATTCATGACGCCCATTAGGTTCCATAATAATGCCAGTACACTTACTATCCAGAACCATACCGGTGGTTTTGTAGTTGGATTTTTACTCATCTCAGTTAGTTTATTTGTTGTGTCTCCAAATTACAAAATTTTTAAATAGCGCGTTGATTGGTATAGGAATTGTCAACAACGGCTCCACCTGGATACTGATACTAGCTAGGTTGGATTACTAATTATTTTGATAATACAAGGAATGGTTATATTTATGGACTTTACAAGAATAATGAACAGGAAGAAGTATGCTTATTTAGTATGGGTGCAATACTTAGGTTTCAGGTACAGTGGATGGCAAAAGCAGCCTGGCCAAAAAACACTTGAAGGAATGCTTCTTAAAACGCTGAAATTCATTGATCCGGGAAAACAGTATAAAATTCTTGGAGCAGGAAGGACAGATGCAAAGGTTTCAGCCCTAAAAATGGCATTTCAATTATTGACACCCGTAGCTCCTATTGAAGACTTGCCAGCTTTTATGCACGACTTTAACAAGAACCTCCCATCAGACATTCGAATATTAGAGATACAGGAGGCTAATCCTGAACAGAATATCATTCAAAATGCCAAGATCAAGGAGTATGTTTATATTTTTTCATTTGGCACCAAGAATCATCCATTCTGTGCTCCGTTCATGGCTAATTTCCAGGATGATTTAGATCTTCCCTTAATGATGAGGGCTGCCAAAATTTTCGAAGGAACACATAATTTTCAAAATTTTACAGCGAGGATTCAGCCCAACACCAAGGTATTGCGTACTATATATCATTGTGAAATTGTAGAAAACAAGGAGTTCACTGCCAATTTTTTTCCTAAAAAGAGTTATTCGCTTTCGGTTAAGGGGGCAGGATTCATGCGATACCAGATAAGAATGATGATGGGCGCTTTAGTTCTTTTGGGCAAGGGAGAATTAGAGTTGAGTGCTCTTCAAAAAGCACTTAATACTGACGATAAAATGTTAATTCCATATGTTGCCCCGGGTTCTGGATTATTTTTAAAGAACATGAAGTTTCAGTAGCGCTATTTTGTTTATATCTTTAAAGAAAGTCTAGATATATGGCCAAAATGCAATTGCCAATTAAACTACTTCACAAAAAGAGATCAAAGATCCATAAGAAATTAGGGAAAGCACCCGGAACCATTACTTATATGGGTGATCGGGACAATTCAATAAGCACCCTGGATGTGATCGCTTATACTGAAGATTCGGTGGATGAATACAGCCCGGTGAATGTAGAAAAGCTCCTTGAAGAAAAGAGCGATGAAATAAAATGGATCAACCTGATTGGTTTAAGTGATGAAAGCTTTATCGAAAAATTGGGTAAAGCTTTTAACCTAAACCCTTTGGTCCTCGAAGATGCGGTACATACAGATCAACGCCCCAAGATAGACGAATATGACACCTATATTTTTGGGGTGTTTAAGATGATCTATTTGGATGCCGAACAGCAAATTGTAGTAGAACATGTAGCCATTACTTTATTCCTCAAGGAAGTTCTTGTTTTTCAGGAATTAAAAGAAGATGTGTTCGATTCGGTTAGGCAACGTCTAAGAGGAAAATCAGGCAGAATTAGGAGCAGGGGAGCAGACTATTTGTTCTTTGCCTTGTTAGATGCCATCATCGATAATTATTTTGTGGTCCTTGAAGGCATTAATGCGCGGATAGAATTATTGGAAGAAGAGGTCTATCAAAAGCCAAAACCAAAAACTGCCCATAAAATTCAGGAATTAAAAAAAGAAGTGTTGCGGATAAGGAGATATATTGCTCCTGTAAAAGAGCTAATAGCGAGGCTTATTGATACGGAACATCCTTTAATAGCCAAAGACACAAAATTATTCCTGAGAGATTTACATGATCATTGTTTGGAGATCAATGAAACCCTTCAGATTTATCGTGAAATGGTCATGAGCCTGATGGAAATGTATATGAGCAATGTTAGCAACAAAATGAATGAGGTGATGAAGGTTCTGACTGTAATGGCCTCTATATTTATTCCACTAACTTTTATTGCAGGTGTCTATGGAATGAACTTTGACAATATGCCCGAATTACATATGGAAAATGGATATTTTGTGGTTTTGGGTGGGATGTTTGTTATCCTCATAATTATGCTGATATATTTTAAAAGGAAACGTTGGATCTGACCTAATTTAAATCGTAACATCTGTAGATAGAAAAGCTGCTTTTGTAATAAATTGTACCTTACTCAGAAATAGTATTGTATGCCTTGGTGGGGATATCTTATAATCTTTCTTGTCGCTGCTTATTTCCTAATAAGTCTGTTGGTCTATATTTTGCAGGACTACCTCATGTTTAAACCCGAGAAACTGGCTGCAGATTTTCAATTCTATTACGAACATCAGGAGACCGAGGAATACAATGTAGAAACTCGGGATGGCGCCGTTATCAATGGCCTGAGGTTTAAAGCAAAAGACCCAAAGGGAATAGTGTTCTATCTCAAGGGTAATTCTAAAAGTATAAAAGGCTGGGGGAAGTTTGCGGTTGATTTCACCAGACACGGGTATGACGTGCTTATGGTTGATTATCGGGGCTTTGGGAAAAGCACCGGAAGGCGTACTCAAAAAGCCATAAAACGCGATATGCAAGTGGTTTATGACAAAATAAAACAGAAGGTAGATGAAAAGTATATTATTCTTTACGGCCGTTCCCTTGGTTCAGGGTTTGCCACTAAGTTAGCCTCCATGAACAATCCCAGGATGCTAATTCTGGATGCTCCTTATTACAGTTTAAAACACGTCGCAAAGAAATTCATGCCTTTTATGCCTTTATCCCTTTTGATAAAATTTCCAATGCCTACCTATAAATGGTTACAATATGTGAATTGTCCTATACACATCATACATGGCACAGATGATAATCTTATCCCTTATAAAACTAGTGTAAGACTATCCAAGGTAAGGCCTTCACAAACCACCCTGTATACTGTAATAGGAGGGGGGCACAAGAACTTAAATACGTTTGAAGCCTATCATAAAATGCTCAATGACATCATAACTTCAAAACCAAAAAAAGTGAACCTGGAAGGATCTAGTATTCATGTAAAACACAATGTATCCAAGCGCCATGCTTAAAGCAAAAAGGGTCTTATTGGGCCTTATGACAGGTGTTCTAATTATTTTGACTATGCTCTATTTCTTACAGGAAAAACTAATTTTTTTACCAAGTAAATTGCCTGCCAATTATAGCTTTTCCTTTGACGAGCCCTTTGAAGAGTTTTACCTGACTTCAGATGATGGTTCAAAGCTGAATGCCCTCCATTTCAAAAGAAAAGATCCTAAAGGAGTAATCCTTTACTTTCATGGGAATGCCGGTGACCTATCTCGTTGGGGACAAGTGGCACAATATTTTGTGAAGTTGAATTACGATGTGGTCATAATGGATTACAGAACCTATGGTAAAAGTACCGGAAGTTTAAGTGAAGGAGCTTTACTAAGTGATGCTCAGTTATTTTATAAATACGTTTCGGAGAGGTACAAGGAAGAGGAAATTATTTTATACGGCAGATCTCTGGGGACGGCAATGGCCTCTTATTTGGTTTCCATGCATACTCCCTCTTTACTTGTTCTGGAAACCCCTTTTTATAGTTTGCTTGATGTAGCACAAGATAGGTTTCCAATTCTTCCATTGAACTCATTACTAAAGTATCAATTTAAGTCGTATCAGTATCTACAGGCTGCCAACTGCCCAATTTTAATTCTCCATGGTGATCAGGATAAAGTAGTGTCCATCCAATCTTCACAAAAGCTATACCGCAGCCTGGAAGGTAAGTAGACAGATTACATAATCATTGAAGGAGGAGGGCACAATGATCTAAGCGCCTTTCAAACCTACCGAGATGCCATTCATTCTCTATTGATTACTGACCGAATAATTAAAACATTAGATTAGGATTCTGCCTACAACTAAAATTAGTTCGCAATACTAGATAAGAAAAAGTTGATCACTCTCAATCAAACAGATCAGAAGACAAATATCGATCTCCGCGGTCACAAATGATTGAGACAATGACCCCATGGTCTAATTCATTAGCTAGTCTGAGAGCTGCTGCCGTAGCACCTCCACTGCTCATCCCGGCAAAAATCCCTTCCTCCTTTGCAAGGCGTTTAGTCATTTCCTTCGCTTCTTGTTCACTAACTTCAATAACTCTATCTACTCTCTTAGGATCAAAGATCTTTGGGAGATAGGCTTTGGGCCATTTACGTATCCCTGGTATGCTGGAACCGTCTGTAGGTTGCACTCCAACGATCTCTATTGTTTGCCGCTGTTCCTTTAAATATTTCGATGTCCCCATGATGGTTCCTGTTGTACCCATGGAGGACACAAAATGGGTAACAGATCCCTGAGTGCCTTGCCAGATCTCAGGACCTGTACTCTTGTAATGGGCCTTCCAATTATCGTCATTTGAGAATTGGTTGATCATTATATACCCTTCCTCCTTTACTTTCATTTCTGCATGGTCTCTTGCTCCTTCAATGCCAATATCGGCTTTGGTTAAGGTCACTGTGGCGCCATAAGCTCTCATGGTTTGAACGCGTTCTGCAGTGGCATTAGCGGGCATTACCAACTCTATGGACAAGCCGTATAAACTTGCGATCATCGCCAGAGCAATTCCGGTATTTCCACTGGTTGCTTCAATTAATTTGGAATCCCTGGTAAATGTTCCTCTTTCCAGTCCACTGGCAATCATATTTAAGGCAGCACGATCTTTTACGCTACCTCCCGGATTTTGTCCTTCTAACTTAAAATACAAGGATACATCTGGATTGGTATTTAAGGATTTGGAGGTTACCAAAGGGGTATTTCCTATTAGATCTGTTAGACTATTTGCCATTATTATTTGTTCTTATTTTTATTTCAGGAGAATGAAATACTGTTGAATTAGGGGGCACAGACTCAGTTAGCCAGGCATTTCCCCCAATGATAGAATTAGCTCCAATAACGGTATCACCTCCAAGAATAGTGGCGTTGGCGTAGATAGTAACGTTATTTTCAATAGTAGGATGTCTTTTTGTTTCACGTAGATCTTTGGCAACATACAATGCTCCCAGGGTTACTCCCTGATATATTTTCACATTATCATGAATCACAGCTGTTTCACCGATGACCACACCCGTGGCATGATCTATAAAGAATGATTTCCCGATATGGGCCCCCGGGTTAATGTCAACTCCTGTTTGTCTATGGGCATATTCGGTCATTAACCTTGGAACCAGCGGGAACTTTTTCTTGTATAATTCGTGTGCCAACCGGTAAATAGCGATGGCGTAAAATCCAGGATAGGCCAGGTATACCTCTTCAATAGACAAGGAAGCCGGGTCGCAATCGGCAATGGCGATCGCATCCAGGTTAAGTTTCTCCAATACCGTTGGAAGGGTTTGAAGATATTCATTCCAGGCGGAAGAACAGGGTTTATGAGGATCCCAACAGGCCATTTCCACAAGGCGATCGAATTGTCTGGCCAGCTCTGGCAAATTTTCATCAAATGGCGTTTCCATATCAAAAAGGGATAGGAAAAGCAGATCTGTAAAGGCCTCCGTTTCTTTTTTAAGTCGAAATCTAAGGTTAGGTTGTGTCTTATGTGCCTTTATTTTATTAATGATAGTAAGAGTATCCATATGCGTTGTTTTCAAAATAAAATTAATCATTAATTAAAAAGAGCCTCCTTCAAAAAGGTTAACTTTAAGATAAATCTGAATAATAGACATTCCTTATGGAAAAAATCGTCATAAATAAAGAGGCTTTTGCCTTTATAAAGACCCTGACTGCCAACAATAATAGGGATTGGTTCAATGAACATAAAGATCAATACAAAATTCTGGAGACCGGGGTAAAAGGATTTTATCAGCAGCTAATGGAACAGATGCGGCTCCATGACGATATTGAGCGACTAAAAATGTTCCGTATTTATAGGGATGTGCGCTTTTCAAAAGACAAAACCCCTTTTAAGACACATTTTGCCGGATCATTCTCCAGGGCAGGGGATAGATTGCGAGGTGGATATTACCTTCGGCTTAAACCGGGTGAAACCTTTATAGCTGCCGGATTTTGGGAGCCAAATAAAGAAGATCTTTTCAGAATTAGAAAGGAATTGGAAATGGATGCTACCGTGTTCAGAAAAGTAATTGCGGAACCTGCTTTTAGAAAAACCTGGGGGAGTATTACAGGTGAGGAACTTAAGACAGCTCCAAAGGGCTTTGAAAAAGATCATCCGGATATAGACCTCATCCGTAAGAAGCAATTCATTTTTGTCAGGAATTTCACCGATGCGGAAGTATTTAGCCCTGATTTTCACAACGTAGTAAACGATTCCTTTAAAAGGATCCGTCCTTATTTTGATCTAATGAGTGATATTCTCACTACCAACCTCAATGGAGAATCATTGTTAGACTAATGGTGCAAGCTCAAATAATTGCACCTGATCTTTTATTCTCTCAACGACCATATTCATCATTCTCTTATTGAGGGCTGAGGAATTTTGAATATAGGCTTCGTACTCTTCAACCGTAAATTGGCCTATGATCATACCCTTGAGGGAATTCCGAAATTTCATATCTTTTTGAACCGCATGTTCTATGTATTCCAGTCTTTTCGGAAGGGTGAGTTCATAAAAGGAGTTCTTATGCTTGTTGGCATAATTTCTGAAAGCTGCGACCAAAAGGTTGTTCTGGAATTTAATGATGGGCCTTAGTGTAGCATTTTGAAACTGCTCATCCAGACTCATCTCCTCAGTTACCCGGGCATTTGGCAATAAGGGCCGAAACCTCAGAAGCTCGGTAGTTCTATCGTTCATCTTTGAAGTTTTATAAAATTAGAAATTCCAAATAGGGGCTTTCTACAAAAGTGAATTACTTGTTAACGGCGTTATAAACAAATTTCCATTCTTCTTTTTAAAGAAGTTCTTTGGCTATTTCCTGCCAGGAGTCCATCCGTTCAAAATGATTGGTATGGATGTTATGTGGTGAAGTAAAGATCATGGACCTTCCCTGAAAGTTCTCCAAATTATGACTGCGATCATCAATGAGGACATCTCCTCGCAGGATCTTTTTATCGCCACACAAGATTCGATTTCTCCAATGGATAAAAGGGAAATGTTCATCGAGCCATTGGTGCTTTTCTAAAAGTGAATTAGGGAATTGCATGGCAGCAGAGGCCACATAGACAGAATGTTTTTTATTTAGTTCCTCCAGTATTTCAATACTATCCTGTATTGGCCGCAAATTTCTGAAGAAACCATCTTTGTAATAATGTTCCCATATGGTATCTTTTCTTTCTACAGGCACCTTTTGCCATACCTCGAACCCCATACACTCCTCTTTTGTAAGCGATTCTTTAAAGCGATCATTGTAATGCTCTATATGGGCAGTATAGGTATCTGCCATAACCTCGTCCATATCTACGAATAGGATCATTCTGCTGAAATTTTCACCAATTTCTTAAATTCCCGAGGATTAATGAAGATCCTTTTGATATGTTTAACAAATGAATTAAGTAGCCCAGGCCCCTCAATTTTCCCGAGTTGATAATTTTATCTGTTCTGATTTATAGGATTGACAATTAATGGCAAGTATTGACTTTCTTTAGGAGACGGATTTGAAATTGTGGTACTTTTGTGCTAAAATTCGGATTATGCGATTTCACACAAGAAAATGGGTAAAACCAGAAGATTTAAATGCCAATGAGACCTTATTTGGCGGGCGTTTGCTTTCATGGATAGATGAGGAGGCCGTTCTCTACAGCATTATTCAATTAGAGAATAAAAAGGTGGTCACTAAATATATGTCAGAGATCAATTTTATGAGTACTGCCCATCAGGGTGATATTGTAGAGATCGGTATTAAGGTGGTAAAATTTGGCAAGACCTCCATTGTCCTAAAATGCGAAGCACGCAATAAAATGAATAGGGAAACCATCCTTACGGTAGATAATATCATCATGGTGAATCTCGACCCCGATGGAAAGCCTTTGCCACATGGCAAGACCAAAATAGAATATGTAAAAGATCGCCTTGCAGAAGATGACGACTAAATTAGCCCATTTCTTTGGCAACTGCTTGTACCTGGTCTAATACGCGCATCAGGTTTTCACCCCACAACTTGCCTATCTCTTCCTCAGTATACCCACGTTTTACTAACTCTATGGTTACATTCAGTGTTTCGGATGCATCAGACCAACCTTCAATACCACCACCGCCGTCAAAGTCGGAACTAATACCTACATGATCAATCCCTATTAGATCTACCATATAATCGATATGATCCACAAAATCTGACACATTTACTGCTGGCGGCACATCTGTTCTGGATTTCGCCAATTCCTTACCTAAGGACATTACCTTAGGGTAGTTTTCCATAAAGGCTACCTGTTGTTCCCTGGTAAGGGAACGAAATTGGGACCTTTCATACCAGGGAAGGCCAAGAGAATCGGCTACCTGCTTATAAAGTTCTTTCATATAGGCATTATGGGCCTCGTCCTTCTCAGTGTTAAGATAAGAACTAAATGCTACTGTTTGGACCACTCCACCATTTTCCTTAAGCATCAATAATTGCTCATCATCCAGATTTCTACTGTGGTTGCAGAGGGCTCTGGCGGAAGAATGTGAGGCTATTATTGGCGCCTTGCTCAGCGCTATCATCTGCATCATTGAAGTCTTGGAAGGATGAGAAATATCAATCATTATTCCAACTCTATTCAATTCATATACAGCCTTTTTACCTAGTTCACTTAAACCATTATATAACCATATGCTATCTGCTTCTCCCGTATTAGAATCTGAAAACTGACTATGGCCATTATGCGAAAGTGATACATAACGGGCTCCCACTTTTTGGTATTTCTCAAAATTGGAAAGATCTTCTCCTATCGGGTAGGCATTCTCAACGCCTATCATGGCAACCTTCTTGCCAGATTTATGGATAGATCTTACATCCTCTGAGGTGAGGGCAAGTCCTATTTGATCTGGTGCGAACTCTTCACAAAGTCTGTGAATAGCCTCAAATTTGGACACGGCATTCTCATGTGCACGTGCGTAGCCGTCTGCGTTCAATGAATCTTGTCCTGTGTAGACAATAAACCAGGCCACATCCAGTCCGCCTTCATTCATTTTAGGCAAATTAACCTGTGTTTCTAAACGTTGGGTATAGTTTATGCTATCCGTAAAATTTTTCACGTTGATGTCGTCATGTGTGTCGATCGTTATGACAGCTTCATGGATTCTTTTTGCCTTAGCTAAAAGATCCTCCTTGTCTTTGTTTTTAGAATCCGCACAGGATAGCATCGTTAAAATGCATAAAAATTGGATGAAATACTTCATTTGGCGCTTTTTTAGACCTACAAATAAAGCTATTTGACAACACAATACACAGTGTAGGTAACATTTTATTGTCAGCCCCCCTATAAAGGGGGATTTTAGTAAAGAATTGTTTGACCAAATCCAACATCTTGAAATCCAAAAACCTACTTAGCCAAATTTCCGATTTAGAAGTAGCACTTAACAGTTTCTCTTTTGAAGAATTAACCACGGCAGAAGCTACCCGACTTAAAGAATCATTTGATAGGTTTAAAAATGAATTGGAGGGCAAGATCTGGGGATTTGAGCCGGAAAGAATTGAAAACAACTCCATAGACCGTGATAAGCACAGATCAACAACATCTGCAGACGAGAAGGAATCGCGGCTTATAGCTAAAGTAAGCCATGAGATCAGAACTCCCCTAAACGGCATAATTGGCTTTACGGATCTCTTACAGGAAGGGGCTTTAAACGAAGTACAAAAAGAACAGGTTCATGCCATTCAGGCCGCTTCAAGATTTTTGATGGAGATCATCGATGAGTTACAAGAATATTCAAAACTTGAGGCCAGTTCGAAGGAATTCAATGAAGTTCCATTTAACATGCAAAATCTGATCAAAGAAGTTGCGTATTTGTGTGAGACATTGATCGTTGACAAAAAGATCGCCTTCGAAGTAAAAACAGACCCTAACATTCCGGTGAATCTGCTTGGAGATCCCTCAAAGCTATCTCAAGTACTTCTCAACCTTTTGGGAAATGCCATCAAATTCGTGGAAAAGGGAAGTGTCTCGCTTAGTATGCGGTTGATAGGGATCCACAACAACAAGTGTTCTATAGAATTCATCATTGCGGATACTGGTATTGGGATACCTAAAGAAGATCTCAAACATATCTTCGAAGCATTCCGGCAAGCAGACCAGCACACCTTTTCCAAATATGGGGGAGCCGGACTTGGATTAAGCATCGTAAAACAGATCGTTAATAGGCTGGGCGGTGCTATTTCAGTAAAAAGCGAACTGCATAAAGGAACACAGTTTACAATTAGACTTGATTATACCTTGGGCAAAAAACAACCTTCAAAAATGAAAACAAGAAAGAAAGAAAATAGACAAGCTGTAGACACCTTAAAAGTGCTCGTTTTTGAGGATAATCCCTTAAATCAATATCTTATAAAAAAACGACTTACAAGTTGGGGCTGCACCTTTTTTGTTACCGAGAATGCCGTGGAAGGTCTGCAAATATTGGAAGATGAGCTCATAGATGTAGTATTTATGGATCTGCATATGCCGGTAGTTGATGGATATGAAATTACCAGACGTATAAGGGCCAATCAACAGCAAAGGATTTCACAAGTGCCTGTTATTGCCTTGACGGCCGATTTTTCTGTAAAGGATAAAGAAAAAGCCAGCAAAGACGAGATAAATGATTTCATCTTAAAACCTTATACACCAGAAGAGCTCCTTGACAAATTGATCCAGTATGGATTTACAAAGCCAGAATCAACGGACTTTCAAGGCAGCTTGAAGGACCAGGAGGAACTTACGCCAAAGGCAGATGAGTTGACCAAACTAGATCTGACAGAGATATTGGAAGATTGCATGGGAGAAGTAGACATGCTCGCGGAGTTGGTAGAATTGTACAAGAGGAATGCGCTCGAATTTATTGGCAAGGCCAAGTTACACCTCCAAAACAAAGACTTTGAACAATTACAATTTTCCACTCATAAATTAAAAGCGGGTTTGGCAATGATGCAAACTCAGAACCTTCTCATCCTGGTGCAGCAATTACATGAGCATTGTATGAACGACAGAAATTATGACCAAATGAACTTTCTGTACCAACAATTTGTAACAGAATATCCCATGGTGGAATTCGCCTTGGATGCCGAAGTAACCCGATTAAAAAAAGAGAAGTAAAAGAAACTAATCATGAAAAAGATATTGTTAGCAGACGATGATGAATTATTGGCTTCATTGCTAAACTATCGCTTAGACAAGGCCGGGTACAAGGTGCACTGGTCCCGTGATGGAAGAGAAGTGAAGGAACAACTGGAAAAAGAGATGCCAGACATCATTGTAAGTGATATCATGATGCCTTATTTCTCCGGCCTCGAACTGGTCGATTTTGTCAGGAACACCCTGGGTTCAAAAGTGCCCATCATTATTATCTCATCGGCAGGTAATGAAGAGAACGTGCTTTCCGCCTTTGAGCTAGGAGCAAATGATTTTATTTCAAAACCCGTGAGTCCATCAGAATTGTTGGTGCGAGTAACAAGAGAATTAAACAAAGCTTAATTATTGAATAAACTAGTGTTCACATACCAATCATTTACACTCATTAGTGTCCCAAAGATCCACACGGATCTTTTGTGGGATCTTAGTGTATTGTTTGGAAGTTTGTGTTTACTCTATTTTGCTTTTATCTTCTTCTTTAGGAATCGTCTATCTGCCAAGACGAAAAACATTAACGATCGAAGGAAACAACTTACCCCTATCATCAGTAATTTTCTCTTTTATGGGGAAGATGCCAGTAAGGAGGAAAAGTATGAGTACATAGAACTAAAGGTGGAGATGCGGGAGTTTATAAAAGACCCCATCAATCGCAGCGTTCTTAAAGAAATACTTTTAGACCTGCAACGCGATCTTACCGGGGATGCAAGACTACGATTGTTAACCTTATATCAGGATTTTGACTTACATCTGGATGCCTATCAAAAATTAAACAGCTGGCGCTGGGAAATTGTAACCAAAGGCATTGTGGAATTAACACAGATGCAGGTAGAACAGGCCTATACCTTTATTAAAAAATATATTAATCACAAAAGAAGTGTGATCCGCAAGCAGGCACAGATTGCAACTGTTTCCTTAAAACACGAAGGAATCACTCACTTTCTCGACACAAACAAATACGCCATCTCAGAATGGCAACAAATCAAGATTTTAGAAATACTTCGGGATCAGGAAGATTTTATTCCCCCACAATTTGGAGCATGGCTTACATCTAAGAATAAGGATGTGGTTCTTTTCTCACTTCGCCTTATTCGACATTTTAACCAGACAGACGCAAATAGTTCGGTTACCGAACTGCTAAAGCACAAGGATGATGAAGTAAAACAAGCGGCCATTGAATGTATAAAGGAATTTGGGATCAAAGAAGCTATTCCGATGCTAAAGGCGGCGTTCAAAAGATCGAAACAGACTACCAAAATATTTATCCTCGATGCACTAGGCGTTTTGGGCTCAGATGAAATAATCCCAAACCTGTTTGAGATCTATGAAAAGGAGAGAAATTTTAATGTGAAGAGCAAAGCTTTGAGTAGCATCAATGCGATAAGTCCGAATACGGTACTGCCTGAGGAAAACCTCGATCCTGCTATCAAAATTGCTTCGGAAATGGCTGTTCAGGAAGAAGAAATAGAGCTTGAAAAGCCTTTAGAAATTGAAAGTAAGGAGGATGTGCAGCCCCTAGAAACAACAGAAGAAGAGGTGGTGATCACGGAAGAAGGAAATGAACTTTTCCTGGAGGACCTGGATATTTTTGAGTACTGTTTTATGGAAGAACTCAACGAGATCCTTGACCGTTCAGAAATTGAAGATACTAGTATTGAGGTTAAATATTTGCCTCTGGATTTCTTACCCATCGTAGTTCAAAAACAACCTAAAATGGCAAAAAAGAAACAAAAGAAGAAACAAAAAAGAAAGTCGGATCCTAAATTCAGTCAGTTGGATGTAACCTTTGAGGAAGTGCACCCGGATGAAGGCTTTAGGAAAGAGTTGGAGGATATTCTGAGCAGGGTAGAGGTCCCGGACCTGCAGGGAAACATAGAGGTAGAATACCTGAATTTCAAGTTTTTACCCTTTGTAGTACATGACGAGGCCGAAGCTGATAAATTACCGGCCCTTATTGAGGAGATCAATGCGATGGAAGTCAATGGGATAGAAATAATCTTACCTGAACCAATAAAAGAGAATGGTGGTTTAGAGGTGGAGGAAACGTCTGTAATAGATCAGCATGAAGAAGGAACTGATGCTTGTTCGATGGTAGACTGGGGTGATCTTGACGGAGAAATAGTAACGTCAAAAGATAATGGGGTTGAAAAACCTCCTAAAGAAGAGAGCATCGTGCAACCAAATGCCCCCACTTTTGGTTTTAGCATTTTCGAAGAACTTTTTCGCCATTGTGATACAGAATCTAAACTTATTTTGTTGGATGAGATCCTGGACCTGGGCGATGACAAAGAATTGTGTTTTCTACAAACCTTATCCAAAGATTCTAACAGGGATGTTCGCAAAAAGGCAAAAGATATTGCCTCCAAACTGGTACAAAAGCTCCGTACTGAACTAACTGATAAACAAACGCCAGATAGCATTGTAAAATGGGCAGATACAGAAAAGAAGAAGCCCTCAATTTCTTTGAATTTTGATTTAGATGCCCGTGAAATTAAAAAAATAAAGGATCTCAATAAGTAATGGACAACGGATTATTCAACATACTGTTAGAATATTTGAACATCGTGTTTATGGTGTTCTCTTCCGTGTTGTTTGCGCTGTATTTTCTTATGGCCTATCTGGCAACCAGGAATTCCATTCATTATAAAAACAAAAATAGTTTTGGAGATATCTCAAAAACGATGGGTTCACCCTTATCTCCAAGCATTACAATTATAGCACCGGCTTACAACGAGGGCCTAACGATCGTAGAAAATGTAAGATCGCTCCTTTCCCTGCAATATGTGAACTACGAGGTAATGGTGGTGAATGATGGAAGCAAGGATGATACGCTGCAGAAACTGATTGAAGGATATAAACTTGAAAAGATCGATAGAAAGATAGATCCGGAGATAAAGTCGAAACAAATAAGAGGCATCTATAAATCTACCCAACGTTCATTTTCGAAACTGACAGTGGTAGATAAGATGAATGGTGGAAAATCCGATGCCTTGAATGCAGGGATCTATTTATCTGAAAATAAATATGTTGGATGTATTGATGTTGATTGTCTAATACAACCCGATGCTCTATTACATGTGGTAAAATCCTTTTACCAACACTCTGAAAAACGGGTGATTGCCGTTGGAGGGGTCATTAGAGTAGCCAATTCCTGTAAAATAACTGGTGGTACACTTGAAGAGATTCGATTGCCTAAGAATTGGCTAGCCAAATTTCAACTACTTGAATATACCCGTTCTTTCTTACTTGGCCGAATGGCATGGGCGAGATTGGATAGTCTTTTGATCATTTCTGGTGCCTTTGGTTTTTTTGATCGGGAAATTGCATTAGAAGTAGGGGGCTATGATACAACTACGGTAGGGGAGGACATGGAAATTATATTTAGGATGAGACGGCATATGCACGATATAGAAGAGCCCTATCATGTGGCCTATATCCCCGATCCCCTATGCTGGACAGAAGTTCCTGAGGACATAAAAATATTCATGAACCAGCGTGATAGATGGTCCAGAGGAAATTTAGAAACCCTCTTTACACATAAGGATATGTTCTTTAATCCTAAGTACGGCAGGTTAGGCATGTTGAGCTATCCCTATTGGTTCTTTTACGAATGGTTGGCACCAATTCTGGAATTTTTGGGGTGCATTGCAGTCATTGCATTTTTGTATTTAGGGATATTGAACTGGGACTTTTTTATTGCCATTACGGCTACCATCTATAGTTTTTCTATCATGTTCTCTTTCTATGCAATTCTATGGGAAGTTTACTCATACAATCAATATTCAAGGACCAGGGATATTTTGACGCTTATGATCTTTGCCATTTTAGAACCCATTATTTTTCATCCTATAGTGGTGTGGTCATCGGTAAGAGGGAACTATAAAAAATTATTTAAAATAAAATCTGGTTGGGGTTCACAGGTCAGAAAAGGATTTGCAAAAGCATAAAACATGCAGGTAGATATTAACATAGGATCTAAGAGAAAGGAGTTGAGAGACTTTACACGTCTTGTATTATCCTTTTTTCTATGTCTGGTGTTTATGGCGCTTTATCAGAATACAAGATTGTATTGGTCTGGTGTGCTCGATAGTATTCTAAATAAGAGCATTTTTCTTTTAATTGTCCACCATCTTGGTTTTGCTTCTTTAAGTGCCTTATTCCTTGCATTTTTATTCAACTTCCTGGAACGGATAAAGGCAAATCTTGGATTTAAGACCGTAACAATAATTTTATTATTGTTGTTGGTCACAGAGGGGTTGCTAACCAACTACTATGTAGACTACTATGAGATTTTAGGAGCAGGTTTTTATGACAGGATCCAAAATAATGGTGGTCTCAGGCTTTTTTATGGAGCACCAATTCTTTTATTGGCTTGTTCCGTTCTTATGTATTTGTTCTATAAGATCACTGCCAATATTTATTCGCTGATCAATAGAATGTATCCGTTCACTATTATACTTTTCAGTCTTTTCCTGGCCACACTGATCTCCAGGAAGAATCCTGTAAATGAAAATAAAACACAGTATCTCTTATATCATCAAACCAAGGTTTCCTTTGACTTCAATAAATATGAAGGGACTCAGGAATACCCACTGTTAAAACCCTTCGATCCGCCAAATGAGTTGGCAGATTATTTTTCTTTGGGTGAAAAAAAACCAAATTTGGTCTTTATTGTAATGGATGGGGTAGGTGCCGATTTTGTTGGTGAAAAAGCTGTTTATGCAGCGTTTATGCCTTATTTAAACTCATTATTGAAGGAATCCTTGTACTGGCCTCATTATCTAAGCAATACAGGGGAGTCTGTAGCTAGTATTCCATCTATTTTTGGATCCTTGCCTTTTGGAGAAAATGGATTTACCAATAATATATCCAGAACAGACAGAGAGACACTTTTTGGAATATTAAAGACAAATAACTACCAAACTTCGTTCAATTTTGGAGGTAATAGCTCCTTAGACAATCTAGGAAAATTCTTATTTGAAGAACAGATAGATCTGTTGGTTAGCAGAAAGGCCTATGGTCCTTCATATTCACAGCAAGAGACAGATGCAGCCGGTATTTCTTTAGGTTATCCTGATGGGGAATTATTTCGAAAATGGTACGAAGATTTTCAGAGTACATATCATCCAAGATTGGATGTCTTCCTTACTCAAAGTACCAAGAATCCATTCAATATTCCACAAGAAGACAAATACATAAGTGAAGTAGAAAAGATCTTGAATTCAGGAAAGTTAGCAAGTAGGAATAGAAGACTGATCAATAAAAATGATGAGATTTTTGCCAGCCTTTTATATACAGATGAGGCTGTAAAAAACTTTATAGAACAATACAGGCGCAAAGCCGAATTTCAGAATACCATCTTTGTGATTACCGGGAGCCATAACCTAACAGATCTGCCCCAGGCAGACTATCTGGGAAGGTATAAGGTGCCTCTGATCATCTATAGCCCTCTTTTAAAATCACCTGCACGTCTAGGTTCATTGGTTGCTCATACAGATATACTGCCTTCTATAGCAGGTTTGTTGAATTCAAGGTATAATATACAAATCCCTGATAAAGTATCCTGGTTGGGTGATGGTCTCTTGCATAAAGGGTTTTTTAAAGCGGGTAAAATAATCCCCTTATATCGCCACAGGGGGAATATTCAGGAATTTATTGTAGGAAATAATTGTGTTTCCGGTTCTTCTTTTTATGAGATAGGAGCCGACCTAAGTTTATTCAGGCCGGAAAAAGAAGATAACAAAAAGGCGATCAAAGAAGACTTCAGGAAATTTAAGGCAGTCAATACCTATGTAACTAGCAGAGAACAAGTTAATTCCGGTTACAGAGGGCGAGAAAATTACAATTGAAAATCCTGAAAGCAAGTCGGATATGGTCTGGATCAATAGTGTCTTTAACAGTGATGACTATGATAGGGCATATAAGACTGCGCGCGATCTGGCTATAGAAGGAAAACGGGAAAGAGCGCTGCTTCTTTGTCAGCATATTTTGGAAGAGGTACCTGGACACGCAGATACGGAAATACTTATGGGTCGTATTCATGCCTGGAACAAAGAATACGCACAAGCAGCAACTATATTGGAAACGGCGATAAAAAAATACCCAGTATACGCAGATGGGTATTCGGCTCTTCTTGACGTCTATTTTTGGGCAGACACCAATTATAAAGTAGCCGATGTGAAAGCACTGATAAGAAAAAACCGTATTGAGAATGATGAACTGTACCAAAAGATAAAACGCGCTGAAGAAAAAATGAAAAAGGAACAAACCTTGTTCGACAGCGGTAATTTAGGCTTCCTTGATTTTGAAGATGATATATATGAATGATTTAAAAAATACTTTGAAATATATCTGCCATGGATTAATTCTATGCAGTTTTCCAGTACTAATACATGCTCAGGAAATTCCATATACGGGAGATCCTGATGCTTCGCTGCAACGAGCAATGACGCTTGCCTTTGATGGGAATAGGGTGGAAGCCAGGGATACACTTACTAATATTTTAACGGCCTATCCGGATTATACTGATGTTCGCACTTTATTGGCCAAGACCTATAGCTGGGATGGAAATTATGATGAAGCACGAAAACAATTTAATCGTATAACTTCAGAAGAAAAACAGCTTAAAGAAGTTTGGATAGCTGCAATACGCAACGAGATGTTTGCTGAAAACTTCTATTTAGCGCTGGGACTAGCAAATAAGGCATTGTTGTATTTGGCAGAGGAAGATGACCTGGTACAACTTCGAAGTGAGATCTTAAAGAAACTTGAAGGTATTGAAGAATCTACTACCACAAGCAGCACTTCAGAGAAGACGGTGGAGGAGGTAAAAAAGTATAAAAATTCTGTTACCCTTTTTACCTCTACAGATGTTTTTGATGTAGTATTCGATCCCATGTTTTATTCCGGTCTCGAATTTATTCATGAAACCTCCCTTGGAAAGATCATTCCCAGAATTAATTATAGCAATAGGTTTGATATAGACGGTATTCAATATGAATTGGATCTATACCCAAAAATATCAAAATCGTTTTACGCTTATTTAAATTATGGCTATAGCCAATCTGAGATTTACCCAACCCATAGGTTTGGAGGGGACCTCTATGCCAACCTTCCAAAAGGCATTGAAGCATCTCTTGGGGCAAGGTATTTATCCTTCACTGAGAGTAATGTTACTATTTATACAGGGTCTGTAGGTCTCTACAAAGGCAATTATTATTTCTCGCTGCGGCCATATGTTACTCCAAGGAATAATAATACAACAGGCCTGTCTGGCATACTTATCGCCCGTAAATATTTGAAAGATGCCAATAACTTTATAGGATTTTCCGGTGGAATGGGCTTTATGCCAGAATTCAGACAGTTTTTGGCAAACAGTAAATTGATCGCCGAGACGGTTTTATTCGTGGAGTCTCAACAGCTAATGCTGGAATATCAGTTTTCCTTTAAAGACAATCCTTCCCTCTACCGAGCCAATTTGGGTATTACCAGGCAAGAGCTTGTTTTCGCTGCTGGAAATTATTTTTACGCTGTCTCTGCAGGTTTACGATACCAGGTTCGCTTTTGATTTGGCAATAACTACCTCCAAAAATGCGTTATATACAACAACTATTTGCCACTACACCACAAACTGTTGTTGAAAAAAGAAAGAAAATATATGTTTACTATGTAATCAATGAGTCCCAAGTCTCATTTAATAAACCCAAACCAACATGTTATACGATACCTACGGTGAGGAATATTTAAATTTCCTCAAGGATTTAAATGAAATCCTAAGTATTAATGAATTAGCTGAACTCGATTACTTATAGAAGTTTTGGTTAACCCTGAAAAACCCTACTATTATGGCAAATCCAAATTATGACAATGCAGCTTATTTAAATTTCATTGAAAATTTAAATGAAATTTTAAAAGATTTTGAGATCAGCAGGCTTAGCTGCTCTTAAATATTTAGTGTATATATTGTTTCAGTAAAAAAGGGAGCCTAATAGGCTCCCTTTTTTAATTGTAATATTTATTGCCTATTAACCCAAGTATGCTTTTAGTAACTTACTACGGGTATTATGCCTAAGTTTTCGGATAGCTTTTTCACGAATTTGACGTACTCGCTCTCTTGTTAGGTCAAAGGTCTGTCCTATTTCTGCAAGTGTCATTGATTGTTGATCACCAATTCCATAATATAGCTTTACCACATCTGCTTCGCGAGGCGATAAGGTGTCTAAGGCCCTGTTGATCTCAGTATTCAGAGATTGGCGCATTAGGCCTTTATCTGGTTTCGGTGACTCTCCTGAACGCATAACGTCATACAGGTTAGAATCCTCTCCCTCTTTTAATGGCGCATCCATAGATACATGACGGCCAGCATTCTTCATAGATTGCTTTACCTCAGTCACTGTCATATCTAGTTCTTGTGCGATCTCCTCTGCAGAAGGTGGCCTTTCATGTGCTTGTTCTAAATACGAAAATGCCTTCTTTATTTTATTGATAGATCCAATTTTGTTCAGAGGAAGACGTACCACCCTAGATTGCTCTGCCAAAGCCTGCAAGATAGACTGACGGATCCACCATACGGCGTACGAAATAAATTTAAACCCTCGAGTCTCATCAAAGCGCTTAGCAGCTTTAACTAAGCCTACATTGCCTTCATTAATAAGATCTGGGAGAGTAAGTCCCTGATTTTGATATTGCTTTGCTACCGAGACGACGAAACGTAAATTTGCATTTGTCAATTTCTCCAGAGCTAATTGATCTCCAGCTCTAATAAGCTGGGCTAATTCTACTTCTTCATTAGCAGTGATCAAATCTATTTTACTGATATCCTGCAAGTACTTATCCAAGGATTTTGATTCTCTGTTGGTGACCTGCTTGATTATCTTTAGTTGCCTCATATATGCTGAATGGATTTAAAAATTACATCCTATCATAATACACTTTTATTCTGTCTTTTCCAAAAGTACCCCCCCATTGTTATACATATTTTATGAGAACTTTAGTATTTGGTTACTACACTGATGAAATCCCCGGTTCATCGCCTGTTTTATCCGATTTTCGGAATGTAAAAAGTACCTTTGAAGTCCAATCAAAGTATACCTATGAGCAAAACCGCCTTAAAAAAGTACCTGGCCGAACTCAAAAAGAAGGATCTTGAGCTTCAGATCCTTGATCTTTACGGCCGATTTCCTGTAGTGAAGACCTATTATGACTTTGTTTTTAATCCAAAAGAGGAGCAAATTATACAGGAGGCTAAAAGAAAAGTTTCGAATGAATACTTCCCCCTAAGAAGAAAACGAGCTAGAGCAAGGCGATCTTTAGCACATAAATATATCAAGCATTTTACAACATTGGGAATGGACCCCTTTCTTTTGGGTGAATTCATGATTTTTAACCTGGAAACGGCTCAGCGCTACTCAAAGAACCAACGAGTAAATGAGGGGTTCTATAAGAGTATGCTACGCTCTTATAAAGAGGCTATTCACTACCTGGTGCTCCATTCATTAATAAACGAATTTAAAGAACGCATTTTGCTGTTTTATAAAGGAACGCAGGAGCAAGATTGGTTCTTTCAAGAGGAATTTGGACAACTTCTGGAAGTAATAGAAATGGATGAACAA
This sequence comes from uncultured Flavobacteriaceae bacterium, assembly GCA_963781045.1. Lineage (GTDB taxonomy): Bacteria > Bacteroidota > Bacteroidia > Flavobacteriales > Flavobacteriaceae > Muriicola. Next base: position 291,179 of record CAWAEX010000009.1, on the reverse strand, counting down.
CGCTAATTAAAACAACAAATGGCGATAGTACTCATTAGACAAGATGGAAAATTAGACCTTTGGAAAAATGCCTTTTTACAACAGTATCCTGATCTCCCCGTATTTCATTTCATGGAACCTCATCCGGTTGAAGAGATCACTATGGCTATTGTCTGGAAACACCCGGAAGGCAGCCTCACCAAATATTCAAATTTAAAATGCATCGCTTCTTTTGGTGCTGGGGTCGATTTTATTTTTGAAGATACTTCACGTCCTAAAAAGGTTGATATAACCAGAGTGATCGATCCTGCTTTAGCAGCCGATATGTCCGAATATGTTTTCGGGGTTATTTTAGGATATTTAAAGAATATGGATCTATACCGGCAAGACCAAAAGATTAAGTCTTGGGATCCCAAAACCTACACCCGGATTGCAGATCATACGGTAGGTATCATGGGCGCCGGGACTTTGGGTATGACCTTGGCAAAAAGTTTGTTGCCTATGGGATTTAAGGTATTAGGCTGGTCTAAGCACCCAAAAGAAAAATTAGGCTTAAAAGTATACGATGGGGCAGCCGGTAAAACAAATTTTTTAAATCAGACTACTATCTTGGTATGCCTGCTCCCTTTAACTAATGCTACCAAGGGAATCTTAAATAAAGAGACACTATCCTTATTGCCTGCCGGAGCGTACCTCATCAATGTAGCCAGAGGAGGGCATTTAGTTGAAGATGATCTGATTCCCCTTATTGATTCTGGGCAATTGTCCGGGGCTTGTCTGGATGTATTTCACCAGGAGCCCTTACCTGAGGAACATCCCTTTTGGGCTCATCCTAAGATCAAAATAACACCTCATGTGGCCAGTGTATCCGATCCTGCTTCAGTGGTTCCTCAGCTTGTTGAGAATTATAACCGTATCCTCAGAAAAGAGCCTTTATTAAACCTGGTAGATCCTCAGAAAGGGTATTAAATTCAGATTTCAGGCAATTAATTTCTTTTAAGGGGAAAAATCTTTTAGTTTTGCAAAATTGGGGTGTAAGTAACCCCCATCGTATTAAGTAACCCAAATACATTGACCTTTTTTGCAGATTTCCACCGAAAATATCGAAAAGACTCTATACGATTACCAATTACAGGACCTTCACTCTATTTTTGAACATTTAGACCAGGATAAAGACAATAGCAACCTGCTATATCAACTGCCTACAGGCGGGGGTAAAACAGTTGTTTTTTCTGAGATCACCCGAAGGTTTATAGAGCATAGGAAGAAAAAGGTAGTGGTGTTAACACATCGGATAGAACTAAGCAGTCAGACCTCCAAAATGCTAAAAGGGTTTGGAGTAAAGAACAAGATCATCAATAGTGATGTAAAGCAATTAAAAGAGGCGGATGAACACATGTGCTATGTGGCCATGGTAGAAACCTTAAATAACCGCTTGCAGGAAGGAACCATAACGCTGAAAGACGTAGGGCTGGTTATTATTGACGAAGCACATTACAACTCTTTTAGAAAACTCTTTAAATATTTTGACACCTCCATAATACTGGGAGTTACCGCAACTCCTCTGAGCTCCAATATTAAGCTCCCAATGAAGGATAACTACAAGAAATTAATTGTAGGAGAGTCTATTGAAGCCCTGATAAAAAAGGAATTCCTTGCAAAGGCCAATATGTATAATTACGATGTAAGCCTGCGATCCTTAAAGCTGGGTATCAGCGGTGATTATACGGTGAAGTCGTCCGATGAATTATACGGCAATCAAAATATGCTTGGAAAATTACTGAGCGCCTATGAAGAAATAGGAAAAGGCACCAAAACACTGATCTTCAACAATGGTATAAATACTTCACGGTATGTCTATGAGATCTTTAACAAAGCTGGGTATAACATCAGGCATTTAGATAACAAGAATACGGCAACGGAACGGAAGGATATTCTTGAGTGGTTTTCTACCACTCCAGACGCCATATTAACCTCTGTGAGTATTTTAACCACGGGTTTTGATGAGCCCACCGTAGAGACCATTATTCTGAACAGAGCTACCAGATCTCTTACGCTATACTTCCAAATGATAGGAAGAGGGTCGCGTATACTGCCAAAAAAGAGCGATTTTACAGTTGTTGATCTGGGAAATAATGTTGCGCGATTTGGTATGTGGGATGCCCCCATAGATTGGCAGGAGATCTTTCACTTCCCCGATTTCTATCTGGAAAATATTAAGAATGATGAGGATATTGAACGGGAGTTTATATATGAAATGCCCCCGGATTTACGGGAAAAATTTGTAAAATCGAAGAATATAGATTTCAATATCAAGGAAACCTACAAAGAAGTTTTTGCTCAGGGATTAAAATCTAAAACCGTTCTGGAAAGAAGTATTGAACAACATGCACAAATTTGTTTTGAGAACAGCGAGGATGTTTTTGATGCACGAATCCTGGCAAAACAGCTAAAGGAAGAGATAGAATACAGAGTGCGACAATATTCTTATTGTATCATGAACAACACCAAGAATTACAAAGAGTGGTTGGCAGAAGACTATGAACGTAAACTGCGATTGCGGATTTCACAAAAGTTTGCAGCAAGGATGTAACTATGAATGATACCCTGCAAAAAGTCCTGATCATTGGGCTTATTTGGCCAGAGCCGGATGCCACGGCCGCAGGTGCGCGCACTCTACAGATCATTCAATTCTTTAAGGAACAAGGCTATCAAATTACTTTCAGTTCAGCCGCTGCCAAAACTTCTTATAGTGCTTCAATTGAAGAGCTAGGTATAGATACAATGCCGATTACCTTAAATCATGAAAGTTTCGATCACTTTATAAAGGAGTTGAAGCCTCAGGTCGTACTATTCGACCGTTTCCTTACTGAAGAGCATTTTGGATGGCGAGTGGCCCAGCATCTGCCAAATACTATTCGAATCATTGATACCCAGGACCTTCATTCTCTACGAAAAAGCAGGGAAATGGCTTTAAAAGAAGGAACTGCCTTTACTTCCAACTACTGGCTTAGGCAGGAATTGACCAAACGCGAGCTTGCAAGCATATTCAGATCCGATCTTTCCCTAATAATTTCATCTTTTGAGATTGATTGGCTGTGTACACATACGCCAATAGATCCATCTTTATTGTGCTATCTGCCATTTGTATTGAATGACAAAGAAGCGTTAGCTGCGGATTCGGAGAATACTTTTGAAGAGCGCTCAGATTTCGTCTTTATTGGCAATGGAAAACACCCTCCCAATATAGACGCTATAGAGTATTTAAAGAAGTCTATTTGGCCGTTGATACAAAAAAGGCTGCCTAAGGTTTCATTGCATATTTACGGCCCATACCTGCCACCCAAAATTCTGGCATTACACAACCCCAAGGATAGATTTTTTGTTCATGGTTGGGTAGAGGACGCAAAGAAAATGATGTGTAAAGCCAGGGTTAACCTGGTTCCACTTCGTTATGGCGCCGGACTTAAAGGAAAAGTATTTTTAGCAGTTACAAGCGGAACACCCTCCGTGATCACTAGCATTGGGGCAGAGGGAACCCACTTGGAAAGTATGTCAGATCTCATAGGTACGGATGCGAATGATTTTGCTCAAAAAGCTGTTGCCATATACCAGGATAGTGAATTATGGTATAGAAGCAAACAGCAAGGATACAACTTGCTTCGTACACATTTTGACAAAAAAGAGAACGAAAGCAATTTGATCAAAGCACTCCAAATCCTGAAACAAGACCTCATGGAGCATAGAGAACATAATATCATTGGCAGCATGTTATTGCATCACAGTATGGCTAGCACTAAATATTTGTCAAAATGGATAGCCTTAAAACAAGAAAATGAGAAGAGAAGCGAAGATCCCAATCCAATCCTTTAAATCATTGTTAGGCGTGGGGAGATGCCTTATCTTTAATGACCAAAAAGAATACGTATATGAGTTCAACGATTAAATGGACAACGGTAAAGGAATTTGAGGACATTACCTATAAAAAGTGTAATGGGGTAGCACGTATTGCTTTTAACCGCCCCGATGTTCGGAATGCCTTCAGACCAAAAACTACCAAGGAATTATATGAGGCCTTTTACGATGCTCAGGAAGATACCTCTATTGGCGTTGTATTATTATCCGCCGAAGGACCTTCAACCAAAGATGGGATCTATTCTTTTTGTAGTGGTGGAGATCAGAAGGCCCGTGGTCACAAAGGTTATGTTGGGGAAGACGGATATCACAGATTAAATATATTAGAGGTACAGCGGTTGATCCGTTTTATGCCCAAAGTGGTAATTGCCGTAGTTCCGGGTTGGGCCGTTGGCGGAGGTCATAGCCTGCATGTAGTATGTGATCTTACTTTGGCAAGCAAGGAACATGCTCTTTTTAAACAAACAGATGCCGATGTCACTAGTTTTGACGGGGGTTATGGCTCGGCTTACCTCGCCAAGATGGTAGGGCAGAAAAAGGCCCGTGAGATCTTCTTTTTAGGGCGAACTTACTCTGCAACAGAAGCATATGAGATGGGCATGGTAAATGCCATCATTCCCCACGAGGAACTTGAAGAAACCGCCTTTTCCTGGGCACAAGAGATATTGGAGAAATCACCCACTTCCATAAAGATGCTCAAATTTGCAATGAACCTAACAGACGACGGTATGGTAGGGCAGCAGGTTTTTGCCGGAGAGGCCACCCGACTTGCCTATATGACTGAAGAAGCTGAGGAAGGAAGAAATGCTTTTCTGGAAAAGCGCAAACCAGATTTTGGGAAAGATAAATGGATCCCCTAAAATAAATTTCATCTAGGATATACTGAAATTAAAAAGGGCCCTGTCTTTTACGAACAGGACCCTTTTACGAGAACACTATATGAAAATGAAAAAATTAACTCCTTGTTAATTACATAGTAAACCTACGAGACAAATCCTGCCTTTCACAATTATTGTTGTCAAGACTTCTTCTTTTGTGGTGAACGTGCCTTTTTTTGTTATAGAAGGAAATTAACCGAGAAACTATTGGATAGCCCCGAGGATTTCTTTTATGAAGATATTGGTATTAAACTGGGGTTCTTCGGCTAAACCTGTCCTTACAATGACTATGTCCTTAGAAGGAATAATAAAAACATGCTGCCCCTGGTAACCGTTTGCAGAATACATGTCTCTTGGAACATCAGGAAATTTACCATTCGCGTTAAGCCAAAAATGCGCGCCATAAACCCCATCAGAATGGATGGTAGGCGTAGTGACATAGCTTACCCAATTTGGATCGAACAATTGCTCTCCATTCCAATTTCCATTATGAAGATATAGCTGACCAAACCTTCCCCAATCCCTGGTATTGGCCCAGCCATAGGATGATCCTACGAAATTCCCGGCAAGATCTGTTTCAAGGATCATAGAATGCATACCTATCTTGTCTATCAGCGCCTTATATGGAAAATTCAGATAATTCTGATAGGTGTCAAATTTGTTTCGCATCAAACCCGAGAGTAAGTTTGTAGTTCCGGATGAGTAGTTCCAAATTTCGGTAGGTGGTGCTACTAGCTTTTTTTTGACCTGTGAATCTGCCATGTTCGATTCCATAAATAACATCTCGGTAACATCGGAGATCGTAGAATAATCTTCATCCCATGCTAATCCACTCTGCATACGCAGCAAATGGTTTAAGGTGATGTCTTTTCGTTCATCTTTTTGCCATGAGGGAAGGGGTGCCGGATCTGTTACGGATAATTTTCCCTGATATTGCATTATACCGTAAAGTGTGGCTAAAATACTCTTGGTCATGGACCATCCTAAAATAGGTGTGGATTGATCAAATCCGCTTTTATAACGCTCGGCAAGGATATGATCTTTGTAGAGGACTAACACCGTCCTGGTCCTTACCGTATCTGAAAAGACATGATCCAGGGCCTTTTTGAGCTGTGTGTAATTTACATTTTCAAAGAGGGTGTCCAATGCTGTTTCGTGTCCAAAAGGGTAGGGCAAGGCTATTTTTCTTTGTGATCGAATAGGGCTTTGTGTATAAAGATCTGCGTCTGTATCACCATTTGTCAAAACGCATCCCAATCCTTCCCTGCAAACAGCTTCACGTTCCATAAGACCAAAAACTGTGGCCATTCCTTTTTTTTCTGATACATTGTACTCAGACTCGGCCAACTTCACCAGGGGAACGTTGTTGTCATTTTCAGTGACAGAACTCAATGATCGTCCGGCTATATAAATGGAAGAAGCGGTACTTTTTGCCGCAAAACCAGAGATCAAATTTAATTTAGGGTACTGCCAGACCACTACTGCCAATAGTATAACTACTAGAAGCAGGATGAGTCTTTTTATATTTTTGTTCATTTGATATATGTAATTTGTAACTTTCTGACTTGATCAAAAAAGAATTTATTCTATGTGCTCTTGTGGAATAAGATAAAGACCAAGATAATAGAATTTACATTAGCTAAAAACGGAACAACAGGAATTTATTTCCAAAGAATATCATATTTATGTACCACAGTTTACATGAAGAAATACTTTAAAATAGAGACCCTGGCGATCGGGGTTTTATTATGTTTCCTTGGTGGATGCAAGGGCAAAAATGACCAAAGAGCTGTTGCTTTGTTTGAGTCGCATTGCGGAAGTTGCCATATAGTCCCTAAAAGAGAGGATCTTCCTAAAGAGATATGGAAAAACGCTATTTTACCTGATATGGCGGCCAGAATGGGCCTGAGAGAAAATAACAACGATCCCTTGAAAGGACTGTCTTATGAAGAAATGGATGCGGTTATAAAAACGGGTATTTATCCCCTTACACCCACAATATCTTTGGAAGACTGGCAATTGCTTAAGGATTACATTATTGCTGGCGCACCAGATTCACTCTATTCCTCGGCCAATCAAACTAGATCATCCGAATTAGTAAATTTCTTTCCTATCCAAATTTCCCTGGACGAGAAAAAGCGGCGTTCCTACACCTATCTGGAATTTAAACCAGCCTTGAACAAAGTACTAATGGGAGACATGGCAGGTGAATTAATGACCTTTGATCTAAAAAATGGATTAGACATTATCGGATACTATGAAAGTCCTGTTGTCTCATATGATAAGAAAAATAAGGAGACCTATGTCACTACCATTGGTTATATACATCCCAGTGCTATTGCCATAGGGAAGGTATTTAAGAATAGCTCCTCAGACACTTTAAACATAGCATCACTATTGCACAGGCCGGTACATACACTTACCGAAGATCTTAACAACAATGGAACTGTTGAATTGGTGATCAGTGAGTTTGGTGATCTTACCGGGGAATTATCGCTCTTTGTGAAAAATAAGAGTGGGGAATACGATAAAACAGTACTGTTGAATCAACCTGGCACTATACGCGTTGTAGCCCAGGATATGGATAATGATGGGAGAAAAGACCTGATAGCACTCACTTCCCAGGGCGATGAGAGCATTACCATATTATATCAAAAACAAGATCTATCCTTTGAAGCGCACAAAGTGTTGCGTTTTAGCCCCGTTTATGGCAGTAGTTGGTTCGAACTTATAGACTATGAAGGCGATGGTGATCTGGACCTTGTGACGGTTAATGGTGACAATGCAGATAAATCCTATGTTCAAAAACCATATCACGGTATGCGTTTGCATCTCAATGATGGAGACAACAACTTTACCGAAGTCTTTTTTTATCCCATGAATGGGGTTACACGGGTAGTGGCATCCGATTATGACAAGGATGGAGATATTGATTTTGGCCTCCTTTCTACCTTTCCCGATTATAAGAATGCGGCTGACCGATCTTTTGTATTTTTGGAGAACAGGGACCGCGAGGCATATGAATTTGAGACCTTTACTGTGGAGGCATCAATGAAAGGAAAGTGGTTTTTGATGGATAGCGGAGATATAGACGGGGATGGTGATGAAGATATCATTTTAAGCAGTTTTGCCTTGCCAATTATTCCTGCGCCTGAGGATTATACCTCAGTTTGGAAACATGAGGCTCTTGATCTATTGATATTAGAAAACAGACACAAATAATCAGAATGTTCAACAAGATCTATATAAGTTTTTTGATTGCTTTCATTGGCCTAGGTGTTGGTTGCAGGGAAGAGGAAGAAAAATTTACCTGGATTCCATTAAAAGTTACGGCAACGGCCTATAATTCAGTAATAGCTCAAACTAAAAGCATTCCAAATGTGGCGGCCTGGGGCGATACATTAAAACCAGGTATGAAGTGCATAGCTGTTTCAAATGACCTAATCAAAAAGGGGTTGAAGCGCAATACCCCTGTTAAGATAGAAGGGTTTGATGGTATTTTCTATGTGAAAGACAAAATGCATTCGCGATGGGAGAACAGGATCGACATTTATATGGGAGAAGATGTACAAATGGCTAAAGAATGGGGAAAAAAGAAGGTTAAAATTCAATATGGGCTGCCGCTAACATTAACGGAGGGAAAGACTAAAAAATAAGGCATGTTAAAGCATTTTAAATCTCATTATTTGAGTCTAAGTGTCTTCATGATGCTTCTTACTTCCTGTGCCAGTACAAAGATAGTAGACAGACCCATAGTCTTCAATAAAGAACGGGAACAACTCACCAAAGAATATTTAATGGAACGTTATGGGTTTGAGAACCCAACCATAACCATTGTTCCTAAGATGATCGTCCTTCATTGGACGGCCATACCAACCCTGGAAGGTTCATTTGATGTGTTTAATGATCCTATCATCCCGTATTGGCGAACCCTTGTAGGTAATGCCAGTGGGCTTAATGTTTCCTCACATTTTTTGGTAGCACAAGACGGGACTATCTACCGACTAATGCCTGAAACGATCATGGGTAGACATGTCATAGGCCTGAATCATTGTGCCATAGGTATTGAGAATGTGGGCGGCACGGAGGAAACTCCCTTGACCAAAGCCCAGCTCCAGGCTAATATTTGGCTGGTGAATTACATAAGTAAGAAGTACGACATTGACTATCTCATAGGGCATTATGAATACCCACTTTTTGAAGGACATGAATTGTGGCTGGAAAAAGACGCTGAATACAGAACAGAAAAGACCGATCCAGGAGAAGAATTTATGGCTAATGTGAGAAAAGCCACAGCAAAATTTAAATTTAAATCAGTGCCTCAATAACATCATATGAAAAATAGTATCATTTTATTCCTTGCCCTTATTCTTAGCGGCTGCTTTTTAGGAGAATCTCAAGAATCTGAAATTACGGCCTCTTTATATGAGACCTATGATCAATATAAAGAGCCATTACTTAATAAACGAAGAATTAAACATGCAGATATTCAAGCCTTGATCGCACTGCATAGAAAGGACCCGGGACTAACTGTAAAAAAAGTAGGGACTTCCATTGAAGGAAGAGATCTAACCCTTATAAGTTTAGGATCCGGACCTACTGATGTTTTTCTATGGTCTCAAATGCATGGCAATGAACCAACAGCTACCCAGTCGATCTTTGATATTCTAAACTTTTTCCGTAGTGATGAATTTAAAAGCGAGAAAGCAGCCATACTTAAAAGCTTAACACTGCATTTTCTTCCCATGCTAAATCCGGATGGGGCTGAAATATTTAAAAGAGAAAACAGACTGGGCATAGATATTAACAGAGATGCCTTGAGATTACAATCGCCAGAAGGCCAAACATTAAAAAAGGTAAGGGATAGTCTGGAAGCCGATTTTGGATTTAACCTCCATGATCAAAGTACTTATTACAATGCTGAAAGAACGGAAAAACCTGCAACTATCTCATACCTGGCACCCGCTTACAATTATGAAAAAGAGATAGATGAACGCAGGGGTAATGCCATGAAGGTCATCGTTTTTATGAATAATATCATTCAAAAATATGCGCCAGGTCAGGTTGGACGCTATAACGATGATTTTGAACCTCGCGCCTTTGGCGATAATATTCAAAAATGGGGTACAAGTACCATATTGATTGAATCGGGTGGATATCCTGAAGATCCCGAAAAACAGGAAATAAGAAAATTAAACTACGTGTCTATTCTTTCTGCGATTTATACGATTGCGAATGAAAACTATAAAGATATAGGGCTAGATGCTTATGAAAAGATCCCGGAGAATGATCGTAAGTTGTTCGATCTTAAGATCATTGGGGCTACCTACCCATTATTGGGGAATAACTATATCCTCGATATTGGAATTAATCAGGTAGAAGTTGATAAAGAAGACCATGCAGAATTTTGGTATAGCAGTAGAATCATTGATCAGGGAGATCTCTCTACTTACTATGGATACGAGACTTTTGAGGCTGAAGGTTATACCATTGTACCAGGGAAAGTATATCCTGAAATTATGAATGCGGATATGGAATCTCTCCTAAATCCCGGGGAACTATTAAAAAAGGGGTACACCTATGTACGCGTAAAGAACATCTCAAAAGAAGCCCTTAACTCACCAATTCCTTTGCATCTTTTAAGTCCTGGTTATGAACTACCGGAATTTAGATTTGAAGCAGGAAAAAACCCCACCTTTCTTTTGCAGAAAGATGGGGATTATAAGTTTGCCGTCATCAATGGATTCTTAATAGATCTTGGTGAGGCAGCTCCGTCTGTATTAAACCAATGGGGACACAAGAATGCGATGATTTACCGTTGATACTTCTAATACTTAACAGCCCTCTGAGGATTAATATCCAAAGCTGAAATGTAATTGATTACCATTTACGATAATAGCAATTAACATCACGAAAAGGGTCACCACTATTGAAGTGAATACTGACAAGACAAGGCTCTTAAATCCTTTAGATAAAGATCCTAAGGCACTCTGACTGATAATTTCGTTGATAACATCCATAATTTCTTTTTTTTACGTTAAACAATTTCTAGTTTTTAGGATGTACGTTAATCGCGATATACATTTGGGTTTCTATGTATATAACAAGGATGGTGCCAAAAACCCTACTTACTAGGTGTAAAAAAAAGAAGGAGGACCTATAAGATCCTCCTTTGAATGTTAAGAAACGGCCGGTCTTATTGGCATCCGCCAGAAAAGCCGGTGGCGTTGAATTCTGATTGTACAGCTCCCTGTCTGGAGTCGTCTGTAACGGAAATGGCTAAGTTATTAACCCCACTTCCATCTCTTTTTGGGGTACAATATTCAAAGAGATAGAAACTATTGGCCCTTTCAGAGACCCTGAATGAAATTTCATTGAAGGTAGTTTCCAGTTCTTCCTTGTTTCCTGCAAAGACGCTAAATGTCCTGCCTATATCCATCAAGAACCTCGGTATCGATCTCGGCTCCCAAGCCAATGGTGAAGAGGGAAATGTTGAGATCTGCATCTCTTACAGCGGTTAACGCATCTGATTCCGAATATCTGGAGGCCTGGTCCGTTCCATCTGTAAAAATGACCACAGAGGCAGCACTTATAGTTGAGTTACTTCTGGCTTCATCTAATAAACCTTCTGCGATATCGGTGGATTTGATCACGGCCCCGTAAAGATCGGTAGATGGATCATTACTAATATCCTGATTGATCCCCTCAATAGCAAGGGTTAATTCGTCCTTAACAGCTGTTAGAGGTTGCAATAAATGCAACTCGTCCTCCCCATCGAACCAGTAAATAGCCATTTTAAAAGAATCCTGAGCTTCAGCGGGCATCACATTATTTACAAAACTTACTGAAGCCGACTTCAATTCATTTAAACTTCCGCTTAGTACACTAGCACTAAGATCGAGAACTAAAAGGGTGTTGTTGCTGAATATTTGTGAATTAGGTGATATACGGGCAAATGATTCAGAAGTTGAGATCGTATTAAAACAATCATCATTTCTACCTTGTTCATAGATGGTGAACTGATTGGCAGTTAAGCCTGCCACCGGATTGCCATTGGCATCAGACACCTTAAAAAAGATAGATACTTTTCCCGGAAGGGTAGTGAATTGGTCTTGAATAGATAAGATCAGTTCATTTTCTCCCAGATTTAAACAATCATCTACAGGGATCCCTTTTCCAAGATTACCAGTCTGATTAATGTTAAAAGAAATATCATCATCGGAATTACCGCATGATAAGAGGATTGTGAAAAGGCACAATAAAGGGGCTATTCTAAAAAAGGTTTTCATTTTCATATTATTAGGTTCAACCTCCAAAACGCAAGTTTGTTCATTTAAGTATGAGGTGTGAAGATATTTTTCAAAAGGAAATATTACTGAAGGGAAGAAAGGTATTTTAAGTAGAATTAAAAGCAACAAATTGTTAAAGAGGTATTGAGACTCTATTATTTTTGATACCTTGTTATAAGGAAGATGAATCCTGAGAAAACCACTCTAGTTACGATGTCATTAAATATGTCATAATTGAATGGAGAGTTGGATGCCAGGGAGCTATGGAAAGATATCCATTATCTTGGGTTTAAGCTTCCGTTAAAAAAGTTATAGGAGGGTATGACAATATTACTTTTTGGAATTACACGGGATATTGTAGGGAACGCTACCCTGACATATTCCTTTAAATGATACGAGAGCTTTGGGAAGCGTAGGACAATTAAAATCCTATTTAATGGATCTTTTTCCTGCCCTTAAAGATCTGACGTCACTTGCCGTGGCTGTAAACAGTAACTATGCTTCGGACATAACCCCCATTACAACAACAGATGAAATAGCCTTGATACCCCCGGTAAGTGGGGGATAACCCAAAAAAGATCTTTATAAAGTATGCTCATAGATAATCATAACAGGCGTATCAATTACCTTAGACTTGCCGTGACAGACCGGTGTAATCTTCGGTGTCATTACTGTATGCCTTCTGAAGGCATCAATTTTGTTAAGAATGAAAAACTGCTCACTATTGAGGAGCTTCAGGTACTTGCAAAAACCATGGTAGATCAGGGGATTGATAAAATTAGGATTACAGGGGGAGAACCTTTTGTAAGGAAAGATCTAATGGTCTTATTACGCTATTTGTCATCGCTTTCTGGAATTCAAGAGCTTTCTATAACCACTAACGCAACCTTAATTGGGCCGCATATTCAAGAGCTCAAAGCTTTGGGCATCAAGAACATTAATCTTAGTCTGGATGCCATCAACAGAGATACCTTCGAAAAGATAACCAGAAGGGATCAGTACGATGTGGTATATGGCAATCTTATGAAGTTGATCGAAGAAGGCTTTCATGTTAGGATAAACTTTATAGTTCTGGAAGATCAGAATGTTCAGGACATCATTCCTATTCTTAAATTACAGCAACAATACCCGGTGTCTGTTCGTTTTTTGGAAGAGATGCCTTTCAATGGTGGCTCAAAACACTTCGATAATATTAAATGGCATTATAAGGCCATCCTGGAATATATACGATCTTATTATCCCTCCTTTGAAAAACTAGCGGCACCTAATACCTCTACATCCATTAATTATAAAATTCCAGGGCACCAGGGCACTTTTGGTATCATTCCTTCTTTTAGCAGAACCTTTTGTGGAAGTTGCAATCGCCTAAGAATTACGGCAACAGGAGATGTGATCACCTGCCTTTATGGAAAACCCAAGATGAACGTGAGAAGCCTGTTAAGGAATAAGGAGCCGGAAAGTGTTCTGAAATCTGCTATTGAAGAGGTCATAGGCAGCAGGGCCAAAACCGGATTTGATGCGCAAAAAGAACATGCCGATGTTTTTGAAAGCTCTATGACCTCTATTGGTGGCTAATAAGGCTCAATTCTATATATCACAGATGCCATGACACAAATTTCTTCAAATCCTAACTCGTCAATAGCTCCTCTTTACGGATTGATCCTCTCTGGTGGTAAAAGCAGCCGTATGGGCACAGACAAGGCATTAATCAACTATCATGGCAGGCCTCAGCAAGAATTACTTTTTGAATTGGTCCGGGAATTTTGTGAACATACTTATATCAGTTTGCGTGAAGACCAACGAGATGATCTTTCGGAAAAGTTTAAAGTGATAGTAGACCTAAATGAGTATCCCGGACCTTTAAATGGTATCTTAAGCGCACATAAGAAATACCCTGAAGCCGCCTGGCTGGTAATTGCCTGCGACCTGCCTCTTCTGAATAAAGAAACGCTCCAACTCCTGGTAAAAGGTAGAGATGCAAGTAAAGATGCAACTGCGCTCGCAACCAAGACAAGTGGGCTGCCGGAACCCCTTGCTGCCATCTGGGAACCAAAAGGATTACAACATGTAAAGGAATATCTAATAAATGCTACATCTAGTTGTCCAAGGAAATTTCTAATAAATACTGAGACACATCTGATATTCCCTGAAAATGACGATGTATTAGCCAATGCTAATTCCATGCAGGACTACAGAAGGATCAAAGATGCATTAAATTCATAATGAAAGAGGAGAGATACATACGGCAAACAACCCTAAAAGACTTTGGTCCGGAAAAGCAACAACTACTTTCCAAAGCGAAAGTGATGGTTGTTGGCGTTGGTGGACTAGGTATTCCTGTGTTGCAATATCTCAGTGCAATGGGGGTAGGCACTCTCGGAATGGTAGAACAGGATATAATTGAGTTATCTAACCTTCAAAGGCAGGTTCTCTATGGGGAAGAAGATCTGGGCAAACAAAAAATTCAGGTGGCCTTCGATAAATTAAAGAGGTTAAACTCAGAAACCAACTTAAAAATTCATGATACTTTTTTGACTCGTGGAAACGCCTTGGATATCCTTAAGGATTATGACCTCATCGTTGATGCTTCTGATAATTTTGCTACTCGCTATTTAATAAATGACGCCTGCGTTATTCTCAACAAACCATTTGTTTCCGGAGCTATCCATGGTTTTGAAGGGCAGGTTAGCGTCTTCAACTATAAGGATGGACCAACCTATCGTTGTTTGTTTCCTTCCGCACCAGAACAAGGGAACATTCCCGATTGCAATGAAAATGGAGTTTTAGGGGTTATTCCAGGTATTATAGGTACACTTCAAGCGCTTGAGGCCATAAAGGTCATTACCCAAACAGGCGATATTATGAGTGGTGTTTTGTTGTTGTATAACGGATTGGATCAGTCCATTAGAAAGATAAATTTCCCAACAGTCTTAAAGAATAAACAAAGAAAAGAACTGGAACCCGCTTATGAACCTATTCTTTGCGAAATGGAGGAACTCGTTAGTGTTCAATCCCTAAATGAACAAATGAATGAAATGGCTCATTTAAGTATAATCGATGTTAGGACTAGCGCGGAATATGCCCAGGAGGCCATTGAAGGGACCAGGAATGTGCCACTGAATGAGATCCTGGATTATTTCTCAACTAATCCTGTAGAGCAGCCCACCTACTTTATTTGCCAAACAGGTATTCGAAGTCAGCAAGCAATTCAATTCCTCAGGCCCAAATTTCCTAAAACACCCATGTATTCGGTCATTGGTGGAATGGCTGCATGGTTGCAAGAAGTGGCCTCTACAAGAAATAAGAGTTGACCAAAGACAAACTCGAACTTCTATAACAGCTGAGAACACAATTACTATACTTTTTCTCTATTTTTGACTCTAACTTGTTCACTTCCCATGATCTCTTTTAATGAGGCCCAACATTTGGTTTTAAGTCAGTTTCGTAATTATGGAACGGAGCAAGTAGACCTTGTAAAATCGGCTGGGCGTTATCTGGCCGAAGATATCCCGGCAGATAGAGATTTTCCTCCTTTTAACCGCGCAACAAAGGACGGAATTGCTATTAACTATGATGCGATAGAGAACGGCCGATTATCATTTGAGATCAAAGGAGTTTTGCCTGCGGGGCATCCTACCATCCCACTTGTTGAGACTGAAGGATGTATTGAGATAATGACGGGGGCTGTAGTGCCTTTTGAAACCGACACTGTGATTATGTATGAAGATGTGATCATCAAGGATGATATTGCTTCTCTTAAGAAAATACCGGTTAGAGGACAGAATATCCATCTCAGGGGCAGTGATCACAATAAAGGTGATATACTCTTAAAAAAGAATAGCAAAATTACAGCTGCCGAAATGGGGATCCTTGCCACGGTTGGGAAAAATCAAGTTCTGGTACATAAGTTGCCAAGGGTTGCTGTTATTTCCACCGGGAATGAACTGGTAGATATTGACAAGCAACCTTTACTCCATCAGATACGCAGATCTAATACCTATGCCACATACGGGGCCCTGGAAGAACTTGGAATTACCCCCATGCTGCTCCATATTGCAGATGATATTGACCTCCTTCGCCAAAAACTAGCCTATGTGATAGACGAGATGGATGTGCTTATTTTAAGTGGAGGGGTTTCCAAAGGAAAATTTGATTTTCTTCCACAAGTGCTTTCGGAATTAGGCGTGGAGAAAATATTTCATCGAGTTGCCCAAAGACCAGGCAAACCTTTTTGGTTTGGGTCAAATGCACAGGCACAAACCCTTATTTTTTCATTTCCCGGAAATCCGGTTTCTACATTTTTTAATTTTTATCTTTATTTTAAACCCTGGTTGCTAAAATCTAATGGGGTTTCCATATCAAATCCGCAGGTAATGCTTACTAATACGCTTGAAAACAGCAGTGACCTCACGGTATTCGTTGGTGTTGAGACTCGTCTCAAAGATGGGAGAGTAATGGCTTCGTTAGTAGAAGGAAATGGTTCAGGGGATCTGGTGAATCTATCTAAAATAGACGGTTTTGTTCAATTAGATCCGGGACACCTAAAATTTTCAAAGGGAACCTTGGTTCCTTTTATTGCCACTAAAACAAGAGCCTAACATGACTCATGAACTAAAAAAAATATTTCAGGTCTATGAAAGTACAGCAAAGGCACCCTTAAAAGCGGTACTGGCAACTGTAGTTGCCCTGGAGGGGTCTTCTTACAGAAAGCCGGGTGTACGAATGTTGATTCTGGAAAATGGATCCATGGTTGGTGCTGTTAGCGGAGGGTGTGTGGAAAAAGAGATCATAAGACAGGCAGAAAGTGTTTTTAAGAGTGGAGAGGCTAGGGTAATGACCTATGACGGTCGTTACAGATTGGGTTGTGAAGGTATATTGTATATTTTATTGGAACCATTTGAACCGAAACCTGCAGCGATCAAACGCTTTTGGGAAAATGTGAAGAATAGGAACGAGTTTAATATTGAATGCTCCTATGAAAAGAAAGACATAGTGCACAGGAACTTTGGGAGTTGTTTGATCTTTGGTGAAGATAGATTTTCACTTCATGAGGCGCATAAATCAAATCCGGCATTTTCTGTTTATTCTCAAACTATGGAACCCGGTATCCAATTGTTTATAGTTGGTGCAGAACATGATGCGGTGCAACTAAGTTCTTTAGCTACTGAAATAGGAATGGAGGTGATCATAGTTGCCAATCCTACAGAAGAAAAAAGCTCTGATCATTTCCCAGGCTCAGAGCGCTTATTGGCCATTACCCCGGAGGCCTTCCCCACCAATGAAATAGATGAACAGACGGCAATTGTTCTTATGAACCATAGCTATGCCAAGGACCTTCAATATCTTATGACATTAAAAGCTGTTAAACCTTTTTATTTGGGCTTACTGGGCCCATATAAGCGCAGAGAGGATCTGCTGAATGCTTTTTTAGAACAATGTCCGGAAACAGAGGATGCTTTTCTGGAGTCTATTCATGGTCCGGCCGGCCTCGATATTGGAGCTGTGACTCCTCAGGAGATCGCTATCGCTATTCTTGCTGAGATACTTATGGTGGCTCGCGATCGAATTCCGGTGAAATTAAGAGATAAGAAAGGATCAATTCATAGTACCTCCCAATGAGTATTGTAGCCCTCATTCTGGCCGCCGGCAATTCATCCCGCATGGGTGAAACCAAACAACTCTTGCCTTGGTCCGAAAATACTTTATTGGGAAATGCTATAGACGTTGCAAATAATTCCAATATTAATAAGGCGTTCGTGGTCCTGGGAGCAGAAGCACAAAGAATTCAAGAGAAGATGGTATCCCGGAACTACGAAGTTATTTTAAATGAAAATTGGCAGGAGGGAATAGGATCTTCTATTAGCGCCGGTATTTCGGGTATAGTGAACTCAGAAGAAAGGCCTGAAGCTGTTCTGATCATGCTGGCAGATCAGCCTTTTATAGACAATACCTATATAAATACGTTGATCGGGCATTATGAAGCAAATTATGGAAAAATTATTGCTACTCAATACAGATCTAAAATGGGAGTACCGGCAATATTTGACAAATCCTTTTTTTCTGCCTTACAAAAGTTGAATGGAGATGAAGGGGCAGGTAGCTTGATATCAAAAAACGAAGACACTTGTTTTAGTGTAGATCCTGGAAAAAAGACAACAGATTTGGATACTCCGGAGGACTATGCTACTTTCAAAATATTAAATTTTAAAAATAAAACATGATCAGATCTTTCAAAACATTGCTATTTGCTCTTCTTTTAGCTTCCTGTTCCTTTAATCAAAATGCTCAGGAAATGGACTTTGAAGAATATAATCCCACCTCAACCTTAGTGGTGCCGGGCAAGGAGATCACCAAGGCGAAGTTCCCCTTCATTGATGTGCACAGTCATCAGTTCAGAATGGCCACACAAGATCTTTCCGATTTGATAGAAGACATGGATGAGATGAATATGGCGATCATGGTAAATCTGAGTGGTGGTTCAGGGGATAAAATTAAGAATATAGTCGCCAATATTAACGAACATTATCCAAACAGGTTCGTTGTCTTTGCCAATGTTGATTTCAATGGAGTAGGCAGTGAAGATTGGACAGAAAATACCTTAAAACAATTGGAAATTGATGTTGCCAGGGGTGCCAAAGGGCTAAAAATTTATAAAAGTTTGGGACTTAGAAATAAAGATGTTGAGGGAAAAAGGTTGGCCATAGATGATGAACGCTTAGATCCAATTTGGGCCAAATGCGGAGAATTGAACATACCCGTTTTGATCCATGCAGCCGATCCAAAGTCATTCTGGGACCCTATGGATGCTAAAAATGAACGTTGGTTAGAACTTAAAACAAGACCAAATAGAAAACGAAGTGCTACAAATCCGGCGCCCTGGGAACAGATCATCGCCGAACAGCATCATATTTTTAAAAAACACCCCAACACCAAGTTTATCAATGCTCATATGGGATGGTTTGCCAATGATCTTGGAAAATTAGGGGATTTGCTTGAGGAAATGCCCAATATGTATGTTGGCATTGGAGCTATCATAGCTGAATTAGGCAGGCAGCCGAGAAATGCTCATGCCTTCTTTGTAAAATATCAGGATCGTATCCTTTTTGGAAAAGACAGCTGGCAACCTAAAGAGTTTCCAACCTACTTTCGTGTACTGGAGAGCAACGACGAATATTTCCCCTACTACAAAAAATATCATGCTTTCTGGGCTATGTATGGGCTCGACTTGCCAGATGACGTACTTAAAAAAGTGTATTACAAAAATGCCCTAAAGCTTATTCCATCCCTGGATGCAAGCTTATTTCCGATGGATTGATAAGAGTTCACTTATTTGTATATAACTCCCCATTGTGCTTAATGCCCGTTAAAAAGGGGTATGACACCAATATTTTACAGAGCTTCTTAAGAAATATTAAAAAAATTCATAGAAAAGTGTGATCTTTTCTGATGATGGGGTACTAATATCCCAAATACACAATTTTACAATGCAAAAAGAAGAAGCATTTGTTCAAATAATAAAGGAGCATCAGGCACTGATCTATAAAGTGTCAGCTTTGTATACAGAACAGAAGCATGATCAGAACGATCTCTATCAGGAAATTGTGTATCAGCTTTGGAAGTCTTTCGATTCCTTTAAATCAGAATCAAAGGTAAGCACCTGGATGTACAGAGTGGCTTTAAATACGGCTATAGGGCAACTTAATAAGAGGAAACGGAGACCCCGTGAAGTATCGCTGGAAATAGTGAATACGCCTATTGCAGAAGGGTATGACCCTGTTTTGGAAGATCGAATAAAACTCCTGCACACACAGATTCAGAAATTGAACATACTGGAACGGGGTATTATACTTTTAGTGTTGGAAGGTAAGAAGTACGAAGAAATTTCCGAGATCACAGGATTTTCAACTACCAATGTTGGGACACGTATTTCCAGGATAAAAGAAAAATTAAAGTCAGAAATGATCAAAAAATAGCGCCATGGAACTAAAAGAACTAGAAACATTATGGTCAGAGATGAGCCAGGAACTTGAAACACAAAAGAAACTAACAAACGAATTAATCATGAACATGACACAAGCAAAGTATTCGAACAAATTTAAAAAGATCTCCACCTATGAAACCATCGGAGGGGTTATATGTATAATAGCGGCCATCTTTGTTTTAACTAAATTTTCATTGTTAGATACCTGGTACCTGCAATTATGTGGTCTTTTTACTGTGATATTTTTAATTCTTCTTCCTGTTCTAACGCTCAGTTCTTTAAGGCGTATTCAAAAGTTAAATATTGCAGATAATAATATTAAAGAAACCCTTGTTAGTTTTTCCAAAGCAAAGAAGCAATTGCTTTTCTTGCAACGTTTAGGCATTTATTTGAGCTTTATTCTGATGTTTACCGTTTTACCGGTTGCCAGTAAAATTATGAATAGCAAAGATCTCTTTGTTGATAGCAACATATTATATGTCTATCTACCTATCATGGCCATTTTTATATTCTTTTTTGCTCGATGGGGATATGGATGCTACAAAAGCATTACTAATTCTGCGGAAAATATTTTAAAGGAACTGGAATAACAATATAAACAATCTGGTATAAGCCTTCACAAAATGGGGGCTTTTTTTATATCTACTCGTCCAAAACTTCTAATTTAAATACCCTATCTTTAATTGAACAAGTGACATATTTAGTTGCTTTTTATCTACTTCAATCATTCTTCAATTAACCAATGATCAAGCAGATCTGTCTTACTATACTACTGTTGCTCTCAATAGTAGTTTGCCATGCCCAAAAGAAAAATGCCGAGTATGTTCTTCATATAAACAGAACACAATTGCCTATTGTTATTGACGGTATAGCCGATGATCTGGCCTGGGCCAATACAGATGTGGCCAAAGATTTTTTTATGGTACTGCCCATGGATAAAGGGCCTGCCACTCAACAATGTGAAATAAGGATGGCCTATGATGAGGAGAACATCTATTTGGTGGCTACCTTTTTTAACAACACCGAAGGCAAGAATTTTGTAGAATCGCTTAGGCGCGATTTTACTTTTGGTAAAAATGACAACTTCTTATTATTTCTGGATCCGTTTAATAATCAAACTACAGGGTTCACATTTGGCTCTAATGCGGCTGGTGCTCAATGGGATGGCACCATGTATGGCGGTAGTGCGGTAGATTTAAGCTGGGACAGCAAATGGGTCTCTGAAGTAAAACGCGATGATGAGAAATGGGTCTTTGAAATGGCACTTCCTTTTAAGTCTATTCGTTATGAAAAAGGGGTGACAGAATGGGGTATTAACTTTAGTCGCCTCGACCTTAAAACAAGTGAAAAGTCCTGTTGGACACCCATCCCCAGGCAATTCCCAACTTCATCGCTCGCTTTAGCCGGGACCTTAGTGTGGGATGCCCCGCCACCTTCTCCCAAATTAAACGTTTCAGTGATACCCTACGTCCTTGGGGAGATCAATAAGATAGATGATGGTAAATCAACTACAGATGGAAAAATAGGAGGTGATATAAAGTTCAGCCTATCCTCTTCCCTGAATTTAGATCTTACCGTAAATCCCGATTTCTCGCAAGTGGAGGTAGACCGGCAGGTAACTAACTTAGATCGTTTTGAACTATTTTTTCCCGAACGGAGGCAATTCTTCCTGGAGAACGCAGATCTCTTTGCAAACTTTGGGTATGCAACTATTCGCCCGTTCTTCTCCAGGAGAATTGGATTAGGGGTACCCATAGATGCTGGTGCGCGTATTAGCGGAAATCTGGATAAAAACTGGCGACTGGGAATTATGGATATTCAGACCTCTTCCATTGAAGAAACCGGTCAGCCTACCCAAAATTTCGGGGTACTTTCACTACAGCGCAAGGTCTTTAGCAGATCTAGCATCGGTCTGATGTTTGTTAATAAGGAATCGTTCCGATATCCTTCAGAGGCCGATTCACTGCGTACCATATTCCCCAAATTCAATAGAAATCTTGGTATTGAGTACAACCTGGGATCGACGGACAATTTATGGAACGGAAAGGCCTTTCTTTTAAAATCCTTTGCCCCGGAAGATGATGGCCGTGGTATAACGCAGGCAGCGAATATATCATATACCAATAGACAATGGTCCTGGGGAATACAAGAAGAAGTAGTAGGCTCTTCCTATACGGCCGAAGTAGGCTTCGTACCAAGGGATAGTTATATTCGTTTAAGTGGGTATTTGGGCTATCTTTTCTTTCCTGCAAAAGGACCTATTGTAAGTCACGGACCTAAACTAGAGCTCAGTCATTTTTTTGACACCAATTTCAGGAAAACCGATTATCAAAATACGGTGGGGTACACCTTAAATTATAGAAACAGAAGTACACTACAGGCCCAATTGATCAATGAATATGTGGAATTGCTGACCCCTTTCGATCCTACCCGAACAGGAAAGGAATTGCTGGATGCCGGGGTGCAAAATAATTGGAATACCGTACGTCTTCAATACGACTCCAAGCCGCAGGGATTGTTTACCTATGCCTTTGATACCAGTTTAGGAGGGTACTATGAAAACGGCACCCGTTTGAATATTACAAATGAACTTGGGTATCGTTTCCAGCCATATGTTAGCCTGAGCTCTACCATGAGTTATAATAATATTAGTTTGCCTGCACCCTGGAATACAACAGAATTCTGGTTAATTGGCTCTAAGGTAGATGTAACATTTACGAATAAGCTATTCTTTGCAACCCTCTTTCAATACAATGAACAAACTAAGAACTTCAATCTCAATTCCCGATTTCAATGGCGATATCAGCCGGCATCCGACATTTTTCTGGTTTTCACCAAAAATGAACGTCTGGCCCCATTTTCCGGAAGTACCTGGAACCTCACACTCAAACTAACCTATTGGTTCAACCCATAGAAAAGAAACAATCAATTCTATTTTAATGGCTATAAATAGGGGAGGGACTATTTAATTCTATATTTTTAAAGGTCGATACCTAAAAAACGAATCAAATGAAATTCATCAACCGTTGCCTTTTTATTTTCCTGTTCATTTTTTCTTCTTCCTTTCTTTTTGCTCAGCAATCTGTATTGGAAGCATTAAAAGAAATTGCTGTCATTGATCAGAAGGTAATGATGCCTATGCGCGATGGGATTCGACTCGCAACAGATATCTACCGCCCTAAGGGTGATCAAAAAGTACCGATCATCTTTTCGAGGACTCCGTATAATTTTAATTCCTGGGGCGATGGGGAAGAACGAACAAGAACAGCTGCACGGGCCTACGAAGCCGTAAAAAGAGGATATGCCTATGTGGTTCAGAATGAACGGGGACGTTATTATTCAGAGGGAGAGTGGGATATCTTAGGATTGCCATTAACAGATGGGTATGATGCCTTTTCCTGGATGAAGTCTCAACTCTGGTCTAATGGAAAAATTGGGCTTTATGGATGTTCCTCCACAGCAGAATGGCAAATGGCAGTGGCAGCCCTGGACCACCCATCTCTCACCACTATGGTTCCTCAAAGTTTTGGGGCTGGTGTAGGTAGAGTTGGAGATTATTATGAACAAGGCAATTGGTATAGAGGAGGAGCAGAGCAGATGCTCTTCTTTGCCTGGTTGTATGGAGTAGAACACGATACCTTTAAACCCAGGATCCCTGCAGGTGCTTCTCAGGAAGATCTTATTCGTATTTCGAGATTCTATGATCTTGCCCCCGAGAACCCTCCTGTAGATATGGCAGAGGCACTAAAACATCTCCCAATACAGGACTTTATCAAAAACATTCCGGGAAAAAAAGAAGTGTTCGATAAGATGGTGCGCCGTAAACCAAATGACAAGGCCTGGTTTGAAGGTGGACTTTACCATGATGATATGGAGATCAATATCCCGGGATTTTGGTTTGCTACCTGGTACGATGTTTCCATTAGTCCCAACCTGGCTTTATACAACCACGTTAGGGCGAATGCCAAAGATGCCTCAGTACGAGATAATCAATACCTGGTTATAGCGCCAACCCTGCACTGTGCTTACACACGAGCAACGGAAAATACCATAGTTGGAGAATTATCTGTAGGGGATGCGAGGCTCAATTACGATGAGCAAATTTACAATTGGTTCGATCTATGGCTGAAAGGGGACACGAACGACTTCAAATCAAAAACACCCAAGGTTCAGTATTATACTATGGGAAGTAATCAATGGAATTCTTCTGATACATGGCCACCCAAGGAATCAAAGCTACAGACCTATTATTTGCATAGTGGGGGGGCAGCGAATAGCTTATATGGAGATGGTACCCTTAGTCTAAAGAAACCAGCATCTGATGAAAAGTCGGATACCTTTACCTATGATCCTATGAATCCTGTACCTTCTTATGGCGGAAATGTTTGTTGTACGGGGAATGCGGTTAAAGGCGGTGCCTTTGATCAACAAGGGATGGAGACAAGAAATGATATCCTCGTGTATACTTCAGATATCTTAAAGAAAGGGGTAGAAATGACAGGTTTCATTGAATCAACCTTATATCTTTCCAGTAATGTTAAGGATACGGACCTAACCATTAAGCTTATTGATGTCTATCCCGATGGAAGCGCTTATAATTTAGATGAGACCATTCAACGTGTACGCTACCGGGAAGGATATGAAAAGGAGGTCTTTATGGAAAAAAATAAGGTCTACAAGGTAGATCTTACACCAATGGCTACCAGTAATTTTTTCAAGAAGGGTCATCGTATCAGGATTGAAGTATCTAGCAGTAATTTCCCCAGGTTTGCCCGTAACTTAAATACGGGAGGGAACAACTACGATGAGAAAGTAGGGATAGTCGCTACCAATAGCATACATCATTCGGCCACCCATCCATCTCACGTAAAATTGCCTATCATCCAAAATTAAAGGAAGTAAGCAACAAGCGGTAGGATCTGAATAAATCTTAATGGTATTAATAGAATAGTTCGTCTGGTCATGAGAAAAGTCTTCTTATCCTCAATTTGGTTTTGGCTTAGTCCGGTATTTGTTTTTCATGGTTTTGCCCAGGATAATTATCCCGTACAAAGGCATAGGATGGTGGAAGAACAATTGAAACCACGTGGTATTACAAATAAAGTTACTTTAAATGCGATGGGGAAGATACCCAGAGAGGCGTTTGTTCCCGAATCACAAAAACCATTTGCCTATGATGACAGGCCACTGCCTATTGGTTCAGGGCAAACCATTTCACAACCTTTTATGGTGGCATATATGACGCAGGCACTTCATTTAAAAGTGTCGGACAGAGTATTGGAAATTGGAACAGGATCTGGGTATCAGGCGGCCGTATTATCCCAGATGATCGATACCGTTTTCACAATTGAGATAGTAAACGATCTTGCACAACAGGCTATTCAACGGATGAAAAACTTAAACATCCATAATGTTGCCGTAAAAATAGGGGACGGGTACTATGGTTGGAAGGAGAAAGCTCCTTTTGATGCCATAATAGTTACCGCAGGAGCTGAGAATATCCCTCTTTTTCTGTTAGAACAATTGGCTGAAAATGGAAGGATGATAATTCCTATTGGCCCACATAAGGGCGTTCGACAATTAATGTTGCTAACGAAGAAAAATGGGAAGATCAAAAGCAAATCGTTGATGCCCGTTCGTTTTGTTCCATTTGTAAGAGAAAAACAGCATCCATAGTTCCTGATCTATCGGTTTAAAGCCTTACCCATTCCTATACTATAAACCTTCCTAAAGAATGGGGTAGTATTTCTTAAAATATTGACCTTATTTTGTGGTTTTTGAAGTGAAAAAGCAGTAAATTAGTAAGCATTGTAATTGGAGTTGAGCACCATCTGTATAGGATTCTGACTCTGGCAATTGCATCCTTGAGAAAGTCCCTTCTATAATTCCTTTTGATGTGGCTTTTAGTTTATTTAATACGATCTAAATACCTAAGACTATGAAAGTATTCGATGATAAGCACATTAAAAATGTTGTATTTGTTGGAGCGCATCAAAGTGGTAAGACCACTTTGGCAGAAACCATGTTATTTGAAGCAGGATTGATTAACCGAAGAGGCACCGTTGAAAATAAGAACACGGTCTCGGATTATCACGAAATTGAGCATGAACGAGGTACCTCAGTTTTTGCCACCCCCCTGCATACAGAATGGCGTAATTACAAGATAAATATTATAGATACTCCAGGTCTGGATGATTTTGTTGGTGAAATTATCTCCTCTATCCGCGTGGCGGATACCATCCTAACTTTGATCAATGCTCAAAATGGCGTTGAAGTAGGGACAGAGATCATTTGGAGTTATATTGACCACTACCAAAAACCAACAGTTTTTGTGGTTAACCAAATGGATCATATGAATGCAGACTTCGAAATGAGCTTTCACAGTATAAAATCACTTGTAGGTAACAATGCTGTCCTGATCCAATATCCTATTAAGATGGATGGGGCTCAATGCATTATCGATGTGTTGAAAATGAAATGTTATAAGTTTGGTCCTGAAGGAGGGAAACCTGAAAAACTGCCTATTCCGAAAGATCAGAAGGAGCGTGCCGATATGCTTCATAATGAATTAGTGGAAAAGGCTGCAGAGAACGATGAGAATCTAATGGAACTATTCTTTGAAAAAGGCACCTTAAATGAAGATGAAATGAGACAAGGTATTAAGGCGGGTATGTTAAACCATGAACTGTTCCCGGTATTTTGTGTCTCTGCGCTGAATGATATGGGAAGCGGCCGACTAATGGGCTTTATAGATAATGTAGCGCCAGCGGCAGCTGATCTGAAGCAGGAGCAATCTGTGGAGGGTAAAACCATTGAGCGGAAGAAAGAAGCTTCAACCGCTCTTTTTGTTTTTAAAACGGTATTTCAGCCGAGTTTAGGACAGATCACTTTTTTTAAGGTAAAATCCGGGGAGGTCCGGGTAAATGACAGACTTGTAAATTCAAGAAATGGCGAGACAGAGGTTTTTAACCAATTGTTTATCATGGATGGTAAGAAGAGGGAGCAAGTGAATAAGCTAACGGTTGGTGATATTGGAGCAAGCTTAAAACTAAAACATACAGAAACTAACGATACCCTGCACCTGGATGGTTCTCCAGTGATCATCAAACCAATACAGTATCCTGCTTCAAGAACCAGGAGGGCAATATCTGCCGTTAAGAAGCAGGAGGAAGAAAAATTAAGTGATGCCCTAAAAAAGATTCATATTCAGGACCCAACGGTAATCATTGAATATTCTTCAGAATTGCGGCAAATGATCCTTGGCTGCCAGGGAGAACTGCATTTAGCTACCATAGATTGGAGCTTAAAGAATAATTATGGAATTGAAGCTCATTTTGAGCCACCTAAGATCGCTTACAGAGAGACCATTCAGCGCACCTCTACGGCCAGTTACCGTCATAAGAAACAATCGGGAGGAGCAGGACAGTTTGCACAGGTTCATATGAAAATAGAACCCTGGAAAGAAGGAATGCCAGAACCTGAAGGATTCAATATCAGGGGTAAGGAAGAAATTGATCTCCCCTGGGGTGGAAAATTGATGTTTTACAATTGCATTGTAGGTGGGGTAATAGATATTCGTTATTTGCCTTCGATACGAAAAGGAATTTTGGAAGTAATGGAATCCGGACCACTCACAGGATCGTTTATCAGGGATGTCAGGGTCATGGTCTACGATGGTAAAATGCACCCGGTAGACTCCAATGATATCGCCTTTAAGATCGCAGGCGCTCATGCCTTTAAGGAAGCTTTCCTGAATGCGAATCCAAAACTCTTGGAGCCAGTTCAGGAAGTAACTGTGAAAGTTCCTGAGGAAACAGTGGGAAGTGTAATGACAGATCTTCAAGCCAGGCGATCCATTATACAGGGGATAGATAGTATTGATCACTTTCAGATCCTCAAATGTGCGGTACCCGAAGCCGAACTCTACCGGTATTCAACAGATCTGAGATCTTTGACCCAAGGAAAGGCTACTTTTAGTGCAGTATTCTCATCGTTTAAGGCAGTACCCAATCATATACAGCAAAACCTGGTTAGTACCTTAGATAAATAATACACGGGGCCTAAAAATTATTAAATATATCGGTCGGACAATTTAGTCCCCGGTAACTGCGGCACTTTGTAGCACGGCGTCATGGTTTCTAAAAACGATTATATAGACCTTCATTGTCATCCTGCCTTAAAACCTTTTGGCAAAAGCTTTAAGGATAAGCCGGTAGGAATGAACAGTGGTGACAGAAGGCGAAAAAAAAGCCTTTGGTACTATGATCCCCCATCTCCTTTTGACAAACTGCTCAATTATCTGAGTGGACTTACCAAGTTTTCACAATCTAATTTTACCGCCCTTTCCTTGGGAGGTGTGAGTACCGTTTGTGTTTCCCTATATCCTTTAGAAAAGTGGTTTGTTCGAAATAAATTTAACAATGAACTGTTGCTGGATCTGGCTTCCAACTTCGCTTTGGGAATAGGAGCAAAGAGGGTAGATCATATACAGGGCATGCAGGATTACTATAAGGATCTTGTACAGCAGTATATGTTTTATCAGCAGTTAGATGGAAAGATCTTTAAAATTGCAGGGGGACGTTACAGATATAAATTAGTCAGGAATTTTAAGCAGATTGAAAAGATTAGGTCTGAAAAGTCGACTTCCAAAATTCAAACAATCCTGGTCATCATTACTATTGAAGGTCTCCATGTGCTAAATACTGGATTGGGAAACGAGCCTAATGAACAGGAGGTTTTAAAAAACATAAGCGCAATTAAAAAATGGCAATTCCGGCCTTTCTTTATCACTATCGCCCATCATTTTTGGAATCATCTTTGTGGCCATGCACCAAGTCTTACAGGTATTATAACAAAGTATGCTGATCAATCAGAAGGATTAGATACTGGATTTACACCCTTGGGTAGAAAGGTCCTGGAACGTATGTTGAATAATTCAGATGGGAATCGTATCCTTCCAGATATAAAACATATGAGCCCCACAGCCCGTAAAGAATACTATGAACTACTAGACAGTGGGGGTGATGAATATAAAGACATTCCCATTATCATTAGTCATGGGGCCTGCAATGGTCTTACTTCATTTTCGAATCCTGTTCCGGGGTCTCCTGAAACGGCAAAGGTGCTAAACCCTGCTTCGATCAATTTCTATGATGAAGAATTGATCAGATTAGCCAGATCTGGGGGTATTATTGGTCTGCAATTAGACGAAAGGCGACTAACAAACAAGGCTACTTTAAAAAAAACAAAGCATTCAATAAAGCGACATAAGATAATGCACTACCGTTCTGAATTGCTTTGGAATCAATTAGAGCATATTGCCACTGTTTTGGATTCGAATGGACTATTTGCCTGGGACTGCATGGCAATCGGATCCGATTTTGATGGGATCATTGATCCTCTCAATGGATTTTGGACTGCGGAGGAATTACCTTTCCTGGCCGACTTTCTGGAGAGGCATGCCCATAATTATATGAGCAAGGCAACATTTAAAAATTCGAAAAACAAGATAGGTGCAGATGATATAGTGCAAAGGATCTTCTCAGAAAATGGGCATCGGTTTCTTGCGAAATATTTCCGATAGTTCAAATCGACTTCCATTCCCCGGTAAACTTCTGAATTTTTAGTACATTCACTAAAAAATAAAAGCATTATGGAATTATTTATACAAATACTTCAGGGCATTGTTGGGTTAAGCATTCTTAACGTTTGGCTACTTCAATACAATAAGGCAACACGCTGGCGTGGAGGAAATGCCACTACCATCTTAGAAGAATTTAATGCGTATGGCCTTCCGGCCTGGTTTTGTTATGTTATTGGCACCTTAAAAGTAGTTTTAGCGATAATGCTGATCGCAGCCATTTGGTATCCCGACATAAAACTGGTTGCAGCATCGGGGCTTGCACTTCTTCTAGCCGGATCTATCTCAATGCACTTCCGTATAAATGATCCTCTGATAAAATCTTTCCCGGCAGCACTTTTTATGATCATGTGTCTGATCATCATTTTTACAGACAAAGCAGAATTCCTATAGAATTTCGAGTGTCCAAATAAATAGAAAACCACTTAAGAAGGAATAGCTTAGAGCTGGCAAAACAGCGAACCAGGGATCGTTTATTTTTAATCGGACTATCACACCCAGCAGCATAAGAATGCACAGGCCTGCCGAAGAGATCAAGATCAAAACCGGTGTGAAAAGCAGACCAATTATCAGTCCAAGGCTACCAAATAATTGTAACCCACCTACGAGTCTTCTTTTGGTAGGTAATCCATAGCGATCAAACTCAATTTTCATCCTTGGCAGAAAAAAACAACTGCCGCCAAAAAACAAAAAAGATACGATAAGGAAGAGTTGTAGTATCTGAATGTAATCCATTGGTAATTTACAATGAGAAAGCGTGCATAAATTTGTACAAAGATACCCCAAAAACTATCCAAAGAACTGAATAAGTAGACAAGATTAGTACCTACTACTGAAATTACAGAGCACTACCAGCCCTTATAAAAACGTATCTTAATGATCAATAATGGATATGATCTGGCGTCTGGGAATAAGGTTAAGGATGATCTTTCATTAAACCCTAAAATTTACATCTGTACCTGGCAGAACGTTACTCACAAGCTGTACCGTTGACAGAATGGGATCAAAGCACGTTTTACACTCCGGGAGAAAAAGGGTATTTAGATTATGAGAAAAAAACAGCGAAATTGACCGCTGCTCAATCGCTTAGTAATTCGTAAATTAGCATCAAATCTATAATAGAATACATATATGAAAAGAAGTGTTTGGATTGCAGTCGTTAGTTTAGCTCTTATCATGGGGGCTTGTAAGATGGATAAAAAGGAAGAAGTCACGCAAACTCCTGAAATTACCGAAATTTCTGTTGTTGGAGAGGAAGTGACCTACACTACTGAATCTACTTCCATGAGAGGATATCTGGCGTATGATACTTCTATAAAAGAAAAGCGACCCGGAATTATCGTGGTTCATGAGTGGTGGGGGCACAATGATTACACACGTGAACGAGCAAGAATGCTTGCTGAGCTTGGTTATACAGCCCTGGCAGTAGACATGTATGGCGATGGAAAGCAGGCAAATCATCCTGATGATGCCGGAAAATTTTCCGGGATGGTGATGAAGAATATTGATGAGGCGAAGGCGAGATTCAAATCAGCTTTAGAACTTTTAAAATCACAACCTACCGTAGATTCTACCGAAATAGCAGCTATTGGATATTGTTTTGGCGGTAGTGTGGTTTTGACCATGGCCAATGCCGGGGAAGATCTGGATGCAGTTGCGGCCTTCCACAGCGGGG
This sequence comes from uncultured Flavobacteriaceae bacterium, assembly GCA_963781045.1. GTDB lineage: Bacteria > Bacteroidota > Bacteroidia > Flavobacteriales > Flavobacteriaceae > Muriicola. Next base: position 259,822 of record CAWAEX010000009.1, on the reverse strand, counting down.
TGCAGTTGCCCATTATGCCGAACAAAGATCTGAAAGCTAGGGTCCTCGTATGTAATGGGGCAGCCGATCCATTTGTATCTGCGGAATCAGTGGTTGCTTACAAAGCAGCGATGGATGAGATAGGAGCAGATTATACCTACATTGCCTATGAAGGAGCGCAACACGCCTTTACCAGTAAAGGGGCAGATTCTTTAGGTCAGAAGTTCAGTCTTCCATTGGCCTATCAGGAGAAAGCAGATAAGGCTTCCTGGGAAGAGTTGAAATTACTATTAAATGAAACATTTAAATAAAAATGTATAGTCCATTATAAATCAAACCTATAAAATATTTAAAAATGAAATTTACAAGAAAAGCAAGTGCTCACTGGCAGGGGAGTGGAAAAGAAGGAAAAGGAACTGTAAGTACTGAAAGTACTGTTCTAAATAAAGCCCAGTATTCCTTTAAAACAAGATTTGAAGATGGTATTGGAACCAATCCGGAAGAACTTATTGGGGCGGCCCACGCGGGGTGTTTTAGCATGAAACTAAGTTTTTTACTGGGCGAGGCAGGATTTACCCCGGATGATCTGAATACTAAGGCAAGCGTTCTTTTTGAAGACGGAAACGTTACCAAAATTACTCTGGATCTGGAAGGTAAGGTTCCTGGTATAGGTAGTGATCAGTTTGTGAAGATCGCCAACGAGGCCAAAAAGACATGTCCTATTTCACAACTGCTAAAAGCAGAATTGGCACTAAATGCTAAATTGGTATAAAAATAAGGTAAAGTGTATTTAAAAATGGGACGTCTGTCCCATTTTTTGTGCGCAAATTTTAATTCATTTTTATTTTTTTCAATTAGTGTAATTCATCGAAAAGAGCCTAAAGTACTGGGTTACCTTTTACTTAAGGAGTAATTTTAATGGCTCTTTAACTAAAGGATTAATAAAATCGTAGCATTATGAAAACAAAATATCTTTATGCATTTCTGGGAATATTATTTATGGTATTTACAGGATGTACGGACAATGATGCAACAGAGAACGGTGTGGGGAGACTCACCATACAACTTACAGATGCTCCCTTTCCGCTCGACCTCATCTCTGAGGCCAATGTTACCATATATAAAATAGAGGCGCGTCAGAAGGACGATACAGAAGATGATTCATCCATGGAAGATGAGGATAATATGGAAAACGAATCAGATGATATGCACGATGGTTCCTCCTTCGTGGTCTTGATGGATGAGGAAATGACTATAAACCTCCTCGACCTTATCAATGGGGTTACCGAAACCCTGGTTGATAGAGAGATCCATGCAGGCACTTATGATCAAGTGAGAGTTTACGCTAAAGGTATCAATGTGGTAATGAATGATGAGGATCGCACTACATACGACTTAAAAGTTCCCGGTGGCGAGCAATCAGGGATTAAAATAAAGATTAAACCGGCTTTAACAATAGAGGGAGGCTTATCGGCAGATCTGTTGTTAGATTTTGATGTAAGCAGGTCATTTGTACCCCGCGGGAATATCAGGGACATGTCTAAATTCAATGGTTTCATTTTTAAACCTGTCATTAAAGTTAGCAACTTGGCTACCGCCGGTACATTAGCAGGGGTAGTTACAAGCGAGGCAGATGGTACCGTTTTGGCAGGCGCCCAGATCACTGTATCCCAGAAGGATCAGGATGGTGAAATTGAAATAATAACAACTTCCTTGACAGATGATACCGGGGCCTATATGATCATGGGGCTTGCTTCTGGCATCTATGATGTAACGGCTGATCTGGAAGGATATGATCCGAAAACTAAAGTGGAGATTGAAATTTTTGCAAGTAATAAAACACTTTTAGATTTTGGCCTGTAGCTTCCGTAATAAATATACAGAACACCTAATAATTAAAGAGCAGATTTATCTGCTCTTTTTTATTTATTTTTAATGATTATCACAATCACTTAAAATGAACCTCAAAGGACAAAACATCTTGGTTACTGGTGCTTCCAAAGGCATAGGTTACGGTATTGCCGATTATCTGTTGAAACACGGGGCAAAAGTTGGGGTACACTATCATTCGGGAAAGGCTCAGGCCGATTCGCTTGTTGAAAAGTACGGAAGTGAAAATGCAAAGGCGTTACAGGCAGATTTGGCTAATAGCGATGAAGTGCTTTTACTTTTTGAAAAAGCCGTAGATTTTTTGGGGAAGATAGATACACTCATTTTAAATGCCGGTGTTTTTATTCCGCATCCCATGAATGCAGGAATAAAGGACTGGTATAGAGTTTGGAAACAAACACTTGCTGTTAATTTAGATGCAGTAGGATTAATGACCAAGGTATGCTTAGATCATTTTATGGGGAATAGTTCCGGAAGGATCATCTACATTGGCAGCAGAGCAGCTTTCCGCGGCGAGACCGAGGAATATCTTGCCTATGCTGCGTCTAAAGGGGGGCTAACTTCACTGGCACGTAGCGTAGCCCGTTCTTTTGGGAAGTATAACATCAAGGCCTTTGTAATAGCACCTGGCTTCACAAGGACCGCCATGGCCGAACAATTTATTGGAGAATACGGGGAGGCTAAGGTGCTGGATGAAATTGCTTTAAATAAACTTACCGAGGTAACAGATATCGCGCCTTTGGTTGGCTTTATGAGTTCAGGAGCTATGGACCACGCCACAGGTACTACTATTGATATCAATGCCGGTAGCTATATTCATTAAGGAATTAGCTTCATTAGGATCGAAAAAAATATTAGCTGATTCTTATGAATCCTGATTCCTTATTATCACTAATTTTACCTAACCAATTGAAACATCATTTGTTCATAAATAGCGATGCGATCAGATTATCCCCAGTACCTGAGGTGCCTGGAGGCACTAAAGGGTTCATCCTTCTTCCACCTAATGGATACAAAGGCTTTGCAGGAATTGTTGGTTACGATGAACCACAAATATTGGCATAAAGGAGACTTTAGATATAGTCTTGATTCCCAATTTAATTTTATTGTTTCAGGAAGACTTAAAGTGTATCGCTGTAACCCCAGGAGCGGAAGAGAGCATACCATTTTCTTATTGGTGCCAGGTGACGTTTTTGATTTTATTGCGTTGCTAGATGAGGAACCCCACGATGTATGTTGGGAGGCTATTGAACAATTGGAAGTCTTAACACTGCCTGTAGATCAAATGAGGCATTGGATAGATCGAAACCCCAGTATGCTTCAACATATATTGAAGTATTTAGGAAAACGGATAAGGCAATTAGAACATGCCAAAACAGATATCAGCCTGTATAGCACACTTGTAAGGCTTGCGAAGTTGTTGCTAGAAAATATGGATATCCAATCTCATAAACTGACTATCCTCAATGATCTTCCCAATGAAGAGATCGCCAGTTTAATAGGCACTACAAGGGCAGTAGTTAACAGGCATCTTCAGGAACTTAAAAATTGTGGCGCCATCTCATTAAAACACAGGGAGATTGTGATAGATAATCTTAAGCTGCTGCTTTCCATAGCAGAAGAGAAATATGTACCACAATCACATACATAATAGTGCATACGATCACTTCTTTTTTTGCCCCTCCCTTTTATCCTCATTTGTTAATAATAGGTTAATTCATAAGGTCATTGCTACAAAAGTAGCAACAGGAGGGGAGGTAATGATAATACATTTACAGTAGAATTAATAATTAGATATTAATCTTTAAATCTGTAAACAAATGAAAAAAGTAATCTTAGTAGGGGCGCTTATCGCTGGGTTTGCTTACCAGTCTAGTGCCCAGGAATTGTTAGACAAAGCAACCAATGCGCAGCTTATGGCTGCCGTAAAAAGAGATTTTCCTGAACTCGTTTTTAAAGACAAAACGGTACTTCAAAACAACAAGGAAGAAGTTAACCGTAATACTGCTGGTATCAGCAATCCCAGAAAAAATAGGGATGTAGCGTATAATGCACTAATACGTGGAGAAAATAGGACCATCTCAGCAGAATACAATTCAAATTTCAATTTGCTATATGCCATTGTACATCGTAAAAATGTGGCACCAAGTAAGGAAATAAGAAAAGCCCTTAATGCGGCTTATCCTGGATGGGTAGTTACCAAAGACAGTTACAGAGCTGTCTATAGCATGGATGGTAAAAAAATTGAACGGTATAAATTTTACCTTACTAAAGGCAAAGAAAAAGTAACCGTACATACCGATGCTCATGGTAAATTTTTAAAGCTCAAAGATAAAAGTATCTAAGATCATGGAAGTAAAATGTAAATAAGCATTGAAAAAAGAATAAGGAAATGGGCAACTAAAAAAGTTGCCCATTTTTGTTTGGTAATTAATACGTATGCTTCGGACATTAAATCAACTGCTTTGTCCGGTTCTGGTTGTGCTATTTTCAAATTTCATTGTTATTCGCTGTTGGAATTCAAAAATGTGTTCTGAAACCATCTAATTAATAATAAATAGTATGAAAAAACTAGTAATCACTTTCCTGATCCTCTTTGTAGCACAGGGATTTTCACAAAAGAAAAAAAATGGAACTATTTATTTGGAGCACCCGGCCATCAACGTTGTAAATGAAATGCTGGCTGCATGGGTAGAAGGAGATTCCTTAAAAGTAAGTTCGTATCTCGCAGATGATTTTAAACAATTTAATGGCGCTAATGCTAATAAATATGCTGAAGGCAATACGAAAGAGGAATTTTTAAATGGAATGAATTGGTGGAAGAAAAACTTTTCATACACTACTGAAGTCCCAACTCCTGGTGCTTATCCTGATGCTTTGGAATATGATAAAAGTGATACCTGGGTTCAGGTTTGGAATAATCTTAAAGCCGTAAACAACGAAACCGGTGTAAAGATAGATATGCCAATGCATCGAATGTTTAAGCTTAACAAGGACAATAAAATAAACCTGATGTTAAACTACACGGACTCAAGAGTCTTTAGAAACATGTGGGAGAGTTATGACGATAGGGCCAATGGCACTTTGTACCAGCACCATCCATATATCAATAAAGTCCGCCGTATGATCCATGCCTTTGAGCACAATGATCTGGATCTGGCGTATAGTTTTTTTGATGAAAATGCACGGTTCACAGGTCTGGAAATGCCTGTTGGTGAAACGGTAGGTCTTGCCGAGGTAAAAGAGCGCAATAAAAAGATGATGGAATCTTTTGATATACTGAGTATCGATGTAGTTGGATATCCTGATTATTTGGAATACGACCTCCGAGATGGGAAAACAGTCCAATCCTGGTGGCGTTTTAAAATGAAAAGAAAATCGGACGGGAAAGAAATTGTCTTACCAGCCTTATACATTCATGATTTTAATGATGATGGAAAAATAGTTAGGTCTAATGCGTATATAAGCACCAAGGCTTTAGATGCCAAATAGACCGTAACCAACCAATCAACCTGAAAAAGAGCGCTTTAAGGCGCTCTTTTTTGTTTACAACATCGGAAAGAGGTGTATTTTCTTGTGAATTGAAGAGATACTTATTACCTTTAGCCCCATAAAAACGGGGAATGGCAAGATCGCAACAAACATATAGTAAAGGGGAGAGAGAGAAAAAACGCCTTAAAAAACAGGAGGAGAAACGCAAGAAGAAAGAAGCCAGAAAACTTTCTTCAAATGAAAATCCTCAGGGTATTCCATTTGCCTATGTTGATCATTTAGGAAATTTGGTAGATACTCCGCCAGATCCTGCTGATAAGATAAAAGTTGATGCTGAAGACATTATCCTGGGGATTCCTAAGAAAGAAGAGGGAGATAGAGAACCTTTCGATCCGGTCAGGAAAGGGAAGGTATCTTTTTTTGATACCTCCAAGGGTTTTGGCTTTATCATAGATACTGAGAATAACGAAAAATACTTCACTCACGTAAGCGGCCTCATCGATGAGATCGCCGAGAACGATTCTGTTTCTTTCGAGTTGGAAAGAGGAATGAAAGGCATGAACGCTGTTCGTGTAAAACAGATCGGATAATTACTTGTAGCTTTTTATGGACTTCTGAGAAAACTTCGGTATCCCATAGATTTTGGTACCTCCCGGTACCTTAAATGTTTATGCTTAGTCCAAGGCTGAGATCTGAAGAATAATCTCGGGCAATATCAGGGACAAAACTGTTATAGAAGTAGGTAAATTGCGTAGTAAAACTAAGGAATTTATTTATTGGGAATTGCGCCTGCAACTGTTGAAAAACACGATGATTACTAATATCACTGTATTTAGGTTGGAAATAGAACGTCTCGGTTAGGTTAACTTTCGATTTAGGAAAATTAATGGTAAAGGAAACGTAACTGCTATTTCTATTGTTGTAATATTCCGTCTCGCTGTCATCTATTTTTTCATGTTCATACATATAGGCATTCCCAAAATATGCCTTAACAGTAGGTGTAGAAATAAATTTAAAACGAAGGCCGGCTCCAACTAATTTTCTTTTGTTAATATTAAGCAAGGCGTTGTACTGGTCCTGAATAAAGGCTTCAAATCTAAATACATTCGTTATTTTTTGATTGAATCGGAGGTGTAAGAAAAACGAATTTTGAAAATCCTGATCCTTACTGCGCTCGGTATTATAGCTCCCAATAAACATAAAGATCCGCTTCAGGTCTTTAGATTTTAACTGTGTGGAAATATTGGCGGTGAATTGTGAAAGGTAATCTCCGTTGTTATTGGAATAGTCAAACAGTAAATCGCTTTTCAGAATAAAGCGAACAGAGTCCACTTGCATCCGTTGCGATTCGATATTGACCAGTTGCGCATTTAAAATAAAAAAAGGACAGAAAAAAAGGACTATTAAATAGAATTTTTGAATTTTATGCATATACAGTATTGGTTGCGGCTAATAAAACTATTTTATATTATTTAGAAATCAGAAAATACAGAACAAATCTACATGTATTCACATTTCAAAAAGTAATCTAAAGAATCATTACTTAAAATTTAATCATATTTTTTTATGTATATAGATTTAAATATTAATATCTATCTTGTAGTTAAATTGGAGGAATAATATTTCTTTCTTAATTAAAAGAACCAACTAACCAATATAACCAACAAAATGAAAACACTAAACTCAATAAAAGGCTCCTTAGTTCTTATACTGTTCCTTTTTTGCTCAATTAGTTTTGGACAAACAGTGGAGCCTGTAAAGATCTTACTTACAGTAGACACATCCCAACTGGGAGATGATAATGAAGCTCCCGGAGGTTGTACCTTAACCGCAACCCCTGGCTCCGTAGTTGTTCCTGGGGATAGCAACCCAAAAATGTTTACCATTCAAGTACAGGATGGTACCGATCTTGAATGGGAGGGTGTTACCCAGGATGGGGAAGAAGTGAAAATTAAAAAAATAGGATTCATAAAGGGCATCAATATTTTTGATTCGAGAAACATTTCCGGAAAAATTAAAGATGGAAAAGAAAAGGTAAATGTCAAGATCAAACGAAAAACGGCCCCGGGCTTAGACTATGAATATCTAATAGAATTTAAAGTACAAGGATTTGGCAGATATACCCTAGATCCAAGAATTAAGGTAGGAGGACAGTAAGGTTTTTTTATGCTGTGTAAATCCAACTTCTTATGAACTGTATTTTACTACATTCGTTCAAGTTAAAAAAGAACGCCCGGCTATTGTTGGGCGTTTTCTTTCTTTGGATTTATGTTGGTTATGGTCAAAACCAGGCAAAAGCAGACAGCCTTGAAATAATATTTAATTCAGGAGCATTTGAGGAGGAGGATCGACTTAAATTATTGAGCAGGTTGGCATCTAGTCATCCTAACCCGGATAAATCATTGCGTTATAGCGAAGAACTGATACGTAGAGCTATGGCATTAGATTCTTTTGTGTCTTTGTACAATGGCTATTTGCAAAAAGGGAATGCACTAAGACTTAAGGGTGATTTATCGGAAGCATTGAAATCTTATCTGAAAGGAGTTCAAATTGTATCTAACGACAAAACAAAAAGCAAAGAATTAGGTTCGCTAAATATTTCTATTGCCGGCGTATATGCGTCTATGGGCAATGAACAAAGCACTGTAAAATACTATAAGAAAGCTATTGAACTACTTAAATTGATGGAAAACCGGCATGACTCCATTGGCTACGCTTCTGCCATAGAGAATTTAGGAGATGCATACAATTTAGAATTTTCTAAACCAGATTCAGCCTTACTTTTATTCGAAGAATCAGGTGAAATCTGGAATAAATTAAACCTCAAAATTGGGATGGCCTATAATATTGGAAATATTGGATTGGCATATGTACAACTAGGGAAATCAAAAGAAGCTGAAATAAAGATACAGCAGGCAATAACTATGCTTGAAGAGCTTGGAGACTACTATCCTATCTGCGTTTATCTTACATATATGGCCGACTTTAGTGCCGAAAGAAATGAGTGGGAAAAGGCATTCGAATATGCCCGGAGGAGCCTTAATCTTGCGAAACAAAATAGCCTAAAAGAGCAAATTGGAGATGCCTATTTGAAACTTTCAGAACTTTATGAGAGAAGAGGCGACTTAGGGAATTCGTTGGCTAATTACAAAAATCATATTACCTATAAGGATAGTGTGCAAAATATTAGTGCAGTTCAACAAATGGCCAATGTTGAATTAGCCCAGAAACAAAAAGAAAATGAGCTCCTGGATCAAAAGAGAAGAACACAGAAGATCATAACAATTGGCGTGGGCATTGCGCTTTTCTTGATTATACTTTTAGCAATAGGCCTTTTCAGGCGCAACATCTATATAAAAAGAACAAAGGCCATCATTGAAAGAGAAAGAGATCGTTCAGAAACCCTGTTGCTTAATATTTTGCCCGAATTAACAGCCAATGAGCTAAAAGAATCGGGGGAAGTTAAGGCAAGTAAGATCGATTCAGCTACAGTAATGTTTACCGATTTCAAATCATTTACGGCCCAAGCTGAACAGGTAGATCCGGAAATATTGGTATATAGCCTCGGCTACTACTTTTCTGCTTTTGATGACATTATTGAAAAATATGAGCTAGAGAAGATAAAGACCATCGGTGATTCCTATATGTGTGCGGGCGGTGTGCCCTATCCAATTGAAAATCATGCTGTGAAAATGGTTGCTGCTGCTTTTGAAATACTCGACTTTGTGGAAAAAGCGAAGGCCAATGAAACGAGTCTGATGTCTTTTGACATAAGGATTGGGATCAATACTGGTCCGGTGGTAGCCGGGGTAGTAGGAAGTAAGAAATTTTCATATGATATCTGGGGTGATACCGTAAATGTCGCTTCCCGAATGGAGGTAACTTCAGAATCAGGAAAGATCAATATTGGAGAACAGACTTATTTGCTTATTAAGGATTCTTTTATTTGCGAATACAGAGGTGAAAAGGAGGTAAAGAACCGTGGAGCTGTTAAGATGTATTTTGTAAATGGGTATACCAAGTCTGGAAAAGACGCATTAAAAAGTAATAAGACCATATATATTTGACCTGGTATAATAATTTATGAATCTACCTCAGTTGTCAAGTAACTACAATTCCGTATCTTAATAAAAATTAAAGTAGTATGCCTCTTTATATGGATCGTCATGATATACCGGATGAGATAAAGCCGGAACATGTGGCGCTTATGCACCAGGAAGACTTAAAAGTACAGCATTTATACGGATGCAAGGGGATGACCTATTGGTGTGATAGTGAGCGTCATACGGCGTTTTGTCTTATTGAAGCTCCCAACAAGGAAGCCATTCAGAAAATGCATAATCATGCCCATGGCAGTTTCCCCCACCAAATTATAGAAGTGGACGAACACTTGGTAGAGTCTTTCCTTGGCAGGATTGAGGATCCCGAGAAGACTTCGAATACCATTTTGAATATTATTGATGATCCCGCTTTCAGAGTGATCATGGTCCTTGAAACTGCGGATCAATTATACAGAACAGAAGATCATCAGCTTAGTATTTTTACTCAGAAGTTCCACCGAACTGTAGCAAATTCATTGAAACACTTTGAAGGTAACATTGTTCGCGAAAACGACAAATCGTATTTGGTCTCTTTTAAGTCGGTCACCAACGCCATTCTTTGTGCATTAAAGATCCACGAGAATTTTAAGTACAGCTATCCCAAAATAGAAAATGAGCATCAGGGTCTGAACATAGGCATTTGTGCCGGAGCACCTGTGACGGATAAAGAAGGGATCTTCTATGAATCGGTGGTTTTAGCAACTCAAATGTGTGAGATTATAAAAGAACAGCTCGTTATTTCCTCGGCCATTAAAGATCTTTATGAAAATGAAAATAGAAATGCCATCATTGACAAAGAGCACATCCGTGTTTTAAAACCCAAAGAAGAGCAGTTCCTATCAAAATTAGTTGCCTTCTCAGAAGCCAATTGGAAGGGACCTAATTTTAAGCTGAGTCATTTGTGTAAAGCATTAGGACACAGCACTTCTCAGACCTATCGAAAAATCAAAAAACTTACGGGAAAAGCACCAAATACCTTTATGCGAGAGTTCCGATTGAACAAAGCTCTGGATCTATTACACAGACAACAAGGCAATATTTCTGAGATCGCCTTCGAGACAGGATTCAATAGTCCTGCTTATTTTACCAAATGTTTTTATGACGCTTTTGGTATTCTTCCCTCAAAATACATCCAACTCTTTCAGGTGTAAAGAGTTGCTTTTAATAAATGATTGAAAATTGTGAGTCTTTGATTTAAATGTGATCATTATCGTGCATTGGTATACCTAGCTTTGGGTACAACCAATTTATGACAACTCATGAAAAACACTCTTTTTGATCAACTAGGCGGAACTAATGGTATTTCAAGGATCGTTGATGATGCTGTAGAGGCGCATATGAATAATCCCATGGTAAGTGCCAGATTTCTGCCGTATCAGTCACAGCCAGAAAAGCTGGCTATTATCAAACAACACACTATCGAATTTTTTAGTATGGGTAGTGGAGGTCCTCAAATCTATAACGGTATGGACATGGATACAGCACATACAGGCATGAATATTAGTGCCGCCGAGTATATGTATGTGATCGATGACATATTCCTGGCCTTGGATAAAAATAAGATGACCGAAGAAACAAAAAAAGATGTTCTGGCCATACTCTGGTCGTTAAAGGGAATGATCATCGCCAAATAATTATAAACAAACTTAATAACACTACCAATTATGAAAACTATAAAAGAATTAGATAAAGAGAGTATTTCACAATTTGCTTCTCAGTTAAGGGGAACCTTGGTTATGCCCACAGACAGTGACTATAATGAGACCAGAAAAGTATATAATGGGATGATTGACAAACATCCTGGCATGTTTGTGATGTGTGTGGATGTAGCAGATGTCATGGCCACCGTAAATTTTGCCCGTGAAAACAATGTTTTACTTGCTATTAGAGGCGGGGGACATAATGGAGGAGGTTTGGGAATTTGTGATGATGGATTAGTGCTCGATCTATCTTTAATAAAATACATCCGGGTAGATACCGCGAATAATACAGTACGGGTAGGGGGTGGGAATCTCTGGGGTGAGGTGGATCATGCCACACATCCTTTTGGTTTAGCAGTTCCTGCAGGGATCATTTCTACAACCGGTGTTGGAGGCCTTACCCTGGGTGGTGGGGTAGGACATTTATCGCGTAAATACGGCTTAACAATAGATAATTTGCTTGAGGCCGATATGGTTTTGGCAGATGGTTCCTTTGTAACAGTGAACGCAACGCAAAACACAGATCTTTTCTGGGCCATCCGTGGAGGTGGCGGAAATTTTGGGGTCATAACTTCATTTAAGTTCCAGGCTCATCCTGTAAAAACAGTTTTTGGCGGACCTACCTTATGGCCAATAGAAAAGACACAGGAAATAATGGCCTGGTACAACAAGTTCATACAGTCGGCTCCTGAGGAGCTCAATGGTTTTTTTGCAACCATGATCATTCCCGGACCACCGTTTCCTGAGCATTTGCATTTAAAACAATTCTGTGGCATTGTATGGTGCTACGTAGGGGATCTTTCAAAAGCAAAAGAACTATTTAAACCCATTTTAGCCATGGATCCATTGTTTCAACACGTAGGAGAAATGCCTTATCCCTCAGTTCAAACCATGTTCGATGGTTTATTTCCACCCGGACTTCAATGGTATTGGAGGGGCGACTTTTTTAATGATCTGAATGCTGAGATCAGTGCCCAGCATCTAAAATTCGGATCCAAAATCCCGACGCCTTTATCTCAGATGCATTTATACCCTATCACGGGTGCTGCATCCAGGGTGGGGAATGAGGAGACCGCCTGGGCATACAGGGACGCCAAATATTCTGGTGTAATTGTAGGGGTGGACCCCGATCCTAAAAATGCAGATAAAATAACTCGTTGGTGTAAGGATTATTGGGAAGGATTACATCCACATTCTGCCGGAGGTGCCTATTCTAACTTTATGATGAACGATGAAGGACAAGAACGGGTAAAAGCCAGCTATAAGCATAACTATGCCCGACTCAAAAAGATCAAACAGGTCCATGACCCTACCAATCTCTTTAGGGTAAACCAAAACATTAGTCCAAAGTAAGATAGCGGAAAAGCAATATTGAATTGAGTTTAGGTGGTGTTATTCAGATAATGCCACCTTTATTTTTGTACTAAGCGAGTATGCTTTCATGCCCGGAGTCTTTTACAAACAGGCAGGAACTATTTGTTTTAAAAACCATTTCTTTTACAAAGTGAAAGCTTAAGTTTTCCTCCATACCAAAGATGTTTAGATCAGCAGAAGGAGCGTTATCAACCACCTGCTTAAAGGTGCCAATATGAACCTCTGTCATTGTCTCTGGCAACCGAGCCAGGTTGATTAGAGAATTGAGGAATTCTCGCGCGTTTTGCTCCTCTTTTGGATCGTTGATGACCGTAATTAGTCGGATCTTGGCATTCCAATTAAGTTTTAACTTATAAGCAATAAGAAGGGAAAGGTCGAGGTTTCCTATATCCCAGCCAATACTCCAGTTAGACTGCCGGTCACTTATCCACACATTGATGATGTTTCGTTCTCCTAAGAGTGCTGTAGGATGGGCAACGTAGAGTAAAACGCCAATTTCTAGCCGGATCGATTCTTTTATGATAGGGCGTAGTTCAGCTTCATAGTCATCATGTTCCTGTAGGTTAAGAAAGACAATGTTGGGCTTAAAAAAAGCGCCTTGTAAAGCCTGACTCCCATAATTAATACCTTTTGTGAATTCTTCGGTATGGATCACCGTCCAGGAAGAGAACACGCCTTTGATCCTGAATGATTCTGACAAGTTTGCCAATTGCTCAGCCAGCTTGCTATTTTCAGAAAAGGGCTCTATCCCAAGTAATTTTATAGATCCTTTGGGCTTTGCAATATTTCTTAAAAAAGGAAATATTCCTTTTACCCCATTGATATCACGCACTGGGACCATTAAATTAGGTTTCCAGGCTCGTTGCTGCATTTTTTTCATACCCCAGGTGTGCTTGGCGGCCCATTCTGCAAATGAGACAAATAATCCGGATCGTACATCCTCAAAAGGCGTTTCCAAATTCTGTCTGGATAAATACCAATAGACCACAAAGACGATCATTACCGAAAGTAAGCTCACGGTGGGATTAATAATAAACATGGCAAAGACTGATGAAATAAGGCCTATCCATGGTACCCACCTATGAATCTTAAAAACGGGTCTGTAACTAATAAGGCCCAGATTTTGCTCAATAATAACCACTATATTGATCATGGCATAGGTAATAAGAAAGAACAGGGTTACCAAGGGAGCAACCGCATTGATGTTCCTCAACAGCATGGTGGCAAAAATTAGAATTCCGGTTATCAACATGGCATTTCTGGGTTGTCCGTTCGCACTTTGCCCAGCTAAAAAAGTAGAATAGGGGAGTACCTTATGTTCCCCCATTGCAAATAAGATACGTGAAGACCCTACTATTGAAGCCAGGGCAGAAGAAAATGTGGCACCTAAAATCCCTGCCAGTATCAAAGGTCCAAAATAGGCTTTCTCCACTATGACGTAGTAGTCCGCAAGTAATTCGGCTTCAGTAGCACTGCGGGCTATCCAATAGGCCAGTAACATATATATAACAAAACTCACTCCAATGGCCCACAGAGTGCCCACCGGAATACTTTTCTTAGGATCTTTGAGTTCTCCAGACATATTTGCCCCGGCCATGATACCTGTTGCTGCCGGGAAAAATACCGCAAATACGATCCAGAAGTTACTTCCACTAAAATTATTTTCAATTGATCCCTGAAAAGAGCCAAAACGCAGCACCTCTGTATTTGTATTAAACATGGATCCCTCGTATGCTGCTAAAATGATGGAGACAAAAGAAAGCATTATTATACCAATAATGATATACTGTGTTTTAATAGCGAGATTAGCACTCACATATGCGATCCCAAACAACAAGGCAAAAACAAGGACGTCTACCAGAAATGGATTGTGATCGGGAAAAATACCCAGCCAACCTTCTCTGAAACCAAAAATATACATTGTGACCGCCAGGCCTTGTGAGACATAACGTGGAATTCCCAGACTACCGCCTACTTCCAGCCCCAATGCCTGGGAAACAATGGCATAGGCTCCACCGGCACCGATCCTGATGTTGGTTGTGATAGCAGACATAGAAAGCGCAGTGCATAAAGTGATGGCAAAAGAGATGACAATGATCAACCAGGTACCTAAAAGGCCGGCATTTCCTACAACCCATCCCAGGCGGAGGTACATAATAACCCCGAGAATGGTAAGTAATGTTGGTGTAAAAACGCCACCAAATGTGCCAAATTTTTTCTGATGCTTTACCTTGGTGTCCATTGGTTATTTATATGATTGGCTTGTAAAATGAAATATAGTCAATATCAACAATACATTGATATATAGGTGTATAAATTATCACAAAACAGATCATTTAGTTTCAGATTTTAATATAGCAAATAAGACAAATTCTTGTTACTTTTGATAGGTTTACAGCAGACAATTTACGTCAATAATTTATAGCGGATTGTCTCAAGAATTTGATGAACATATGGCAAAATATAAATACAGTATTAAACTCTTAGAACTAAAGGAAGTTCATGAGATTCCGCTTGTTTGGACCGAAACAGAATTTCGTGGATTGCTGCAGCATGTTGAATACGATGATGTGCAAGAAATACCCACGGAAGAATTAAAAGATATGGCCTGTCTTGCACTGACCGATTTTGAGGTAGAGGAAGCGGCCGTAAAAGTATTGGAATTCAGAATAGGCGACCGTCTTAATAAAGGACAACGTCAAAATCTGGCAATAGAATTACAGGAAGAGAAAATATGGGAAGAATACGCAGATCTTAGTTTACACGAAGAACTATTTCATGTGTCTTGTATGCTCTTTTGGGCATTTCCTAAAAATTTCAGGGAACCAGATATTGCCAGGCTAAAACTTACTATTAGTTCTTTAACCCAGGAATCCAGGCAGAATGTTGCCGAACCAACAGCTGGCTTTTTAACGCGGGTATTGAATGACGGCATGGATGAGCACACCCTAATTAATAGGTTGTTCGATGAGTTCCTGGTTGCCAATTCCTTTCCGGAAGCAGAACATATCATTTGGCAATTTGAGGCCCACGGAACCCAGGAAAATTTAAACGAGAATACAATTACTATCTATACATCCTGGAATTGGGTAGAGGATCTAAAAGGGATCTCGGAATGGGAGTCTGCGGCCTTTGCAGATGGCCAATTAGAATAGGGTAGGACCTATGGATAAAGGCATTTTCAATTTATTATATGCCGAAAAAAGTAATTAATATTTCGTATCTTATTATAAGCTGTTTAAAAAGGTAACTATGAAAAAAATACTGATTTTTTTATTTGCGATAGGGATATGTTCATATTCATATGCCCAGAAAAAACCAAAGATTAAAGGCAACAAGGATGTAACACAGGTCATCGGTGAGATCTCGGAAGACTTTAATGCGCTGGAAATTGATGACGGCCTTAAAATTAACTTATCCCAAGGGGTGGAAAACGGCTATGATTTAAATATTGACAGCAATTTAGTTGAGGTACTACAGTTTTTTGTGGTGGATAGTATTTTAAAGGTATATACAACCAACAAGATTGTAAGCAGCAAAAAATTGGAGATTACCATGACCGTTAAAGGCCTGGAACATCTTATCTTAAAGAACGACGCTGAAGTTATAGGCGAAGGTCCTTTCAATTCAGAACGGTTTTATATCAGCGGGTACAATTCCAGCAGAATGGACCTGGATGTCCGCGCTGAAGATGTTACCGTAACCCTGCATAGGAATGCAGGAGGGAAGCTCAGGGTAACCTCGGAGAATACCACCATTGTGATGAATGACAGAACAGACCTGAAAGCATATGCTGTGTGCGATAATATTAGGGTAACGGTAAATAATTCGGCAGATCTTGATCTGGATGGGGATGCAGAGTATGCAGCCTTCAATCTAAAACAATCGTCAACACTTAATGCACGGAATATGAAGGTTCGTTCTGCTGATCTTTATACTTCCAATAAGTCAGATGTCTATGTAAATGCCACCAAAACTCTGGAGGTGTATGCCAAAGGCAGTAGCAATGTGTATGTGTATGGAAATCCAAAATTGGAGATCAAAGGATTTACAGACAAATCAAAGATCATTAAGAGATAATTTTACACAGCTAAGAACATGAAGTTTAAAACTATTATGGCCATCGTGTTTGCCATCCTTGTGGTTGTTTTTTCATTGCAAAATTCAGCAGTCACACAAGTAGAATTTTTTTTCTGGGAGCTCTCCATGTCGCGGGTACTGGTCATTCTAGGGAGTTTTGCTATTGGAGTATTGGTGGGCATTTTAGTATCCTTAAAACTACCTAAATCGTCTAAGAACGGATAAAATTTCATCGCGGCAGTAGGAAAGTTTCCTATTTAATATCAAACAAAATAATAGGCACATAGGCATGAAAACCACCGTACTTATTGTATTACTGATTTTATCTTCATCCATTACGGGGTGTCGTTCTTCTGCTATTAAAAACGACTCCTCCAAAATTGATTATTTACATAATTTGGTCGAGGAAAGATCGTATGAAATTAACTCAGACTGGGCCTTTCCTTTAATGACACAAGGGCTTACGAGTATCGCTAATGCGGGCTTATTAAGGCCGGGAAGTACTGCTGGCAGTATAGATCTCATAGGAAACCCCAATTACTTAAAGGTTATTGGAGATAGTGTCTCTATTTCCTTGCCCTATTTTGGTGAACGTCAAATGGGTGGGGGTTATGCCAATAATGACATAGGTATTGCTTTCGATGGAATTCCGGAGGATTATACAGTTCAATGGGATGAAAGAAAGAATAGATATAACATAGAGATGCATATAAGGCAAAAAACCGAATCCTTTGAATTCAATATAACCTTATTTCCTTCCTTAAAAGGGGATATTAATGTAAATAGTACACATCGCTTTTCCATAAGGTATAGTGGGTCAACAGGTCCTATTTCCGGGGATTAGAAGGTTCAACGATATCGCTATGGTCAAAGATGCCTTTGCCAAAATTAATGTAAATTAGAACCTACAAATTTAGATATGAAAAGACACTTTAGCTATTTCAACATTATCCTAATATGCATCATAGCCGTTACCACTTTGGCCTGCAAAGAGAAAGAAGTGCAAAAAAAGGAGGTAGTATTAACACCATACAATGGCCCATTACCCTTACAAAACCTGAATCTTCCTGAAGGGTTTAAGATAGATATGTACGCAGAAGGGATAGATGGTGCCAGATCTATGGCTATGGGAGATGACGGTACTTTGTTTGTGGGTACACGAAACGAAAAAACGGTGTATGCGCTGAAAGATACCGATGGGGATTACAGGGCTGATATGATAAAGATACTCGATTCTACTCTGGAAGTACCCAATGGGATTGCCTTTAGAGATGGGGCACTTTATGTTGCTCAAGTGGGCCGATTGTTGCGTTATCCCAACATTGAAGCAAATTTGGACCTTGTTCCCGAGCCGGAAGTGGTCTATGATGATTATCCGACCGAATTTCATCATGGATGGAAGTATATTGCTTTTGGCCCGGATGGAAAGTTATATGTGCCTGTAGGTGCCCCTTGTAATATTTGCGACAGCACGGGGGTTGACGAACGCTATGGCACCATCACCAGAATGGACCCTGATGGATCTAACAGGGAGATCTATGCAAGAGGCGTAAGAAATACGGTTGGCTTTTCATGGCATCCTGAAACGGGTGATCTTTGGTTTACTGATAATGGCAGGGATTTGATGGGGGATGATGTGCCACCATGCGAACTAAATAGAGTAGAGGAGGCTGGGCAGCATTTTGGATATCCCTTCTGCCATGGGGGCACTATTGCAGATCCGGAATTTGGCGATCAAAGACCATGTTCAGATTTTGTTCCTCCGGTACAGGCCTTGGGTGCACATGTGGCCCCTTTGGCAGTCAAATTTTACAGAGGAGATAATTTTCCACAAGAATTTAAGCAATATGCCTTTATTGCCGAGCATGGTTCCTGGAACCGTTCTTCTAAAGTGGGATATAAGATAAGTCTTGTTAAACTAGATGGCAACAAGGCTGTAAGCTATGAGACCTTTATCGATGGATGGCTCAATGAATCTACCCAGGAAGCCTTTGGCAGACCCGTAGATCTGCTGTTCCTGGAAGATGGTTCTTTGCTGATCTCCGATGATTACGGGGACGCCATCTATCGGGTTACGTATGACGGAATGAATATTTTAATAGAATAGGACTCAGAAAAAAAGAGCTATTGGAATAGGTGCGAAAATGGGGAACAAAAAAGAAATAGGGACCTATAAGAACAATAGGGTGGAGGGGTCCATTAAACAATTTTATGAAAATGGCCGTTTAAAGGCCGAAGGTATCTATATTCACTGGCGAAAAAGATTAGGTACCTGGAAATTTTATTCTGTAGATGGCCGTCTTGAAAAGACAGAAATCTAAAGGTAATTCTTGCTTACAACCAAGAAAAGAATAGCACTTAAATTCTTATACTTTTTACTGGCATATTGATTTTTATCTGGCTTGTTGATAAAATCTTTTAACAAGTTTTCCGTTTTAAACGTACCTTTACATCCTAAGTGCGATAGAAAGCTTTATTTTTTATTTATAATATTTTTGGACTTTTAGCTCTCTACATTACTTTCGATTAGCATTGCATACAGTTTGCTGTAGTTAGAGCGGAGGCCTTCAGAATGGATCCTATCCATTTTTACTCAAAGGATTTTCTTCATTAGCCACAAGCGGAATACAGAATTCCCAGTACCACCCTTTTAGATACTCCGGACGGTATAGGAACCTTTTAATGGAGTATTTTTTTTAATTTATAGTACATCAATGGCTAGTTCTAATGACAATCCCACATTTTCCAGAGTAAATAAAAACGACTTTTCAAAAACCTTGCGAAACAGGGTAAATGCTTATTTTAAATCAAATAACATAAGCAGGAATGCAAACTCCAAAATGGTTGTCAAGACAGTTATTATGTTGTCATTATTCTTTGTTCCTCTTATATTGCTCGGGAGCGGACTTGTTACCAATGTCTGGATGCTTTTTGCATTATATATCATATGTGGCTTTGGCATGTCTGGCATAGGGATGGGGGTAATGCACGATGCCATTCATGGGTCGTATTCAAAGAATAAGACCATCAATCGTTTCCTGGGGTATACCTTTAATATGATTGGCGGCAATGCCCAGGTCTGGAAGGTGCAACACAATGTACTGCATCATACGTATACCAATATAGATCATGCCGATGATGACCTTAATGCGCCCTTCTTTCTAAGATTCTCCCCACACGCTAAACACTATTGGGCTCACCAGTTTCAACATATTTATATTTGGTTCTTCTATGCCATCTCTACCATTTCCTGGATCACTACCAAGGACTTTGTCCGATTAAAAAGGTATAAGGACATGGGATTTTTCTCCAAAAAGAATGAATATACCAAAGGGCTTGTCAGCATAACCGCCTGGAAACTGTTGTATTATACCTATGCACTAGCGCTCCCAATGATCATGGTTCCTCAAGCTTGGTGGATCATTTTCCTGGCCTTTTTATGTATGCATTTTGTCACGGGATTATTGGTCAGCACGGTGTTTCAAATTGCCCATATTATGCCCGACACAGAATTTCCACTTCCGGATGGGGAAGGAGCGATGAAAGATGACTGGTATACCCATCAATTGGTAACTACTACCAATTTTGCTCCAAAAAATAAACTTTTATTTTGGTTAATAGGAGGCTTAAATTTTCAGGTAGAACACCATGTATTGCCTGATGTATGTCATATCCACTATCAGGAAATGGCCAACATTGTATCAAAAACGGCTAAAGAATACGGTATACCGTATCATGTGAAGAAAAGCATGAGACATGCTATTATCGAACACGTTAAGATGCTAAGGGCTTTAGGAGCTAAACCTCATGTCTTGCAATCGGAGGCTGCCTAAGCTTCTTAGGTGCTTTTTATAATATTCACTCTCTGGATTTTCAATGAATTAATTCTATTCTGATAAAACCACCTGGTTTTTTTTGCAGAGCTACGATTATTGAACTTTGCTAACCCTTTGAACAACAATAATATAGGGCCTTACTCGTTGTAATTGGAGACAATCTCAAATCCAAAAACAAAATCATGAAATTATCTAAAGGAAGTATTAGCCTATTTCTTTGCGCCTTTATGGCCTTTGGCCTGTGCGCACAAGACTTATATCAAAAAGGGCAACTCCATTTAAAAAAGGGGAAGACTATAGATGCCTATATTCAAATTAATTTTGAATTTCCACAGCGTTTTCAACAGAATATCACCTATGTAACGCCAAAGGATTATGATAAATTCCTGAAAAGCGGGAAGCTAAAAGGGAGCATGAAAGAAAAATTAAACCCCGGAGATATAAAAGGTTTTACGTTAGATAATGGTACTGTATTTAAAACCGTACGCTATGCCGATCTTACCGGGAAAGCCATTAAAATGATCCCAAAAAAAATGTGCCTGGAACAGACGGCACAGGGAGCCATTGAGGTATATAAACTATATAGCAGAACTACCGGGAGCATTAACCATGAACTGGCCGATATGATCTTTGAAGACAGGGCCAATTTAATAAATTATATCCAGGACAACTTTCAGATCCTGGTTCAGAAGGACAACAAGAACCCTACGAATATCATGCAGGTTAATTTGCTGAACTATATTGGCGACAATCCCAGGGTTAAAGAAAATTATACGAACAACCACTATGGCTTCCGAAACCAGTTTACCGAACAACAAAAAATGGGGAAGTACGTAAATAAAGAATACGAAGCCGCTTTTTTAAGTATGGTGAACGACTATAACCAGGAGGCCGCAACGGGTGATGAAGCAAGATCTGAGGAGTAGCGTATCTATATAAATGTATTAATAAAGCCCTATGAATTGTCATAGGGCTTTTGTTTTAAAGAAATTGCAAATCGCCTTATTTGCTTGTCTTTTTGTATTTCTCCATGGCTCGCTTGCTGCTTTCAAAGGCCATCACATCTAATTTCTCAGAGATCATGGTTTTGGAATTTTCATCCAGATCATTGATATGAAAACGCATTTCTTTATCTACGAGTCCGCCGTAGCCCACATTCCCTCTCCAGATACGTGCAAAATCGCTTGTTCTGATGATGCGTACTTCCAGGGCTAAATTTAAATGATATATTCTCCATCTGATAGGAGCATAGGTTGCTTTCCATCCCATCAGCGGAACAATGACTTCAATGATATAAGCTGCGTCAACACCCTCATATTTAGACATATCCTTTAGCTCTGAATTGGAAGAGTAAGGAAAGGGGGTGTCCTGAATTTCCAGATCGGTTACCAGGCCTTCTTCCTTAAAGAGTTCTGCCAGGTTCTTATGCACCCGTTGGGATGGGTTATAGGAGAATTTTTTCAACGGATCGGCATCATCAGATTGGGTAAGATCTGATATAAGTCCGGTTCCTGCGGCATCCTTTGGAGTCATGATATACATAGGCGGCGCTTCATAGTGAACCATAAGGACCTTGGATGTTTTTAGGTTTTCTTTTTCCTGCTCGGTAAGTTTGCCTTTTTTTTGTGCATGAAGTATGTTAGCGGTGAAAGCTACAAACACGAAGCACAGAATTGAATATTTAAATAGGTTGTTCATCTGTTTACTTTTTTAAATGATCCATGCTGTTAGGATCAATTATTAGCAGTTGGGTTGGATAATTTGGGTTTTTATAAAACGAACCTTTCAATCCTATATTGTTTATACCTTGTTGGAGAAGAGATGTAAAAGCGTTACAATTAGAAAAGTAAAGAGTGAACTTAGGTAGTATATATATTCATACTAAGAAAGAACAAGGGGAGTTTATCATGAGTGCTGAAATAGTCTATTTGACATAATATAAATTATAGTTCATTTATAAAGAATTCCCGTAATAACGCATTTATGTGTTATTTGACATAATTGAGTTATATGACTTTAGTTATATAACGTACCAATTATGTTCAAGGGAATTACTCCCTACATATCAATCAAAGTTTCTATTAATAAGCCAGCCGCTCCGTCTCACCAGAAATTCCAACATCCACAGGATCTTTGCAATTGACTGTATGTTTCAAAGCCGTTTTACTGTATGGTTTCTTAATCTTTGAAAGCCATAATTCTATATTATATAAAATATCCCGCAAGCTCTGAGAATTGATTAAAATTTATAACAGGGTCTTTAAACCTTATTAAATGGAGTCCTGACTAGCTGTTTTTTAATTTTTTCTAAAATTTTAACCCTCTTAATATGAGATAATTATAGATATTCTATGGAAAATATTCACTATCTTTTAGGTGATAACTATAGTAGTTAGACTTTCAACTTATTGTTGTTTGGGAAATAATTAATTTAAACAAACTAATTATGAGTAAGCACACAAGTAAAGTCCATGGTAAATTAAATTTTTTAATCGTGGCAGTCGTACTAGTCATTGGAGCAGTATTCTATTTGCTAGTAACGACAGACGCAATTGATTTTAGTCCTTCTGAATTATCAGGTTCAGGGGATAAAACAATCAAAGGTGCCAAAAAGGCACAAAAGTATGACAACAGAAATGATGTCGTAGTTAATCTTGATGGCGAAGAAATTCAGGAATTCCTGAATAATCAAGATTTCCAGAACATGATTGCAAATCCAGAATTTGCAAAATTAGTGACATCTGCAGACTTTCAAAAAATGATGGCAGCTCCTGATTTCCAGAAAATGATGGCGGCACCTGATTTTTTAAAGATGATGGCGGCACCTGACTTCCAAAAGATGATGGCGGCTCCTGACTTCCAAAAAATGATGGCGGCACCTGATTTTCAAAAGATGATGGCAGCACCTGATTTTCAAAAGATGATGGCGGCACCTAACTTTCAAAAGATGATGGCTGCACCTGACTTCCAAAAGATGATGGCAGCGCCCAACTTCCAAAAGATGATGGCTGCACCTGACTTCCAAAAAATGATGGCATCGCCTGATTTTAAGAAGTTAGCGGTATCCTCTGATTTTCAAAAGATGTTAGCGGCACCTGATTTTCAAAAGATGATGGCTGCACCTGACTTCCAAAAGATGATGGCATCGCCTGATTTTAAGAAGTTAGCGGTATCCTCTGATTTTCAAAAGATGATGGCGGCTCCTAATTTCCAAAAGATGATGGCTGCACCTGATTTTCAAAAGATGATGACTGCACCTGATTTTCAAAAAATGATGGCGGCTCCTGATTTTCAAAAAATGATGGCAGCACCTAATTTCCAAAAGATGATGGCGGCACCTGATTTTCAAAAGATGTTAGCAGCACCTGACTTCCAAAAGATGATGGCTGCACCTGATTTTCAAAAGATGATGGCTAGTCCAGATTTTCAAAAGATGTTATCAGGTCCTGATTTTCAAAAAATGATATCAGCTGATTATTAGTAAAATGTCTTGAAAAATAAAAAGGAGGAAATTATATTTTCTCCTTTTTTATTTTAACGTCAATTTAAATATGAAAAAGCTAATAGTCTTATCTCTTTTAAATCTTTTTTTGTTGAATATTACATTTTCTCAATTCAATCAAATTGAGACAAATGACTTTAACATCGTTAGCACAAGCCCCCAGTTTGACTATGTTTTGAATCATGCTATACGATGTTCACACAACGCCCTTAGTTTTCATAAAAATTTATTTGAATACGAACCGCAAGAGAAAATATTTGTACTATTTCAAGATTTTGGAGATTATGGAAACGGTGGAGCTACCTCAATACCTAAAAATCTAATATCCACTTGTATATCACCTCTAAATTATGCTTTTGAATCAAGTGTAGCAGGTGAACGAGTTTTTTCAATAATGAATCATGAACTCGTGCATATAGCCGCATTGGATAATGCATCAAAAAGTGATCTGTTCTTTCAAAAAATATTCAGTGGCAAAGTTAAGAGCACTAATGATCATCCTATTTCCATGTTTTACAGCTATTTAACCAGCCCTAGATATTATTCGCCTAGATGGCTTCATGAAGGGATAGCTGTTTTTGTTGAAACCTGGATGGATGGAGGAAAAGGAAATGCACTTGGAAATTATGATGAAATGTTTTTTAGAACAAGAGTTCTTGAAGGAAGTAGGATCTATTCAGCACAAGGTTTAGCATCTGCTGGTACCTCAGCAGATTTTATGTCTAAAGCTAACTATTATTATTACGGCACCAGATTTGTCAGTTACCTCGCTTATACTAATGGACCTGAAAAACTAATTGAGTGGATCAAAAGAAAAGATGATAGCAAGAGAGGATTTGCTGCCAGTTTTAAACAGATTTATGGAATCTCTATTTCTAATTCTTGGAGTAATTGGATTGAATTTGAGAAAGATTTTCAAAACAAGAATATTGAACAGTTAAAAGAAAGTAAGATCAGTAAAGATGAATTAATTACTGATAAAGTACTTGGTGGCGTTTCTTTTGCTTACCATGATAAAAAAAGGCATAAGGTATACGTTGCTGTTAATTATCCCGGAAAAATACCGCATATAGCTGAGTTAGATTTAAAGACAGGAAATATTAAAAGACTTAAGGATGTTAAGGGGCCAACACTTTTTAATGTCACCTCTTTGGCTTATAATGAGAAAAATGGCCTTCTTTTTTACACCACAGACAATGACGATAAAAGAGATTTAAACTCCTACAATTTAAAGACAGGCCGATCAAGACTTTTACAAAAAGACTGCAGAATTGGTGATCTGGCATTTAATAAATTAGATGAGTCCCTATGGGGTGTTAAGCACCTAAATGGTATTAGTACGCTTGTAAGAATACCTAAAACAAGTCCTGAAAGTCCAACTGATATATACTCAACTTGGGAGCAAAAATATACGCTGCCCTATGGGTCTGACATGTTCGACATGGATGTTTCTCCAGATGGATTAAGTCTGAGTGCCGCGTTAACAGATATTAATGGCAACCAGTTTTTAAACATTTATGAAATCAATTCCTTTAATTCGTTAGATAAGTCAAATATTAAATTTAAGGAAGTCTTCAATTTTGATGTTGCATCTCCTCAAAGTTTTAAATATTCTGCAGATGGTAGCTATTTATTAGGCTCTTCTTATTATACGGGTGTCAGCAACATATTTAAAGTAGATACAAATACTTTGGATATAGAAATTTTGACTAATGCACTTACAGGATATTTTAGACCTATCCCTATTGATGATGAAAAGATGTTTGCTTTTAAATATACGAGTAATGGTTTCGTTCCAGTATATATTTATAATGAAAAAAATATTGAAGTTTCAGGTATCGAATTCTTAGGAAATAAAACGGTAGAAAAATATCCAGAACTTGTTGGCTGGATGACAGAAGTTCCGAACTTTCAAAATTTCAATGATGAAAGTCTTAATGCAAAGAACAGCACATATATCCCTAGAAAAGAAGTTAAATTAAATTACGCTTATCCGACGTTATTAGGTTATAAGAACAAAATTGGGGTTGGTTTTAAATTTAAATTTCAAGACCCTCTAGGTTTGCAGTCATTAGACCTTTCAGTATCCTACACGCCTAACAAATGGAATAATAATCTAGATAAAGTGCAAGGTGATATTGATAAAGATGAACAATATCATGCTGCAATCAATTATTCGACGGCAAAATTAAGTGGTTTTTTAGCTGGTAAATATGACTTCTACGCCTTTTATAATCAAGCTAATTTTTATGATCTTTTTGGACCTACAAAACGATCTAGAAAAGGAATAAACATTGGCGTTGACCATAATCAATCCTTAATCTATGATAATCCTAGAAATCTTGATTTAAATCTTGGGGCGAGTGCTTATTATGGTTTAGATCAATCTCCAGCATTTCAACAAATTGATTTTGCGGATCAAGATTTTAATTCAAATATATTTTATAACATGTATACGTCATTATCCTATAGAGATCTGAAAGGATCAGTAGGAGCCGTTGATGCAGAAAAAGGGATTAAATCATCTTTAACCCTGGCTAATGCAATAACAAAGGGGAGATTCTTTCCTAGAATTTATGGAACTCTAGATCTTGGTTTTCAACTACCTGTTGATCATACCTCGTTTTGGATCAGGAACGCTATTGGAAATTCTTTTAGCAAAGACTTTAATCCATTTACCCGATTTGGATTTGCTGCCTTTGGGAATAATTACATAGATAATGCATCATCAAAAATGTATAGAAGTCCGTTTTCTTTTGCCGGCTTACAATATGATGCTGAGAAAAGTATTATTGCAAAAAGTTTTGTAAAATCAACTTTGGAGTTAGCATTACCTCCCGTAAGATATAGAAAATTTGGCTTTTTCAACTTATTTGCAACCCATTCTCACGCTACTGTATTTGCTGGTGCCTTATTTACTAGTAACTATGAAACTACAACAGATGTAAATCAAGTTTCAAACATAAAATACTCAGAGAGTTTCAAGAATATAGGCTTTCAAGTGGACACTAAACTAGTTATGTTTTCTCATTTGTATTCAACCTTCTCTTTCGGGTGGGCTAGAGCATTTGAAATGAGAAATGACAAGAATTCTTATGATGAATGGATGATATCACTAAAATTTTAAGGCCATAATGAGATCTATATTTAGAACTAGTTTTTTTACGAGCATTATATTCACGGCCATATACGTTGTAATGTTATATCCACTCGTATTAATCGATACTCTGAATTTATATGATCTTTTATTAGTGGGTCTTTCAATTTCACCCGGGTTTTTTATAATGTCCTTGATCTATAATTTAGATGTACAAAACAAAGAACCCTTATGGCTCCTAGCTATTACTTTTATATTAGGCGCTGTGATCTTATTAATAGATATTGATATCTTAAAATACCTATTAAGCTTCATAGATGTTGAAAACAAGGTTTTAAGCACGGGAATTGAAGCGCTTACTGTATCTACAACAGAAGAAGTTCTTAAATTTTTAGTAGTAATCTTGATCATCTATCCGAACAAACATTTTGATGAACCTTTTGATGGTATAGTTTATTCTGTTTTTGTTGGAATGGGTTTTGCTACCGTAGAAAATTTAACTTTTGTACTACAAGGCTCAGCATCACTTGCTTTAATGAGGATGTTCACTGCAGTACCAGCACACTTTGTGTTTGCAGTTATTATGGGCTATTATTTAGGGAAAACCAAAAGCAATAAGAAAGGACAATTAATATTTATTGCGCTAGCAATTCTTATACCCATTATTTTTCATGCTTCATATGACTATTTCTTATTTATGGAATTCATTCGAGGCATTTGGATCGGTGGTATTGCAACGCTTGTTATTGCATTATATATTTCTAAAAAATCAATTCAAGAACATATGAGTGCTGCTCCATTTAAAAAATAATGATACGTTGATTTAAATGTCACAACAATTAAAAGTCTTCCCTCCTATTGCCATTCATAGGCAGTATATTTGCCTCGTAACAGAAAAAAAATATGTCATTTAAAAAGTTGCATGCCCACTTGCTCGAAAGACTAGAACTTTTTTCTATAGAAACCCCTACCCCTTTTCAAAAAAGCAGTATTCCTGTCATAAAAAGTGGAGCCAATGTCTATTGTACTGCTCCCAAAGACAGTGGAAAAACCACCACCTTAATACTTACCACCCTACAAAAACTGAAGTGTGAAGCAGAGGGGAAAGCCCCAAGAGCTATAGTGCTGGTTGAAAACAAGGAAAAAGCCCTGGAACTATACGCTGCGTTTTTAGAATACACAAAGTATAGTTCCCTTAGGGTCTATGTGGGATATTCCCAGCTGCATATAGATGTTCAGAAGTCGGAAATATTTGAGGGGATAGACATCCTTATTACTACCCCAAGATCTTTACACAAACTGTTTTTATTAAATGGTGTAAATACCGCTCAGTTAAAGATATGTTCTATAGATGATGGGGATTTTTTAGTACAAAAACCCGAGTATACCGCCATGCTTGCCATTACCCAAAGTATACGGAAATGTCAGTATGTATTGTATTCAGAACGTACTGCATCCCAGTCTAAAACGCTTTGAGGGGTACTTTATGGCGCGGGCTCGTTATGTTGGAAATGAAGCCAAATAATTTCTTCTCTCTTCACTTATACTCTGCTTACTCTAATCTTTTTCTTTTTTAAGCGTGAATTATTTAATTTTTCCACCAATTCATTGGCAATAGATACCGGTACCGCTACAAAGGCACAATCTTGTTTAAGTTCAATAACCCCCAATTGATCTTTGTTAATCGCCCCTTGTTTAAAAAACAGTCCGGCGATATCTCCCTTTGAAATTTTATCTTTTCTCCCCCCGGAAATAAATAAGGTTTCCCAAAATTGTGGCTTGGCAGGCACCTTTTTTGAAATGTCTATAGGTTTATCATTTTTTATAAACCCGGGTAGGCGCCCCTTTGCCCAATGCAAAACATAGGCCGTGCCTTTGGCATTTACCCGTGCGGTTCTGCCATTTCTGTGCGTAAACTCTTCTACAGTCCTGGGAAGCTCATAATGAATAATATAGTTCATTTCAGGGATGTCTATCCCCCTTGCAGCTAGATCAGTAGCGATAAGCACCAGACAGCTGCCGTTTCTAAATTTAATTAAAGAGCGTTCTCTGTCTCGTTGCTCCATCCCCCCGGAAAAACAAGCATAAGTAATGCCGTGTTTCTCCAGATATGCACTTACCAAATCAATGCTTTCCCTTAAATTGCAAAAAATGATGCCGCGTTCATTGCCAATATGTAGTAACAAATCTACCAGGGTTGACAACTTATTTTTATCTGCAGCAACTACTATTTTAATGGCTAGTTTAGATTCTTTATTATCTTTTAGATAATTGATTATCAAAGGTTTATCTAATCTCACAAAACCTGGAACTTGAACCCCCATGGTTGCAGAAGTCAGAATGCGCTTGTTGACATGTTGCAGTTGACTAATGATCTCGCTCATCTCCTCCTCAAAGCCTGTTTCCAGGGACTTATCAAACTCATCTAATACCAGGGTTTTAATGCTGGTTTTTAAAAAACGGCCACTCCTGAAATGATCCGCAATTCTGCCCGGCGTTCCTATTAAAATAGCCGGGGTGTGTTTTAGTTCAATTTTATCTTTAGACATAGGTCGGCCTCCATACACAGCATTTACCTTAAACCCCGATCCCATATTTCTAACTACCTGTTCTATTTGTATAGCCAGTTCCCGGGAAGGTACCAGAATCAATGCCTGTACCTGCCTGCTTTCCGGATCTAAGGTTTCAATAATAGGCAAGAGAAATGCCAGGGTCTTGCCTGTACCCGTTGGGGAAAGAAGAATGGTATTTGTTGTTTTTTGAATAACCGAAATGGCTTCTTCCTGCATGGGATTCAAGGCAGCTATTTGTAACTTCTCTAAAATATCTTGTTGTTCTCTAATGTTATTTGCCATAAGGATTACTTCTTTTGGGAAGTGGGTGTTTGTGAATGCGCAGCACTCTTTTGAGATATAGTGTCTGCCAACACTTTTTCTATCAATTCTTCTTTTGTTAAATGATGAAACAGGGTTTTTATTTTTTCCTTAGTTTCATCAGAAATGCTACGGTTAGGCTTTGTCTTAAATATCTTTTTGGCCCACAGCACCAAATTAGTTTCTTCCCTGTTTTCAGGATTTTGCTTTTTATATTCACTAAAGACAAGCCCTAACTCCTTTTCAAATTCAGGAATATTTTGGACTTCTTCTTGCTGTATGATGCTTATAGAGAGGCCCTCTGCTCCTGCCCTGGCCGTTCTGCCACTTCTGTGTACATAGGCTTCATAAGTGTCTGGCAAATGGTAATTTACTACGATAGGAGGTCTCTTTAACATCAATGCCGCGAGCTGCCAGATCGGTAGCTACAAGAATATCGATAAATCCTTCTCTGAATTGCCCCATGATCCGGTCTCGTATCCCCTGGGATAAACTGCCGTGAATAGCCCCAGATGAGAATTTGTTGATAGCGAGTTTCTTTGCCAATTTATTAACGGCTGCCTTGGTTCTGCAGAAAATAATGCCCCGCTCTCCTTCCTTAGAATGCAGAAAATGAAGCAATACTTCCAGCTTTTCTATGGGATCTACAACCACGTATTGATGCGTTATACCCTGATGTCCCATCTGTGCCATATCTGCTTCCAGATGCACGACATGTTTTGACATATAATTCTGTATCAGTTGTTTTACAGCGCCGGGCATGGTGGCTGTAAATAGGATGGTTCTACGCGATTTTGGAATTTCCGAAACAATGATATCCAGATCTTTCTGCAAGGCACTTACCATCTCATCTGCTTCGTCTAATACCAAATACTTTAACTTTTTGAATGCTGATGGCCTTACGTTGTACCAAGTCGATTAATCGCCCTGGCGTTGCCACCACAATATGTGTAGCTTCTTTTAGGCGTTCTATTTGGGGTTTAATAGGAATACCGCCACAAACAGAAGCAATAGAGATAGCTGTACTATGAGCAGCAAAAGACACCAGGTTCGCAAAAATTTGTTGCCCTAATTCTCGGGTAGGTGCCAGTATTACAGCCTGAACTTCCGTATTTTCTGTATTGATCAATTGCAGCAAAGGCAAGCCGAAGGCTGCAGTTTTACCTGTTCCGGTTTTTGCCAAAGCAACCACATCTTCTTTTTGATGTAATAGTATTGGAATCGTTTTCTTTTGAATATCTGTGGGGACAGAAATATGCAAATCGGCTAAGCTTTGAAGCAGCTGTTTGTTAATACCTAATTCGGAGAACTGTTTGGACATACCATAGATTTTGGCAAATATAGGTACATGTAGCCCGGGAATCGTATGAAAGCATAACTTCCTCCATGTGGTTCAGGCAAAAATTGGTATCTTTAAAAGTGCCAAGTGGGTAGTACATGCCTTACTTAATTTTATAAACCCTAAAACACTCATTATTATGAACCGTTTAAAAAAATTGAAGTTTACAGCCTTGGTGGCTCTTTTGTTTCTTTTTATAGGAGCCGGCGCCATGAGCTCCTGTCGTGATACCAAGAAAAAAGAAGACACTGAAATGTCTGAAGAACATGCTGATAGTGATGAACACCCTACTGAGGAGGGCGAAGAGCACCCGGAAGGTGAAGAACACCCTACGAAAGAAGGTGATGAACATCCGGAAGGTGAAGAACACCCCACAAGCAAGGATTCTATATCAGGGTAGTTTCCCCGATTTTATAAGGCTTCATTAATTGCTTTCCTGCGAAATGAAAAGAATGTTTTCGGGAAGGCAGGGGTATTTCCTATTTCCATAACCGGATATGCCAAAAAGTTGATAGGTCCGTTAGCGGGTCCGGGTTCTAATTGAAGATCCCGTCCCCGGGTGAATTCAATGCGATTTGCCGGATGCCGGCCAAAATAGTAAGTGGCCAGGGCCGTATATTTATTTGCTTCACTGATATCTACAGGCCACCATTTTCCTTCGGCATAAAATTCTGCCCAACAGTGATAACCGTCAATACCCCCTTCGTCTCTGTCTGAGGGTATGGAAGCACCTACCGCAAAGCGTGATGGAATTCCCGCAGATCTGGCCAGTGAAATAAACAACGAATGGAACTCCGTACAGTTGCCGGTTAAGGCATCGCAAGCGTACACAGCATCACCTGTGCCATATATGCCCGACTTCATATAACGCATATTGTCAATGATATAATCATATAAGGCCCTCGCCTGCATAATGGTACCTTCTTTTAGTTTATCCCCAATAATGGAATCTGCAAGGACCTGAAACCGGTCGCCTATCGGCATCAGTAAGCTTGCATTCAGATATCTTGCTGTAGAGGCATCTTCTTCATAGGGCTTTTTCTCCTGCCTTACCACATCGTACACCAATTCCACTTTCTTACCACTATGTTCCGGCGAAAGTTCCACATATAGTACAGAATTGCCGTAATACGACTCTTTGAGTATCTGATGTTCCACGGGAGCTTCGATAGTTACAACTTCCACATTTTGAAAGCGATCGGTCTGTGGCATGGGAATCCACATTTTAGCAGATTTATTTATCTCCGGCAGGGTAACCTCATACCGAAATTCAAAGTTGTCTACCCCTTCGATAACGCCAAGTAAATCTGTGGATGCGTTTTCCACAGGCCTTTTATACCATGTCTTGTCTTTTCGTTGTTTCCAGGTATAAAAAGGCTTGCCATTAAGTTTGTGCAGGGTGGTTTCGGTAACTGTCATACTACCCGGATCTCCTTCCAGGAAAAAATCCACATCATAGACATCCCCGCTTATATCGGCCAGATCTACACATGCAAAATGACGCCTGGGGCCTAAATTTGAAAGGTATTCCGTATGTACCCGTACTAATTGCAGGCGGAGGTCTTGATCGTCTGTAGACATATTAAAATACCCACCCCCCTCTTCTACTTTTTTGTCGATATTGGCCTTAATGCCCGCCTCTATATCTGCGGTAACTACCTTGGGGACAGTATTGGCTGCAAGCTCTTTTTCTTCTGTTTTTTGCTTTGCACCAAAATTGCAAGACATCAGTGTGGCAAAAAGTAAGGCAAGAATAATCAAAGGGTTTTTCATGCTGTGAACTAATTATTTGAGGCATGAATTTACAAAAATAGACAAGTAATAAAAGCTTAGGGTAACCAATATTTTGAGAAACTGCTTTAGGAAAATTACAAATCTCATAGCCACATGCCCCGCCGCAAGTCATTTATCTTTTTAATGTTTTATTTCAATTCTTTGATCTTGTTACCTGCTCCGCCGCCCAATAGGTAATGGTTTCCAGATAGCCCTCCTGATAAAGCCAGCCTTCATAGGGTCCATCTTCCAACCCCCATTTAAAGAGATAATGACTAGCATCTGGAAACACTGCTAATTGGATATCTTTTTGGTGTGTTTCCCTGAATATTTCTAAATAATCAATAACCTCGCGGGTAGGAATGTTTTTGTCCATTCCTGCCATCAAATATAACATGGGTAGGTCTATCTTTTCTAAAAACGGTAAAGGATCATAGCCAAAATTAAACCCTCGTGCGGTATATTTCAAGGAATCGTAAGCCTCCAGTTCCTCGTACTGAAACCATTTCCCTAGTCGTTCGTCACTATGGGCTACTTTTAGCCTTGTATTGATCTTATTCCGTTCCGAACCACTTGCAAGGGATGGATCTTTGGATACTGCTATATAATACTGCCAAATATCTTTTGTAAGTGGTATTATATCCTCAATTATTTCCATTTCAGTAAAACCTTCGGTCAGGGCATCCATTTTAACCTCATGAATTACGGTTTTCTCGAAAGATAATGGGGAACTAACCCTGTTAATAATAAACTTGATGTGTCCATCTAAATAGGCCAGTTCCGGTGTAAACCATCCAGATTCACTCACCCCCATAAGGCCGATATTCTGTTGGTCTATGTCTCGTTGGCTTCTTAAAAACGAAATGGCCGCATATGCATCATTGACCAAATCTTTATAGGTAAAGTACTTATAATTAAATCCATCGTCGCCAGAGCCTCTTTTAGTATACACCAATACAGCAAATCCCTTTTTTAAAAAGGCATTGGCGTGGAACCTGAAAAATGCTTTGTTATGATGTTGGTGGCTCCCTCCTGCCCCGTGAAGCAAAATAATAGCCGGATGTGGTCCAGCGGTTTCAGGTTTTAGAAGCAGGCCTGTGAGTTCAATATCTGATGTAATAGTAATCTCTTGTTTAATCCCTCTAAATTGAGCCTTATAAAAATAGAAGCCAACAAAAAGCATAAGGATACCTGGCAAAACCCATAGCCATTTGAGTTTAAATACTTTTTTCATTGATTGATGATTGATTGATGAATATTATAATGTAATACCTCTTTTTAGAACTTTAACCAGTTCTAATTAGCTATTCTTTTTGGTTAGATGCCTCCATCTTCAGCAACATTTCCCGGGCATTTGCACCGGTAGCCCCTTCAGGATCCAGATCGATGGCTTTATTGTACAATTCCTTCGCCTTGGTGGTATCTCCTGATTTCCAATAGGCCTCTGCCAGACTATCCCAGGCATTGGCCGAATTCGGGAACAGATCTGTATTCATTTTAAAAATAAACAGCGCTTCTTCAAACTGTTTTTCGCTCAGCATGGCATAGCCCGCCTTGTTAAATTCCCCTTCAAAATCGAAAAACTTATAACTGGGATCCTTTAGCATTCGCTCCGCCTCCGGTTGTATCCTAATCTGCCTTCCCACTGGTAAACAAGTCTGTAAAATAGTTCATAGGATCGGCAATAAAATTGCTATCAGAATTTGCCAGGGCCGCTTCCAATGCCGGATCCTGATTGGTGCGGTATTGCTCAAAGGTCAAGCCCGTGTGGCTATCTGAGGATCCAAGGCCGGCCTGTTCTCCCACTGGGGTTTATCCTGCCACCAGGCAAAGGACATATAGGCCTTTAATTTGGTATTTGGCAGGGTAACCGGACTATTATCCCCATAAAAATTTATGTTCTCTGCCGTAGGCTCCCCTACAAAGATAGCATTGGTATAATGTATGTAATTCATTCACCAGATTCTGGCAGGCCGAAAAGGTTCTGCGCCCAATGATCACCATAAATTTTCCCGGTTTGATTGATCTTCTTGTTGGCAATGACCCCGGTAACCATAGGTTTGTTCTTATAATTATTCCCTCCCCCGTTTAAACGTACATCCAGAATGAGTTTCTCTACCTCGTTGTTATCAATAAAATCAAAGACCTCGGCATAAAATTCCGGAATAGCTTGCAGAGAATCGTCCTGAATCTGACTTTGGCGTACATAGACCGTTTTCTGATCCTGCAGATATTCGTAATAATAGATCCTCTCTAAGTTCTTTAAATATAAAGGTGTTTTTGTAAGTCGCGCGACTCCAGCCAGTCCTCACCAGGTACTACCATTCCATACTGCCTTGGAAAGCGCTCAAAAGGCACCGCTTCTATGCGATGCTTAAACTGCTTTCCGTCCTTTTCCAGAGTAAGTTCCACCGTCGTTTTCATGGTCTTTATAATCCCCTGCGCATGCAAGAATTCGGGAAATGTCAGATAATGGATCCCGTACGCCTTTACGAACTGCTCATTTTCCGCAGGTACTACCGGTCGCATTAGCTTGAGCGCATCTTTAATAGGCACACCTTCAATGGCCAGAAGTTTGGCCCCTAGAGTCTCTTTATAGTCTTTATGCACCCCCTGAAGAAAAACTCCATCGTCATACTGTATAAAACCACCGGCAACTGATGTATAGGGATTATCCCTTCCCAATAACCAAAGACAGTATGTCCGTATTCGAACGATGGCTACCAACCTTACAAGGCCAACCAACACCTCATGGTCTGCCATTTGAGGGATCGCCTGATATAACTTTTCCACCTCTGTATCAAATGCCTCTGCCGTGGTCTTTTTAAAAAGAAAAGGAAAGTCTTTATGAATATTCTCCTGCAGAAACCGTAGATCTTCCCGGTACTGTTCTGTTGTAAAGGTAGTTTGTGCACTTAGGGTAAAGAAAATAAAGAATAGGAATACAGTACACAATGCATTCTTAATGGAAGGCGGGTAGTTGCATGGCAGTTAAGTTTTGTTGTACTCATTATATAATAGGACAACAAACGGATCCATATGTTACACTTTTAGCGCTAATACTACCTACTTTCTCCATCACCAACTTTTACAGATTTCCTGATGGGTGGCTGCTGTGAGCTGCATAGGTTCTTTAATCTGTCAACATCTTGGGATTCGGGTAATTGTCCGATTGGTCTTCGATTCGCTCATCGAGGCATACAAAGTCCTTTTCAATTAAGAGATGTAAAGTTTTACTAGCATCAACGGATATGGAGTTATCAAAACCAACTGTTTCGTTCACATCCCATCCCAGAATTATCTGATCACTAATGCTTATAAGAATGGTATGATCCTTATAGCTAGCCTCCAAAGATTCCATCTTCTTGCTTTGAACGGCATATTTAAAAACCTGATCTCCAAAATGTGTGATCTCTTCTATATATCCCTTTTTACATAAGATTTCCACCTCCGATTTGGTGAGACGGAACCGAATAGAATCTCCTTTTATTCTGATCTTCATGGCATACTATGGCTTTTGACCTTAAAGTTACAATTAATTCAATTTTTACTTGAGATATAGCTTTATTATTTATCCGAAATTATGGTCGCAGTAATTATTTGGACGTATACTCTGGTAAAACTAGTATCTTGCTCACGCAATGAAAACAGGCGTACCCGCGAGGATCATTTTACTATTTATCTTTCTGGTTAAAAGTGGACCATCCTTGCTTGCGCAAGATTATATAGACCTCGCCACCTTTTCCTATACTACTGCCTTTAATAGATCTTTTGAAGACACCACAGGGGATAAGGCCATTCAGGAATGGAACTTAAATCTCGATTTCCCGATAGTACTGAATCCAAAAAATGCTTTGATCACCGGAATTACGGCGGGAAGCATTGAAGTAGGCCTTTACCCCTCTACTTTGCCCAGGACAACTATATATTCCCTTAGTTTAAGACTGGGATGGAATACCACTTATTCTGAACAATGGAGCGGGACCTATCTGCTTATTCCTAAAGTTGCATCCGATTTTAGTTCCGGATTTTCGAGAGGGAAACAACTGGGAGCCATAGGTCTGCTAACCAATACCAAAACAAACCGACTAAAATACACCTATGGTCTCTATCTTAATAGAGAGGAATTTGGGTTGTTGGTAGTTCCCATTTTTGGGATCTATTACAAAAGCGAAAACAGCCTTTTTGAGGCCAATGTTTTGTTGCCTGTAAGAGTGGATCTGAATTATGAGCTTAGTGCTACTACCTCGGCCGGACTTCGATTCGACGGCTTGGGAACGAGTTATGATATTCAAAACCCTGGTTTTAATGATCACTATGTTACCAGGGCTTCTAATGAGCTATATGTGTATGGACAATTAAAGATTACACCCTCCCTCCTATTGAGAGCCAAAATTGGCCATGCCTTCTTTAGAAATTACAAGGTGTACGATTCGGACGATACTATTGATTTGTCTCTGGTAGGTATATTCTTCGGGGATAACAGAACAATTTTAAACAGGGATATTGGTGATGGGTTTCAGTTTAAAACAGAATTGATCTATCGATTTGATCTGTCGAAAAAGCAGAAATAATCTGTATTTTTAAGTAAATTTCTTTTAATGAAAAATCTGATAAGAGCCATTGTAGCCGGAATTGGCGCCAAAAAAATTGGCGGTGGTCGTTGCGGGTGCATAGGTACTGTGGTTGTCTTTCTTATTCTGTATTGGCTCCTCGGATACGTCTTTGAAGTATTCTAGAGATTACTACTACAGAATCCGCTACTTTTGCGGGATGAAATTAAAAAGGCGATCCCAACTCGAATTTGTAGGTCTTATGGCGGCATTGATGTCTATTGCTGCGCTGGCTTTGGATGCCTTATTACCCGCTTTAGATATTATTGGAATTTCCGTAGGAACTACCAGCCTTTCACAAAATCAACTACTTATTACCATCTTTTTTCTGGGTCTTGG
Organism: uncultured Flavobacteriaceae bacterium; assembly: GCA_963781045.1. GTDB lineage: Bacteria > Bacteroidota > Bacteroidia > Flavobacteriales > Flavobacteriaceae > Muriicola. The sequence continues at coordinate 221,835 of CAWAEX010000009.1, read as the reverse complement.
TGTTGGGCCTTTGCTCTTTGGGCCTATTTCGGATAGTATTGGACGAAAACCGGTGGTTTATATGGGTTTTGCCCTTTTTATAGGGGCTAGTATACTGTGCGTCTATGCGCCGAATTTTGAAATGATGATCACCGGACGTATACTCCAAGGTATTGCCCTTTCTGCCCCAAGAACTATCAGCGTGGCTATGATCCGCGACAGGTATAGCGGGGATCAAATGGCCAGGATCTTGTCTTTTGTGGTTGTCGTTTTTATTCTGGTGCCTATTGTGGCGCCTACCATGGGGAAATGGGTATTAGATGCATTTGGTTGGGAGGCCATTTTTCATGTACAGGTACTATTCTCTTTGCTAGTGGCATTTTGGTTCTGGAAACGACAACCGGAAACCCTGGCCGTTGAAAACCGCACCTCTTTTAGGTTGAATGTATTTGTGAATGGATACAGAGAATTATTGAACTATAAACAAACCATGGTATTTACCTTTATTTGGGGTTTTATCACCGGCTCTTTTTTGGTTTATCTAAGTACGTCACAACAGATTTTTGAGGAGCAATACCTTATGAAGGAATCCTTTCCATATATTTTTGCGACCCTGGCCATTACAATAGGCGCTGCTACCCTTTTGAACGGCACCTTGGTACTTCGGTTTGGAATGTTACGTTTAATTACCATAGCACTGGCTTTTTACATTTTGATTCCCCTTATCTATGTAATCATATTTCAATCCGGGGTAAATCCGCCGTATTGGGTGGTCTTGTTTTTCTTTGCACTCGAGTTTTTTGCTGTGGGTTTTATTTTTGGAAATTTACGGGCCTTGGCTATGCAGCCGTTAGGACACATAGCAGGAATTGGGGCAGCTTTAACAGGATGCCTGGCTACCTTAATGGCCGTGCCTATTAGCGCTTTTATCGGAAGTTTCGTAAAAGATTCCGTTTTGCCTGTATTTATTGGGTTCCTGGTATGTGGTATCATTTCCTATGGCATTCTTGGGTATTTTTATCTTTCAAAAAGACGTTATTTAAAGCTATAAATCGAGAGAGAATCCTATCTTGTATAATGTTTTTATGTCAAGGGATGTTACGTATCTTTTGAATTAAATTTTTGTGAATGGTCGTTTGGATTGCCTTTATTTTCCTCATCATAATTTTCCTTGCTTTAGATCTTGGTGTATTTAACAAACACGACCATGTTATCCGTAGCAAAGAAGCCAGTTTATGGACTGCCCTGTGGGTAACGGTAGCCCTCAGTTTCAGTGGTGTGATCTATTGGTTATTCTCGGAAGGACTTGTAGACAACCCAACCCAAATGACCCCTAATGCGGCTGTTATAAATTATATTACCGGCTACCTTATTGAGTTATCCCTTAGCATTGACAACGTTTTTGTGATCGCTGTGATCTTTTCGGCCTTCAGCATCCCTCCTATGTATCAGCACAGGGTCCTATTCTGGGGTATTTTGGGAGCTATAGTGTTTAGGGCATTAATGATCCTTTTCGGGATCACTCTTATCAATAGATTTGACTGGATCATTTACGTCTTTGGTGTATTCCTGCTATATACGGCTTATAAGATGTTTAAATCAGAGAGTATTAAGTTCGATCCAAAAAACGCCCTAGCCTTTAAATATCTCAGGAAGCTATATCCCCTTACAACCCATATGAATGGGCATGCCTTTTTTATAAGGCGCATGGGAATTAAAGCTGCCACTCCCCTATTTGTTGCACTTATTGTTATCGAATTAACGGATATATTATTTGCACTAGATAGTATTCCTGCAATTCTTGCCATCACCGCTGATCCATTTATCGTTTTCAGCTCAAATATCATGGCCATTCTAGGACTTAGGTCGATGTATTTTCTCGTGTCCAGAATGCTCTCTAAATTCAGATTTATAAATTACAGTTTGGTTGTGATCTTAGGTTTTGTTGGACTTAAAATGTTGGGAGCAGAATATGTACATATCCCGTCATGGATTTCATTATCGCTGATCTTAGTATCACTGGCTTCAGGAATCATTTTTTCAATGTTGATTCCAGAGAAAACTCATGAGAAAGAAACAGAAGACGTATAAAGATCAACCGTGGATCTTTGCCTTGCCAATATACGAGAGGATCTCATGTTCTAATTGAATAACCTTATCGAACTGACTTTGGTATTCTGCCAGGTATTCATGCGAACTTTCGCCTGAGGTTTGGATCCCTGAAATTAATTGATCATTCTCTGCCATAAGATCATGAAGCGACCATTTTAACTCCTCCATTTGCTCATATAATTTTTCAGTTTTGGGAACACAGTGATACGATCCAAGTTGATGGGAGAGAGATAAAAGATAACGTTGTTGCCTTTCCAGATAATGGATATGAGGCGTTGAGGTTTTTTCGCTTTTAACCGGTGAAGATGATTCTTTGATTTCCATGACGCACAGCTTAAAGAAATTGGAGACCTAGCATAGGCTCCATTAAGGTACGAAAATTCGACTATTCTTTGTCAAAAATTAACACAGAATTGACACTCGATCTATGCAGTCACCATAAAAACATTGCAGAATACAATAACTTCATGTAGGTGATCTTTAGCCCTGATATTCCTTATTCTAATTTGGATGATATGATGTTTAATGCATCTTGCACCGTTTGCATGGTATCCATATCTTCATTCTCCAAAGTAATGTCGAAAGCGTCCTCCACATCCAGGACAATGTCTACCAAGTTGGCAGAATTGATATTCAATTCTTTTATAAAATTACTTTCCGGTTTTATGGCATCGGCAGAAACATCTTCGGGTAAATAAAGTGAGATTATAGCCTTGAGTTGGGTATATCGATCTTCTTTTATCATGGATTAATCATTTAGTCGTTTAAAAATAACACATGCGTTTACATCCCCAAAACCAAAACTGGCTTTTGCAATTACTTGGGGTGCTATTGCTAAGGTCTGCTGCGGGACTCTGGATGGATCAATAATTTGGGATATCTCAGGATGCAAGTCTTCACAATTAGCATTGCCGTAGATCTGTCTTTTCGAGATCTGTAATACAGAACCAACACATTCTATACTACCTGCCGCCGCAAGGCAATGACCTATAAGGCCTTTAAATGAATTGATATAAGGAAAATCTTTCCCTTCCCTGCCCAATGCCTCACTCCAGTTCTTAATTTCTACCGGATCCTTGGAAGTCGCTGTTAAATGTCCATTGATAGCATCTATCTCAGCTGCATTATCTGGCTATTGTCTACAGCCTCACGAATACAACGTTGCACAGCCGAACTATTCGGAGCAGTCATTGTGCCACCAGAACGCTGCCCTCCGCTGTTTACGGATCCTCCAAGAACTTCTGCGTAAATAGGTGCCTTACGTTCTAAGGCGCTTTCTAAAGACTCTAAAACTAATGCCCCTGCCCCACTTCCCGGCACAAAACCTGCTGCAGTGGTACTCATTGGCCTACTGGCTAATTCTGGTGAATCATTATAGTTTCTTGGTAATATCCTCATCGCATCAAAACCTCCCCAAACATAGGGTCCACTATCACTGCAACTACCGGTTAAAATTCGTTCTGCTTTCCCGGAAACAATTCGATCATATGCCATCAAAATCCCTTCTGTTCCTGTGGTACAGGCAGAAGAATTTGTCGTAACCTGGTTCCCGCATCCCAAAATTCCGCCTAAATAGGCACTAATACCGCTGGCCATTGTTTGAATTACTGTGGTGCTTCCCAGACGTTTAGTTTTTCCTTCATCGACAAGATAGATAGCTTCTCTTAACTTGTCTATACCCAAGATTCCGGTGCCAAAAATGACACCATTATCCCAATCGGTATCCTCTTCTCCGGTTGGTTCCAAACCTGCGTCTTTCCATGCATCTAATCCGGCAATTACTCCGTAGATAAGCCCGGAGGCATTTAAGCCACGTTGTTGTAATGATGTAAAGTAATTGTTTATATGATCTTGTGTAAGAGTAGGTTTACCTGCAATTTGACATCCAAAGTTTAGTTCCTTGAGTTGAGAATGAAATTGTATACCACTAAGCTTCCTATCCAAAGCGTTGGAGAAAGAGACAATATCTAAAGCATTTGGAGCACAAACGCCCAATCCGGTAATAACAACCCTGTTACGCATTTTCCTTTGGTTTAAACATACCGGAAATAGTGCCTTTACAAACAACTTCATCTTGGCTGTTAAACATAGACACTTTACATTTTAATTTAGAAAAGCGAAAATAGCTCTTCTCTGAAATCACCCTTACTTTTTCATTGGGATACACTGCTTTTGTAAACTCTATTTGCACACTGCTCATAGCTATTTGAATGTCTTTAGACGCTATGCTACCTTCCTTGGATAACAGATGTATTCCCAGGCAAACCAAGCCTATCTGTGCACAGCACTCTGTAAGAATGACCCCAGGGGTTACCGGGAAGTCTTTAAAATGGCCTTTATAAAAAGGCAGACTGTCCTTAAAAAAATAGGTGCCCTCGCAACCTTCATCAGTTATGGTTGTAAGTGAATCCACATACAAAAACGGATCGCTATAGGGTAGTTTTTTTAGGATGTCATCTAAGTTATTCATCGCAAACTCTCCCCTCCATCGGCCGTTATTATTGTGCCGGTGATCCATTTAGCTTCTTCGAGACTTAACAGATATACCGTATTTGCAACATCTTCGGGCATAGTTATACGTCCCGAAGGATTCCGTTTTAAAGCATTTTCCTTTATTCTATCACTGTTTGGTATCATAGAAAAAGAGGCGGTTTCTGTCACCCCTGCTTGTATACAATTGGCTTTCACCCCCAAGGGTGCCAATTCAAGCGCCATACTACGCGTAAGTGCTTCCAGAGCAACCTTGGCAACAGAGACTGCAGCATACCCAGGTATTACTTTAGTATTGCCTTCACTTGTGAAGGAAATGACTCTCATGTCCGTATCATTCAATTTTGAATCGAGGATTTCCTGCACCCATTCATATAAGCTTACCGCCATCGACTTACATGTGATCTCAATATCCTGAGCCGTTAAACGTAATGAAGGATCGGCCACCATTGGTTTCATACTACCTTTGGCAATACTGTGGACCAGCATCTTGATAGTATCTCCTTTTTCCATCATCTCACCAAGATGTTTCAAAACCTCTTTCCTTTTCTCAGAATTTATGGCATCTGCATTCAGAGCATAGAAGTCGCTCGCATCTGCTTTAATATGCTGAAAGCTGGTATTTATTGATTCCATATCTACCCGTCTATCCCTGTGTACAATACAAATGGCATACCCATGCTTGGCTAGTTTTTGGGCTGTTGCCAGACCCAATCCCCGGCTACCTCCCAGGATAAGTGCCCATTGTTTTGTAGAATTTTCTGACATCTATTCTGATTGCTTTTTGCGAGTACAAAATTACATTAAATTGATCTCTTTTAAAGCTATTACCATTCTAATAAGACCCTCTGTGCTGAAAATCCTGGTCCAAAACTTAATATGAGCCCTTGCTCCCCAGCGGGAATCTCCTTTTCCATAAATCGTTCCAGTACATATAAGACCGTAGCACTGCTCATATTGCCATAAAGCTTTAAAGTTTCTCTGGTATCATCAATATTCTTCCCTAATTTCCCAAATAGATCCTCAACTGTCTGCACGATCTTTCGGCCCCCGGGATGGAAAATGAGATGATGTACTTTATCAATTGAACTATTGTGTTTGTGTAGAAAAGGATGCACAATATTGGGGAAATGCTCTGAAATGGTTTCAGGGACCGTGGGATCCAGGATCATTTTTAAGCCAGTATTCACAAGGTCGAAACCCATCAAATGTGTCGCATTCTTAAAATGATACATCTCCTCCCCGATTATTACCGGACCAGCGGCATCTTCTTCAGAAGAAAGTAACACACAGGCGGCCCCATCTCCAAAAATAGCCGCACTTACCATATTGGCCATTGAAAAATCATTTAATTGAAAAGTAGCTGTTGGGCTCTCAACGGCAATGACAGCAGCCCTTTTATTTGGATTAGAACGTAAAAAATTACTGGCATAGATCATTCCAGATACCCCTGCGGCACACCCCATTTCAGTCACTGGCAAGCGAACCACGTCCTGGCGTAAACCCAGATCATTAATGATGTATGCATCCAGAGACGGGATCATAATCCCCGTGCAACTAACAGTAATGATATAGTCTAAACTCTCCGGAGTCCATCGATTCTTTTTAAGTGCTTTATCAAGGACCGCAGTCCCCATTTTTTTTATTTCGCGTACATATATCGCATTCTTTTCTTCAAAAGAAGTAGCGGTAAAAACCTCTTCAGGGGCCATTATGCCATATCTGCGTTCTACCCCCGCTCCTTCGAAAATCTTTATGACCTTGCGCCTAAACCGATCTTCCTGACCTGAAAGCCAAATATCCACAAGAGGTAATATATCTTTTGTGTCCCTGTAGTAAGGTGGGAGTTCTTTGGCTACGGACACCACATGTACTTTATTCATAGTAATTTACGTATTTGGATGGGTTAGGATCCATTCATACCTAAAAGCCCACCTCCATCGAACTTTATAATCCATAGCTGGTACAGATCTGGAAAAAATATGAAAATCATTTTTGGTAAACGCACTTTTAATGGAGACCAAACCATCGTGTTTAGCGATATAGGTTTTCATAAATACGTGGCTGAATACTTTAAAAAGGGCAAAACCGATTTTATTCCGATCCAGATCATTTACGATTATCCCAATAGTTGCCAATAAAGCGAATTTTTTTATAAAAGTATGGATCTGCTCCTGTGAAAAATGATGTAATGTTAAGGTGCAAAGAAGTATATCACAACCATATTCCTCTGGCTTTAAAGCGAGAACATCTTGCGTAAGATATTGGATATTCCCGTAACCACTGCTATACTCTTTTGCAATGTTGATCGACTTTTCATTCAGATCAAAACCAATTAGTTGTGTCTTTATGTGCTTTTCCGCACAGTGATCTGCCACCTCCCTCAGCATACTTCCATCTCCACAACCTATATCTATTATGGTATATTTTTCCCTTGGATGTTCTTTAAATAGTTGATCCAGTGCTTTTATGGTAATGTTATTTCCCCCTAGCCATTTATTAGCCAGGGTTATATCTTTTAAAATGGATTTGATCTGGATTTCATCTAAGCTTAGATCATCCATTAATTCATTTTCTGTACTTCGCTCCTTAAAACGGATCATACTTCTATGGGTTTTCCATGCGTTTTTTTAATGATGCTCCTGAGTATCCCAGGAGAGAGAATGGCTAATGAGAAAAGTAACTCTGCAATTCTGGGAGACATTAGGAGCTTTTGAAGTCGCCTTCCTGTTCTAATCCGTTTACCAAAAGTACGATGCCATTTTAAGGTATACTCTTTTTCTAACCGAGTACGGTCTGATCGTCCTTCTTTGAAATATACATGGATCAGCTCTGAGGCTATTTTAGCACTATGTACGGCCATGGCCATACCATTGCCACATAAAGGGTGAATTAGTCCGGCAGAATCCCCGCACATGATAACATGGTCTTCTACAGGGTCTTTTGCTTCAAAGGAAATTTGAGCAATGCTCAGGGGTTTTTCAAATTCAATAGTGGCTTCTTTTAAAAAAGTTCCCAAATATGGATTTTGAGCCACTACCAGGTCATTGAATTCAGAAATATTTTGTTTTTTTTGAAAGCTATCATAGGTCACCAGATAGCAAAAATTAACAGCTCCGGTTTCTGTTTTAGATAATCCGCCATAACCCCCTTCAAAACTGTGCAACCCAACCAGATGATCTGGGAAATCACTCCATTGATAATGGGCTTTAACTCCCAGCCAAGGCGATTTTTTGGAAATAAAATCGCGCTTTAGCATTTTGTCCAGATTGGAACGTTTTCCAAAGCCCCCAATGACAAAAGTTGCCTTGTATTCTTGTTCGAGATTATTTTTTACAGTAAATATGTCATCTTTATATTCAATGCTTTCCGCTGAACAAAAAACAACATCTACACCGAGGTTTATGGCTCTTTTATACAAGCAATTATCCAGGGTGTAGCGACTAATTCCTTTCGCACCAAGAGGTAAGGAAAGTTGAAGGGAACGCCCTTTTAGGGTGCTGAATTCCAGGGTATTTATTTCAATGTTTGTAGGTAATACTATCCCTAGATGACCAAGATAAGGAACTACCTCATTAGATAGGTATTCGCCACATACCTTGTGATGGGGATATGTTTCTTTTTCAAGCAACAGGATACGATGGTGTTCTTTCCGTAAATGAATGGCTGCCGTAAGTCCGGCCAATCCACCCCCAATAATGATCACATCATAAGTAGCCACTAGGGAAAGATACATATTCCTAAACAAAAAAACCCGACAATGATGCCGGGTTTTATAATCTGTTAGATGGAGATTAACCTTTGGTTTTCTCGATGGCCTCTTGTTTTAATTCCTCACTGGCCACTATGCCAATTTCAACTCGTCTGTTCTTGGATTTTCCCTCTGCGGTCGTATTATCTGCTACCGGTTGGGTTTCACCAAACCATTTGGTGGTGAATCTTCCACCAAGAATTCCCTGACCAATTAGGTAATTGGTCACAGACTCGGCTCTTAATTTAGAAAGACCCATATTATACTCGTCTGAACCCGCACTGTCTGTATGCCCTTCAACAAGGATCTCAGTTTTTGGGTATTCCTCAAGGATACCAGCTAGTTTATTTAATGTCTCTACTGAAGTTCCTTTGATATTGGATTTGTTCGTGTCAAAATAAACCCCGGCACCTTCATTAAATGTTACATTTATTCCTTCGCCTACCCGTGTTACTTCAGCTCCGGGAATTTCTTCCTGAATACGTTCTGCCTGGCGATCCATTCTGTTGCCAATATATCCTCCGGCAGCACCACCTACAACGCCTCCAATAATGGCTCCCAGTACGGTGTTCCCGCCTTTTCCAACATTGTTACCAATTACACCACCAATTACGGCTCCTCCTGAGGCACCAATTACAGCACCTTTTTGAGTGTTATTGGCATTTTTTACGGCATTACATCCCAAGCTTAAACTTGCGATCATTATTATTGCTCCTACTTTTTTAAACATGTTTTTCATTTTTAATTTTTAGTAAATTCATAAACGATGGTAACCGGCTTTGCATCCACCATCACATTCGATTTTAAGATCATTTCGTTTGCAGAAAGGGAAGCAATATTCAATCTATATCCCAAACCACCGGAAATATCATTGCGCTTCTCGTCAATATATTTAAACTGCAATTGATTGTTATAGTTTGATGGACTACTCACTACAGACCATCGGATAAAACGATCTCCTCCTTCACACAAGGAACCTTGATTAATTGTATAGCGGCCAGTACTATTGTTGTCTCTGAAGAACCAGTTGCTATCTTCAAAACAGATGGCATTTGCATCGTTAAAAACCACCGCTTTAAACATCCCCTGGTTATTCTCATAATGAATATCGTTTAGTGTCCAGGTACCGCTGATAAGATTTCGCTGATCCCTTATGTCTTTGGATATACCGCAGGATGAGATAAGGGCAACAACTAATAAAAGAATTAATTTTCTGATCATGTTTTTAAAATTATTGTTTCGTCTATATATACGTACTATAGACTCCGTTAGCTCTTTTGGATCTGCTTCTTTTTTAAAATAGATACTACGGTCTGAAGAATAGTAGATTAATAGGATAGTAGTTCTTTAAGCACCTCTTGTATACGGGCTTTGGGTAAGTATTGTTCTTCTAATTGCTTGGCGAAAGGAATAGGTGTTTCCAAGCTGCCAACGCGTCTAATTGGAGCATCCAAGAATTCAAAACAGTGCTCCATTACAAGTGCTGAAATATCGCTGGCGATACCCCCAAAGAGACTGTCTTCCTGCACAATCATGCATTTTCCTGTCTTTTTCACGGACTTGTAAATAGCCTCTATATCTAAAGGCTGCAAGGTTCTCAGATCAATAAGATCTGCACTAATTTCAGGATTTGCTTCTAAAGCTTCAAGGGCCCAGTGTACCCCTGCCCCAAATGATACAACGGTAATAGTATCACCAGTTTTGAGAAGACTTGCTTCCCCAAAAGGCAAAGTATAATAGCCTTCGGGTACATCCTGATACATACTGCGATAAAGGGCTTTATGCTCAAAAAAAAGTACGGGATTAGGATCATTTATGGCTGTTGCCAGGAGTCCTTTGGCATCATAGGGGAAAGCAGGATATACAACCTTAAGACCAGGTGTTTTGGTAAACCATGCTTCGTTGGTTTGTGAATGAAAAGGTCCGGCCCCTACTCCTGCTCCACAGGGCATTCTGATAACCACATCTGCCGGCTCATTCCATCGATAATGTACTTTTGCAAGATAATTTACAATTGGGTTGAATCCGCTGCTGACAAAATCTGCAAATTGCATCTCCACCACAGCCTTCATTTTGTTAATAGATAAGCCCATAGCAGCAGACACAATGCCCGATTCACATATGGGTGTATTTCTGACGCGTTCTGTTCCAAATGCCTCAACGAATCCCTCCGTGATCTTAAAAACACCTCCGTAATCTGCAATATCCTGTCCAAGCAATACCAGGTTAGGATGCTTCTCCATGGATTGACGCAATCCTTGTGAGATAGCATCTACCAAACGAATATTTGCTACCTCTTTATTTTCTTTAAACTCTTGATATACAAATTCTTTGTATACATCATTTAATTCATTGATTTCACTACTTTGAACGATCTCTTCATTAAAAGCCAGTTTTAAATTCTCGTCTATTTCATGGATGAAATTCTTCTTTATTACCACTTCTTCCTCTTCAGAAAGGATATTCTGATTCCTGAGATATTCCAAATAATTTTCAATAGGATCTTTTGCGGCCCATGTATCCAGTAATTGTTGAGGAACATATTTAGTACCACTTGCTTCCTCATGCCCTCTCATGCGGAAAGTTTTAAATTCGAGTAGTACGGGTCGTGGACGTTGACGAACACTTTTACTTAAAGCTTTTACCTTAGTATATACCTCCAGGATATTATTGCCATCAATGATATAGGATTCTATGCCGTATCCTTTGCCTTTGTCAGCAATGTGTTTGCATCTAAATTGTTCACTTATGGGCGTAGATAAGCCATATCCATTATTTTCAACACAGAATAATACTGGTAAGTCCCATACTGCTGCAATATTTAATGCTTCATGGAAATCTCCTTCGCTGGTGGCACCTTCTCCTGTAAAAACTGCTGTTACTCTTTTGTTTTTTTGCAGAACATCCGCAAGTGCTATCCCATCTGCCACCCCTAATTGTGGGCCAAGATGAGAGATCATACCTACTATCTTATATTCCTGGGTTCCAAAATGAAAGCTACGATCCCTTCCTTTGGTAAAACCGCTCATTTTCCCTTGCCATTGGGCAAAAAGCCTATGTAAAGGTATATTTCGAGTGGTGAAAACACCCAAATTGCGGTGCATAGGCAAGATGTATTCTTCCGGCTCCAAAGACATGGTGACCCCTATGGAAATTGCCTCCTGCCCTATGCCACTAAACCATTTAGATATCTTTCCCTGCCGAAGAAGTATCAGCATTTTCTCTTCTATCATACGGGGCTTAAGCATAGCCTTATAGAGTTCTATAAGCACCTCAGAAGTTAGCCCATGGTGTTGAAATTGCATTAGTTTAATATACGTTTAGCATAAATAATTGCCGTAAATGTAGCAAAATTGCATTGAAGATCTCTACCTAATTTGAGACCTAATTGGTTTGATAATTTAGTAACTTTGAATCTTCATCTAAACCAAAAAGTATGGATACCATTCCAAGTGTGGATCTTAGGGATTATTTATCTAAAGATCCTATCAAAAAAGAACAATTTGTAAAAGATTTGGGAAGCGCATTTGAGGAAATTGGCTTTGTAGCGCTTAGTGGTCACTTCCTATCGGAATCTCTGATTGAATCTTTATACACTGAAATTAAGAAGTTCTTTGCCTTACCACAGGAGGTAAAGGACAAATATGAGATAACAGGTATTGGCGGACAGCGTGGATACACCTCCTTTGGAAAGGAACACGCCAAGGGAAGAAAAGTAGGTGATCTTAAGGAATTTTGGCACTTTGGCCAATACGTAGAGGACAATCAGACATTATTAAGGGAATATCCTTCCAATGTTACAGTAACCGAACTTCCCAATTTTAATAAAGTAGGGAAGGAAACATACAAAATGCTGGAAAAAACAGCTCAAAATGTTTTACGTGCTTTGGCACTTCATTTAGATTTGGAAGAAACCTATTTTGATGAATATATTAAAAACGGAAATTCTATCCTTAGACCAATTCACTACCCTCCTATCACCGAAGAACCCAAAAATGCTATTCGCGCAGCAGCTCATGGAGATATCAATCTTATTACCTTATTGATGGGGGCTCATGGTAAGGGATTACAGGTAATGAATCACAAAGGAGAATGGATAGATGCCATTGCGAACAAAGATCAGTTAATGATAAATGTTGGGGACATGTTATCAAGGTTATCAAACAATAAGTTAAAGTCTACTATTCACCAGGTAGTTAATCCGCCCAGGGAACTTTGGGGAAATTCCAGGTACTCTATCCCATTTTTTATGCATCCTATTGGAGAAATGTCCCTGAATTGTCTGGAAAATTGCATAGATAAGGAACATCCTAAATTATTCAGCGATATCACTGCGGGAGAATTTCTAAACGAACGCCTTGTGGAGCTTGGCCTTATTAAAAAATAAGATAATTACAGGGATTTTTTTACAGTATTCTATGGACCTTCAAGACCAATTAAAAAACCTATTTCCAGACCATCAACCATCGGAAGAAGAGAATGCGTCAAAGAAAGAAAAACCGAAATTCTGGGTGCAGGACGAGCCCATACTCTGTAAATATGAGAAGCGCAAAGGGAAACCTATCACCATCCTGGAAGGATATGAAGGAACAGATACCGATCTAAAGGCTCTGACCAAAGAATTAAAGACCTTATTGGGCGTAGGCGGCACCTATAAGAATGAACTGATCATTATACAAGGAGATTACAGGGACAAGATCATGCTATTCCTTCAGGAAAATGGTTTTAAAACCAAACGTGTAGGAGGATAACATTCTTTTTATGGAATGAACAATAGCCGGACTGAATTTCAGGAACTTAGCCCGAAGTATTTTGTTAATTATTTCAATCTTTATCGATTAAGTGTTACTTTTAGTACTCAGAACCTTAACACTTCCTGAGAATGAGTACGCAACTGCATATCACTAATGGAGATAGTTTCACTCAACGTTTAAAATCTCTACCCTTTAAAGGCGACATCATTACTTGGAGGGAAATGCTATGCGAAGGAAGAACTGAGAACAATGTAGGCAGTGAGTCTTTTTGGAAAACTCGCTTCGAATTTCTTCACAAAAATTACAACGTAAGCAAATCCTATTTCATAGAAAAAACACTAAAAGAGTACCGCAGTCTTTGTAATCATAAACAACAAGATGAGATCATTCTGTGGTTTGAATATGATCTTTTTTGTCAGATCAATATGATCGCCGTTCTGAGCTGGTTAAAAACACATAGACGTGATGCCCAAATATCTTTAGTATGCAGTGGGAATGAAGATGGAACAGATACCTTATATGGTTTATGCGATAATGACGATGAAAAGATTCAAAGCCTGTTTAATAAACGCATATATCTAACCCAGGATGATATAGAATTTGCCGACTACATCTGGCAACTATATTGTAGTGATAATCCTATCCGACTAGAAAATATGTCAGATTTTGAACATTATCACTTCGACTATCTTTCAAACGCCATCAAGGTTCATTTAAAACGATTTCCTTCCATCAAAAATGGGCTGAATGAGTTGGAGAACCGAATAATGCGGCTCGCGGTGGAACAAAAGCCAAAGAACAAGAAAGAACTTGTTCAAAATATAATGGACAATCAGGGTTATTACGGTTATGGTGACACTCAATTTGAGCGCATAATTAACAGCCTAAAACCATTATTTACTTCGTATAGTCCTGTACGCCTCTCCAAAAAGGGGAAAGACATTGTGGAGGGTAAAACTAGTTACTATTCTCAGATCAGAGATAATGAATCGTATTTAGGAGGTGCCCTTAAATACAGTTTTCTTTACAATGACGAATCGGGACGGATCCTAAAATTATAACATGCAATTAGGGCCTTCAGAACTGATCCTCAATGAGGAAGGCAGGATCTATCATTTAAACTTACTACCTGAAGAACTAGCCGATCTTATTATTCTTGTAGGTGATCCTCAAAGAGTGTCGCGTGTCTCACAACATTTTGACTCTCTGGAAATTACTCAGCACAAACGTGAGTTCATCACACATACCGGTTGGCTTAAAGACAAACGCATAAGTGTGATCTCAACAGGTATAGGAACAGATAATATTGACATTGTGCTCAATGAATTAGACGCCCTGGTCAATATTGATCTAAAATCCAGAAAAGTAAAGAAGGACAAAAAACAACTAACTTTCATAAGGGTTGGTACTTCCGGTGCTATTCAACCAGATATAGCGGTCGATTCCTTTCTGCTTAGCGATTATGCCATCGGGTTCGATAATCTATTGTACTACTACAAAAGTGAAGCTGTTCGCTTCCCTGATATTGAAAAGGCCTTTTTAGCGCACAGCAAATGGGGTGCTCATAATTCTCAGCCCTATGTTGTAAAATGTGATGGGCACCTTCGTCAACACTTTCTTGAAGAAGGAGTGGTTAATGGCTTTACGGGTTCTAATGTGGGATTTTATGGGCCACAAGGCAGGCATTTAAGGCTGCCCCCCAAAGATCCCAAGTTGCACGAAAAACTATCCTCCTTTTCTTTTGAAAATAGAAGATTGACCAATCTGGAGATGGAGACGTCAGCCATATATGGACTTTCAGCCATGATGGGTCATAGAGCCCTTTCCCTAAATGCTATTATTGCGAATAGGGCCACAATGCAATTTTCCAGTAATCCCGCCAAGACGATAAATGAGCTTATAGACTGGACATTAAAGAAATTGATCACACTTTGAAAAAAATTCGAATTGCAGGAGTTCCAGAACATTTTAATTTCCCATGGCATATGGCTATGGAAGAGTCGGCTTTTGAAGACCGGGGAATAGAACTAGAATGGATAGAAGTGCCTGAGGGTACCGGAAGAATGTGTAAAATGCTGGAAGAAAAAGAGACAGACCTGGCCATTATTCTAACTGAGGGCATAACCAAAAGTATTGTTGAAGGAAATCCGGCAAAGATCGTCCAGGGATATATTAGCTCTCCACTAATTTGGGGCATTCACGTGGCTACAGCGAGTGCCTATCAAGATCTTGCGGAACTTGAAGGAACCAAGGCAGCTATCAGTAGATACGGAAGCGGGAGTCATTTAATGGCCTATGTGTTGGCAGAAGGACAGCATTGGAATACCGCTGAATTATCTTTTGAAGTTATAAATACGCTCTCAGGGGCCGTTAAAGCACTGCAAAATGGAGAGGCAGATTATTTTATGTGGGAACATTTTACAACCAAACCGCTGGTATTAGATGGGATCTTTCGGAGATTGGCAGACTGCCCTACCCCCTGGCCCTGTTTTGTAATAGCCGCAAACAACAATTTTCTTGAAAAAGATACGCCAGCCTTACGACATGTCTTGGAGATAATAAATAGATATACAAGAGAATTTAAGATGATCCCCAGCATAGACAGGACACTTGCTAACAGATATAATTTGGATCTTCAGGATGTAAGCTATTGGCTTGGAATTACCCAATGGACGCAAGAACAATTAAGTGCTCAAACAATTGATATAGTGCAAGATACATTGCTCAACTTAAATTTAATATCTAAGAAATTAGATTCAAAAGAAATACTTACCAATCTATAGTATCGGATCCTTGATCACGCAATAGTTTGTTGGTTTTAGAGAAATGCTTATTCCCAAACCACAATCCCCTGTTGGCACTCAAAGGAGAAGGATGTCCTGAAGTTAAGATATGATGTTTCTCGCCATTGATCAATGGGATCTTTTTTTGAGCATACCCTCCCCACAATAAAAAGACCAAGCCTTTTTTTTCTATTGAAAGTAGTTTGATGACAGCATCCGTGAAGGTCTCCCAACCTATTTTTTGATGACTCCCGGCTTCTCTGGCTCTAACGGTTAGAGTAGCATTTAACAATAAGATCCCCTGGTCTGCCCATCGTTCCAAATTACCACTCCTGGGATAGGGAATGCCAAGATCATCCTCTATTTCTTTAAAAATATTTTTAAGAGAGGGAGGATGTGGCATCCCATCTTTTACCGAAAAACATAACCCGTTCGCCTGATCTGGACCATGATAGGGATCCTGACCTATTATAACCACCTTGGTTTCTCCAAAAGAGCTGTGATTAAACGCAGCAAATATCTGATTGCCTTTTGGATAGCAGGTATGGTGTGAATATTCTTCCTTCACAAATTGAGCAAGACTTTCAAAGTAAGTTTTTGAAAATTCTTCTTTTAGCAACGGTTTCCAGCTTTCATGAATGGCAACCTCCATATATCTTATCTTATGATAGGTTGTAAAAATACAAACTGCTGTCACTTTCCTTAGCAAATCCACTTTTAAAAATGTAAATTTATCTAAGTCATTATCATTTAATGGCAAACATTACATTTAGTATTATTTCTTCAGCTAGTTATAAGTTAGAACATGGAAACCCTCGATACAATTAAGCTTTGGTTTAATGAACATCCTACTGCCATTCTGGTATTCAAATACGTGGTCTGGGTGCTGTTCATTATTATTTTTCTTCAATTCATAAAAAGGGCCCTAAAGAAGAGACTTCCAAATGCCGAAACCCGATATAAGTCTCAGAAGATTGTTGAAACCATTGGATATTTCCTTTTAGTTGTTCTCACCATATCCTATTTCACAGGCAATATTAAAGATTTAACCCTGGCTATTGGTTTGCTTACAGCAGGAATAACTATTACACTTCAGGAACTTATACTTAGTGTTGCGGGATCACTTTTTATTTTTTTCGTAAAAGTCTACCAACCGGGTGACCGTATTGAGATAAATGGGATCAAGGGAGATGTAATTAATATTAGCAGCATATATACTACCATGATGGAGATTGGGCAATGGGTAAGCAGCGATAATTATACTGGCAGGATAGTTAAACTCAGCAACGCCTTTGTTTTTAAGGGGCCAGTTTATAACTACTCCCAGGATTTTCCTTTTATTTGGGACGAAATTATCTTACCAATACGATATGGTTCTGATGTAGAATTAGCTAAAGCTCTGATCATTGAAGTTGCTCAACAAGTGCTTTCAGATTATGTTCTGAAGTCTGTTGAGAAATGGAAAGATGTTGTGAATAAATATTATATAGAAGATGCTGTTGTAGATCCAACACTCGCCATTAAATTGACAGATAATTGGATTGAGTTTAATCTTCGGTACATAGTTGACTATAAAAAAAGGAGAATGACCAAGCATCGTTTAAACGAGTTGATCAATACTGCTTTCGAAGAAACAGACGGGAAGGTCTTATTGGCCTCCGCTACCTTTGAATTGGTTCGTATTCCTATGGTGGATGTTAAGATACGACTACAGACAGACCTAAGTCTAAAAAGAAATAATTGGATCATTTATTTAAATAGACAATATTCTCCAATTGTTCTTCTGCTAAACTATTCTGAACACTTCGCTGCTTTAAGGCGTTCAAGTATTCGGTATTACTCTTGTCCTTAAAATAGCTTTGCGCCAGAATTGCCCACTCCATGGCCTTTGGAAGATCATTCTTTATTTCATAAAGCACAGCCATGTTATGACATGCCATAGCTTTAATTTTAGGTTTTTCATTGGTTGTCTCCAGTTGCCATGATCTGGCTGCTTCTAACCAGTTCTCTTCTTCAATGGCTTCTTTTGCTTGTGCTAATCTATCAGAGCCATTAATATAAATTTCTCTTTGAATTGCCTTGCTATATGGTTTTAATCGCATTCCAAAGGCACTTCCGCTTCCTTTGCTCTTAAGAAGCATGGAATCTGAACGATCGGTCATGGATCGCAATGCATTCATGGCATTTTCCCCTTTGGCTTGTATTACTATTTCCTCATTGATACGAATTTCATCAAGGACCTTTTTTTCAAAAGGATCATAGATCCGCCAACCGTTTTCAATTAAGGTTTCTAGTGTGATCTCCCGGGCGTCTACCATGGTCTTTACACGCAAAAGGTCTAATTCTTCCATGGATGACTTCTTATTGGTAACACGGGTATCAGTTTTATAAAAAGCCAGGGAGAAAATAGCATCTAAGTTGTTGGAGACACACAATTCCTCCAGCGCCTTCCATGGTATTTCTATTTCAGCAGTGCTTTTTTGTTTCCAATTCTCAGTGGTGCTTTTAAGAATTAGAATGGTATCAAAACGTTTGTCCTTCGATAGTTCAAACAAAAGTCCTGCTATGGCCGCTTCTTTCCCTTCCTTAGACCACTGATGATCCGTTGCGGCAACAAAGGCCTCTAATGACTCTATTTGTTCTTTGTTGGCCGTTGTTTGAACTTCATTGATGATGCCAATGCGTTTTATGTTTTTTGACAGTTCTACGGGCGCCGGCTCTAAGCTATAGACCGTTACCAGGTGGGTGCTTTTACAGCCACTGAGTAATAGCAATAAGCCTAAAAATTGAAGGATAGAACGCATAGTAATTATTATAGAATTATAACTTCCTTAAAAATTATAGTACAAGAACAGTAGAACCCCTATTTTTATTGCCCTAAACCTCCCTCCTAGTGGTGAAATGCACCTAAAAGGATGTGAAAGCTGAAACAAAGAACATATTTCATATCGCAAAGGCTCATTAAACAGGATTTTGCAAAGAATGGAGGGTAATAACTACCTTTGCAGTTAGGCATTTAAATATGGATAAATATCTTAAGAAAAGTATTCAAGATCTGGAGTTCGCTACCGTGATCAGGCAAGTAGCGGCCCGCTGCAATACTGAACTTGGGAAAGAAAATGCACAGAAATTAGAACCTAAGTTAGAGGAAGCAGCAATTCTCACATTATTAGGTGAAACTTCAGAATACCTCTCTTCCTTTACCAATGATAACAGAATTCCAAACCATGGATTTGATGCCATTGATAAGGAACTTTTGTTATTAAAAGTTGAAAACACCACTTTAGAAGTAGGCGGATTCCGAAAAGTAAAACACATTTGTCTTACGGTCCTGGAGCATAAGAAATTCCTAAAGAAATTCCGGGAATATTACCCCTTGCTCCATCAATATGCAGATGCCGTGTCGGCAACTAAAGAAATTCCCAATCTTATTGATGACGTCATCGATAAATTTGGTTTTGTAAAAGACACGGCTTCAAATGATCTGCGACACATAAGGCAACAGATGGCCGCCATCAAAGGGAAAATAAATCAAAGTTTTAGCACTTCTCTGAATACCTATCAAGCCTCGGAATTCCTGGATGAAATTAGAGAATCTGTTGTAGACAACAGACGAGTTTTGGCAGTTAAATCTATGTACAGAAAGAAGGTTAAGGGCACCGTAATGGGTACATCTAAAACTGGGAGTATTATCTTCATAGAACCCGAGGCTGTATCTAGGTACAGCAGGGAATTCTCTAATCTTCAGTTCGATGAGAAGGAGGAGATCCAAAAGATCTTAAATACGCTTACCAATCAAATACGCCCTTATCTTGAGGATTTACAAGCATATCAGGAATATTTGATCCATATAGATTTAACCGCGGCGAAGGCAAAGTACGCATCCGAAATGAACGCCATCAAACCTTTAATCAACAAGGATAAACGAGTATTTCTCAGGGATGCATTTCACCCCCTACTTTACTTAGCCAATAAACGAGATAAGCTGCCTACTTTTCCTCAGACTATCGACTTGTATCCGGAAAACCGGATCATCGTTATTTCGGGACCTAATGCAGGTGGGAAGAGCATTACTTTAAAAACAATTGGACTTTTACAACTTATGCTGCAAAGTGGATTGCTAATCCCAGTTCATGCACGAAGTTCAATATGTTTATTTAAAACGATCCTTACAGACATAGGTGACAACCAATCTATTGAAAACCACTTGAGCACTTACAGCTACCGATTGAAGAATATGAATCAGTTCTTACGCAAATGCGATGAGAATACCCTTTTCCTGATCGATGAGTTTGGAACAGGTAGCGATCCCGAGTTGGGTGGTGCCCTCGCAGAAGCCTTCTTGGAGGTATTCTACGAGCGAGGAGCTTTTGGTGTAATAACAACCCACTACGCAAATTTAAAAGCCCTGGCGAATGAATTACCCCATGCAGCCAACGCAAATATGCTTTTTGACAGTAGTACGCTAATGCCCACCTTTCATTTAGAACTTGGGCAGCCAGGTAGCTCTTTCACTTTTGAAGTGGCACAAAAGAATGGTATTCCTTTTAGTCTGATCAACAAGGCCAAGAAAAAAGTGGAAAGGGGTAAGATCCGTTTCGATGCCACCATCGCAAAACTTCAAAAAGAACGTAGCAAAATGGCCAAGACGGGAAATCGTCTGCAGGAAGAAGAAAGTAAGGCTCGTGAAGAAGCTTTGAAATTAGAGAAACTCAATTCCAAAATTCAGACTAAGCTAGAGAACTATCAGGAATTATATGATTTCAACCAACGAATGATACATCTTGGAGCAAAAGTGAATAAGGTAGCTGAGAAATATTTCCTGGATAAAAAGAAAAGACCGTTAGTGTCGGAGCTATTACGTCTTGTGGAAACAGAGAACAGCAAGCGGAAAAAGAAAACTGCCAAAGAGGTGAAGGCACAGGAAGAAAAAAAGACTGTTGTAACTCAGGAAGTGCAACAGGAAGTAAAGAACATCAGAAATAAAAAAGCAGTAGCCAAGAAAAAAGCTCAGGCAAAAGAGAAAAGGAAGCCACGACCTGTATTTAAAATTGGAGATAGAGTGCGGTTATTAGATGGTAAAGCAGTGGGGAGTATTGATAGTCTGGAAAAGAATAAGGCTATCGTAAATTATGGAGTATTCACCACCAATGTAAGTGTAGATCAATTAGAATTGGTGGAGACCAAGAAAAAATAATGGAAGAGCAGAAAAAGATCATACTTTTTGACGGAGTTTGCAACCTTTGCAATAGTTCAGTACAGTTTGTACTTAAACGTGATAAAAAGGATATTTTTAGGTTCTCAGCGCTTCAAAGTACGGTAGGACAAAAACTTGCAAAGGAACGGGGCATCAATACTTCAGAGGTAGATTCCATCATCCTGATTGAACCTCAAATAGCTTATTACACTAAGTCCGATGCCGCATTAATGATCGTAAAATCGCTCAGTGGCGGATGGCCTCTTTTGGGAATATTCATGGGACTTCCTAAAGGATTGCGAGATGATGTATATGACTGGGTAGCCAGAAACAGATATAAATGGTTTGGCAGGAAGGATAGTTGCATGATCCCTACAGAAGCGGAAAAGGGTAAATTTTTGGACTAATGTTTTACTTCATCTAGATAATCGTCCCAATTTTCAACACGGGGAGTACCCAATTTCCCTACGGATTTGGCCACTATCATAGATACAGTGGCATCTCCTGTAACATTTACAACAGTTCTGCACATATCCAACGGCCTGTCTACCGCGAAGATCAGCGCTAATCCTATGGCCAATTTATCTGCCGGGAAGCCAATAGACTCTAAAACGATAACCAGCATCACCATACCTGCTCCGGGAACCGCAGCAGATCCTATAGAGGCCAACAAAGCGGTTAAAACGATAGTAAGTTGAGCTCCCAAGGTAAGATCAAATCCAAGGGCCTGTGAAATAAAGACCGCCGCCACGCCCTGGTATAAGCTGGTTCCATCCATGTTAATAGTAGCTCCTACGGGTAATACAAAACTAGACACTTCCTTGTCCACGCCAATATGCTCTTCTACCCTTTCCATTGTAACAGGAAGTGTAGCCGCACTACTGCTCGTTGAAAAAGCCAGTAATTGAGCCGGACTGATCTCCTTAAGGAACCAGAACGGATTCTTTTTGGTATAGGTAGCCACAATAATACAATAGAAAACGATCATAAGAGCCAAGCCCAGGACCACTACAAGGGCATATTTAAGAAGCGCCACTAATAGATCTGGATCACCAGAAGATACCACTACATTGGCCAATAATGCAAAGACCGCCACAGGTGCGGTTAGCATAATAAGATCGACCATTTTAAGAACAACATAGTTGAGGGAATCAAAAAATTTCTTTAGGGGTTTTGATCGTTTTTCCCCTATCAATAACATGGAAATACCCAGAAAGATAGTAAAGAAGATCACCTGCAGCATCAGGCTATTATCACTTAAGGCTCCAAAGGCATTATCCGGAACCATATCTTCCAGGAATTGAAGAGGTCCGCTCTCTTTTTGACGGGAGGCCTCCTCTAGTTTTGAAGTAACTCCAGAATCTGAAGCATAGGTTTCCGTTAATTTTGTAATGGTATCTTCCGAAATGCCTTCACCGGGTTGCATTACATTAACCAGTACAAGCCCAATAGTAATGGCTATGATTGTGGTTACTATATAGATCCCTATGGTGCGTAACCCTATTTTCTTAAATTTAGAAATGTCCTTTAGATCTGAAATTCCTTTGACAAGGGAGGCCAGAATAAGTGGAATTGCAATAAGTTTAAGAAGTTTGACAAAGATCATTCCAAAAGGATTGATCCAATCCTGAACAAAGGAAGGTCCCCAGGATATGAAGGTCATCCCAAATCCAAACAATAAGCCTACGACCATGCCGATCAAGATCTGCCAATGCAATTCCAGTTTTCTCATACTTCTATTATTGAATCTGTAATATAAGGTTTTGAATACAAACCGAGTTAAACTCGCTTTAACTTTTAATGACGCGGTTTAGCAACATAAAGTCTGCCAGGACCAAGGCTGCCATAGCCTCCACAATAGGAACTGCTCTTGGTACTACGCATGGATCATGTCTGCCCTTTTCCTTTTGTTTGAACAATTTTCCCTTTCTTATCGATGGTTTCATAGGGCTGAATTATGGTGGCTACCGGTTTAAAAGCTACGTTAAAAAAAATATCCATCCCATTGCTAATACCCCCCTGAACTCCACCGCTATTATTCGTTTTGGTAGTTCCATCTGTGTTAAAAGCATCATTATGTTCACTTCCTTTCATCTTTACACCCTCAAAGCCGCTGCCATATTCAAAGCCTTTAACAGCATTGATAGATAACATTGCCTTTCCCAATTGAGCATGAAGCTTATCGAACACAGGTTCTCCCAAACCTATAGGTACATTTTGTATAACTCCCGTAATTATCCCGCCAATTGTATCCCCTTCTTTTCTTACTTCCCTAATATGGGCTTCCATAGCAGCAGCAGTTGTTGGATCAGGACATCTAACCGGGTTTGATTCGGTTTGGGACAGGTCGAGTTCCTGATATGTTTTATTTAAACTAATACTTCCAACCTGTGATACAAAAGCGTTGATCTTTAACTCTTTCAAAAATTGTTTTGCTATAGCGCCAGCCACTACTCTACAAGCCGTTTCTCTGGCTGAACTTCGGCCACCGCCTCTATGGTCCCTGAAACCATATTTTTGATCGTATACATAGTCGGCATGCGATGGTCTGTACGAATCTTTGATATGTGAATAGTCTGTAGATTTTTGATTGCTATTGTAAATAGCAAACCCTATGGGTGTTCCTGTGGTCTTTCCTTCAAAGATACCGGAGAAAAATTCCACCTTATCTTCTTCCTTCCTTTGAGTTACAATTGCCGATTGCCCCGGCTTTCTGCGATCCATTTCAGCCTGAATAGCATCCATATTAAGGGCTATGCCCGATGGGCAACCTTCCAGGATGCCTCCAATTGCCACCCCATGTGATTCTCCAAAGGTAGTAAGCTTAAAAAGGGTGCCGAATGAATTTCCTGCCATAAATGAAGTAGTTTTGGTAGTACTACCGATGGAGCGTTCCATCGCTTATGAGACCAAATATAGGAGTATTAACAGTGCAAACCAAGAACATCCTAATCATGGCTAAGACGTAAGTAGCGCCTGCTTTAAAATAGTCACCGGGTGATATGCTTTTACCCCAGTTCCGTCTGATATTTGATGTCGACAGCTGGTGCCATTGGCTGCAATAATAGTATTTGGATCACTCTTTTTTATAGCCGGAAAAAGCTTTAGACCTCCAATATTCATACTTAGCTCATAATGTTCATCCTCGTATCCAAAAGAGCCGGCCATTCCGCAACACCCTGAACTTATAATGGTCACCGTATAATTCTCTGGTAAGTTCAACATATCAAAGGTCACTTTTTGATTAGAAAGCGATTTTTGATGACAATGGGCATGAATTTTAATTGTTTTTGCTTCCTTGGTAAAGAATTGATTTGTGATCCTTCCATTTGCAATTTCTGCAGCCAAAAATTCTTCAAGTAGCCAACTATTATCTGAGAGCGATTTCACCTTGTCCGCGTCCAAATGGAAGCGATGGTATTCATCCCGAAAACTTAGAATGGCTGAAGGTTCCAGACCTATTATTGGGATATTGTTTTTTGTATAGGAATATAGGCTTTCCACATTCTTCTCAGCTAACTTACTGGCCTGTTTTAAAAAGCCTTTGGAGATAAATGTTCTGCCACTTTCACCAAAATACAGCTGAATTTGATACCCTAAGCCATGTAACAGATCAATAGCATCTTTCCCCACCTCAATATCCAGATACTGCGTAAATTCATCAATGTAAAGTATCAGCTTTTTCTCAGAATTCGGGGATCTCGCTTCTTTAGTTGCCAAATAGGGATCAAAATTGAAGTGGCTTACTAGAGGAAAGCTTCGTTGTGCAGCCACGCCAGAGATCTTTTTGATGAAATTGCCAAGTGACTTACTTTTAAAAATTGCATTGCTAAACGAAGGGAATCTTACTGGCCCACTTATTCAAGGTAGTGTTATAGGCAAACAACTTATTTCTTAATGGATATCCATGGGTTTCCTGGTATTGAAATAAAAACTCCGATTTAAGAGTAGCCACATCTACATTACTTGGGCATTCACTACCACAGGCTTTACAACTCAGGCACAGATCAAAAACAGATTTAAGTTCTTCAGAGTCAAATTTGTTTTCCTTGTCGTTGTGAGTTAAGAATTCGCGCAACGCATTGGCCCTGCCACGGGTAGTATCCTGTTCGTCCCTGGTTGCATGATAGCTTGGGCACATCGCTCCTTTGGCATGCTCTGTCTTTCGGCAATCTCCACTCCCATTACATTTTTCAGCTGCCTTAAGTATCCCCTCACTATCGCTAAAGTCGAGCATTGTAGGAATTTCTGGTTCCTCTCTGTCAACTTCATATCTAAAGGAAGCATCCATAGGATAGGGATCAACTATTTTCCCCGGATTAAAAATATTATTGGGATCAAAAACGGTCTTAACTCGTTTTAGAACCTTATAATTCTCCTCGCCTATCATCAGTGGGATAAACTCGGCCCTCACAATACCATCACCGTGTTCTCCACTAAAAGAACCTTTATATTTTTTGGTTAGTTCTGCCACCCGGGTGGTTATAGCGCGAAACAAGTGCACATCCTCTTGTTTCTTAAGATTTAAAATGGGGCGCAAGTGAAGTTCTCCAGCTCCGGCATGGGCGTAATAGACGGCATTCTGATCGAATTCCTTCATAATGCCTGTGAATTCGCCAATAAAGTCCTTTAGATCTTCCAATGCCACTGCTGTATCTTCAATACAGGCAACAGCCTTTCTGTCGCCCACCATGTTCCCTAACAGTCCAAGGCCGGCCTTACGCAATTCAAGTGCGCAGTTGATATCTTCCCCATACAAAACCGGAGAGGCATAACTCAAGCCCGAATCCTGGATAGTTTGGGTAAGTCTTTTTAATTGTTCATCAAGGTCGTTCTGTGAATGAGATCGCACCTCTAACATCAATAAGGCAGCCGGATCGCCATCCACAAAGAACCGATTGGCCAACTGCGTCTTATTGTTCTTGGTGCAATCAAGGATTACCTTGTCCATCATCTCACAGGTGTGCAGCTTATGTTGCATTACCGGAGCAACATCGGTAAGACAGGCTTCCAGAGTGTTGTAATGTGTGACAACCATGGCAGACATTGGTGGTGGCAGTTCATTAAGCTGCAAGGTGATCTCGGTCGTAAAGGCCAGGGTTCCTTCACTTCCACTAAGCAATTGGCAGAGATTTATCTCTTGCTCATTCCCTGAAAATAAGTCGCTTTCAAGTAAACTGTCTATCGCATAACCAGTATTACGTCTATGAATACTTTTCTTAGGAAATTGTTCCTTTATATTTAATTGTATGTCTTTATTTGATAGTATGTTATATAATTCTTTATAAATATTTCCTTCAAGTGTATTCAAAGTCTTTTTTTCCTTGAATACTGCTGATGTACAGGATGAAAATTCAACTTCTAGAACCATCAGATAGAATCGTTTTAAGCGAGAGTACCTTCTCTCTGGTAACGCCATATTGAATGGAGGTTGTGCCACTGGAATTATTTCCAACCATCCCCCCTATCATACACCTGTTGGAGGTGGAGGTGTTTGGGCCAAAGAATACGCCATGAGGTTTTAAAAATTCATTGAGCTCATCTCGGATCACTCCCGGTTGAACCGTTACCTGATTGTTTTCTTTGTCAAAGTTTATGATCCTGGTAAAATGCCTGGAAACATCTACGACGATGCCATCTCCTACACATTGACCGGCCAGAGAAGTTCCAGCCGTTCTTGGGATAAGCCCTATTTTATGTGTATTTGCAAAAAGAATTAGTTTTCTAATATCCTCTTTGTTTATGGGATAAGCAACGGCCAATGGAATTTTTCGATAGACAGAAGCATCCGTAGCATATAGACTTCTCGTAAGTATATCTGTATGTAAGGTGCCATTAAAAATGTTGGCTAGTTCTGAAAAAAAAACTGAGTTCAAAATGAAACGAATTTTGAAGACGAAATTAAGTTATTATTAACATCAGAACACCCTCTAAGACGTATTTTTAACGAATAAATTAAGAACATATGAAAATTTTTAAAATTAGCGCATTCCTTTTCTTGTTGGCCACATGTGGCCTTAGTGCTCAGTCTATTTCCGAACATGCCTTAGGGCTTCGGTTAGGAGATAGTGATGGGTTTGGAGCAGAAATTTCCTATCAGAAGTCTCATTGCCACGCTACAACAGGTTAGAATTTGATCTTGGCTGGCGAGACAGCAGAAACTTCGATGCCTTTAAATTAGCTTTAGGCATCTACATGGATTCATCCACTAGATGGTAATTTTAACTGGTATTATGGCGTAGGTGGCGGACTTGGAAGTGTTGACTTTTCGCCAAGAAACAATAATCCTGACCCGGATGGCGGATTATTTGTTTTTGGAGCTGGAAATATCGGAATTGAATACAATTTTGATATTCCATTATTGCTTTCCCTCGATTTTCGCCCTGAGATTGGCCTTGTAGGCTATGATGAATTTTCAGATAATTTTGATTTCGACATAGCTCTTGGGATCCGATATCAGTTTTAATACCAATACTGTTTAAATACAAATTCAAAAGTCCTTGACATATTCTTATGTTAAGGACTTTTTTTATTGTGCACCTAATCAGTACCTTTGCCGACAAAATATAGTAAAATGAAAAAATTAGTTGTCCCATTTCTATTGATCCTGATGTTTGCCGCTTGCGAAACCACAAATGGATATGTCATTGAAGGAACCCTGGAAGGAGAAAACACAGATAGGTACCGAATTAAGCTTACGTAAATATGCGGAAGGCAATCAATTGATCACTGTAGATTCCGCAATGGTTACGAATGGAACTTTCACTTTTAAAGGAGGACCTAGTAAAAGCCCTGAACTTCACTACATCTTTTTTGGAAAAGGTCAGGAAAACATCCCGATCATAGTTGAAGATGGAACTATTGATATTACAGCTCAACGAGACAGCCTTGCATTTGCCAAAATTGGCGGCACATTACAGAACGAGTTATTCTACGACTTTTTACAAGGTTCGCGAGTACTTAGCAGAAAAGCCTCTTCTATGAATCAGGACATGCGAGCAGCACAGGCTAAAAGAGATACAGTAACCATAAACTCCTTGCGTGAAGAGTATTTTGAGTTGATGGAAGAAGCGAAGGATTATGAATTAAGCTATGTAAAGGAGAATCCGAATGCCCTTGTTTCTGCTTTGGTTATTTTCAGGATCCTTACCACTAAAGCTAAGGATAATACAGTGGTTCAGGAATTATACGATGCGCTTAGCCCGGAAATTAAGGAAAGTAATACGGGAATCAAGATCAAAGAAGCACTGGAAAAAGATGCAAATACGTCCATTGGTTCAAAGGCACCTAATTTTTCAGCTCCTAACCCAAATGGAGAGCAACTGGCACTAAACGATGTGATGGGCAAGGTAACCATAGTTGATTTTTGGGCTGCCTGGTGCAAACCATGTCGCGCAGAGAACCCCAACATAGTTAGGGTATACAATAAATATAAAGATCAGGGTCTAAGTATATTGGGTGTGTCCTTAGACAGAAATGCCAATGACTGGAAAAAAGCTATTGAAAATGATGGATTAACTGGCATCATGTATCTAACGTTAAATATTTTGACGAGATAGCCAAGTTGTACAATGTAGATGCAATACCGGCCACTTTTATTTTGGATGAGAATGGTGTTATTGTTGCAAAAGACCTTAGAGGAGCTTCACTAGAAGCTAAAATTGGCGAGTTGCTTCAATAATCAGGATAACACAAAACAAAAACCCCGATGCCAAAACATCGGGGTTTTTTTATATCTAATATTGGAGTTTAGAATTTATTCTGAACATCCACAAATGTTCCAAGAACAGACACATTATCCCTATATTTCTACATCTCCAAATATATTTATCACAGAGTCCTCGCCAATAAACTCAATGGTGGAGTTATCTTCAAGTATCAGATCTCCATAGATGGTTACATTTCCTTCTACTCTGAAGGTTGCTCCTTTTTCTACTTTGATTTCTTTCTGCTTTTTATTGCTTCCTACACTTATAGAGCCATTCATTTCCAGAAGGGCATCCTCCTTAATGTCTACATCGTTACTCACTGTCCACGAACCACACATAAGTAATGAGGCTTCCTTCTCCACCTTTATGAAATTAAAGTTTTTAGCGCCACTAAATGCAATATCATCCCCTTCATTGATCACCAATTTACCAGACCCACTGTATTCCGCTAACGATGAGCACTGCGCTTCCAGACTTAGGGATAATCTATTTAGTTTAATGATCAGTAATCCTTCCTGGCCTGCAGCGGCAAAAGCATAATCGCCTACCGTTTGTACATAATTTATAGATCCATCTAATTGAATCACACCATATGGTTCTGTTGTATTTCCTTCATCATCTGAAATGGAAAGTCCGGCACCACCATTGGCCATTAAGACCATATCCTCATTAATAGCAACTGCATTGTTTACAATGTCACCTATTGGTGCTTCATTGGGATCAATGATGATAGGAATATACTGTAATAAGGCTCCTGAGTCATAGGAATACACGCCGGCCCCTTTAGAACCTTCTGCTACAATGATCTTATCACCAATAAAATCTATAGATCGTTTGGTATATAAACCAAAATCTGTGTCTATCGGTATTTCCTTTTTTAATTTAAGATTGTCATCCAGGACTCGTATTCCCATTGTTGCATCGAGTAATGCTACTTTGTTATTATCAAAAGCCAATGATCGAAGATCTGCAAACGCTTCTTCTTTTTTTATGTCGAGGTCCTTTGTATCATAAACAGTAATAGATCCGTCTTTCCCGCTGGTTACATAGGCCTCATTGCCATCTATGACAATGTCAGTAGCATTATCACCGGCTTGGAACCCATAAATAACTCCGGCATCGGTATCCATGACACCACTAAAAACAGGGATCTTCGTAATAAATGAATTCGACAAGTGCCGTAAAGCTAGATGTGGCGTCCATACCTCCTACTGCATATAAAAATCCGTCAACATATTGAAGTGAATTTATATCAGCATTAGAATATACTACGCGAGATGTAACTGTTGGATTGTTTGGATCTGACAACATTGATAATATCAATAGCTCCGGAATATTCATCTCCGGCTACATTATAAGCAACATAGGCATAATCATTCTCAACAAACACATGAGCGGCTGTAAGGCCAGTAATTGGCCCATACGTTGGCGGATTCACCTGAGTGATCAATGTCAAAGGATAATTACCAGCTGGTTCGTCTACGGCTTTTGAAGTGCGTTTTCCAGAATAATTTTCATCGATGGTAATATCCAGCACACCAGCGTTATCAAAATTAACACTGCCCGCTAATTTAATAGCGTCGTTTTCCTCGAAAATACTTGATTGTTGTTCGTCAATGAAGATAGTTGTCTCATCACTACAAGATGTGACAAGCACTAAGGCCATTAGAAATATTGGAAATATTCCTGTTTTCATAAGTAGGTATTTTAATTAACGTAGCTTGGGCACTACTCTAACGACAAAGATCGCTAATTCGTATATAGAGGTAAGTAAAATAGTGGTCGTTCTGCCGAAATCTTCGACATAGTGGGCATTTCCTTAGTAATTTTATTTCAAATACCCCTACAGTTTTCCTAATTTTTCCATTACAAAAAGGATGATAATAGGGAGTGCTAATAAGAGTACCATGAGCGTATCTGTGACAAACAATTCTGGTTTAAACAAGAGAGTGATCACATAACCCCCGATAGCTCCGCCAAAATGGGCTGTATGCCCTATATTTCCAAGCCTTTTTTTCATGCCATAAATAGAATAAAGCATATACAAGATGCCCAATACATAGGCCGGCAACGGTATTGGGATAAACATGATACCCAGTTGCATATTAGGTTGAAGCAGGATTGCAGAATACAAGATACCAGTTACGGCCCCACTGGCACCTACTGCACTGTAGAGTGGTTCTTTTTTATGAAAGAACAAGGCCAAAAGACTCCCGGCTAGCAGGCTAACAAAGTATATTAGGATAAATTGGGCTGGACCAAACCATCGAATAACCACATCTGCAAAAAAATAGAGCGTAAACATATTCAGAAAAAGATGCGATAGGTCTACATGCAGAAAGCCTGAAGTAAGCATCCTGTCTTTCTGTCCGGCCTGGATTGCACCAATACCAAATTTATATCGTTCAAAGAACCCCTGATCATTAAAACCTTTAAGAGAGACCAGCACATTGGCTGCAATAATGGCCAAAGTAGCCCAGTGTAAATTCATCAATTTTACCCGTATGTTTGGGGCCAAATATAGCTATATTTGCCCATATTTCTAATTGAATGCAATTACTTACCTATATCTTGGCCTACCCTTTTCTTTGGCTGATTTCTATCCTTCCGTATCGCCTTTTTTATGGTTTTTCAGATTTTATGTTCTTTATGCTCTACTATGTTATTGGATATAGGAAAAAAGTGGTGCGCGATAATCTGAAATTAACAATGCCGGAAAAATCTGCGGAAGAATTGGACCAAATTCAGAAAGATTTCTACAAGCATTTATGTGACCTATTACTCGAAATGGTAAAAACCATGCACCTTTCTAAAGAGGCTATAAAAATTAGGTATGATGTACAGAACATCGAACTAATTCAGGAAATTGAAAAGGAGAAAAGCATATTGATCGTGTGTTCGCATTACGCCAATTGGGAATGGAATGTAAGTATGAACAATTATATAAAATCTAAAGGATTTGCCGTATATCAAAAAATTGGAAATGTCTATTTTGATCGGATGATAAAAAAATTTCGTTCTAAATGGAATACAACGCCTATTGAACAAAAGGAGACCGTTAAATCTGTGATCCGGAACGAACAACAACATATCACTGGTATCTATGGAATGGTAAGCGATCAGTCGCCCATGGCAAGCAGAGCCCAGTACTGGAGCACCTTTATGGGAGTTAAGGTGCCTGTTTTCAACGGAGCGGAAGTGCTTGCGCGGAAACTAGACCTGGCAGTAGTCTTCTTAAAGGTTTCTAAGGTAAAACGAGGTTATTACAAAGCCGAATTCATCCCTATAACGAGGAATGGAAAGAGCACAAAAGAGCATGAGATCACGGAACAGTTTCTTAGACTTACAGAACAACAGATAAAGGAGCGTCCCGAACACTACTTATGGACCCACAGGCGATGGAAACACAGAGACAAAGCCCCTGTAAATTAATTATCCCTTTTTTGTGATCTCCTGAATTTCTGAAATAATCTTATCTGCCAATGCATCGGCTTCTTTCTGACTGGGAGCTTCCGTATATACCCTGATTATGGGTTCGGTATTCGATTTTCTCAAGTGCACCCAGGTATCTGTAAAATCTATTTTTACTCCATCAATAGTACTGGGATTCTCATGAGCATATGCCGCAGCCATGTTTTCCAGGATCTTATCTACATTTATACTTGGAGTAAGTTCAATTTTCTTCTTACTCATAAAATAAGCCGGGTAACTCGCACGTAACTCGCTTACCTTCCCTCCTCTTTCGGCCATTAACATCAGAAATAAAGCAGTTCCTACTAGCGCATCTCTTCCGTAATGACTTTCAGGGTAAATAATACCTCCATTCCCTTCACCTCCAATGATTGCCTTGGTAGACTTCATTAACTCCACCACATTTACCTCTCCAACAGCTGCTGCAGTGTATTTTCCACCATGTTTCTCTGTAATATCCCGCAATGCACGCGTAGATGAAAGGTTAGATACTGTATTCCCGGGGGTTTTACCCAACACATAGTCTGCACAGGCCACCAAGGTATATTCTTCCCCAAACATTTCCCCATCTTCACTTATAAATGCCAGCCTATCTACATCCGGATCCACCACTATCCCAAAATCGGCTTTTTCTTTTACTACTAACTTACAGATGTCCTGTAAATGTTCTTTTAAAGGTTCCGGGTTATGAGGGAAATGCCCTGTGGGATCACAGTATAATTTTATAACCTCTACCCCAAGTTCTTCAAGTAATTTGGGAATGGCAATTCCGCCAGAAGAATTCACCCCATCTACAACTACCTTAAATTTTCCTTTCTTAATAGTCTCAGCATCTACCAAAGGAAGATCGAGGACGGCATCTATGTGAATATCTATATAAGAATCATTTTTCTGAATACTTCCCAAAGCATCAACCTCTGCAAAAGAAAAATCCTCTTTGTCTGCCAGTTTAAGGATAAGTGCTCCTTCTTCTGCATTTAAGAACTCCCCTTTATTGTTGAGCAATTTTAACGCATTCCATTGTTTAGGATTATGACTGGCTGTTAATATGATGCCGCCATCCGCATTCTCCAAAGGAACGGCAATTTCAACCGTTGGCGTGGTGGACAGTCCAAGATCTACCACATCTATTCCGAGTCCGACAAGTGTTGAAACCACCAGGTTCTGTATCATTTCTCCAGATATTCGTGCATCTCTTCCAATGACCACTTTAAGTTGTTTGTTGGGATGCTGATTCTTTAAAAAGGTGCCATAGGCCGCAGCATATTTTACAGTATCTACCGGAGTTAAATTTTCATTGGGTGATCCCCCTATGGTGCCCCGAATGCCTGAAATTGATTTTATTAGTGTCATAATCTTGGTAAAAGTTTTTGCAAATATACAGGTATAGAGTCTTATGGTGAGGCCCTTCTTTGTAAATTCGGGCGATGAATTTTTTAGCTCATATTTATCTTTCTTTTGATGATGACGAGATCAGCATTGGAAATTTTATTGCTGATAGTATTCGTGGTAATCGATATACCCATTTTCCTGAGACCATTCAGAAAGGAATTTTGCTTCACAGAGCAATTGATACCTATACGGACGCACATCCTGTGCACAAAGAGAGCAGTAAACGCCTTCACGCCAATCAAGGGCATTATAGCAGGGTTGTGATAGATGTTTATTACGATCATTTTCTGGCAAAAAACTGGCTGGAGTATTCTGAGGAACCCCTGGAAACCTTTGTAGAAAGATTTTATGCCTTATTATCTGAAAACTACGAGATACTCCCGGAACCCACCAAAAGACTGATGCCTTTTATGATTGAGGATAATTGGCTGTTGAACTATGCCCATATTGAAGGCATTGATAAAGTTTTAAAAGGACTTTACCGGCGTACCGGCAAACGCAGTAACATGGATAAGGCCATTCTAGACCTTCAGAAGCATTATGATCTTTTCGAATCAGAATTCCACAGTTTTTTTAAAGATTTAGTTATCTTTTCGCATCAGAAATATCAAAGACCTGTAAAATCCTATTCCTTAAACGTATGGTAACAAGAATAAAACAGATCACAATCGTAAATCCTGCTGCGCTATTCTTGCTAATATTGCTTGTCTTTATTAGTGTTCAATGCAGGAGAGCTCCTGCAGCTCCCACCGGACTTATAACAGAAAAGGCAATGGTGGTTTCCGCACGGGAAGAGGCTTCTGCAATAGGAGTAGCTATACTAGAAAAAGGTGGAAATGCTTTCGATGCCATGGTGGCTACAGAGCTTGCATTAGCTGTTGCTTATCCTTTCGCGGGAAATTTAGGAGGTGGAGGCTTTATGGTCTATAGAAAAGCCAATGGAGACGTAGGATCTCTGGATTATCGCGAGAAAGCACCCTTATTAGCCACTAAGGATATGTACCTGGACTCATTGGGAAATGTAATTCCCGGGATGAGTACGGTAGGAGCAACTGCTGTAGGAGTTCCTGGTACCATAGCAGGTGTTTTTGAGGTACATGCAAAGATGGGAAGTTTGCCAATGAATGAGATCCTGAAACCCGTTATAGAATTTGCGGAAAAGGGTGCGGCTGTAACCGAAAAACAGGCAGCTAGATGGGACCATTACCGGGATCAAATTTTAGAAGTTAATGGGGAAGAAACCCTTTTTTATACCACATGCATAGCAGGAGATACCTTGCATTTTCCCAACCTTGCCAGGACCCTTAAAAGGATAATGGAAAATGGTAGAGATGAGTTTTACAAAGGCGAAACTGCCAAAAAACTGGCTTCATTTATTCAGGAAAAAGGCGGTTTTGTAACAGAGGAGGATCTCGCCAAATACGAAGCGGTATGGAGACAACCGGTAATATTTACATATAAGGACCTGCGGATCATCAGTATGAGTCCACCTAGTAGCGGGGGCGTTACAATCAATCAGATTTTTAGAATGATTGAACCTCATGATATAGGTGACTTTGATCATAATTCCCCTGAAGCCATTCAGCTCTTAACCGAGGCTTTCAGGCGTGCTTATGCAGATCGTAATTACTATCTGGGCGATCCAGATTTTGTTGATATTCCATTAGATTTTCTTCTAAACGACCGATATCTCAAGAAACGAATGGAGACCTTTTCTTTTGAACAGGCAACAAAATCTGAAGATGTTTCGCACGGAACTGTTGAGATCATCGAAAGTGCAGAAACAACGCATTACTCCATTGTAGATGCCGCAGGGAATGCTGTGTCTGCAACAACTACCCTAAACGGGGCTTTTGGCTCCAAATTATATTGTGATGAACTTGGATTCTTCCTGAATAACCAAATGGACGATTTTAGTGCAAAACCCGGGGTTCCCAACATGTTTGGTCTTATTGGAGCGGAAGCCAATAGCATTGCTCCCGAAAAACGAATGCTCAGCAGTATGACCCCGACCATCGTTGAAAAGGATGGTGCGCTTTGGTTAGTGGTTGGTACTCCAGGTGGGTCTACTATCATTACCGCTGTTGCTCAAACAATTCTCAACGCCTATGAATTTAATCTGAGCATGCAACAATCCGTAGAAGCACCCAGATTTCATCATCAGTGGCTTCCCGATTTTATCATTTTTGAACCCGATGGGTTTCCCGAAAACACCAAGGAAGCATTGAAGGCAAAAGGCTATTTGATCAATGAAGAACGGACGCCGGTAATTGGTAAGGTTGATGCCATCAGGATCTTGCCCGATGGCCGGCTAGAAGGAGGTGCCGATCCAAGGGGAGATGACAAGGCAGTGGGATATTAAAACTGTGAGAATCTTTATAAAAATCTTTTCTTTAAAAAAGAACTAAATGCAAGGTTGGCTAAATCGAATTATTGGAGTCTTTATCCTGCTGATACTTATAATTCTTGGCTTAAAACTTGTGTATTACAATGATCCGGTTCCTACAGGTGAGCATCCTGAAAAAGCAGATAGATTGGCCCATAAAATGTTAGATGCAATTAACTACGAAGGCTATAAAAATACACAGTATCTGTCCTGGTCCTATAGACGTGGGAGACATCAGTATCGATGGGATAAGGCCTTGGGCAAGGTACGTGTTGAATGGGGTGAAAATATTGTTTTGGTAAATTTAAATGATCCTGACAAGAGCATAATTAAAGCCCCAGATAAAAGTATCACTGAATCTGAGAGACGCGAGCTAATAAAACAAGCGGTCTCTTATTTTAACAATGATTCTTTCTGGTTGGTTGCGCCATTTAAAGTTTTTGATAAAGGCACAAAAAGAAGCTTGGTTCCTCAAGAAGATGGAAGCAGTCGCCTTTTGGTAACTTACACAACAGGGGGAGACACCCCTGGTGACTCTTATCTCTGGGAACTGAATGAAACAGGACTCCCGGTAAGTTTTAGAATGTGGGTGCAAATAGTTCCTTTAAATGGCTTTGAGGCAAGTTGGGAGGGTTGGCATAAAACAGAAAGTGGTGCGTTGTTGCCTCAATCCCATAAAGTAGGCCCGTTTACACTCGATCTTGGTACAGTGCGAGCTTGGTGACCCTGAAGTTACTAGACTTTCAGTTGTTTTTTTAGATCTTCCATGGATTGTTGCAGCTGTCTCAACAAACCATTTTCTGTAGTTGCATCTACCCCAAAAGTGATCTTACTGCTCACCTGCCATAGTTCCTGGATCTGATATGGTTCTATTTGATAGGGAGGATAGTTATCGTTCAATGAGATCAGAATAAGCTGCTGTGCATTTGGCGGACGCTCAATTTTTTTGACCATCACAGAATCTTGTAATACTACTACATAGATCTTATTCGGATTCACATCTTTTATATCTTCAACAGCCTTGGCTAAAACCCATTCTCCGGGTTTTAGATTGGGAAGCATACTGTCTCCTTCCACTTGAAAACCTCTATATGTAGCATTTCTGAACTCAGGAATGGGAAGATCAAAGGCCGGTAATTGACGATACCAGGTAGTATCCTGGATGTTCTGTGGGTACCCGGCTGCGGCTTTGGCATTTACCAGCACCATATTCTCATTATCTGAACTGTCTACTGTTACTACTTTTGGAATTACACTGGTATTTGAAGACTCCAGATACTGTTGCTCACTTTCACCAAAGAGCCATAATGGATTGATCTTAAATTGCTTTAACAACTCAGAAACTACTTTGCCCGATAGCTTTGTCCGTCCTCTTTCAATATCTGCAGTAGTACTGGATACTCCTAATAAGGCAGCAAATTCTGCCTGCGTATATCCCAACCCACGGCGAATATCAATAAAACGTTTAATCGTTAATTCGTTTTCCATAATTCCATTTGTAAATAAGCAATAAAGTGTTCTTCCTTTCAAAGATACATAATTTGGAATATATCCAAAATAATAATAGGAATATTTCCATATTATGGAATATATCCATATATTTGGATTATGTACAAAAGAACCATGTGTAATCTTTACTAAAATTAGCTGCTTTATGGAACATATCAATGATACCCTTTATTACGATGGAAGTTTTAACGGATTTCTCTGCCTCCTTTATGAGGTGCAAGAAAGAAATTTAAAGCCAGTGAGTATCTTTAAAAGAGAGGCATCGCAGGAAGTACTATTTCTTGATTCAGCGTATGTACCAACGGAATTAAAAATAGCCCGTATCCTTTGGAATTCGATGAGAAGTAAAAATTATGGAGCTTTAAAGCAGTTGTATTTTGCATTTCTTAGTGAGGAAAAGAACATTGAAAGCAAATTAGTTGAATTCTATCTCCATTTTACCGGAAACAAGGTTGGAACGGATCAAAAGACAAGACTGGAGAACAGCTTGCATATTGAACAATTGGCAGCAATGGTCGAAAGAGAGAAATGGACAACAGAGCGAAGATTGTCCCTCGATCCTTGCGGAGAAAATTCCTCTATATGTGCTATACAGCCAAAGTATAATATCCTCCCTTTAATCTCCAAGTTCTTTAGAACGCGCTATAAAGAACAAGAATGGGTGATCTACGATTCTTTAAGGGGATATGGTTTGTACCACAAGAACGGAACCTTGACCTTCACTTCGGCACCACCAAAACAGTTAGAGCCATTTTTAACTTCAATGTCCAAAGGTGCCTCCAGGCCGAATCTTTTTCTTAAAACCGATACAGAAGAGCAGATAGCTACTAAGAAAAGAGCTCGGAAATCTCACCGTATTCAGGCAGTGGCGTAAAGAAATCAAATCTAAATGTCATAGTCTCTGCATGTTCAGGAAATAAACTTTTTAATGATGTTTAAAGGAATTTGTCATTCATTAATTAAATTTTGAATTAACAATTCACAAGTGACTCCAACTTCTTTTTTATAGCTCAAAAGAGTACCTTTGCCACTTTGCCTTATTGCATGACAAAATTTGATGAACATATTGAGGTCAAAGGAGCGCGGGTCCATAATCTAAAGAACATAGATGTCAGCATTCCTAGAGAAAAGTTGGTAGTGATTACCGGGCTTTCCGGTAGTGGAAAATCTTCCCTGGCCTTTGATA
Organism: uncultured Flavobacteriaceae bacterium; assembly: GCA_963781045.1. Classification (GTDB taxonomy): domain Bacteria; phylum Bacteroidota; class Bacteroidia; order Flavobacteriales; family Flavobacteriaceae; genus Muriicola. Next base: position 183,116 of record CAWAEX010000009.1, on the reverse strand, counting down.
CTATATACGCTGAAGGGCAAAGACGCTATATTGAAACATTTTCAGCTTATGCGCGACAGTTTTTAGGAGGTCTGGAACGTCCGGATGTTGACAAAATAGACGGGCTCTCACCGGTCATAGCCATAGAACAAAAAACCACCTCCAAATCGCCTCGTTCCACCGTTGGGACCGTAACCGAGGTATACGATTTTCTTAGACTACTATTTGCCAGGGCAGCCGATGCCTATAGTTATAATACCGGTGAAAAAATGGTGAGCTATTCTGATGAACAGATCAAAGAACTCATTAAATCTAGCTATCAGGGACAGCGTGTCAATGTACTGGCTCCTGTAGTTAAATCGAGAAAAGGACATTATCGGGAACTTTTTGAACAAATTGCCAAACAGGGCTTTGTAAAAGTGCGGGTAGATGGCGAATTAAAGGATATCCAAAAAGGGATGAAGGTAGATCGTTACAAGATGCACGACATTGAGATTGTCATAGATCGTTTAGCGGTTACAGAAAATGCAGAGTTGGATAAACGCCTTTCGGAAACCATTAATACAGCCATGTATAGTGGTAATGATGTAATGATGGTACTGGCAGAAGGTGAGACAGAAGCCCGTTATTTCAGTAGGGATCTTATGTGCCCTACCACCGGTATCTCCTACCCTACTCCAGAACCCAATACCTTCTCCTTTAATTCCCCAAAAGGGATGTGCGACGAGTGCAACGGTCTCGGACATATCTTCGAGGTAAATGAAGACAAGATCTTTCCAAATAAGAAATTATCAATTACTGCAGGGGGAATTGCCCCATTAGGTGAATACAAGAAATCCTGGGCGTTTAAACAGTTAGAGACCATTGCAAAACGTTACAATTTTGAATTATCGGATCCTATGGAGCAGATCCCTGAAGATGCAATGCATCTTATTCTCTATGGGGGGGAAGATAGTTTTGTGTTAGATTCTAAAACCCTGGGGGTAAAAAGGGACTACAAAATAGACTATGAGGGCATAGCAAATTTTATAAAGAATCAATTTAAAGGTGCAGATTCTACCTCTATAAAGCGTTGGGCCAAGGAATACATGGATAAGATCCAATGTCCGGAGTGTAAGGGATCCAGACTTAAGAAGGCTTCCTTGAATTTTAAAATTGGAGAAAAGAATATCGCCGAATTGGCAGCCATGGATATTGTTGAGTTGGCAGTATTTTTTAAGGGGCTTGATGCGACATTGGAAGGCAATCAGAAAATAATAGCAACCGATATTATCAAGGAAATTAATAGTAGGATCCAGTTCTTGTTGGATGTAGGTTTAAATTATCTTTCTTTAAACAGAAGTTCTAAATCCTTATCCGGAGGAGAAGCACAGCGGATAAGACTTGCTACCCAGATCGGATCTCAATTGGTTGGGGTACTATATATTCTGGATGAGCCAAGTATAGGACTTCACCAGCGAGATAATAACCGCTTGATAAAGTCTTTGGAAGCATTAAGAGATCTTGGGAATTCGATCATTGTGGTAGAACATGATAAAGAGATGATAGAAAGCGCGGATCATGTCATAGACATGGGACCTCTTGCCGGAAAACACGGAGGGGAGATCATCTCGGAAGGAACTCCTGCAGAACTAAAACAACACCATACTCTAACTGCTGACTACATGACCGGGGTCAAAGAAATACCCATCCCCAAAAAAAGGCGTAAAGGCAATGGCAAACAAATTCTGCTTGAGGGATGCACAGGAAATAATCTAAAGAACATTACCGCTCATTTTCCATTGGGAAAAATGATAGGTGTAACCGGTGTTTCAGGAAGCGGTAAATCAACATTGGTAAATGAGACCCTCTACCCTATTATGAATGCGTATTACTTCAATGGAGTAAAAAAACCAATGCCATACAAGAAGATCAGTGGGTTAGAACACGCAGACAAGGTCATTGATATTAACCAATCGCCTATAGGTAGAACTCCAAGATCTAATCCGGCGACATATACCGGCTTGTTCAGTGAGGTCAGGGCCTTGTTTACAAAAACACCGGAAGCAGCCATCCGAGGTTATAAACCGGGTAGGTTTAGTTTCAATGTGAAAGGCGGCAGATGTGAAACCTGTAAAGGCGGGGGTCTACGGGTGATTGAAATGAATTTTCTTCCCGATGTTTATGTTGAATGTGAAACCTGCAACGGGAAACGATTTAATAGGGAAACACTCGAAATTAGGTTTAAAGGAAAATCAATCTCCGATGTTTTGGAAATGACGATCGACGAAGCCGTAGAGTTTTTTGAGAATATCCCCAAGATCTACAGAAAACTGAAAACCATACAAGATGTAGGTCTGGGTTATATTTCCTTAGGGCAACAATCCACGACCTTATCCGGAGGGGAAGCACAACGGGTGAAACTAGCCACAGAATTATCTAAGCGAGATACAGGGAATACTTTTTATATCCTGGATGAACCCACCACCGGACTTCATTTTGAAGACATCCGCGTATTGATGGAAGTGTTGAATAGATTAGTGGATAAAGGAAATACCATATTGATAATAGAACACAATATGGATGTTATAAAAATGGTAGATCATATTATTGATATCGGATATGACGGAGGTAAAGGTGGCGGAATGATCGTTGCAGAAGGGTCTCCGGAAGAAGTGGCCTTAAACGAAAAGAGCTATACAGCACATTTCTTAAAAAAAGAATTAAACCTCGCGATGAGCCTTTGATAATTGTTTTACCGACTTTTATAATGAGTCAATAAATTATTCGTTTTACAGTTTACAGAATAACAAGATGAGAAAAGAAAAACACCACAAAGGATGGAATGAAATAAAGACCAATGACTCCTGGGCCATTTTTAAGATTATGGGCGAGTTTGTCATGGGTTTTGAGAAGATGAGCGTCATTGGACCCTGTGTAACAATTTTTGGTTCTGCCAGAACCAAACCAGGTGACCATTATTATGAACTAGCCGTATCCATAGCCAAAAGTGTTTCGGAGGCAGGTTACGGAATTATCACTGGTGGTGGACCTGGTATCATGGAAGCGGGGAATAGAGGAGCACATTTAGCAGGAGGCACTTCAGTTGGTCTCAATATTGACCTGCCCTTTGAGCAGCATGACAATCCGTATATAGATAGAGATAAGAGTCTGGACTTTGATTACTTTTTTGTCCGCAAAGTTATGTTCGTCAAATACTCGCAAGGATTTGTCGCAATGCCGGGTGGGTTTGGCACATTAGACGAATTATTTGAGGCCATTACCCTAATTCAAACAAATAAGATTGGAAAATTTCCCATCATCCTTGTGGGCACTCAATTCTGGAGTGGCCTATTGGATTGGATCCAAAATACCATGTTGGCCGCTGGGAATATTAGCCCGGAAGATCTTCATCTTATTAAATTAGCAGATACTGCAGAAGAAGTTGTAGATATCATAGACGCATTCTACAAAGGACATACCCTGAGCCCAAACTTTTAAAATCAATATGGTGCTAAGAAATGCTGCTGTCCTATTGAAATTTTTAGTCCTGTTTATTCTATCAGGGCTTTTTCAGGGCATTGCGCAACATACTAATACACTCAAAGCTACCTTAGAGGCAGAGACAAGGGATATTAATATACAACAAGAGTTCACCTATCAGAATAGTTCACAGGATACACTTCATGAACTATACTTCAATGACTGGACCCATGCGTATTCTGACAAAAAAACAGCCTTGGCAAAACGCTTCGCTGAGGACTTTAAAAGAAGTTTGCACCTGGCAAAACCTGAAGAACGTGGATCAACCCAGATCTTCGGGATGGCCGACTTTGAGTTTAGGGCCCTTTCATGGAAGCGCACTAGAGAAAAGGACCTAATCAGGATCCAACTAAATAGTCCGCTACCTCCGGGAGAATCCTTAAAAATGTATTTCACCTACACCATTAATTTACCTCCAAACAGGTATACCCCCTATGGCTATGATTCTCAGGGCGATTATTACCTGAAGGACTGGTATCTGAGTCCGGCCGTATACGATGGTACCTGGCAATTGTATTCCAACAAGAATTTGGAAGACCTTTATACCGGTAGTACAAATACCAATATTAATTTCACTTATCCAGACTCACTCTTTCTGGGTACCAATTTTAATGAAGTAAATATCACTCAATACCCCACAAAGCAAGTTGCCAGTTTAAAAGGGGAAGATCGTAAAAGCTGTGACATAATCCTTAATACCCGAAATAGGTTCGTTAAGCATGTCACTCCTTATCTAATTGTAGTTACCGATATTCAATCTGGTAAATACGATGAGATCTCACAGGGGATTTCAATCAACAGAATTACACAGTTCGTTCATGAGAATCTTGGGGATTTTCCTTATGAACAACTATTGGTCAGCGAAATCGACTTTAACAAGAACCCCTTATATGGATTAAACCAATTACCCTCTTTTATACGGCCCTATCAGGAACAATTTCAATTCGAAATGAAATTCCTTAAAACAGCACTTATAAGTTATTTAAGGGAAACACTTTTTTTAAACCCCCGGAAAGAACAATGGGTCTCAGATGCCATTGTAAACTACCTTATGATCAATTTTGTGGACACTTACTACCCGGATCAAAAACTTTTAGGCAAGTTATCTTCCATTTGGGGAGTCCGAAATTTTAATATAGCACAAATGCCATTTAATGATCAGTATCCTTTTTTGTACATGCTAACTGCAAGAAAGAATCTTGATCAACGTTTAACTACCCCTAATGACTCCCTTATTAAATTCAATCAAAAGATAGCTAATAACTATAAGGCGGGCTTAGGCCTGTCTTATCTTGCGGCCTATACAAGTCCTGAAGAAATAAATAAGAGTATAAAGGAATTTTACAACACCTTTAAACTTCAGCCTGTTACTCCTAAAGATTTTGAAAATACAGTAGAATCTACTGTTTCAAAGGATGTAAGCTGGTTCTTTGACACCTATGTGAATACTGATAAGCGGATTGATTTTAAGATCAAAAAGGTGGTTAAGACAGAAGATAGCCTTCAAGTGATACTAAAGAACAAGACGGGAACCAATGTACCTATTTCACTGTTTGGACTACGTAATGATTCTGTGATCTCCAGGTATTGGTTTTCAGATATAACGGTATTAGATACAGTACCAATTCCTAATAATATGGAGGACCGACTTGTATTGAATTACGATCAAAAAATTCCTGAATTCAATCAACGGGATAACTGGAAATCTTTGACCGGATTTTTCTCAAGCAACAAAAAATTAAAATTGCAATTCCTGAAAGATGCTGAAAACCCTTATTACAATCAGATCTTCTATATGCCCGTAGCCGGTTTTAATGTGTATGATGGTATCTCACCCGGGCTCAGGTTTTCTAACAAGACCCTATTAGAAAGACCCTTTATTTTTGCTTTTGCACCTTCGTTTGCACTTAAAGAAAGGGCGCTTGTAGGTTCTGGAGGAATTAACTATCGTAAATACCTTCAGAAAAGTGGACTTTATGTGATTAATTTCAGTCTAAATGCTTCCAGCTTTCATTTTCAAACTAATTCGCGTTACAGCACCATAACACCATCAATAGGGTTCGGGTGGCGACCAGACGATCTAATTTCCAATGAGCGTAAGTCTCTAGTATTTAGACACGTAAATGTACTTCGGGATATAGACCCCTCCTTAGATATTGAGACCGATCCGGATTATAGTGTATTCAATGCCAGATACAACCATTACAACAACGGGATCATAAATTATTTTTCATGGTTTGCAGATGCTCAGTATTCTGCCAATTTTACCAAACTGGCTCTCAATCTGGAGTATAGGAAGCTCTTTGATAATAACAGGCAGTTAAACCTTCGCTTTTTCGCCGGAAAATTTATTCGCAATGAGACTAATTCCGATTTCTTTAGTTTCGCTTTGGACAGACCAACTGATTATTTATTTGATTACAACTATCTCGGACGTTCCGAAGAATCAGGGATCACTAGTCAGCAGATCATTATTGCGGAAGGTGGCTTTAAGTCGCAATTAGAAAATCCCTTTGCCAACGATTGGATCGTCACAACAAACGCAAGTATTAATCTATGGAGGTGGATAGAACTTTATGGGGATCTTGGTTATGTAAAGAATAAAGGTTTTGATTCTCGATTTGTATATGATTCCGGTATTAGATTAAACCTGGTTACAGATTATTTTGAATTGTACCTCCCACTCTATTCTAATAACGGTTGGGAAATTGCCCAACCCGACTATGACGAAAAAATTAGATTTGTTGTTACCATAAGCCCTAAAACACTAATTGGGCTATTTACCAGAAAATGGTTCTAATAGTTATATAATTCCTAATTTTTCTCTTGTTTTTTTAACTTATTATTAAATATTAAAAAAATATTATCAATTTATTATCAAATTGTTAATGAATATAAGTGCCAACACATTGTAAAAATCCTCATTTTTTGATATTTTCGTACAAACTATTGGTGCATGAACCCTAATCTACAGACCAGTGAGGATATTTCCTTCGATGAATTTCGAAAGCAGATCCTTCATGATTATGAAATAGCGGTCATAAGCAGGGAATGTAGTGTATTGGGCAGGCGTGAAGTACTTACTGGAAAAGCTAAGTTTGGTATTTTTGGAGATGGTAAGGAAGTTCCTCAACTAGCAATGGCCAGGTCCTTTAAGGATGGTGATTTTAGAAGTGGTTACTACCGAGACCAAACTTTTATGATGGCTCTGGGACATCTAACACCAAAAGCTTTCTTCCATGGCTTATATGCCACCACTGATTTGGAAAAGGAACCTATGAGTGCCGGAAGGCAGATGGGAGGCCATTTTGGAACCTTTAGCCTTCATGAAGATGGAACGTGGAAAGATCTTACCAAACAGAAGAACAGTAGTCCGGATATCTCCCCTACTGCTGGGCAAATGCCTCGTTTATTAGGTCTGGCACAAGCTTCTAAGATCTATCGTAATGTAAAGGGGATCAACTCTGAAAACTTTTCAGACAACGGTAACGAGGTTGCGTGGGGAACTATTGGCAATGCGAGTACAAGTGAAGGTCACTTTTTTGAGACCTTTAATGCCGCTGGAGTATTACAAGTGCCTATGATCATTAGCGTTTGGGATGATGCCTATGGAATATCAGTACCTTCTAAATACCAAACCACCAAAGAAAATATCTCTGAAATTTTAAAAGGATTTCAGCGTAACGAAGAACAAAAGGGCTATGAGATACTAAAAGTGAAAGGGTGGGATTATACTGCCCTGATTCACGCTTATGAAAATGCTTCAGATATTGCCAGGGAAGAACATGTTCCTGTCTTAATCCATGTAACTGAACTTACCCAGCCTCAGGGACACAGTACATCCGGATCACACGAACGCTACAAAAGTGAAGAGCGATTGGCCTGGGAAAAAGAGCACGACTGTAATAAACGGTTCAAAGAATGGATCCTATCCAACAAAATTGCTGCAGAAGAAGAGTTAACGGCCCTGGAGAAGAAGATAAAGACCGAGATCAGAATGGCGCGCAAAGACGCTTGGTACGAATTCCTGCAACCTCATAGGGAATCCAAGAAAGAAATAGTTCATTTACTCGAAGCTGCAGCACAAAGCAGTCCAAACAAAGCCTTTATTACCAAAATAAAGAATGACCTAATTGCCATAGAAGAGCCCTTGAAAAAAGATCTTGCATCAAACGCAAGGAAGGCAATGAGGTATCTGTTAGGTGAACAATCAGGAGAAAAACAGGCCTTGTCTCAATGGATAGATGACTTTATTGTTAAAATGCAACCTCATTTTAGCTCACACCTTCATAGCGAACTTCCCTCCAAGGCTACCAACGTAAAGGAAATAAAGGCACAATATGCAGACCAGGCTGAGATGGTTGATGGTCGCATTATTCTTCGGGATAATTTTGATAAGCTGTTCAGTAAGTATCCTGAGGTTTTGATCTTTGGGGAAGATAGTGGTGCCATTGGAGATGTTAATCAGGGATTGGAGGGCTTGCAAAAAAAATACGGGGAACTTCGTGTCTCGGACACTGGCATACGCGAAACTACTATAATTGGTCAGGGGATCGGTCTTGCGCTGAGAGGTCTTAGACCAATAGCCGAAATTCAATATCTGGATTATGTAATGTATTGTCTGCAAACACTTAGTGATGACCTTGCCACTTTATTATACAGAACAGTTGGCAAACAAAAAGCCCCATTGATCGTGCGAACTCGTGGACATCGCCTGGAAGGAATCTGGCATTCCGGATCTCAAATGGGAGGAATTGTTCATTTGCTGCGAGGTATGTATGTTCTGGTTCCAAGGAATATGACCAAGGCTGCAGGGTTCTACAATACATTATTAAAGAGTGATGAACCTGCGTTGGTCATTGAAAGTTTAAATGGGTACAGACTTAAAGAACCAATTCCATCTAATCTTGGGGAACTTTGTACTCCAATTGGCGTCGTTGAAACCGTTAAGGAGGGAACAGATATCACAGTTGTATCTTACGGCTCTACCTTGAGAATTGTTATGGAAGTGGCCCAGGAATTGAAGGAAGTTGGGATCAATATTGAAGTCATAGACGCCCAGTCACTACTACCTTTCGATCAGAATCATGATGTTTTGAAAAGCGTTAAAAAAACAAACCGATTACTTATAGTGGATGAGGATGTTCCCGGGGGATGTGCAGCTTATCTAATGCAAGAGATCATAGAAAAACAAGGCGCTTATCAATATCTGGATAGTGCCCCACAAACACTAAGTGCAAAAGCCCATAGACCAGCATATGCTACAGATGGGGATTATTTCTCCAAACCAAATGCGGAAGATATCTTTGAAAAGGTATATCGGATCATGCATGAGGTGAATCCTTCAGACTATCCTAAATTAAGATAAGTAGACGGTGTTCTATTTAATAAATTTCTTGATAGATCCTAACCACAACTTATTACCACTTCACTTTAGGTAATTATAACTTTCCTTTTATGTCTATTTGAAAAGTTCTATGTTTAATGGTCTAAATAGAAGTCCTGTATGAGGATAGAAACCATCCTGGAGAAAGAATACGATCTTACCCTCACTTCCATAGCTCCCCTGGAAGGCTATGAAAGCATTAATTATAAAGTGCTCTCTAAGGAAGGAACCTTTGTCCTGAAACAATATGATAACAAGCCAAAGACCATAAAAGAAATTATCGCTGAAGATGATGTCTTATCCCACTTACAAAAATTAGAACCATCCCACTTCCCTCATAGGATCTTCACAAAAGAAGGAAATCCCTATGTTGGAACCAATGATCATCTTTATCGTCTGTTGACCTTTATAGAAGGGGAATTTTTGGGTGAAGTAGCACATACCCCTGCCCTACTGTCTTCTCTTGGTATGTTCCTTGGACGAATAGATAATAGGTTACTACAGGAAAATGTTGAAATATTTAAGGCAAAAGAACTTTTATGGGACCTAAAACACTTTAGAAAAAATTATCCCTATCGCACCTTTATCACTGATGCAAGAGATCGAAACCTTGTGGAGTACTTCTTTTTACAATTTGAAGAGCATATAAGGCCGGTAACGTATGACCTAAGACAAAGTCTTATTCACAATGATGCAAATGATTGGAACATCTTAACGGATGGTGAAAAAGTGTCCGGAATTATTGACTTTGGGGATATGTGTCATTCCTGGTTGGTTGCTGAAGTAGCTATTGCGATGACCTATGTGATGATGGATAAGGAAGAACCTCTGAAATTTGGGATAGAGGTTTTGAAAGGCTACCACAAAGAACTTCCCCTTACTGCTATTGAATGCGATTGTCTCTATTATCTTATTGCAGCCAGACTATGTATTAGCGTATGTAATTCGGCCTACGCAAAGGATCAAAAACCAGATTCATCTTATATTACCATCAGTGAAAAAGGTGCATGGGATCTATTGTATAAATTGATCTCAATAAACCCTGTTAAGGCAAGAAATGAATTTCGTGCAGCTTGTTCCTATCCCCGATCTTTTCCGTCCACTAAAACCGCACTTTTAAAGAATAGAGAGAAGCATTTTGGGAAAAACCTCTCTTTAAGTTATACCGATCCCATCCATATGGAAGGTGCGGCATTTCAATATATGTATGATGCAGAAGGAAATACCTTTTTAGATGCCTATAACAACATTATGCTGGCGGGTCACTGCCATCCTTTGGTGGTTGGAGCGGGACAACAGGCAATGGCACAACTGAACACAAATACCAGGTATTTATATGATCCATTAGAAAAATATAGCACAGCTCTTTTAGAGAAATTTCCCCCTTCCCTGAACAAAGTGATTTTTGTAAACTCGGGAAGTGAGGCTAGTGACCTTGCCATAAGGATGGCAAAATATCATTCTCGAAAAAAGAAGATCATGGTGATGGAGCACGGATATCACGGGCATACCAATACAGGGATCCATATTAGTGCTTATAAATATCAGGCCACAGGAGGTGTAGGGCAACAAACAGATACTATAGAAACGCCACTGCCAAAGGTCTTCGGTTCAAACTGGACCGATGATGGTAGTGCGGGTGCTGAGTTCTCCAAAAGAACAATAGAGCAGATAGCAGAAAACAACGGCGATATTGCTGCTTTCATTGCAGAACCCATTGTGGGTTGTGGTGGTCAAGTTCCATTGGCAAAAGGATATCTTAAGGCTGTTTACTCTAAGATAAGAGAGCAGGGCGGACTTTGTATAAGCGATGAAGTACAGGTTGGATTTGGAAGATTAGGTGATGTTTTTTGGGGATATGAGCTATATGGTGTTATTCCGGATATTGTGATCATTGGAAAACCTATGGGTAATGGTCATCCTATGGGAGCGGTAATTACCACTGATGAAGTAATGAGAACTTTTGAGAAAGGTCCGGAATTCTTTAGTTCTTTTGGCGGAAATCCGGTGTCTTGTGCCATTGGTCTTTCGGTTTTAGATGTAATTGAAGAAGAAGGTTTAATGGAACATGCCAAAATAACCGGGAATTATCTTATGGATCAACTGCGCAGCCTTCAAAAAACACATTCGGTTATTGGAGATGTGAGAGGACATGGCTTATTCCTGGGAATGGAATTAAATGGTTTAAATGGACAACCTCTTACTGAACTAGCCTTCCTCCTCAAAAATAAATTACGGGAACATCATATTTTAGTAAGTACTGATGGACCCCACGAAAATGTGATCAAAATAAAACCTCCCCTTTCGTTTAATAAGGATAATTGTGATGAACTAGTTTCTAGAATAGACACTATTCTTACCGAAAATGTTGATTTTCTATAAAAAAACTTTACATTTATTTTACATAACCCCAGATGTACAATGAAAAACAGTCTCCAAATTAACCTAGGCCTGGCCTTTTTAAGAGTAAGTTCTGCAGCATTAATAATGACGCATGGTATACCTAAATTTCAAAAATTACTATCGGGAGATATGGAATTTGGAGATCCATTGGGCATTGGTGGGGCTCCTTCTCTCTTCCTCGCAATTATAGGTGAGTTTATATGTCCTATTTTGGTGATCATTGGCTTTAAAACACGTTGGGCAGCAGTCCCTACCGTAATTACAATGGCTGTAGCCGCCTTTGTTGTTCATAGTGCAGACCCCTTTGGAGTAAAGGAAAAAGCGTTGCTTTTTTTGGTCCTGTTTATAACGATCATACTCTTAGGTCCGGGTAAATACAGCATTGACAAAAAGTAGACTCCTACATTATTTTTACCAATAGCTCCTTCAATAGGTCCGATTGTGACACATTTGAAGAACCAACCCCTTTCCCTTTAAGATCCATTTCTCGTAACGAGGAGATGGCTTTACTCGACTTTTTCATGGAATAATTCCTGGCTGCAATTTGAAATTCATCTACAAAATAAGGATTGATCCTTAAGGCACTTGCAACATTTCTGGCAGAATGATCTTGCAGACCATGATACTGAAGTAATTGTGAGAAAAAGGTGTGTAAAAGGGATACAGTAACAACAAATGGATTGTCCTTTGGATTTTGTGAGAAATAGGTGATGATCCTGGTGGCCTTTAGAATATCTTTCTCTCCAATGGCCTTCTTTAGTTCAAAATTATTATAATCCTTGCTTATACCAATATGCTTTTCAATGATCTCCGGAGTGATCTCCGTATTCTTTGGCAGCACTACTTCTAGCTTCTGCAGTTCGTTATGGATCCTGCTCAGATCAGTTCCCAGGAATTCTACCAAAAGTATGGATGCCTTATGTGAAATTGAAAAACCTTTGCTTTTCAACATTTTTCTGATCCAATCTGATACCTGATTCTCGTATAATTTCTTACTTTCAAAAACAACACCATTAGGCGCTTTTAAAACCTTGTGCAGCTTTTTTCTTTTGTCTAGCTTTTTGTATTTATAACAGATCACCAATACAGTGGAAGGCTGCGGATGTTCAGCATAAGCAACTAATTGTTCAATAGTTCGAGATAATTGTTGAGCTTCCTTTACAATGATCACTTGCCTTTCGGACATCATGGGATATCTTTTGGCATTAGAAACTATATCATCTATTGAAACGTCCTTTCCGTATAGGGTCATTTGATTAAATCCCTTCTCCTCTTCCGACAGCACATTATTCCCAATGAATTCGGCTATACGGTCAATATAATATCCTTCCTCCCCCATAAGAAAATAGATAGGTTTAATATCTCCTTTTCGGATCTCATCAATAAGCTGCTTCACTTCTTCCATCAAAAAAAAATCATCAAATTTGTGGTATGGAAAACTTGAATTTTCCCGGGTATAGGTTCCGATTCAAAAATAGCGAAAATAAACGCCTTATTTTTGATGTGATCCGCAAAAAGTTTGTTGTTTTTCAACCGGAGGAATGGGTAAGACAGCATGTTATTCAATTCCTGACGATCGACAAAGAATACCCCTTTAGTCATATTAATGTAGAGAAACAATTAATGATCAATTCACTCAAAAAACGTTATGACATTGTGGTATACAATCCGGATGGTACCATCCAAATTCTTGTTGAGTGTAAAGCACCAGCAATTAAGATCACAAAAACGGTCTTCGATCAGATCGCCAGCTATAATATGGATCTCAGAGCTAATTATCTGATGGTCACAAACGGCCTGGATCACTTTTACTGCCAAATGGACTATGACCGATCTGCATACAACTTCCTGAGGGAACTACCATCTTTTAAATAACATCCTACTAGTTCAGAATTCATGATCCAGGCAAAAGTCATTTCTAAATTATTTCTTTACTTTGTGCCCTTGCACAGAACCCATTGTTCAGAGTCTAAAAAACGGGGCACCCATAGATGTTAAAAATAGCTGTTGTCATACTCAATTGGAATGGAGAGGCCCTTTTGGAGCAATATCTCCCTTCTGTAATTGAATATTCTAAAGGGGCCACTGTGTTTTTAGCAGATAACGCATCTACTGACGGTTCTGTAGCCTTTATGAAAGCAAACTATCCGGAAATTACCATTATTCAGAACAATGAGAATGGCGGATTCGCTAAAGGGTACAATGATGCCTTAGAACATGTTGATGCTGATATCTATTGCCTATTAAATTCTGATGTGGAGGTTACCCCTCAATGGCTAGATCCGATACGGAAGACGTTTGAAGAACATCCGGAAGCCGCTATCATTCAGCCAAAGATATTAGATCTATTAAAACCAAATTACTTTGAATATGCCGGAGCTGCGGGTGGTTTTATCGATCAATTAGGCTATCCATTTTGTAGAGGTCGCATTTTTCAATCTCTTGAGGAAGACCACGGACAGTACAATGACACCAGGGAGATCTTTTGGGCTACCGGCGCCTGTATGTTTATTCGTAAAAAAGTGTACGATGATCTTGGGGGCTTCGATGAGGATTATTTCGCTCACCAGGAGGAAGTAGACCTCTGTTGGCGTGCTCAAAATAAAGGTTATAAGGTTTTTTATGTAGGCACTTCTGAAGTTTTACATTTAGGAGGCTCCACCTTAAGCAATATGAATCCAAGAAAAACGTACCTGAATTTCAGGAATTCATTATTCTCCATCACAAAGAATCTTCCCCGAAGAAAGGCACTTGTTCTCATCCTGGTCCGTCTACTTCTTGATGGTATAGCCGCTCTGCGATTTATATTACAGGGTAAAAGCAAACACTGCTTTGCGGTTATAAGGGCTCATTTAAGTTATTACAGGCAGTTTCGCAAAATGTACCACAAGAGAGAAAAAGCGAATTTTATTGAAAAATACTCCAAGACAAAGTCCATCGTATGGTCTCACTACGTATATAGGATAAATACATTTAACAATTTAGTAAAAGATTAACAATGTTCGTAAATAAGCAAATGGACGATTGTATAATTTTGTCCTGAAATTGTAATAAAACCTAACTTTAACAGCAATTCAAAAAATTAAAACAAGTTTAAATATGAAAAAAATATTATTAGCAAGTTTGGGGATGATGATCTTATTATCTTCATGTGTATCGCAAAAGAAATATGCAGAACTGGAAACAAAGCAAAAAGAAACTCAGGATCTTTTAAACTCTGCAACAGTGAAATTAAATAGCTGTTTAGAGGATAAAGCTACTGCCACATCTCGCTTAAAAACTCTTGAAGATCAAAATGCCTTTTTGAAAGCAAACAATCAGGATTTGATCAACAACATGGGGAACCTTACAACCCTTACTACCAAAGGAGCTGAGAACCTTGAGAAGTCTTTAGAAAGTCTTCAGGAAAAGGATCTTACCATCCGTAAATTACAGGATGCTATCACAAGAAGAGATTCTGTGAACCTTTCCCTGGTACAGAGCTTAAAAGGAGTTCTTGGTAATCTGGATGATACTGATATTCAGATCAGTGTTGAGAAAGGTGTTGTATTTGTATCTATCTCTGATAAGTTACTATTCAGTTCAGGTAGCTACAATGTGACCACGGCAGCAAAAGAAGTGCTGGGCAAAGTTGCCAAAGTAGTTAACAACAAACCAGACTTCGAGTTCATGGTTGAAGGCCATACAGATAACGTACCTTACAGTGGTGGTGTCTTATTAGACAACTGGGACCTAAGTGCCAAGCGTGCCACTTCTATTGTTCGTATCCTACAGAACGACTTCAAGGTGGATCCTGCTCGTATGACCGCTGCTGCACGTAGTTACTATGTGCCGCTTGTTGGCAATGATACTGCCGGAGACCGTGCAAAGAACAGAAGAACAAGAATTGTAGTATTACCTAAACTAGATCAGTTTTATAGCATGATCGAAGAAGGAATGAAAGATCCTGCTATCAATAAGTAAGATATTTCAAAATAAATTAAAGGAACCGCGATACTAATCGCGGTTTTTTTTGTTTAAAGAATATCCAAACTTCCCTTTCCTTCTCGCACTACCAATGGCTCCGAACCAGAAAGATCGATCACGGTAGAAGGTACATTATGGCCGTAGCCTCCGTCAATAACAATATCTACAAGGTTTTTCCACTTTTCATGGATCAGTTCAGGATCGGTAGTATACTCTATCACTTCATCCTCATCGTGAATAGAGGTAGATACAATAGGGTTACCTAAGGATTCTACTATCGCCCTGACAATATTATTCTCAGGTACCCGGATCCCTACTGTCTTTTTCTTTTTAAAATCCTTTGGAAGATTATTGTTTCCAGGCAAGATAAATGTGTAAGGTCCTGGCAAGGCTCGTTTTAGGATCTTAAAAGTAGGAGTGTCTATTTGTCTTACGTAGTCCGATAAATTACTTAGATCTGCACAGATAAAGGACCAGTTGGCTTTTTCTAGCTTAATACCCTTTATTCTGGCTATCTTTTCTAATGCTCTAGATTTGGTAATATCACAACCTAGACCATATACCGTGTCTGTAGGATATATGATAAGTCCTCCTTTTCGCAATACTTCCACCACCCTTTTAATTTCTTTTGGGTTAGGGTTATCATTATATATTTTAATGAATTCGGCCATGATCTAATTTAAGGTAGCACTTCCAGTTTTGCAAAGCGAAGAAGTAATTTTTTCACGTCTCCTTTTTCAAAAAGGATCTCTGCTTTCTTGTCATTCCCTACTCCTTCTATTTTTAGCACTTTCCCCTTTCCAAATCGGCTATGATTTACTTGAGTACCCACAGCTAGATCAAGGATTACCGATGGGTCACTAACATTAGGTGCCCCAAGTTCTGGTCTTATTTTTCTCAATTTTCGCAATTGATCCGTACTTGGTTTACCTACCCTTGGAGGTGTTCCATTTGTAGGTTTTTGCTGTCGTAGACGGCTTTTATCTACTTCCCCGAATATATCAGAATCTATCAGGGGTTTAAACCTGTAATTATCCACAGGCGTTAGGTTATCAATGAATTTTTCATCGATCTCCTCTAAAAAACGACTCGGTTCTGCATCTATTAATTTACCCCATCTGTATCGGTTCTGAGTATATGTAAGATAGGCTTGTTTTTCTGCCCTTGTAAGTGCCACATAGAATAGTCTCCGCTCTTCTTCCAGTTCACTACGTGTATTCATGCTCATTGCAGAAGGAAAAAGATCTTCTTCCATACCTACAATGTAGACATATGGAAATTCTAACCCTTTTGCCATATGTATTGTCATCAGGGCCACCCTGTCATCATCTCCGGTATCCTTGTCCAGGTCGGTCGCCAATGCTACATCTTCCAGAAATTCTGAAATATCTCCTCTGGCATCCGCCAATTCCTTTTGTCCTTCTACAAAATCCTTGATACCATTTAACAATTCCTCGATGTTCTCCATACGGGCAATGCCCTCAGGGGTACCATCCTTTTTAAATTCGAGAAGGATTCCGGATTTCTTTGCAACGTGCTCTGCCAGCGCAAAAGCATCAGCCCCTTCATTCATGATCTGAAAGCTTTTGATCATGGTGATAAAATCCTCTAATTTTCTCCGAGTACCCGAATTGATCTTCAGATCTATCCTTTCTAAATTCTCAATGACCTCAAAAATAGATTTACCGTAATGATTTGCCGCAACTGTTAATTTATCTACGGTAGTTTGCCCTATCCCCCTGGCAGGGTAGTTGATTATACGTTTTAGTGCCTCCTCGTCCTTGGGATTGATCACCAAACGTAAATAAGACAAGACATCTTTGATCTCCTTTCGTTGGTAGAAAGAAAGTCCGCCGTAGATCCTGTATGGGATATCCCTTTTGCGAAGCGCATCTTCAATGGCTCTACTCTGGGAGTTAGTTCTGTACAAAACTGCAAAATGACCATTAGGCAATTGGTGCTGCATTCTGTTTTCAAAAATTGAACCAGCTACAAACCTTCCCTCCTCAGCATCTGTGACACTTCGGTGTAATTTGATCTTCGAACCTTCATCGTTGGCGGTCCAAACTACTTTTTCCAACTGATTTTTATTGTTGGCGATTATGGCGTTGGCTGCATTTACAATATTCTTGGTAGAACGGTAGTTCTGCTCCAGACGATACATGGCCACATCGTCATAATCTCGCTGAAAATTTAGTATGTTGGTAATGTTGGCTCCCCGAAATGAATAGATACTTTGGGCATCATCTCCTACCACACATATGTTCTGATACCTGTCTGAAAGCGCTTTTACTATGAGATATTGGGAGTGATTGGTATCCTGATACTCATCTACCAAAATATATCTAAATCTGTCTTGATATTTTAATAAGACCTCCGGAAAACGCGTGAGCAATTCATTGGTTCGAAGTAAAAGATCATCAAAGTCCATTGCCCCTGCCTTAAAACACCTGTCTACATAATTTTGATAGATCTCCCCTAACCGAGGTCTTTTTGCCATGGCATCGGCCTCCACTAATTCGGGGTTCTGGAAATATGCCTTTACTGTTATCAGGCTATTTTTATAGGAGGATATCCTGTTTTGTATCTGTTTGTATTTATAAATATCCTTGTCGAGTCCCATTTCCTTGATTATGGAAGAGATCAATCGCTGGGAATCCTGGGTATCATAGATCGTAAAGTTGCTGGGGTAACCTAATTTATCCCCATCATACCTCAATAAGCGGGCAAAAACGGAATGAAAAGTACCCATCCAGAGATTTTTGGTCTCAGCAGTGCCCACCAGTTCGGCAATACGTTTCTTCATTTCCCTGGCTGCCTTATTGGTAAAGGTTAAGGCGAGTATATTGAAAGCATCCACATCCTGCGCCATAAGATGTGCGATCCTATATGTTAGGACGCGTGTCTTACCCGAACCGGCTCCGGCAATAACCATTAAAGGTCCATCCTTATGGACCACCGGCGCCCTCTGAGCCTCATTTAGATCATCTAAGTAGTGTTTCAAAAAATACCGTGTTTAAAAGCGGGAAGTTAGCCATTATTCATGGGTTGCTAAAACCTCGAATTTATTAATTATAAACAATGACTCACTATTTTAGACAATTTGAATATCTTTAGCTCTTATTAATTTTTATGGGATCTAAATCTCTTTACTACACGCTGCTATTCTCACTTTTATCCTCTGTTTTTGGAATAGCGCAGACAAAGGAAACCGGACCGGTGATCAAAGATTTTGGAGCGGTTTGGATGATAAATGATCCAGACTATAAAACCTCATTAGACAGCCCTTTAAAAGTGGTTTTTGACATTATGAACAGTCCGGAATCTCCAGATAAATTAAATGCAAGTATAGAAACTGCAGCGCGCTTTCTGAACATGCATGCCCAGGCAGGGGTGCCACTGGAAAATTTAAAAGTGGCTTTAGTTGTTCACAACAAAGCGTCTAAGGACATAATTACAAACGCCGCCTATTTTAAAAGATACGGGGTAAATAATCCTAACGAGAATATGATCATGGCCTTATTTGATGCCGGTGCAGAGATCATCTTTTGCGGACAATCTTCTTTATCTCGCGGATTTCCCAGATCGGAAACTATAGAGGGGGTACAATTTGGTTTATCGGCCATGACGGCTCTTATTCAATTACAAAATGAAGGATATCGACTTATTAAATTCTAATTTATAATTATGAAAAAAGTAGTTCTATTAATTTCATGTTGTTTGGTTGCCATCTCCGGCTTTTCTCAGGGGACTGCTCTAAATGATTCTTATTTGAACGTGGAAAAAAAGGTCATTGAATGGCGCAGAGACATTCACCAAAATCCCGAACTCTCCAATAGAGAATTCAAGACGGCAGAAAAGATAGCTGCCCATTTAAAATCGCTCGGTATAGAAGTTACAACCGGCATTGCCCATACGGGCGTGGTAGGTGTTTTAAAAGGAGATAGCCCGGGTAAAACAGTTGCCCTAAGGGCAGATATTGATGCCTTACCGGTTTATGAACGCAACGATCTGCCTTATAAATCGACTGTTACCTCAGAATTTCTTGGTGATAAAGTAGGTGTAATGCATGCTTGTGGCCACGATACGCACACAGCCATTCTGATGGGCGTTGCTGAAGTTATGGCCAAGAACAAAGACAAAATAAAAGGTACGGTAAAGTTTATTTTTCAACCAGCTGAAGAAGGTCCGCCACCGGGAGAAGAAGGAGGTGCTCTTTTAATGGTAAAAGAAGGAGTTTTAAAAAATCCTGATGTGGATGCCATCTTCGGACTGCATATCAATTCTCAAACTCCGATTGGAGTTATCCGCTACAAATCTGGAGGAGCTATGGCGGCCGCCCAGAGTTTTACCATCATTGTAAAGGGGAAACAGAGTCATGGATCGCAACCCTGGGCTGGAGTAGATCCTATTTTGATCAGTGCTAAGATCATTGACGGTTTACAGACCATTATAAGCAGGGAAACCGAACTTACTAAGGAACCGGCGGTTATTACCGTTGGAAAGATCAAGAGTGGCGTTCGTTTTAATATCATTCCGGAAAGTGCTGAAATGATAGGGACTATCAGGACGCTCGACTATGATATGAAGGACAAACTAAATCGCAGGATGATGGAAATGGTACCTATGATCGCCAAGGCATACGGAGGCGAAGCTACTATTGAGATCAAGGATGCTACGGATATCACCTATAATGATCCGGATCTGGTAACAATGATGTTACCTACGATTCTAAGGGTGGCAGGTGAAAGTAATGTGGAGGTACATAAGGCAATTACCGGTGCTGAAGATTTTTCTTATTTTCAGCGAGAAGTTCCTGGTTTTTTCTTCTTCCTTGGCGGCATGACCCCTGGAAATACTGAATCTTTTCCACACCACACGCCCGACTTTCTAATCGATGATAGTGGGCTACTTTTAGGTGTGCGAGCACTTACCGAAATGAGTTTAGATTATTTGAATAAATCATAATGAATAAAGATCAAATGAATAAGAAGATCAAGAGAAATATTAGCCTTCTATTGGTGATATGTATTACGGGGATTGGATCTGCACAGAAAAAGAAGGAATTGATCCTGAAAGTGGCTGAGCTGGAAACTGACTTACAAACTACAAAATCAGCCCTCTCGTCCAGCAAACAGGAAGCGGCAAGATATAAGGGAGAAATGGAGGCGGTTAATTTTCAATTGGATGAATTAAAGGCAACCAATGCTTCACTTCTACAGAACCTCACAAATTTCACGGAACTTTCCAATAAGAAAACAGACAATATCGGCAAGTCCTTAGAAACGCTTCGCACCAAAGAGAAGCAATTAAAAACGATCAATGATGCCCTAACACGTACTGATTCTGTTACCCTTGCCCTACTCACATCGTTTAAAAACGTTTTGGGTACCGATGCCAAAACAGGACTAAACAATGGGGCGGTGACCATTATCCTGGAGAACACATTTCTCTTCAATGAAGTTGATAAGAATTATACCGTAGTTGAGAATGCCTTTCCAGTATTGGAGAAGATCGCCAGGGTATTGAAACAACAACCTAATTTAAAAATATTGGTTGAAACCAATAGCAACGCCTTGGAATTCAAGGAACTAAATCTGAAAGACAATTGGGATCTCAGTGCCCTCCAGGCCGCTTCTGTGGTGCGTGTCTTAACTAACACCTATGCTATTTCACCAGAGCGTATGCAGGCTATTGGCAAGAGTGAGTTTGGTTTTGATGGTATTGAGACCACTACAAAAATAAGGGTTCAACCGCCCTATGATAGCTTTTACAAAACGATAAAAGAAATGATGAAGTAAGTGTCCTGACGAATAAAAATTTCGTCCATAGATGCTAAATATAATTTTATACTTTTTAATAAATCTATGCGTTGTAGTTTCATAAATCCAACTAAATACCAAACATCATGACCGGAGACGGAATCCTTCAATTATTCGGCTTTTTATTACCAGCAGTTGTCACAGGGGCTGTTGCTTTTTATTTTTTCAGACTTCATACCAAAAATGAAGAAGGCAGGAGACGTTTTTTGCTCCATAAAGATTCACAAACAAATACCTTACCTATAAGGCTTCAGGCCTATGAACGATTGGCCCTCTTTCTTGAACGAATTTCCATACCTAATCTCGTTGTGAGGGTTGCTCCAAAATCTGCCGACAAAGCGGAATATGAGCACCTGTTGATCAAGAATATAGAGAATGAATTTGATCACAATCTTTCACAGCAGATCTATATGAGTGATGAATGCTGGAATGTCATTAAAGCGGCCAAAAGTGCAACCATTCAGGCGATCAGACGTGCCGCCTTGAGTGAATCTGATTCTTCAGACAAACTTCGGGAAGATATTCTCAATGAAACTATGGATAGGCAATCACCTTCAGCTACGGCTCTGGCCTATGTAAAACGGGAGATTGGTGAACTTTGGTAAGTAATTACTCAAGATTCATCTGTAACTGACTATGTTGATGGCTTTTCATTTCAGCGTACTCAAAACCACTTTCCCACCAGGAGGTCATCTTATCTTTCTCAAAGATCAAGGAATTGGTTGTTAGCACCGTTGGCGTATAATACAAATTGATGATGGCGTCATTGTTGTTTGCAACAAATTTCCCAATACGGATATTTTGACGTTCTATCCGGTCTAGCATAAAAGCGAACATATTGGTCAATAGTGAGAACGCATTTCGGGAAGGCATCCTGTTAAAATGGGTGGTTTCTGTATGAAGGATGATGGCATCCACAACTGTGGCCCCCCTCTTTAGAGCTTCTTCAATTGGGACCATACTACCCAAACCTCCATCGGCATATTCGCAACCCTCCTTACGTACCAGACTCATAAAAGGCGTGTAATTACAAGAGATCCAGATCCATTCACAGAAGTCGTCATATTCAAAATCATTGATGGACTTGTATTCGATCTGATTTAATGACAGGTTAGACACAGTTACCACAATGTCCTTTGGACCGTTCTTAAGGGTTTCAAATTCTTCCGGGGTAATGGTATTTCTAATTAGGGTTAGCAGATTGTGGCTCTCTCCAAAGGTCTTGCTACCGCGATAAAAATTCTTTAGTACATTCCAGTGGGCTATTCCAATGTTAGAAATACCGTGTTTCTTTTGAATAGTGAATGGGCAATTACTAAATATATTATCCTGGTTTACCGAAGTATAAACGTCCTTTATCTTCTGAATTTTCTGTAGTGCAAGGTGCGAGATTAGCAAACTACCTGTGGAAGTACCTAGAAAAAGATCGTACTTGTGATTGCGTTGCTCCATTAAATATTGGGCCACCCCACCTGCAAAGGCTCCTTTGCTTCCACCTCCTGAAATGACGAGTGCTCTCATTCTTGCTGTAATTTTAAAGAAAGATACTGATATTCCTCACTATCTAGCTCATCTAATAGCAAAGTAAGGCGTTGATTTTGTTCTATATCATTTAGTAGTCTATCAATGATCCCTCTTGCAAACTGCCTGAATTGCCAAACAGGATGCACCGCTGCATTGATCAGATCCTTTAGGTTTTGATCCGTATAGGGAAACACCTCCCCAATCAGACCAAAAGCCAGCTGCCTAACCTCCATGGGATGGTATGCCGCTGTATATCCAAATAGCTCTTTTTGGTATTGAGATCTTTCTTCCGGGCTTCCATAGTCCCTGGTTAATAAAGCTAAAAGCAACCATAATTGCCTGATATTCTTATTCGAAAATCCAACCAGCGCTTTGGTTTGGTCCAAATATTTCTCGCGGTGTTCAGGACCTTGAATCCAAAGCCGGTAAAGGGTGTTCTCAATGGTAATGTAGCTTTTGTCTAATAGCAAGGATTCGTAGCTTTCGATCAAAGGATCAGATATCGGACCTGGGATTAGTGCAAGTGCCTGTCTCACCTTGAGATCTTTGGTATTAAAAGCTGTTTTTAAGAAATCAATCGAAAGCGATTTGTAATACAGTGCAATGATGCGCTTCCTGAATTCTGAGGATGATGTAGCATCCCAATAGCGTTTCAGAATAGCCTCATTGTTTTCCGGACTTGTGGTAAGCTCGCGTTGCATTCTTAGGAAACGATCGATGGATACAGAATTCTTTCGTAGGGAGGCCAATATTTCTTCAGAATGAAATTGCGTATCTAGCAGCCAGTTCTTCTTAAAATCACTCAGGTCTTGCTCACTGGTTCTTTCCATGATCTTCATAAAATCCATTACCGAGGCGTTCTTAAATTGATAGGAGTTAAAGAAGGTCTGTATCCCTTTTTTAAAAATGTCTTCTCCCAAACGTTCCCGAAGAACGTATACTCCCAAAGCTCCCTTGTCGTAAAATGTGATACTACTAGCCTTAGGATCTTGCAGTGACTCCCCCTCTCCCTTTCTGGAAAGCGTCTCTAATGCCTGAGCTTTGTCAAAAAGCAACCAATAGAAATGCTCCTCTCCAAAGAGTTCTTTCTCAGCCAATGAGGCATAATAGGTGGCAAAGCCCTCATGCAGCCAATGGCTAGAGGCATCTACTTCGGTTACTAAATTGCCAAACCAATGATGACCAAGTTCATGGGCATTGACATTTACATAATTCTTGTCAGCAAATGCCGTAGAATCTATCATGTAGGATTCCGAAAAAATGGTGGTGCCGGTATTTTCCATTCCGGCATATAGAAAGTCGCGCACAGGCAGCTGTTTATAGTTTTGCCATGGATAAGAAATACCTATTTCTTTCTCCATAAAATCAAAGATCTCTTTGGTGTATCTATAGGTGGGTTCTACCAAACTACTGTCCTTGGGATAGAAATAATTAGAAATGGAAATCCCGGAATTGGATATAATTTCCTTCGACCTGTAATTTCCAATAGCAAAGGCCAGCAGGTAGCTGCTCATAGGTTGTGACATGTCAAAGTACCACCTTTTAAGTTGACCATTTTCAGAAGTATTGATCAATTTCCCGTTGGCTACAACCGTGTAGTTTTTATCAAAAGTGATATTCATATCGAATTCCACCTTCTCGTTCATGTCGTCAAAAGAGGGCACCCAATGACTGCTGTACTTCCCTTGCCCCTGTGTCCAGATCTGTTCATTATCCTGGATTTCATCATCCCACCCCAGGAAATAGACCGTTTGTTTGGGTGAACAGGTATAGGAGAGCTCCAGGGTATATTCCTTCCCGGTTCTTAATTTTTTATTCAGTAACAGTTGCTTATCATCGTAAGAATATCTGACCTTCCTACCATTTAGAAGTACCGATATAAATTGCATATTCCGGGCATCGATTAAGATGGCATTTGTTTTTTCCGAAACTTGTAACCGATATACTACCTTACCTTTTATTGTCTTATTTGTTGGCTGTATATACAGATCTATTTGCCCGCTGAGAAAATCAACTTTTGGGTTCAACTGACAAAACAGTGGGCTAATGCCATAAAAAAGTAATCCTAAAAGAATAAATTTTCTCATAAGGGGTTTGTTCACTTTTCAAATTTAGTATTTTGATCTGTTGCAGTTGAGTGCGGTAACCGTTAATTTAGACGAATGGATCCCAATCTCTTACAGACTCCCATCACCTATCTTAAAGGAGTAGGCCCAAACAGGGCTCAGGCCTTGCAATCAGAGCTCGGTATTCAGACCTACGAAGATCTCTTAAGCCTATACCCAAACCGGTATATTGACAAGACCAAGTACTACAAGATAAATGAGCTGGAACGCAACTCTGCTGAGGTACAGCTCATAGGTAAGATAGTACACCTAAAAACCATAGAACAAAAAAAGGGAAAACGACTGGTAGCAACCTTTGTAGATGAAACAGGAGAAATGGAACTTGTCTGGTTCCGTGGTCAAAAATGGATCAAGGAACAACTGCAGATCAATGTACTTTATGTGATCTTTGGGAGAACCAATTGGTTCAATGGCACATTTTCCATGCCTCACCCGGATATGGAATTACTTTCAGATCACGAACAGGGTCTGCGTATTGCCATGCAGCCCATATATCCCTCTACCGAAAAGCTGAGTAACAAAGGGATCACCAACAGAGTAGTCAGCAATCTGGTGAAGCAACTTTTTACAGAAACAAAAGGAATTTATCCCGAGACGCTATCAGATCAGATCCTGGAAGATTTAAAACTCATTTCTAGTAGTGAAGCCATATTTAATATTCACTTTCCAAGAGACCAGAATCTATTGGCCAGGGCGCAATTCAGATTGAAATTTGAAGAGCTCTTTTATATTCAACTCCAACTCATCTCCAAAAAATTACTACGTAAACAAAAGATCAAAGGCTTTCCTTTTTCTAAGGTGGGCGAGCATTTCAACACCTTTTATAAAGATCATCTACCATTTGAACTAACATCGGCTCAGCAAAAGGTTATCAAAGAGATACGGGCCGATCTTGGGAGTAATGCCCAAATGAACAGGCTTTTACAGGGTGATGTGGGTTCAGGAAAGACCATCGTTGCACTTATGAGCATACTTCTGGCAATAGACAATGGATTTCAGTCGTGCCTTGTGGCCCCAACGGAGATACTCGCCAATCAGCACTTTAATGGTCTGAAGGAGATCCTGGGTAGTATGGACATCAACATCGCACTCCTTACCGGCTCTGTAAAAAAATCGGTTCGAAAGGTCATCCATGAACAACTGGAAAGTGGCGAACTTCATATACTGGTTGGGACACATGCGGTGTTGGAACACAAGGTGCAATTCCATAATCTGGGACTGGCCATTATAGATGAACAACACCGATTTGGCGTGGCACAGCGGTCTAAATTGTGGCATAAAAATGATATACCTCCACATATTCTGGTGATGACCGCCACACCTATCCCCCGTACCCTTGCCATGAGTTTGTATGGAGACCTAGACATTTCTGTCATCGATGAGCTTCCTCCGGGTAGGAAACCTGTAAAGACAGTACATAGGTTCGATGCCAATAGGCTCAAAGTATTTCGTTTTATAAAAGATGAGATCAAAAAAGGCAGGCAGATCTATGTGGTCTATCCTTTGATACAAGAATCTCAGGCACTAGATTACAAAGACCTAATGGATGGCTATGAGAGTATGGTACGCGAATTTCCTCTCCCACAATACCAGATATCCATAGTACACGGGCAAATGAAATCTGAGGACAAGGACTATGAAATGGCGAGGTTTGTGAAAGGCGAAACCCAAATAATGGTTGCCACAACTGTCATAGAAGTAGGTGTCAATATCCCCAATGCAACGGTAATGATCATTGAGAGTGCAGAACGTTTTGGGCTGTCTCAATTGCATCAGTTACGCGGTCGTGTTGGGCGTGGAGGAGACCAGAGTTATTGTATCCTTATGACAGGCCAAAAACTATCTTCGGAAGCTAAAACAAGGCTGGAGACCATGGTACGGACCAATGATGGCTTTGAAATAGCTGAAGTTGATCTTAAACTAAGAGGCCCTGGTGATCTTATGGGGACCCAGCAAAGTGGCCTGCTAAACCTTAAAATTGCCGACATCGTAAAGGATAATGACATTCTTAAAACTGCCAGGTATTTTGCGATACAGCTGCTCAATGAAGATCCCGGCTTACGACTGGAAAAAAATAAGGCACTACGCATCTCTTATGCCCGGTTATTAAAGCATAAAAACATCTGGAACTACATCAGTTAAAGGAATATTCTTTAAAAGTTGAGCCTTGAAAGCGGTTTGAACGTCGTAATTTTAGGTAAGCCCAATTTCGTTTCCAATCCCTAATTTTTAGATTTGTTAGTTTAGAAAATGCTAAATATGAGTTCAAAGAAAACACTATTTGATAAGGTATGGGATACCCATGTTGTAAGGAAAATTGAGAATGGACCCGATGTACTTTTTATCGATCGCCATTTGGTTCATGAGGTAACCAGTCCGGTGGCCTTCCTGGGATTAAAGAACAGAAATAGCAAAGTGCTGTATCCTAACAGGACTTTTGCAACGGCTGACCATAATACTCCCACAATAAATCAACATTTACCCGTGAAGGATCCTTTATCTGCTAACCAGTTAAAGGCACTAGAAGAGAACGCCGCAGAACACGGTATTCCATATTGGGGATTAGGCCATGAAAAAAATGGGATCGTGCATGTCATAGGACCTGAGAATGGTATTACACTCCCTGGCGCCACTATTGTATGCGGAGATTCACACACGTCTACTCACGGAGCCTTTGGAGCCATTGCTTTTGGTATTGGCACTTCAGAGGTAGAGATGGTGCTCTCTACGCAGTGCATTATGCAGCCCAAGGCAAAAAAGATGCGGATCACTATTGATGGTTCATTGAACAGAGCAGTTACCCCTAAGGATGTTGCCCTTTATATAATTTCTCAACTATCCACGTCTGGAGCAACCGGTTATTTTGTTGAGTATGCGGGAGAAGTCTTCCGGAATATGTCTATGGAAGGCAGGATGACCGTCTGCAACTTAAGTATTGAAATGGGTGCCCGGGGCGGGATGATAGCGCCGGATGAGAAAACCTTTGCCTATATAAAAGGAAAAGAATACACCCCAAAAGGAGCTGCCTGGGATACGGCCATGGAATATTGGAAAACCCTGCATACAGATGACGATGCTGTTTTTGATAAAGAGGTTGTGTTTGACGGTACATTGATAGAACCTATGATCACCTATGGTACCAATCCTGGGATGGGCATTGGTATTTCCCTTGGAATACCAAGGGCAGAAGCCTTAGAAGGTGGTGTGGCAACCTATAGAAAATCGCTGGAGTACATGAATTTCCAGGAAGGAGATGCAATGCTTGGCAAGAAAATAGACTTTGTTTTTCTGGGAAGTTGCACTAATGGTCGGATTGAAGACTTCCGTGCCTTTGCCGAAATAGTAAAGGGCCGTAAAAAAGCAGATCATGTTACTGCCTGGTTGGTACCTGGTTCGCACCGCGTAGAGGAAGCTATTAAAGATGAAGGGATCCTAGACATTTTGGAAGAAGCTGGATTCGAATTACGGGAACCTGGTTGTTCGGCTTGTCTGGCAATGAACGATGATAAGATCCCTGCCGGGAAATACGCCGTAAGTACCTCAAACAGAAATTTTGAAGGTCGTCAAGGACCCGGCTCACGTACCTTACTGGCAAGTCCGCTTGTAGCTGCAGCTGCTGCTGTAACAGGGAAAGTAACGGATCCAAGAGAACTATTACAATTAGAAACCGCATAACTTTTAAAGGATATGGCATACGATAAATTTAATATACTAACCAGTACAGCAGTTCCACTACCCATAGAAAATGTAGATACGGATCAGATCATTCCGGCTCGATTTCTTAAGGCAACGGAACGAACCGGCTTTGGAGATAACCTGTTC
The DNA here is from genome assembly GCA_963781045.1 of uncultured Flavobacteriaceae bacterium. Taxonomy (GTDB): domain Bacteria; phylum Bacteroidota; class Bacteroidia; order Flavobacteriales; family Flavobacteriaceae; genus Muriicola. Next base: position 154,566 of record CAWAEX010000009.1, on the reverse strand, counting down.
CGGGATTGGCGCTATAAACCCGATAATTCGCCTAAAGAACACTTTGTATTGAACAATCCTATTTATGGCGGAAAGATCCTTGTTGGGGGTAAGAACTTTGGTTCTGGATCTTCAAGAGAGCATGCTGCATGGGCCATTTATGATTATGGCTTTCGTTGTGTGGTATCCAGTTTTTTTGCGGATATCTTTAGGAATAACTGTCTCAATATTGGCGTGCTTCCTGTTCAGGTAAGTGCAGATTTCCTACAAAAGATCTTTGAGGCTATTGAAGCTAGTCCAAAAGCGGAATTTACTATTGATCTCCCTGCACAAACTATTACAGTTAATGACACAGGCGCCAGTGAGTCCTTCGAGATCAATCATTATAAAAAAGACAATATGCTTAATGGCTATGACGATATAGACTACTTGCTAAGTATGAAAGGTGAAATTGAGCATTTCGCCAAAGATATGCCCTTGTAAAACCAATCCTATCCATGCCACATACCACATTGCCTCCTTCGCATAAAGAAGAATCTAAATCATCCAAAAAGATGGCAAGTCCTAAGAAGACCATAGAGATCATGGACACTACCCTGAGAGATGGGGAGCAAACATCCGGTGTGTCCTTTTCAGCATCGGAGAAACTTACAATGGCTAAACTGTTGTTGGATGAATTAAAAGTTGATAGAATTGAGATCGCTTCAGCCAGGGTATCTGAGGGTGAATTTCATTCGGTTAAACAGATACTGGAATGGGCCACTTCAAAAGGATATGAAAACCGAATTGAGGTACTGACCTTTGTCGATAACGGATTATCTATTAAGTGGATGAAGGAGACAGGTGCCAAAGTGCAGAATCTTTTGACCAAAGGATCTCTTAACCACCTTACCCATCAGTTAAAAAAGTCGCCCCAGGAACATTTTGCGGAAATAGCAGCCGTAGTTAAAGAAGCTGCAGAAGCCGGAATAACGACAAACGTTTATCTGGAGGATTGGAGTAATGGGATGCGTAATTCTCCTGAGTATGTCTTTCAATTTCTCGATTTTCTGGCTACCCAACCTGTAAAACGCATATTATTACCAGATACTTTAGGAGTGTTAACTCCAGATGAAACCTCAAAATTTTTAAAAAGTATTATTCTGCGTTATCCGGAAATTCATTTTGATTTTCACGGCCATAATGACTATGACCTTAGTGTAGCCAATGCCATGGAAGCACTCAAAGCTGGTTGTCATGGACTTCATTTAACCGTGAACGGAATGGGCGAACGTGCAGGGAATGCACCATTGGCCAGCGTGGTGGCAGTAGTGAATGATTTTATGCCTCATCTTAAGATAAATGTGGAAGAATCCTCTTTGTTTAAAGTAAGTAAACTGGTCTCTGCCTTTACCGGCTTTGGGATTCCTGCCAATAAACCAATTGTAGGAGATAATGTATTTACACAAACTGCTGGAATACATGCAGATGGAGATAATAAAAAGAACTTATACTTTAATGATCTTTTACCGGAACGGTTTGGTAGAAAACGAAAATATGCTCTTGGAAAGACCTCAGGAAAAGCTAATATTCAAAAGAATTTACAAGAATTAGGTCTTACCCTAAATGACGAGGAAATAAAAAGAGTTACCGCCAGGATCATAGAATTGGGAGATAAAAAGGAGCGGGTAACAAAAGAAGATTTGCCATTTATCATTTCCGACGTTTTAGACACTGAGGATATTCAGCAAAAAGTATTCATTAGTTCGTATGTCCTTACTCATTCTAAAGGTCTTAAACCTTCAACCACGGTTTCGGTGGAGGTCGATGGAGAAGTTTTTGAGGAGAACGCACAGGGCGATGGGCAGTTCGATGCCTTTATGAATGCCCTTAGAAAAGTATACCGGGCTAAAAAGCTCAGTTTGCCCAATCTTATAGATTACGCAGTCCGTATTCCCCCGGGCAGTAATTCTGATGCCCTGTGTGAGACTATTATTACCTGGCAGCTGGCCGATAAAGAATTCGCCACTCGTGGTTTAGATTCGGACCAGACCGTATCAGCCATCAAGGCAACCGAAAAAATGCTCAACATTATCTAACGAGACAAACAGACTCAACTATATGAAATTAAATATTGCACTATTGGCCGGCGATGGGATTGGTCCAGAAGTTATTGATCAAGCGGTAAAAGTATGTAATGCCATTGCAGAAAAATATCATCATGAACTTAATTGGAGGCCTGCTTTAACAGGTGCTGCAGCCATTGATGCCGTGGGTGATCCCTATCCCGATGAGACACATGAAATTTGTGCCACTTCTGACGCTGTGTTGTTTGGTGCCATTGGACATCCAAGGTTCGATAATGATCCGTCTGCCAAGGTAAGACCAGAGCAAGGTCTTTTAAGAATGCGCCAAAAGCTGGGGCTATATGCCAATGTTAGGCCCACCTTTACCTTCCCATCACTCATTGATAAATCTCCATTAAAACGTGAACGCATAGAAGGCACAGATCTGGTTTTTCTTCGTGAACTTACCGGCGGTATCTATTTTGGTAAAAGAGGTAGGGAAGACAATGGCAATACTGCATATGATACCTGTACCTATACCCGCAAAGAAGTGCAGCGTCTGGCAAAAAAAGGCTTTGAGATGGCCATGAAGCGTTCCGGCAAATTATGCTGTGTCGATAAAGCCAACGTGTTGGAATCTTCCCGTTTATGGCGGGAAACTGTTCAGGCCATGGAAAAGGATTATCCTGAAGTAACTGTTAGCTATGAATTTGTAGATGCGGTTGCCATGCGTTTAGTACAATGGCCAAATGCCTATGATGTGTTGATCACCGAAAATCTATTTGGGGACATTCTTACAGATGAAGCATCTGTGATCTCTGGATCTATGGGATTAATGCCCTCAGCCTCCATAGGAGACTCCATAGGGCTTTATGAGCCTATTCATGGTTCATATCCACAGGCAGCAGGAAAAAACATCGCTAATCCGCTAGCAACAATTTTATCTGCGGCAATGATGTTCGAGGATTTTGATCTAATGGACGAGGCTGCGGCTATCCGGGATGTGGTAAACAGATCACTTGAAGAAGGAATAGTTACCGAAGATCTTGCTGATGGCGGGAAAGCCTATAAAACCAGTGAAGTGGGTGAATGGCTTGCCAAGCACCTCTAGCCAATCATTTTATATCCATATTTTACAAGATATACTCCGTACTTGTAAAGTTAGATAGCTTGGTCTCCAACAGCTGATTTACAGTTTCTACGTTGATCTCATTATCCTTAAAGGCAAGAAGTGTTCGTATTGAAAATGAGCGTAAAGCATCATGAACACTAAGTGTTGATTGAGCAGAATCTTTTCTCCCCGTAAACGGATACACATCCGGTCCACGTTGACAGGAACTATTTAGGTTTACCCTGCACACGAGATTCGCCAAGGTATCTATCAAAGGCGCCAGAGCATACACATCTTTTCCGAAAAGACTAACCTGCTGACCATAATTACTTGCGGCCATATCATCTAACGGCTCTTCTATGTCCTTAAAAGAGAGCACAGGGATCACCGGCCCAAATTGCTCTTCCTTATATACACGCATATCTTTGGTGACAGGGTATAACACCGCTGGCCATATATAATTGTCAAAATGCTTCCCTCCTTTTTTATTGATGATCTTAGCTCCTTTTGAAAGGGCATCATCAATGAGTTCTTGAATATAAGCCGGTTTATCTGGCTCTGGCAAAGGAGTTAATTTCACTCCTTTATCCCAGGGATTACCAAATTTCATTGCATCTACACGAGTAGCGAACTCTTCAAGAAACTTTTTGCGCACGTCTTCGTGTACATATACGATCTTAAGTGCGGTACAGCGCTGTCCGTTGAAAGACAATGTTCCCGTAAGGCATTCTTCAATGGTAAGGTCCATATCAGCATCCGGCAAAATGATAGCAGGATTCTTAGCTTCCAACCCAAGTACCAATCGCAGTCGGTTGCTTTTTGGATGTTGATCCTGAAGGGCATTGGCAGATCTACTATTTCCTATTAAGGCCAGGACATCTACTTTTCCCGTTTTCATAATGGGAGCCGCAACGGTCCTTCCGCGCCCAAACAAAATATTTACTACTCCTTTAGGGAAACTATTTTTAAAAGCTTCTAACAATGGGGTAATTAGCAATACCCCAAATTTAGCAGGTTTAAATATCGCTGTGTTCCCCATGATCAATGCAGGGATCAACAAGGCAAAGGTTTCGTTCAGTGGGTAGTTATAAGGTCCCAGGCAGAGAACAACTCCCAAAGGTCCTCTGCGGATATGTGCATATACCCCATCGTGTTTCTGAAATTTTGCTGAGTTTCTATCTAATTGTTTATAATCCTCAATGGTGTCGTAGATGTAATCTACAGTACGGTCAAATTCCTTTTGAGAGTCGGGCAGAGATTTTCCAATTTCCCACATTAAAAGTGTTACAATTTCCTCGCGCTTGGTTTTCATTTGCGTAACAAACTTCTCCATGCACTCAATACGATCTCTCACCTTCATAGTGGGCCATGTTCCCTTTCCCTCATCATAGGCCATTAATGCTCCATCTAAAGCCTTCATGGCCTCTTTTTCGCCCAGATCCGGGATACTACCCAACAATGTTCGTTCATACGACTCTGAGGAGGAGATCGTTGAATAGACATCGGTGTTTTTACCGTCCCAAGAAATGAGTTCCCCATTTACAAGGTAGGTCTTTTGATGTATTTCTTTCTTGATCCGAAATTGTTCTGGAATGATTGATACTTGTGTAGCCATAGATGGTTATTTTCTTGTAAAGCGATTTAAAGATACGCTAATATGTAAGCATTAAACAATGGGCTTCATAGCCGTCATAGAGGCACGCAATCTGGCACCTACAATTTCAACAGGATGTTCCCGTAAGGCCTTGTTGACCTGTATAAGTTTCGCATTTGATACTCCGTTATCCTTGCCTTGCCCGTAAGATTTTCCGATCACATCCACATCCACTTTCTTCATAAAATCTTTCAACAATGGTTTACAAGCATGATCAAATAAATAGCAGCCGTATTCTGCAGTATCGGAAATTACCCGGTTCATTTCAAATAACTTCTTCCGGGCAATTGTATTCGCAATAAGCGGAGTCTCATGCAGGGATTCATAATAGGCAGATTCTCCTATAATACCAGATGCGGTCATAGCTTCATAGGCAAGCTCTACCCCTGCCCTTACATAGGCCACCATCAATACGCCATGATCGTAATATTCCTGTTCTGAGATCTTGTCATCTCCTGCTTTTGTCTTTTCAAAGGCAGTTTCCCCTGTGGCCGCTCTCCAGCTTAAAAGATTTTTATCGTCGTTGGCCCAGTCTTCCATCATGGTCTTGGAAAAATGTCCACTCATAATATCATCCATATGCTTTTGAAACAAAGGTCGCATGATGCTTTTCATCTCTTCTGAAAGATCAAAAGCCTTTATTTTAGCCGGATTTGAGAGTCGGTCCATCATATTTGTGATCCCTCCGTACTTTAATCCTTCTGTAATAGTTTCCCAACCATATTGAATTAGTTTAGAAGCATATCCCGGGTTTATTCCTTTTTCGATCATCTTATCAAAACAAAGGATAGAACCTGTTTGCAATAGTCCACACAGGATTGTCTGCTCTCCCATAAGATCCGATTTCACTTCGGCTACAAAAGAAGATTCCAATACCCCGGCCTTATGGCCTCCGGTTGCTGCAGCATACGCTTTTGCTTGTGCGAGACCTTTACCTTCGGGATCATTCTCCGGATGTACGGCAATCAGGGTAGGTACTCCAAATCCTCGTTTATACTCTTCTCTTACTTCAGAACCTGGACTTTTTGGAGCCACCATGATAACAGTAAGATCTTTCCGAACCTGCATCCCTTCTTCCACAATATTAAAACCATGAGAATACGATAAGGTTGCCCCTTTTTTCATAAGAGGCATTACGGTTTGCACTACGTTGGTATGCTGCTTATCTGGTGTAAGATTGATCAGCAGATCTGCGCTGGGAACAAGCTCTTTATATGTTCCAACGGTAAAACCATTTTCTGTAGCATTTACATATGAAGCTCTTTTTTCCTTTATGGCCGCTTCCCTAAGCGTATAAGAAATGTCTAATCCGGAATCGCGCATATTCAATCCCTGGTTCAGGCCCTGAGCTCCGCATCCTATGATCACAATCTTTTTGCCTTTTAAAGCAGATACACCATCCGTAAATTCACTGGTATCCATAAAACGGCATTTCCCTAGTTGCTGTAATTTATCTCGTAATGAAAGGGTATTAAAATAATTTGTCATGCGTATAGTTGGTTTATATTGTATTAATCTTTGTTTTCATATTCATTCAATAATGCGGTAATAGGCATAGCTGCCTTGGTCACCGCAATCCTGCCAGTTCTTACAAATTGTAGTATTCCAAAAGGTTCTAAGAGGTCGTGCATGTCATCTATCTCATGACGTCTACCCGACTTAGCGAGTACAAAAAAATCTCTGGAGACGGTGACGATCTGCGAGTTACTCTCTTTTATAATGTTCTGTATCTGTCGCTCATCAAAGAGCAAATGCGATGCTATTTTAAATAAGGCAGATTCCTGATAAATGATCTCATCATCTGTGTGATAAAATGCCTTGATCACTTCAATTTGTTTCTCTATTTGCGCAACTATCTTACGGGTCCAATCTTCCGTAGTAAAAATCACTATTGTGAATTTAGAAACATGCTCAATCTCTGATTTAGAAACATTTAGTCCTTCAATATTAATGTGACGCTTTAAGAATATTCCCGATATTCTATTGAGCAATCCTACGTTATTTTCCGAATACACCGAGATGGTGAACCATTTTTTTTCCATCGGGTTCTATTTAAGTCTGATATCTGATACTGAAGCACCGGAAGGGATCATTGGAAATACATTGTCTTCCATCTCCACTTTTACTTCTAAGAAATAAGGTTCTTTACAATCGATCATTTCCTGCACAGCCGACTTTAAGTTTTTACGCTCAGATACCCGTTGTGCTTTGATATGGTACCCTTCGGCTATTTTTACAAAGTCGGGGTTGGTCATAACAGTAGAAGCATACCTGCTTTCAAAAAACAACTCCTGCCATTGACGCACCATACCTAAATGTCCATTATTAAGAACCACGATCTTTACTGCTGTTTTATTTTGAAAAATAGTGGCAAGCTCTTGTATGGTCATTTGATACCCTCCATCGCCTATAATAGCCACTACCTCCCTGTCCATAGCGCCCATTTTTGCGCCGATAGCCGCAGGCAAGGCAAATCCCATGGTACCTAAACCTCCTGAGGTAATATTGCTTTTAGACTGGGCGAACTTAGCATACCGACAGGCTACCATTTGATGTTGCCCTACATCTGAGACAATGACAGCCTTGTTCTTAGTGGCCTTGTTGATCTCTTCTATCACTTCTCCCATAGTTAATCCGTCCTTGGTTGGGAATAGATCCTTTTCGATGACCACTTTGTATTCTTCTTCGTACTTTTTCTTGAATTCATTCAACCAGGCATCATGACTATTCTTGTTGATCTTCGGTAACAGCTTTGTAAGCGTTTCCTTTGCATCACCAAGAAGGGGAATATCCGCGTTTACATTTTTATTGATCTCAGCTGGATCTATTTCTATATGTATGATCTTGGCTTGCTTGGCATATGTGTCCAGACTTCCGGTTACACGGTCATCAAATCGCATCCCTATGGCGATGAGCAAATCACATTCATTTGTAAGGACATTGGGGCCATAATTTCCATGCATACCTACCATCCCAACATTTAGCGGATGATCTGTATTCATGGCAGAAAGTCCCAGGATGGTCCATGCAGCGGGGATACCTGCTTTTTCTACAAGCTGTTTTAGTTCATCCTCTGCTTCGCTAAGGATCACTCCTTGTCCAAAAACGATATAAGGTTTCTTGGCACTATTGATCAATTCTGCTGCTGCATTGAGGTTTGCTTCCTTTACTTTTGGAACTGGTTGATAACTACGCACCCCCTTACAATGTTCATAATGAAAATCGAGTTCATCGAATTGTGCATTTTTTGTAATATCGATCAGCACAGGACCCGGTCTCCCAGATTTTGCAATAAAAAAGGCTTTTGCCAGGATCTCTGGAATTTCAGTGGCGTTGGTTATTTGATAATTCCACTTGGTCACCGGAGTAGAGATGCCAATGATATCAGTTTCCTGAAAGGCATCAGAACCTAACAGATGTCTGGGTACCTGACCAGTAATACAAACCATTGGAGTGGAATCTATCTGGGCATCGGCAAGACCAGTAACCAAATTAGTTGCTCCCGGTCCTGAGGTGGCCAAAGCAACCCCAACCTTACCGCTAACTCTGGCATATCCCTGGGCAGCATGTGTTGCTCCCTGTTCATGTCTTGTAAGGATATGGGTAAGTTTGTCCTGGAATTTGTATAATTCATCATATACCGGCATAATAGCCCCTCCGGGATATCCATAGATTAGATCTACTCCCTCGGCCAGAAGACAATGAATGATAGCCTCTGCACCACTGATCCTTAGTTTAGCAGGCGTCTTGGCCTTGGACTTATTTTTTTCAATCGTTTCCATATTCTTTTATCTTACAAACTAGCAGACCCTATGTCAGCATCCTGCATGGGGTCTTATAGCAATTATCCTTTAATTAAATTCATCGGTCACGCATCCCTGGGAGGCAGACGACACTGTTTTGGCATACTTGTATAAACTTCCTTTTTTTACCTTTAAAGGCGGTTGTTTCCAGGCAGCTTTTCTCTTGTTTAATTCTTCATCTGACAAGGCTACACTAATGCTGTTCTTTACAGCATCTATAGTGATCACATCCCCATCTTCAAGCAATCCTATTACGCCGCCTTCCTGAGCTTCTGGTGATACATGTCCTACCACAAAGCCATGGGTACCTCCGGAAAATCTACCATCGGTAATCAAAGCAACCTCTTTACCTAATCCGGCACCCATAATGGCAGCCGTAGGTTTTAGCATTTCAGGCATCCCCGGTCCTCCTTTAGGCCCTTCATATCTTATAACTACCACATCGCCTTTTTTGACCAAACCTTTTCCAATACCAGCATTGGCTTTAAATTCGTCATCGAATACCTTTGCCGGACCTGTAAAATGATAGCCTTCTTTTCCTGTTATCTTGGCAACAGCCCCTTCAGTAGCGAGGTTACCATATAATATGCGCAAGTGTCCGGTTTCTTTAATAGGATTCTCCAAGGAGTGCACAACATCTTGACCTTCGGTTAATCCTGGAACATTTTTTAGGTTTTCAGCAACTGTCTTTCCTGTAACGGTAAGACAATCGCCATGCAACATCCCATTTTTCAACATAAATTTCATAACCGCCGGTGTGCCGCCTACCCTGTGTACATCTTCCATCAAATATTTTCCGCTTGGCTTTAGATCGGCCAGGAACGGAGTAGTATCGCTTATATGTTGAAAATCATCTAAAGTGAAACTTATCTCGGCTGCTTTTGCTATTGCCAGAAAATGCAGCACCGCATTGGTAGATCCGCCCATGACCGTAATAAGCCTTATGGCGTTTTCTAATGACTTTCTGGTAATAATATCACTAGGTTTTATGTCATTCTCCATAAGATAGCGGAGAGCCTTTCCAGACTCTATACAATCGTTTTCTTTTGCAGGACCTATAGCCGGATTGGAAGAATTATACGGCATGGCCATCCCTAGTGCTTCTATGGCCGAAGCCATGGTATTGGCTGTATACATACCTCCACAGGCACCTGCGCCAGGACAAGCGTTTTGGATAACACTTTTAAATTCCTTTTCGTTCATGGTCCCGGCTACCTTTTCTCCCCAGGCCTCAAAGGCACTTACTATATCTAGTTTCTTATCGTTTAAACATCCGGAAGCTATAGTGCCACCATACACCAGTACCGAGGGTCTGTTAAGTCTTATCATAGCCATCAAAGCACCCGGCATATTCTTATCACATCCCACTACTGTAATCAGGCCATCATAGTTCATAGCCTGCACTACGGTTTCCATTGAATCGGCAATGATGTCTCTCGAAGGAAGCGAATATCGCATCCCGTAGGTTCCCATAGATATACCATCACTTACCCCAATGGTATTAAACACCAATCCGATAAGATCCTTCTCTTTCAATCCTTTTTTTACATGTTGGGAAAGGTCATTGAGGTGCATATTGCAAGGATTGCCTTCATAACCGGTGCTCCCAATTCCTACCAAAGGTTTTTTAAGATCCTCTTCAGAAAGACCTATGGCGTAAAGCATGGCCTGAGCCCCTGGTTGCGTGGGGTCTTGTGTTACATTCTTACTATGTTTGTTTAACTCCATGTATATCTATCCCTAAAATCTTTGTAGTACTCGTAAATACTATAGTTTCCAAAGATACTTGTTTAAAAACCCTGCTTTTTAAAACATCAGATATTGGTATAAATTCAATAGGATAAGATTAAAGTTATTTATCTGTATATCAGTTATTTAATACTTAATAATTTATCATATTCAATACATATAATTGTTGCTATTTCCTGTTTAATTTGATAGTTCTTACGGCAAAAAATTACCTATTTTTGGAAATGCAAAATTCAATCGCTCAGAATATAGAGGCTCAAAGGCAGTTCTTTTCAACTCAAAAAACCAAAGATCTGGCCTTTAGAATAAAGACATTAAAATTACTTCAAAAGGAGATAATTCGTCAGGAAGATGCCATATGTGATGCCCTGTATGCCGATTTCAAAAAACCAAAGTTTGAAACTTTAGTGGCTGAAACGCAGTTCGTATTGGCCGAGTTAAAATCTGTTTGCAAATATCTGAAGTTGTGGGCCAAACCAGAAAGGGTTCCCGGAACTTTACTGAACTTCCCTTCTTCGAATTGGATCTACAAAGAACCTTATGGCACAGTATTGGTCATGGCGCCCTGGAATTATCCCTTTCAACTGGCTATTTTGCCTCTAGTCTCCGCCATTGCTGCAGGAAACACCGTTGTATTAAAACCCTCGGAGCTAACACCACATACGAGTGCACTTCTAAAGAAATTGGTCGAATCGGTTTTTCATGAATCACATGCCATGGTAATTGAAGGGGACCTCCCTGTTTCTCAGCAATTATTGGCAGAGAAATGGGATTATATTTTCTTTACGGGTAGCACTAAGGTTGGGAAGATTGTGTACGAAAGTGCTGCCAAAAACCTTACGCCTGTTACCCTTGAATTGGGTGGAAAAAGCCCGTGTATAGTAGATGAAACAGCGCTTCTTTCACAAGCCGCCAAACGGATCGTCTGGGGGAAATTTCTGAATGCCGGGCAAACCTGTATTGCTCCGGATTATATTTTAGTACATCGGAAGGTAAAAGATTCGCTAATTGAGGAATTAAGCAAGACCATCACCAAATTCTTTGGCTCCGATGTGGAAGCTTCTGCTGATCTGGCGCGAATTGTTTCCAGGGATCATTACAATCGACTTCTTGGTTTGTTGGCAGATGGGGACATTGTCTTTGGTGGGCAACGGAATGATAAAGACAACTTCTTAGGACCCACCTTGCTCAATGAACCTTCGCCAGATAGCAGGATAATGCAGGAAGAGATCTTTGGCCCTATTTTACCTATAATTTCTTATGAACAAGAGGAAGATATTGCTCCATGGATCCAAGCTCAGGGTAAACCACTTGCCGCGTATATATTTTCGAGGCGTACATCTTTTCAGGATAGACTTCTAAAGCGCTATAGCTTTGGTGGAGGCGTTATCAATGATACCCTTATACAGATCACCAATAAAGAGCTTCCGTTTGGTGGGGTGGGCCAAAGTGGTATTGGGGCCTATCATGGAAAGAGATCTTTTATAGCTTTTTCACATCAAAAATCAATTGTAAAAAGAGGAACATGGCTAGACATTCCTTTGAGAAATCCGCCGTACAACATGCCCTTGTCTTTACTAAAAAAGATAGGACACCTCTTTTAAAATTTAAGACAACTTAATAGAAATGGTGTCTCCGAAGGTTTTCTGAGCTAATCGGTCTATTCCTTCCTCTGATAATTGCAAGATCCTGGGATAGCCTCCCGTAGTTTGTCCATCTCGCATAAGGATGATCAATTTTCCTCCAGGGGTTACCTGAATTGTACCTGGCAGGGTTGCAGATGTCAGCATGATATGTGTATGTTCTCCAATAGATTCCTCTAACTGATATGCCATTCTGTTATTCTCTTTGGCAATCGTAAAAGAAGTATTAAAAATGAGTTCTTTTTGGGCATCAGATAAAATATCATACTCTGGTCCAGGGCTCACCTTGAGGGTTTTGAATTTGTCTATATCCTCTCTTATGATATGGGTGATCTTGGGTTCAAAAACTGATACCTCATCATAGGGGACCTCCATCCTGGAATCCAAATGATTTATTTCTGTGATTGGGGAATAAAAAGATCTGCTGTTTAATACTAAAGGTGTTTGAAAACCATTTTTTACAGCCAGGTATCCTCTTAGTCCGTCTATGTGCTTACCAAAGGCCAGTTTATCTCCCGCATTCACTTTATGAACACTGTGATTGTCTATGTCCTTCCCGTTTAGCTGAGGGGAAAGGTTAGCTCCTGAAAGGGCTATCCAGGTTGCTTCTTCAAATTCGAGAAGTGGCCCGGACATAGTTATTTCCAGGACGGCGGCATTTTCATCATTTTCGAGCATGGCATTTGCCAGCAAGGCAGCAGCCTGGTCCATTGCTCCGGAAACAGGGACGCCCATATGACGAAACCCAAACCTGCCTTGGTCCTGAACGGTAGTGAAAAATCCACTTTTAATGACTTTAAGCACCTGTAGATTCTTTTTTTAAGAGATCGATCCCTACTTCAGCCTGAATGACATGAAGATCGAATTGAGCTCTAGTGATAGAATAGAATTGAATAGAATCGCCTACACTTACAAAGCAAGGATTTTCTTTTTCTGCATTAAAAATTGGGATGGGACAGTTACCAATAATATTCCACCCACCAGGACAATCTTGTGGATAAATACCTGTCTGTTTTCTCGCCAGTCCCACCGACCCCTTTTTAACATCAAGTCTTGGAGTGGCCTTACGTGGGGTTTCAAGATCTTTTGGCACACCGCCTAAATACATGAATCCAGGTAAAAACCCGATCCCGTACACGGTATATGTTGAGGTTGTATGAAGTGTAATGATCTGTTCAATAGACTTCCCTGTATGTTTGGACACCTCTTCAAGATCTATCCCAAACTCCGTGTCATAACAGACCGGGAGCCTCCACAGATGCGTTTGCTTTTTTGCACCTTCCTTTCTTTCCCGATACAAATTTTCTAATTGGTTGGCGGTTTCTTTATGATCAATATTTTTATGAATATTGATAAGTGTCAATGAATTATATGCAGGAACCATCTCCCATTCCATGTCATTAAAACTATTGAGTAAAAGGAAGTCCTTAAAAATAAGAATGTCATCTAAGATGCTACGCTCTATTTCATTGGGCCATTCAATAAGAATGGCGTGTACGCCAAAAGGCTTTATTTGTATGGGGTACGAATTCATTTCTCTAAATGAATATGATGCTTTGGTAATTCTTCGGAAAGATACATCAATATTTCATACGCACTAACTGTATCACCGTGAATACAAAAAGTATTGGCTACTATAGGAACAAAATCTCCCTCAGCGACCTGTACCTCCCCATTCTTGATCATAAGAAGTAAATGTTTCAGTACCAGTTTTGGGTCTGTAATTATTGCATTAGTCTGGCTACGCGGCACCAAAGAAAGATCCTTTCTATAATTACGGTCACCAAAGGCTTCATAGGTAATCTTATATCCCATTTTTAAGGCTTCCCTTGCTATGACAGAACCATAGGCAACATATAGGGATATATTATCCTTGTAGTGGAGAATACATTCCAGATACATTTTCGCTAATTCCTTATCCTTTGCCAAATCATTATATAAAGCTCCATGGGCCTTTATATGGTGCATTGAAGCTCCATGATCTCTTATGAAGGTATCTAGCAGGTCTACCTGAGAGCGAATACTTTCTTTGAACTCCTCCGAAGGTAACGACATGCTTTTTCGGCCAAAGTGCTCCCTGTCCGGATAGGATGGATGTGCTCCTATTTTAATTTGGTGTTTTATGGCAAGTCTTATCACCTCGTTCATTGTCTCAGCGTCACCCGCATGGCCGCCACAGGCAAGATTACAAGAGGAAATAAATGGAAATAGTTGGGCTTCGTTATGAAGTCCTTCCCCTACATCACAATTGATGTCTATTGTCCATTTCTTATTCATACGTTTCCAATAACAGACCAGATACTCTTAACACCCAGAACAATGATCAAAAGCAGCAACAGTATACCGGCTACATTTTGCCACCTCTTATTCTTATATGCTCCCATCAGGCTCGATTTATTGACCACCCATAATAAAAAGATACATATAACAGGTAGTAACAAACCATTTGCCACCTGGGCAAATTTAATGATTTCGATAGGGCGTATCTGAAACGATTGAGATACTACACCAACCAAAAGTATGAATCCCCAAACCAACCTAAATTTATAGGATCTAAGGCCATCCTTCCAGTTAAAGCAACTAGCCGCTACGTAAGCGGCGGCTAATGGAGCTGTAATAGCCGAAGTGATGCCGGCAGCAAATAATCCAATCCCCATAAAGTATCTGGCAGTTTGCCCATATAGTGGCTCCAGGCCTTTAGCCAGATCTAGTCCATTTACTACTTCCAACTGCTGATTTGCAGTTGCGGTAATAATGATGGCCATGGAAATTATCCCTCCCAATCCAATTGAGAGGATAGTATCCCAACGAACAGCCTTCAGGTCTTTGGCAGATTTCCATTTTTCACTTACCAGGGAAGCGTGCAGAAATAGATTGTAAGGCACTACGGTAGTGCCAATGAGTGCAACCACTGTGAATAGGCTGTCTTCAGGTAGTGATGGAATAAGGAGTCCGGCCAGGATTTTCCCTATTGCCGGTTTAGTAATTACCGCCGCCAGTACAAAAGAAATGCTCATAAGCATAACGAGCGATATAAAGATCTTCTCCAGCACCTTATAAGATCCAACATATAACAAGGAAAAAGCACAGCCCCCAATTACCCAGGCATACCAAAACTTAGGGCTCCCTCCAAGGATTGCTTCCATGCCCAAAACTGCTCCCCCAATATTACCGGCTTCATAGGCTGTATTCCCAATAACTATGGCTGAGAGGACTATCAGTATCATAAGGTTCCTCAACCATGGACGTTTTAACTCATTTCTAAAACTGGCCGCCAGACCTTGTTGTGTAATGATCCCAATTCTCGCTGCCATTTCCTGGAATACTACTGTTGTAAGTATAGAAAGCAGCATCGCCCATAAGAGCGCAAACCCAAAGTCGACACCGGCCAAGGTGCAGGTAGTAATTGTACCTGGACCTATAAAAGCGGCAGCAACAAGTACGCCCGGGCCAATTTTTTTAAACATGTTCTATCATTAATTTGATTTGGAAAGTACATTAAAAATAAATCTTTCGCGAAAATTTCATGAATTCACTGCTTAGAATTGAGGAGCAAATGTTAAAAAAAGTGTCGTTCGTCTAAAAAAATGCAGTTCGTCTAAAAACAGGGGGTCGTTCATCGATGTTATAAAATATTCGATAGTTCTCAAGGTTATAATAGACCCAAATCATTTTTTGACCTACTTGCATGACCTGTTTAGAATGTAACAAGCAACTTAGCTATGTCGATCACAAAACCTCCATGGAAACATATGGGGTTGAATTATGCGGAAAGCATAAAACGCGCATCGATAAACTTATTAGAACTAATGGTACACCATTAGCCGCAATACGGCTGTATTATGCGCTGAAAGAAATAGGGGTATATCCTATGCTCGAATGGTGGGATGGGAAGAAATCAGTAGATATAGCTATCTCACGAGTAAAACTCAATATCGAGATAGAGACCGAATATCAAATGCTTACACATGAACAAGCCATGAACAATCTGGAAGAGACCATGCACTCTTTTAAAAATGGTTTTACCACCATCCGTATTCCGCATGTGGTCATTAAGCATTACCTACAAGAAACCGTACAGAGCATCTACGGGATCATTGAAGGTTTAAAAGTGAACATAAAAGTAATTTAACAATAGTGGGCAGCTTAAAATTGGATTCTATGGAGCAAGAAAGCAAATACACAGTTAGATCTTATAATGTTAGTAAATTAATACTATGCCTTTTGACCATTGCCGCCCTCGCAGTGATGATCAATACTAATCCTGTGCTTTCGCGTTACCTTTTTGGCTTGCCTGTAGTTCTTTCCGGTCTACTTGGTATCGTAGGAAGTGTTATTTTGTATAAAGGCAAAAACGAACCTATAGATGAGAAAAAGATCATAGCGTTTATCGTAAACTCTGCCATGGTACTTCTTATCATCGCCATCTTTATTTCCAATACGCTTTATTAGTATTTCCCCATCTTATACAGTAAACCCAAGCCTAGAAAAAGCATCCTTCTTTTTCTGCCTGATCTATCATTTTAGGCAGTATCCTCCTACTCAATTTTTTCAATATTTTTTCTAAATTTTGAGGCAAGGGATCTCCTCTATTAGGAATATTTGTATCTTCTTCTATACAAATTTCAACTCATGAAAAACATAGACAGAAGACAATGGCTCAAAACTATGGGCCTAACAGGAGGCTTTACCCTTATGGGTGGATTGGGCGCAATGGCATTAGAATATGAACCAAGACCCCTTTTGCTCGATGGTCCTGTAAAACTCAATTCCAATGAAAATCCGTACGGACCATCTAAAAATGTACGATCTGTCATTAGTAGTAGCTTTGATATTGCTTGTAGATATCCTTTTCAGTATTTAACTAAACTCGTTGCAGAAATTGCTGAGAAAGAAGGTGTTTCCAAAGATTGTGTGGTAGTCACCGGCGGCTCTACAGAAGGTCTTAAAGCAACCGGACTGGTATATGGAATAGAGGGTGGTGAGATCATTGCCGCAGATCCTACATTTCAGGCGATGTTGTCTTATGCCGAATATTTTGGCGCCTATGTGCACAGGGTTCCGCTGAATGAAAAAATGGAACACGACCTGGAAGCGATGAGCAAAAGAATTACGAGCAAGACCAGGTTGATCTTTCTTTGTAACCCAAACAATCCTACCGGTACCTTACTGAAGAAGGAGTCGTTACGCGACTTTTGTATGTCTAACGATGATAAGGCCGTTATTTTTAGTGATGAGGCGTATTACGACTTTATTACGGAGCCAGACTACCCTTCTATGGTAGAACTGGTTAAAGAAGATAGAAATGTGATCGTCTCTAAAACCTTTTCCAAGGTATATGGCCTGGCCGGAATGCGCATTGGGTATCTTATTGCCAGACCGGATATTGCTACCCGACTTAAAAAAGCGGTGATGGCGAATACAAATGTGTTGGCCATTGAAGCGGCTCGTGAGGCTTTGCGAGATGATGAATTTTACAAGTTTAGTTTACAGAAAAATACCGAAGCAAAACAACATATCTACAAAACCCTGGACGGTCTGGGCCTATCTTATATTCCTTCTCACACTAATTTCGTCTTTTTTAAGACCGGCCGACCTATCAGCGAGATGATCAATGCCATGGGGAAGGAAAATGTGCTCATAGGAAGACCTTTTCCGCCAATGATGGATTGGGCGCGTATAAGCACCGGAACCATGGATGAGGTGAAAGCCTTTGGCTCCGCACTGGAAAAAGTAATGGCATAAGGTGTGAGAAGATGATTTAGCGACTTGAAGAACGCAAAATTTCCAAAGGCGGACTTCGGAGAACACTTCTACTATTTAGTAATCCAATTCCCACCACCAGCAAGGTCAGTATTGGGAGTAGTATGATAAATGGCTCTGAGGAAGGTATAAAAGGCTCTTCAAAGACAAAGCGGGCCAATAAGAAGCTACCTATCAGAGATAACAAAATACCCGTTAAACTTCCTAAGACCCCTAAAAAAGCATATTCATATAAGGAGATCTTCAGCAATTGTACATTTTGGGCACCAAGGGTCCTCAATAAAACACTTTCTTTTATCCGCTGATACTTGCTCGTTCGCACCGCACCTATCAAAACTATGATCCCCGTGAGGATACTTAACAACGCCATAAAATTGATAACCAAACTGATCTTCTCCAGGATTCCTTCTAACAGTTCAAGAATTTGACGAAGGTCGATGATGGAGATATTTGGAAAATTAGACACTAGCTGTCTTTGCAGTTGTGCGGATACTTCATTGCTGGGAGTACGTGTGGTTAACACATGAAATTTTGGAGCATCCTCTAGAATACCAGTTGGGAAAAGAACGGAGAAATTCAATTGCACTCTTCCCCAATCCACTTCACGAATACTCCCAATTTCCGTTTCTATCAATACTCCCTGTACATTAAAAGTTACCCTGTCTCCTACTCCAACTTTGGCGTCAAAGGCAAAATTTTCTGCTACGGAAATAGGAACAACTTTTGTTTTATCAGCCTTTGGCACCCAGGTACCCTCCTTAATGCTTTCCGAAGCTATAAGTGAGTCGCGATAAGTGACCCTAAACTCATGGTTCAGCACCCAACGGCCAATATTAGAGATAGTATCATTTCTGATGTCATTTACAGACCTCCCATTAATTTCCTGCACCCGCATAGTTATTATGGGAATATTATCCAGCACAGGGATGTTATTTGGCAGAATGGTATTCTTTACATCGTTCACCTGCCCGGTCTGCACATCTAAAAGAATGATATTGGGACTGTTATCGTTATCCCCAAGGGCCACTTTGCTAAGTAATATATCCTTTGAAAAGTAAAGGGTACTAATTAGAAAGGCCCCAACGCCTATTGACAATAGCAAGGTAGCTGTCTGATTTTGAGGCCTGAAGAGATTCAATAAACTTTGTCTGGAACAAAAGCCCCAGTTTGTTGGAAAATAGCGTTTTATTGCCCACATCAGTAACTTGGCCACTCCAAAAAGAAGTGAAAAAGTTACAATTAACCCAAGTATAAAAGAAAGTGCATATCGCCAGTTATCCAGAATACGTTGTGCAAAAACAAACAAGAATAGAAAAATGATCCCGAGAATAACTATTCGGGCCTTGCCTGTTTTAGGATCGCTTTCTTCTTGTACCCGTAAAACGGATAAAGGAGAAACATACCATGTTTTAAGCAGAGGCAACAGTGCAAATGCAACAGACATCAAGACACCCAGAGATAGTCCTAATAATACAGCAGGATAAGATATTGTGACGTTTACATCTACCGGAAGATATTCTTTAAGCAGATATGGAGCTACCAATTGCAAAGCTACCCCCAGTATGGTTCCAATAAGTCCACCTAAACCGCCTAGTCCTGCGATCTGAATTAGAAATATCTTAAAAGTCTGACTTCGTGAGGCGCCCATACACTTTAGAACGGCAATAGACCTTAGCTTTCCTCTTATATAGACATGAACCGCACTGGCAATGCCTATACAGCCAAGTAATAAAGCAATAAAAGCAACGATGTTTAAGAATTTGCCAAAGTTGTTATACCTGCGACCCAGACGTCTGCTTTCATCCAAATGCGTATCCAGATCGGCCCCTTCTGCATCCAGTCTGTGGTCTACGGCCTCGTACAAGACCTCCAGATCTTGTCCCTGCTTGGCTACAAAATAGTATTTATATTCTACCCTGCTTCCCTTTTGAAGCAATCCTGTGGCCTCTAATTGGTTGTATGGAATATAAACCGCCGGGGCAACACTGCTGGTTAATGCAGATCTTCCGGGAACAGATGTTAATGACCCTTCTATGGGCAGCATAATGGTCCCAACCTTAATGCTATCACCAGGTTTAAGGTTGTATTGCAACATCACCGTAGCGTCTACCAGGGCACCATTATTCTTTTGATAATTTCTTGAAGCGGTTGCGGGAATAGTCTCAAATTCGCCATAAAATGGAAAGCCGCCGTCCACACCAAGGATTTGAACTAGTTTGGAAGCATCCTTTTGAGGAAAGGCAACCATAGAGGCAAAGTTTATTTCCCTGCTGTTGGCACCCCCTAAAGAATCGATGATCTCTGTAACTGTTGTATTGGGTGGCTTGCTGCTATCAATGATATAATCTGCGCCCATAAGCGCTTTAGATTGGTAGGCAATACTGTCAGTAAGGTTATTTCCAAAAGACTGGATAGCCACTACCGCCGTAATGCCGATGATAATGGAAGACATAAACAAGAATAATTTCCCCACATTTGAGCGAAGATCTCTCCATGCCATTTTGAATAACCAGGCCAGTCCGGCCTTCTTAATGGAGCTGTCCGTAGTGCTCACTAAGCGGTAATCTTTTGATCCGTACTTATCTTACCTCCCTTGAGACGTAAGATCCTTTGAGTTTTTCTGGCCAATTCCATATCGTGAGTAATAATGACAAGGGTGGTTCCTGCTTCTTTGTTCAGGTCGAAAAGTAATTGGATGATCTTTTGTCCTGTGACTTCATCCAGTTCACCGGTTGGTTCATCAGCAAATAAAATTGATGGTGTATTGGAAAATGCCCTTGCCAAAGCTACCCGTTGTTGTTCCCCACCCGATAGCTGGGATGGATAGTGGTGCATACGATCGGAAAGACCAACTTTATCCAAAAGAATTTCTGCCTTTGCAGCGGCATTTTTGGCTCCTTGAAGCTCCAGAGGTACTGCAACATTCTCTAATGCGGTAAGTGTTGGTAATAATTGAAAATCCTGAAATATAAATCCAACTTTTCTATTTCTGAGTAAGGCACGTTCATCTTCATTTAAGGTGCTTATCTCTACTCCACAGAGTTCAATGTTCCCTGAATCTGGTCTGTCTAGTCCCGCAGATAATCCCAATAAGGTAGTTTTACCACTTCCCGAAGGCCCAACAATAGCGAAGGTTTCTCCTTCTTCTATCGAAAATGAGATATCGTCCAGAACGGTAAGGGATCCGGATCCGCTCGAATAAGATTTTTTGAGATTGCTAACGTTTAATATCTTTGCCATTCCCCTGGGTTTAGTAGCATTTTGGTACAAGGGCGGAAATTATAAAAATGATTTTGAATTTAATCCCCTATTCCATGAGAACCGTGTTAAAGTTTTGTTATCTGTTTTGCTTCATAGTATTCTTTTCGTGTGGAGATGCGCCCACTAAAAAAGAATTGAACGCAGATACAGATAAGAGCCTATCTACAGAAACCAATGTAATTGCAACGAGTGATATAAAGACCATTCTTTTCTTTGGAAATAGCTTAACCGCAGGAATGGGCTTGGAACCGGAGAAAGCATTTCCAGGGATTATTCAGGATAAAATAGATTCTTTATCCTTGCAATACAGGGTGATCAATGCTGGTCTCAGCGGTGAAACCACTGCAAGCGGGGAAAATAGGATCGATTGGTTAATGAATCAACAGGTGGATATCTTTGTTTTAGAGTTGGGAGCCAATGATGGTCTGCGCGGGATCCCGCTTACTGAAACAAGGGAAAATCTACAGGCCATCATAGACGCCGTAAAAGTAAAAAATCCAAATATCAAGATCGTACTTGCCGGGATGCAGATCCCTCCCAATATGGGTCAGGATTACACAAGTGAATTTAGGCAGATATTTCCAACTCTTGCTGAGAAAAATAAGGCGTATTTGATCCCTTTTTTACTCGAAAATGTGGCTGGTATACCAGAACTCAATCAGGCAGATGGGATACATCCTACGGAAGAGGGTCAGCGTATTGTGGCACATAATGTCTGGACCATACTTAGACCTATTCTTTAAAATAAATTAATGGTAACTTACTTATTAATAATTATTTATCGCTAACTAATTAATGTATCACTTTACTATTTAGTGCGCCCTTTTCGCACTATCTCATTATTGAAATCCTTATCATCAATTAAAACTTTATAAAAGTCATCGATGAAATTTCGTGCTATTTCGAATTCCTTTTCATTATCAAACTGAGGTTTTAAGCCATCGATCACTTCAAAGACGCGATCTTTATTATCTAAATAGTGTTTTCTCACGGTTTGGAATACAGCTTCGTCTCTTTCAAATCCTCTGTACAATCTGTCCGTAACGCTTTCTATACTCAAGACTTCTCCCTGCACTTGTGATACCACTGCATAACTGGCATCTACCAATCCTGACATATCAAAGTCGAATGGCAGCGGAACTGTTCTATAATCTGCCGTAAAAAGTAATTTCTGATTATGCTGGTAAGCGGTTGAATAATCGGTATTGCCAATCATATATTGAAAAAAATCGTTTTGGGTGGCACATATGTCATCTTGTTCCAGGGGATGTACGGAACGTTTCATCTTCTTGCAATTCTCACGCTTGGCTACCTTATCTATATCTTCTATCAGGAACCCTTTAATATTGTGCACTTTATTTTTCTTTCCTCTAAACTCTATATACTCAATATCTGCCATTCTGGTTTTATAATGATACGGCGAGATCACTTCATAGATCTTGTAGGCCATATATTCTTTGACAATATTATCCTGGGTGCTGCTAGATTGCACGCAAGGCATTACCAATTTTAATTCCTTATTTCCTTTAAAGATGGTGCCCTTGGCTACCGCCTTCTTGATCTTTACCTTAAGTGGTGGAAAATAACAATGTGCTCTCCTGTAATTACCGCGGGCTCGGATCTTAACATCAAGAGAATCCCATTGTTCCCCATTCTTATAGATTAATTTTGATAAAAGATAGGTGCTATCATTTGTTTCCTTTTTCATCTCTTTGTTAGAGAAGCTGAGTTTAATAGGCAAAATAGCCTGCTCTTTAAACAAAACGGTGGTTTCTCCCACTGCTTTGGGAGCTTCTACTTCTTGAGCAATAAGCACCCCAGCGGTTGCAAAGAACAAGAAAAGGAATCTGAGTATTGTTTGGTTTTTCACGAGTTTGTAGTTAGCTTTAGCATCATAAATTACTAAATTTCTGATTATTAAACTATACCTATCCATAATAAATGTAAGGACTCTGGTAGCACTACTTATCGCCGTGCTCACAATTTTCTTTAGTTTTCAGTTCGATATTCAATTCCATGTAGACCTTACGTTGTTGAGTATTGCTATTGTTTTTCCGTTGGTATTTACTATCCGCGGGTCTTTCCGAAGAAGAGAAAAGGCGTTAGAGCACTTAAGTCAATTCAGAAGTGCACTGAAAACAATGTACTATTTCGTAAATGCTTCCAATAATTTAGATGAAGAGAAGAAAAAGGAAATTTCCGATATTCTCCTTGAGATCAGTGAAACTTCTATGGATCATTTAAAGAATAATATGGAGTCCACTGAGGCATTAGATCCGATCATCAGCAAAGTACAAGCCTTTGTTACAGCCAATGGAGAGATAATGTCCGGACGATTAAAAGATCGAATCTTCAGATTTATGAACGACCTTCATGAGTCCTTAGAGAATTTACATGCGATAAATATCCACCGCACTCCGATAAGCTTAAAGGCCTACTGTTTGCTATTTATTTACATTTTCCCTCTGATATATGCGCCTACCATCATCCACGATATGGGAGCAAATAATCCTATTTACGTGACCTATTTTGTGGTAATACTCACAGAATTCATCCTTGTTTCACTCTATAATATTCAGGATCAACTAGAATATCCCTTTGACGATTACGGCCTTGATGACATCAAACTAGATAGCTTTAAAATGGACCGTTAGTCAACTTTTACCTGAAGTACAAGATTCAGCAAATACCTATATCCAATCTTCTATGTGCCTGAGGTCCATATAAATAATCGGTTCGTTCATCGATGATTGTGTCTTACATCGAAAGAATTGTTCCTTTTAAAGTATAGAATTTACAATTCAACGAGAATTTGCTTTCTTGTAGGCTATTCCAAATCTTATGAATAAAAGAACTACTTCTACCTATTTGGTGTACGCCTTTTTTACTTTCTGCTTTATTTGGGCCTTTTACGTCCTTTTTGCTCGCTTGTAGTAGAAAGAAAAAAACCCGAATACATCGGGTTTTTTAGTAAAATCAAATGAAATCAACGGCAAATTTAATTAGCCGGAATACTCTTTACAAGTTCATACAGAATGGAATATTCAAAACCATTCGGTAGTATCTCATCCATTTTAGTTTTAGCCATTATATCTGTCCATGCTTGGTCTGTTTCGCCAGAGTTTTGGTATCTCATATAATTTAAAGCATCGGCCATAGTACTAAAACCATCCCAGGTCATAACCGAGAATCTCGCTTGATTTCCCTTGGGACTTACCGTAGACATCATTCCCCATGATTTCATTTTGTTAGTAGGGCTTGCAATATTCTTCTCATGCATGGGTTTCCACAAAGATTTATTCTCTTCAATAAATCCACTTAAGTTTGTTGGTTTAGCGTAATTCACCACGGCATACTTGTAGTCTCCTCCGGCTGAATCTTCCAACTGCATCCAGTAATCAAATGCGGTGGGTGCGAAGGATTGTGTTGCAACCATTTCTGGTGCTACCCCCATCTTTTTAATATTCTCCTCAGACCAAATGGCTCCCTGATCTACTTTGTCAAAGCTTTCGAAATTGTTCACAAAGACATAATTAGGAGCCCCCTCTTCAGTAATTCCTACCTTGCGCCATAGTGACCACCCAGTCATCTGTCCCTTGTCAATGGCAGCTTGGGCAACTTTGGCCCAGTACTTGGTTTCTTTTTCAACAAATTCTCCTTGTCGGTCATTAGGTACTACCCTATACTGCAGATAGGCTACCTGAGCCATGGCACTGGCATATACTGTTAGACATACGATTAATAATACAGCTTTTTTCATAATGTGTTGGTTTGGTTATTATCTTAAAAAGGTACAAAATTAAAAATTACAACAGACTCATTATTAAAACTTAGTTTTTAATAATCTACGCGAAAAATATAACCATAAGCTCCTTTTTTTTTGAACGTCATTCAATATTGTAGGAATATTCTTTCGTTCATAAGTTCCTGATAACAAATTCATTACTCCCCTTACAATTTTTTCCAGATGTGATAGTTTTATACAATAGGTAGTACATAGACTACCGTTCGTATATAATTGGCATGAAAAAAATTACTTTTTTAGCTTTTATAACCTTTGGTCTTGGGATACTATGCCTTCCCTTAAAGACTTATGGCCTTGGGAATACCATTGAAGATCCTGTTGTTGTTGCCAAAAAGATCATTTCCGATGATCCTATTCCCTGGACAAAGACACAATATGAGGATATCCTTAAGACCGTTGGGGACCAAAGAACACTGACTAACATTGACAAAAATTATCTCCTACTTCAATCGCCTTGGTTAGGAGTTGAATACCTACAAGGGGTCTATGGAGATGGGGTAAATAGCATCCCCGTTGAACAACTTTTGGATCTGTTGAATCTGGCCACAAATTCCCCACAACAGACCAGCCGAAAATTAGCCGAAGTAACCCTTCAGCATGCTCTTTTGGAATATGACAGGGCCTATAGCGTGGCTACCGACCTTACCACAAATTCTGCAGTAAATTATGAAGATGCTATCGCTTTTTTAAACAGTCGTTTTGGTTATCTAAAGATCAGAACAGCCAAAATATTATTGGATGAAAGTAGTATGGCAGACAATGCTGTGATCGACAAGAAAACAAGCAGGCGCATAGCTGATCATTTTAAAAATATCAGGAAACAATATTCCGAGGAGATCCCTATTGCCAGTGCATTGCAGGAGATAAAGGCATTTTACACCCTGCTGGAGGAAGTGGTTTCGGGCTTAGCAATGGTAAAGCCATATACCAATTTTACTCAAACCATTACGGAATTAAATGAAGTACAGCTTCAGGAACGCAAACACTGGCGTTCTGGCCTAGAGATCACCTTCCCTACCAATGGCACAGTATGGACCATCCCGGACCCTGGTTCTATTGAATGGACAACAAGTAATTTACCTTCGGAAAAGACCATCAAATTCTACCTTCTGAAGAATAATACAGTGATACAGGAACTGGGAACTTTTAATAATACCCAACTTGCAGGAGGCATAAAGCTTAATAAGACCCTGCCAAATGGAAATAATTACAGGATCATGGGAATTGAGCTTTTCCCGACAGACAAATTTTATACAGCCAAGTTCGCCACTCCATATTTTACCATCAATAAGCGAGATCCGGATGCAACTCCCCCACCCGAGCTAATTGCTGTTGTGGAAGAAGTAGTAGTGCCCATCCCCGACGAACCCAAACCGCTGGAAATAGTAGCGCCTACTCCCCCAAAAGAAGAACCTTCAGCACCCGAAGAAGAAATAATTGTAGAAGTAGAAGAAGTGGTGGAACAACAGGAAACACCTGTAGCAGAAATAGTTGAACCCGTTGTTATTAAAGAAGAAATACCTGAAAAACCGGTGGAGATTGAAAAACGAACCGATTTTGATGGGCGCACCATTACCTATGTAAAAGAGCTGGAAGTTAATAACAAGATCATTCAGATCAATTTATGGGATCATGGCCGCCAGGACGGCGATATTGTATCTATCTACCTAAATGGTATTGCGATCGTTTCTCAACACAATCTTACCTATCAAAAAAAGGGGTTTGAATTAAAACTAGACCCCACTCAAGCCAACGATCTATTTCTGTACGCCCACAATCTGGGCAAGTTTCCACCTAATACAGTGTCTATTGAGATCATAGACGGAGACAATTCTGAAAATATTATCCTTAACTCCGACCTTTCCCGTTGCGAAGCTGTGCTGATCAATGTAAAGGAATAACAACTTGAGGTCTCCTTCTATTATACTAAGAATATCTAGGCAATTTCATTAATATTTAGTACTTTATAGTGCTTTATAAAGCTTTTATCATCTTTGGTATTAGCGCTATAGATCGACACTTTATTTAGGGACATTACAATGAAGTTTCGAGAAATTCTTTCTGAGTTGCAACGCCGCAATGTTTTTAAGGCACTGTTGGCCTACTTGGCCGTTGCCTGGGTCGTCATTCAAATTGCTTCCATCCTTCTGCCGGCATTTAATGCCCCTGAGTATGCGATGAAAGTATTGCTAGTGATCCTGGGTATCGGATTCTTTTTCTGGGCGGTATTTTCATGGATCTATGACCTCACACCGAGTGGTTTTCAAAAAACAGATCCTACACTCACCAATATTGAAACCCATCGAAGAAATAGCAAACGACTTAACAGTGTTATTGCTTCATCTATTGTCATAGCGATCTTACTGCTTCTTATTGCAAGTTTTTGGGCTGGTTCGCAATGGAACCAACCTCAGACCCAAGGAGAAAAACGAATAGCGGTTATTCCTTTCGAACAATTGATTGAAAATAAAGAGGAAAGTTATTTCAGTGAAGGGATGACGGAAACACTGATCAATGCCTTATCAGAAATTGGAGATGTAAAGGTGCTCAGTATGGCATCTTCCCGCTACCTTCAAGCAGGGTTTAGCCCCGCAGACCCTTTAATCACTGATGAACTGGCATACATTGATTATTTTATATACGGTACTATTCAACGAGATAACAATAGTATATCTGTCGTACTCAAGATCTCCAAGACCATTGCCGGCAATATAATTTGGGAGAAAGAGTATACTTCAGATATTTCCATGGTTAGGCAACTATGGACCAGTATTGCCACTGAGGTAGCCAATGAATTTGACATTAAAAAGAAAGACGTTCAGCTATTACAAAAGGCGGGGATTACCTCTGTAAAGCCTGAAACATACGAATTGTATTTAAAAGGAAAATATTACCTGAATAAATCTACAGTAGCAGATTGGCAACGTGGTATTGTATATCTGGAAGAAGCGGTAGATCAAAATGCGGCAGATCCGTATGCATATGCCGGATTAGCAGAAGGCTATGTTACCCTGGGCCATAGTTTAACTCCCCCTCCAGATGTTTTCCCAAAAGCCCTGGCTGCAGCAAAAAGGGCCATTCAACTAGATTCTTCCAATGCAGAGGGTTGGGCGGCCTTATCGCACTATCACACCTATTTTGGGTGGGACTGGGACCTTGCGGAATACGCTTTTGAAAAGGCGAATGAAATAAATCCCAACATGGCCTATAATCATTATCATCGCGCCTGGTATCTGGCATTATTTGGCAGACTAGATGAAGCCATTGTCGAACATAAGCTTGCACAGGAATTAGATCCCTTCTCCTCCCTGCATACAGCCTGGCTGGGAGGATTATACAGAATGGTGGGAGCTTACGAAAAAGGTCTGGTTGAAGCAGAAAAAGCGACTGGTATGAAGAATGATTACGCCTTAAGTATGTTTATAAAAGGTGGTATATATATGGATATGGGTAGAACAGACGAGGGTCTCCAAATATTAAAGCAAGCGGCCAAAATTAATCCGGGATGGCGATACATAGGTTATGGCCCGGCTTTACTCCAAGTAGGTCAATTTGAGGAGGGAATGAAGATCATCCGTGAATTAGAAGCAATGGAAGAAACGCCTTTTTATTCGTTATGCCTGGCTTATTTATATTTTGATGCAGATAATCTGGACAAGGGCTTTGAGTGGCTTAAATCTGCAAAAGGACACGCTTGGTATCCCTGGATACGTGTTTTAATGCCGAATCCCAAGGTGAAAAAAGATCCCCGTTATCTGGAGCTTCTAAAAGAACTTGGTTTACCCCCCCCTTCTCCTCTCTTATACAATGAAAATACCTGATGACCATTCTAAGTAGGCTGCAGATAACAATCCTAAAATAACGAATTAATGAGTGGAATGGATATAGTAATGGTTATCGCTATCATCTTATTTGCAAGATTGGGATCACGGCTAGTTTACCGCTATATTAAAATGAAGAAGGAGAACAATTCAGACGCTTCAAAAAAAGAATAACCAACTAATTAAATACAACTAACATGGGTATATTTTGGGATCTGTTACAGCAAGACGAACTAGACAAACAACAAAAACAAGCAGACAGCGTAGAAGACCGCGTAACCGCTTTGGAGACTGAACTAGAGAAGACCCGGGTACTCCTTAAAAAGACCCTGGTGGCCCTGGAAAGCCATTTAAACCAGGATATTGACGGGGATGGGATCACAGGTTAGTGTACATCAAAATATGCATAAATGAACTAGTGAATGATTGCTTTTTTTCGTAAAGTCCGACAACAACTACTCGTGGAAAATAAGACCGGTAAATACCTAAAATATGCCATTGGGGAGATCCTATTGGTAGTTATTGGTATCCTGATCGCACTTCAGATTAACACATGGTCTAATGAACATGATGATCGAAAATTAGAACGCACCTACCTGGAAGCGCTTCATTTTGAAATTACTGAAGATCTGCAGTTTTACTCAAATGTTGCCGATTCATTGAAGAAACAAAGAGCCTCTGCCCAGCATGTCTTGCAATTTCTGGAAAATCCTGAAGCTAAGATAACAGACTCATTACTTTTCATTAAAACGTTTAGAAATTGTGCCGATGGTGAAAACCTAACGAGAACCGAGGTCACCTGGAAAGAGTTGCAGTCAACTGGCAGACTATCCCTGATCCGAAATAAGGATCTGGTACGTCAATTGTTCGAATATTATGCGTTTTTAGATCAATTTGCCTTCGATTTTAACAAGTTTCCCATGGAGCGAAGGTATATGGTTCGAAAAATTGAACACGAAGTATTCAATATGGACGAACAATTGGAATTTTATGTGAATTGGAATCAGGAACAGGTTCCAAGAAAAGTGGTTTTTGAGAACATTCGCTCCAACCAGATTCTATTGGATCTCGTAAAATCTGTCTTAATAAGTTCAGTAGTCCAACTAGAAACGGACCAAAAAGCTTTAGGAAGGGCAAACGAGTTGCAGGAGACCATTATGCAAACATTAGATCCTAAATAAGACATCTCTTCTTTTAAGTAACCTATTTATTAGTTATACATGATCTTGAGATAATTAGGTTAGTTTTTGTACCTTCTTGCTTCACTTAAAAACGAACTGTCATGAAAAATTTAATTCTTTTATTTAGCTGTCTCATTGGAACCTTAGGATTTGCACAAAATGCTACGATCGATCATTTAGTGGCCGACTTTGAGCGGTCTAAGGCCATGTCTATGGAATACATAGATGCCATGCCCGAAGACCAATTTAATTTCAAACCCACAGAGGGTGTGCGCACCTTTGCCGCTCAGATGCTGCACGGGGCTCAGGGAACCATAGGGCTGGCTGCCAACGGTACAGGGGAGGCAGCTATTTATGGAGATGTCAATATAGAACAAGAAGCCTCTTTTCAATCTAAGAGCGAAGTACGACGCATTGTAGCTGAAAGTTTCGATTTTGCGATTGCCGGTATTCAAAATATGGATCCTTCAAAATTTGATGAAGTTGTGGTGCGTGGGCCGTATAATGTAACCCGACTTGGGTGGATCCAAAAGGCTAATGAACATGTGGGGCATCACAGAGGACAATGTGCCATTTACCTCAGAATGCAGGGAATTACGCCTCCTGCATACAAATTATTTTAAAGGTCCTTGATTACTTGGTAAGTAGTTTATGTAACCGGGACAGCCAATGCCGTGTTTCGTCCTTAGGCTGGCGACATTATGAAAAAGCTTGCCTATCTTAAAAGGATAAGGTAAGATGGTCTTACTATAATTCCTTACTAACTTTTAACAAAACACCATGAATAATCTTCAATTAACCGCACGCTTTGTGATACATGATGGGCAACTTGAAAAATT
This sequence comes from uncultured Flavobacteriaceae bacterium, assembly GCA_963781045.1. Lineage (GTDB taxonomy): Bacteria > Bacteroidota > Bacteroidia > Flavobacteriales > Flavobacteriaceae > Muriicola. The sequence continues at coordinate 123,912 of CAWAEX010000009.1, read as the reverse complement.
CAAGGAAGTGGCCAAAGCCTGTATGCAATCCACAAAAGAAAAGGATAAGGGGACAATGCAATACGACTGGTATTTTAATAGCGATGAAACAGAGTGCAGAGTTCGGGAAACCTATGTAAATTCTGATGCCATTTTGGCCCATATTGGAAACCTGGGGCCTCTTTTGGGTGAATTATTGGCGATATCCGACTTTTATCCGGAGCTCTACGGAGCGCCTTCAGAAGCATTGGTAAATGCAACGGCTGCATTGAAGCCCAAGGTATACTCTCACTTCCAGTCTATGTAGCTTTTTAAATTCAGGGGGTTTTGACCCTTCAATTTTTTGTCCGGTGTATCTATGGCATAAATAAATGCCCGATAGAAACGTTATAGGTATACCTAGGTTTTGTAAAACACCGTACTAATTGAATAAAATCGTTAGAAATAGTATTGTAGGTTTCGCAAGTCTGCTTTTTTTCTCCTCCTATAGCCAGGAGCACAAAGCACAGGATCTCTATGGTCAATGGCAGATAATCGGTAGTTTTAAGAAAGGGGAACAGGTCCTGGAAGCTTTAAAGGACACCATCGCAAATCCAAAACAGTACTACTTTACTTTTGACAAGGATGGAACCTTTACCTATGACGTTATTTCCCTGGAAAAAGAACCACAAGGAGAAATAAGAAACGGAACCTGGCACCTTTCACCCAATGGGAAAAGACTCACCTTACTAGATTCGGCCGTGGATCCTGAAAAACGAAAAATTCCAGGTGATTTCATCGATTTTGCCACAGATGGTACACTATCCTCCAAACCTATGATTTTTCCTATTTTAGAATTAACTAAGGCCAAGCTGGTGCTCTATGATGAATATCATAAGACGCTTGATATATTTCGGAAATAAAAGGTAGAAGTTATAGGGACGAGGTAAACCAACTTAAGTATTAGGTAAGAAGCATGTTGTACAAGGTACGAGATAGGAAGTTCTAGGTTTATAACTAGCAGGGGGGAATTAAGAATTATGATCTTTTTATTGGAGCGGGATTGCACTAGCAATATTGTTCATAGGAAACTTAGTAGTGGCCTGGCCATAAACCTCTTCCACTATTTTATACAGGTCTGGGATAACCGTTCTCGCAATTTTAGAATTATTGTTTAAAAGAACACAAATTCCCATATCTCCTTCCGGGTAGACCGCAATTTCATTCCTGAAGCTATTTACACTCCCACCATGGTGCCAAATGGTTTTTTCCTGCGAAGAATTGTCCTCTACAAATTTATGGATCCTCCATCCAAAGCCGTAATGAGATGATACATGTCCGGGCCAACGCTGATAATATTTGCTGTGTCCTTTAATTTCTATAAATGGGTTAAACGCTTTTTTCAAAGCCATTTTACTCATTATTTCCGGATTATGTCCTAGTAAAAATCGCATCCATTTTGCCATATCTTGCGCATTTGCACTAATACCTCCAGCAGCAATGGCGTTGTAATAGTTATTCCTCAGCTTTTTAGGCTTCCAACTGTTTCTCCTTTTTGAATGAGGTATGGCAACATTTTCTTTATGTGCCAGAGATTCATAATTCATTGTAGTGGAGCACATTTCCAGGGGATTAAAAAATCTATTCTCCAATGATTTGGTTATTGTCTGTCCGGTAGCCTTGTACATCATCTTCTCGGAGAGTGCAAACAGGGCATTCTGATAACTGTAAACAGCTCCGGGATCGCTAATTGGTTGAACTTCTTTAAAACGCTTGGCTATATCTGTCAAGGATAATCCGGCCTCAACCAGATTGGTATAACTATGGTAAGGCGCCCCTGAAGTATGTGATAAAATATTGGCCAGGGTAATTTTATCTGTATTACTTCTGTCTCCCAACTGGAATTCCGGAACATACTCGCTTACTTTATCTTCCCAATCTAATTTACCTTCATTTACCAGGTTGGCAGCCAATATACCGGCAAATCCTTTAGAAAGAGATCCAAGTCGGAACATGGTTTGGCTATCAACGTCACCATTTTTGCTGATATTTCTTTTACCGAAGCCATCGGAAAATACAATCGAATCTCCTCTTACGATACTCACCCCGGCTCCTATTATGTGTCCTGATGCTATGGCGGTATCAAAATATGTTTTTATGGCAGCTTTTAATTCCTGTTGTTGCAAGGTATAAAGCACTGCCTTTTTTTGATCGAAGAGATTTTTTTTTGGCTGGTTAGTTGAAATTAAATTTTTGGAATCAGTTATGGGATATAGAGTTATTTACGCCTACGGTTAGGGCATAAACCACAATGAAAAAAAGTGTTGATCCTCCTAAGATTTTCAATCGCTGCATAAGTAGGTTACTTTTTAATTTAGGACATTAACGGGTGGAAAATTGTATTATCCGTTATAATAACCCTTTAAACCCCTGAATATTATACATTTCACTAAGAATTACAGTGATTTATATAGAAAGTTCCCGTTCCATGGCAAGTATTTTATTGCTCTTTGCACCGCGAATGATTTATAGCTTCCAATTAAATCCCGCCACAAATAATTGAGTACCTTGGAGAAGTTACCCCCCATCTATCGCTTCGTATGACTTAATTCTTTCATTAATGAGCAATTTATTATATATGCTTGCTTGAGGTAATGAAATGTCAGGGATGAGCGTAACACCTGTCTTACGACCAGGCAGCCTCTCACCTGCGAAGAAACTTTCAGAAATACCAATTTGAAAGGAAGTAACCACCTATTCACTGAACATTATGGGAAAGCCGGACTATTTTTTTTATATTTAAGATGATACACTTCTAAACTTGACTGCCTATGTCAGCATATGAAATTGAAATTATCTTAAGCAGGCAGTTAGCAGATTGTCTTACCGTACCCGTTTTTTTAGTAGATCCTGAAGGAACCCTTATATTTTACAACGAACCGGCAGAAGTAGTACTAGGTCAAAAGTTTCAGGATACCGGGCCTATGCCAGTAGGCGATTGGGGCACATCATTTTTTCCGCATGACGAAAATGGAAAGGATATTCCTCCGGAGGAATTACCGCTGGTACAGACCATACAAAATAAGGTGCCCGCACACAAGACGTTTTGGATCAAATCCCTGAAAGGAAAATCCACTAAGATATCGGTAACCTCTATTCCAATAATCGGGCGATCTAAGAATTTTTCAGGGGCCATGGCTATTTTCTGGGATAACGAAATCATAGGATGAAGGTAAAGCTACACGGAACCCGAGGAGCATATCCTACCTCTTCCGCAAACAATCAAACGTATGGGGGGAATACTTCATGTATTGAGGTCATTAATGGTGAGGAGCGACTAATTGTTGATGCGGGAACCGGAATTTTGGGAATCGATTTTGACACCTTTTATACGTCTGACCGAATCGATATCTTATTGACTCATTTGCATATGGATCATATACAAGGGTTGGCTTTTTGCAAACCATTGTTCAACCCCAATAAGGAAGTGCATATCTGGGGCCCCGGCGGTAGTCCTGAATCACTTCAAGCCAGATTGAATCGATTTTTATCGCCACCTCTTTTTCCTATAGCCCTGAGGGATATCCCTTCTAAACTAATTATACAGGAACTGCCAAATACAACTTTTACCATTGGAAATTTTGCTATAACCGCAGAATACATAAGTCATCCCGGCCCAACGGTGGGCTTTCGCATTCAATGCGGTTCTAAAACTATAACCTACCTGCCAGACCACGAACCTGTTATTGGTAAAGCACACCTATTTCCTGAAGATGACTGGGTTTCAGGATTTAGATTGGCTTATCAGTCAGATCTCCTTATACACGACTCCCAATACAGCATGAAAGAATATATGAACAAAGTGGGATGGGGCCATAGCTCTCTGGAAATAGCTGCAGAGCTGTGCTCAAGGACGGAGGCCAAACGCCTGGTGTTGTTCCATCATGATCCGGCACATTCTGATGAAGAGAGAACCAAGATGTTCGAAAAATTTATGGAAAAAGCCAATTATGATTTTCCAATTGAGCTGGCTGTTCAGGGGCATGAGATAGAAGTTTAACACACCTATGTCAGTAATTAGGTTTAGGAGCTTCAGCGATAAAAAACTTGTGGTTAAAAATTTAGGCATACAATTGAAAACCTGATTTTCGTTGGATAAAAGAAATACTACTTCCGGACATAAACCCAGGTTATTCATTCAAAAATATTATCATAAGTGCCTTATTTTAACTATCTTAAGTGTAGTTTTTTGACCCTATCTAAGTAAGACTATAGAGGTTTGAATGGCATTTGGGAAAATTCCTGAAATTCATCTTCATTAGGCTCGGATTGTAGCAATAAATAATTCTCCCCACCTAATCTCTTAAAGAACACTATTATGAAAACAACTCATTCACTTTTAATTTTAATCGCGATTATGAGCCTAATGGCATGCAGTAGCCAATTGCATGTGGTAACTCTATATGTGGATACTACGCAAATTGATCAGAGCAACATAGCCCAGCATGTCAGTTTTGGTCAGCCCGCGGGCATTGCGAATGAAGATTTTATAACTAATGTAAGAAAGCGCGACATAGTTATCTGGCAAGGCCTATCTACCAGTGATAAATCACATATGGTCACAATTTCATCCATTAAGCATGAATCTGGTGATTTCCTTATTAGTCAAATGGTAACTAAATCAAATAGAGGGAAAAATATGAATTACAAAAAGTTCTTTCGTAAGATTATTGCCAAGCCTACCAGGGAACAACCTTATGCAGAAGAAAAATACAGTTTAAAATTTGAAGTATCGAACAAACCAGACCTGGGCCCATTTGAAATAGATCCTAAGATTAGGTCGCATTAATAATCTTGATTAATTACGGTTTATCAATGCTGAAAGCAAACTTTTATATTGCAAAGAGTTTATTCAATAAGAAAGCCTGCCTTACACTCTGCTTTCTTAACATTTTTTACGCAATTGTTTATGGTCAGAATCAGATGGTCGCTGACAGTCTTGAATCTATTTATTATTCTGGCAAATTTGTTGAAAATGATCGATTACAGTTATTATTTAACCTCGCTAGGAATCATCCTGATCCCGAGAAGATTCTGAAATATAGCAATGAACTCCTGCGTAGGTCAAAAGCCTCGGATTCCATCACATATATTATAAGAGCATATGTACAAAAAGGTAATGCCCTTAGGTTAAAAGGTGATCTAAACCTAGCGCTACAAAGCTTTTTAGATGGTTTCAAGATTGCGAATAAAGAGGAACGTCAACTTGAATTGGGAGTATTATATAAGAATATTGCTGACGTGTATTCCGGCATGGGCGATTACCAAAACGCGATCCTAAATTACAAGAATGCTATCCCAATTCTTAAAGCGGAGAATGATTCGATTCATTATGCCGATGCCTTGGAAAATATTGGGGATGAATATAATCTGAAATTACTGAAACCAGATTCGGCCTTGATATTTTTCAAGGAATCCGGAGCCATATACAGAGCAAAGGATTATAAGCTTGGAATGGCCTACAACCTCGGTAATATTGGGCTTGCTTATGCGTTGAAAGGAGAAAATGGCATTGCCGAAAGAAACATAGGTCAGGCCACTGAAATGCTGGAAGAACTTGGGGATTATCATCCTATCTGTGTTTATCTTACTTATATGTCTGATATTTATGCGGAACGAGGTGATTGGGATGCAGCTTTTGGTTTTGCACATAAAAGTTTGGAGCTGGCAAATCAGTATAGTTTAAAGAAGCAGATCAGCGATGCCTATCTAAAACTCTCAGAACTCTATGAAAAAAGGGGTAATCCCGATGAATCCCTTAAATATTACAAAAGCCATATCGCATTCAGGGATAGTGTTACAAATATCGGTGTGGTGCAAGAGATGGCCAATCAGCGCGTTGCTCAAAAGCAAATAGAAGTAGATCTGCTTAACGAGAAAAAAAATAAACAGGATATCATTAATATTGCCATGATCATTATTGCAAGTTTAACGATCATTCTACTACTAACCCTTTATTGGTATTACAGAGCTATTTCGAGAGAGAAAAAAACATCGGAGAACCTCCTCCTTAATATCTTACCCTCTGATACAGCTGAGGAATTAAAAGAATTTGGTAAAGTGCAGGCGAAAAAATTTGATTCTGTTTCGGTCTTGTTTACGGATTTTAAGGATTTTACCCGATACTCTTCAACCCTGACACCGGAAAACTTAGTGCGAAGTGTGGATTACTATTTTTCAAAGTTTGACGAAGTTATTGGAAAGCATGGTTTGGAAAAAATCAAAACAATGGGTGATTCCTATATGTGCGCAGGAGGCTTGCATTTTCATGAAGACGATCATGCAATAAAAATGATGCAGGCGTCTTTTGAAATGGTTCAAATTATGGAAGAATCCAAAAATGATTCCGACAATATAATGGCTTATGACATCCGTATAGGTGTCAATACTGGCCCCGTGGTAGCCGGAGTGGTAGGTACCAAAAAATTTGCTTATGATATTTGGGGTGATACCGTTAATGTGGCTTCCCGAATGGAATCTAACTCAGAACGCGGAAAAATTAATATCTCGCAAAATACCTATTTGTTGATTAAGGATACATATGACTGTGAATACAGGGGGGAAATTGAAGTTAAAAATAAGGGAATGATGAAAATGTACTACGTAAACAATGCTAAGGATTCAACTATATGAATTAATCCCTTATAGGTAAAAGGTTAGAAGGACGAGGATAGAAGGAAGAGGTTGGAATGACATAATTAACCAGTTAATTAAAAAATGGAATTTAATCAACTCTAATGAGCTCTACTGAAGTTAAAAAACCTTTACATAGCCAAAAATTACTTTGGGTAAAAAGAAGTATCACCCTGGTATTTGGTATCATAATCTGGCATCTCCCCATTCCCTGGGATCTGACACCGGATGCTTGGCATTTGTTCGCCATTTTTATAACAGCCATCCTGGGAGTTTTAATTGATGCACTTTCTATTTTTACGGCATCTATTATCGCATTGGTAGCAGTAGTCTTATTAAGAGTTCTTACTCCAGAACGGGCTTTTTCAGGATTCTCAGAGAGCTTTATTCTGCTCATCTTAGCCGCTTTTTTGGTCGCCAAAGGAGTCATTAAGTCAGGCTTGGGAAGACGAATCGCCTTTTTACTCATTCGCCGATTTGGAAAGTCCACCTTGAATTTGGGATATTGTATTGTTGCCACGGATACACTCCTTGGACCTGCCATCCCAAGCAATACGGCAAGGTCCGGAATTCTTTATCCCATAGCACATGCCTTATCCTTAGACACCGGATCCCTGCCTACACCAGAAGGCAGAAAGAAAACCGGAGGGTATCTTATGATGACTGCCATATCCGGACACACAATAAGTTCAGCACTATGGTTTACCGGAATGGCCGCCAACCCCGTGGGCGCCGGAATTGCTGCTCAATTTGGAGTAAACATGAATTTTGGGAATTGGGTCTTTGTAGCTTCAGTGCCCTGTATAATTGCACTAATTGTAATACCCTTTGTATTGTACAAACTCTATCCGCCAGAAATTAAATACACTCCAGAAGCTCCCAAAATGGCTAAGAATGCGCTGCATGAAATGGGACCCATGGGTAAGCAAGAATGGATTATGGGCATTACATTTTTTGGAATGATCCTTCTTTGGGCTTTTTCCCCTGTTTTGAACATAAACCTAGCTATTGTTGCCTTTCTTGGATTATCTATACTGATTTTGACTAATGTGTACACACTTGAAGATATTCGACAAGGTACCGGAGATGCACTCGAAACATATGTATGGTTTGCGATTTTATATATGATGAGTACTGCACTGAATGATATGGGTTTTATGAAGACCCTAGGTGCTCAAATAGCTACTCAAATCAGTGATTATAACTGGGTTACGGTCTATATCCTTTTGACTGTATTATATGTAGTGATTCACTATCTTTTTGTCAGTCAAACAGCACAATTGCTGGCATTATATGCTGTTTTTTTACAAGTGGCTGTAAATGCTCAGGTACCAGCTGCGCTAATGGCCTTTATGCTGTCTTTCGCCACCAATTATTTTGCAGTCATTACTCCTCAAGCTTCCAGTTCTAATGTATTATTTGCCGGAAGTGGCTTTTTACCATCGGAAGATATATATAAACAAGGCGCAATCATCACGGCTTTGAATACGGTAATCTTCCTTCTTGCAACACCTTGGATTTTATGGTCATCATCATTATAATGGAATTATGAATACTAAATACCCGGAATTTGAAAAACTGGAAAGGAGAGATTCCTGGTTGATATATGGAATAGTATAAGATTGATATGTAAAAAAAACCTATAACAATGTATATGAGTAATGCTCCCTATCATTCGTACTACTCTTATACAAACCGTTACCTGCAAGCCTATAGCCGACAGTGCGTACAATAGGCAGATACCGCAGACTGGCTAGTTAACAATAATTAAAACAAACAACATGAAAAACTCAAACAACTCTTCAACCGTACTTGTAGCAGGTGCTACAGGGTTTTTAGGCAGTGAAATTTGCCGTCAATTGATAGCAAAAAATAAGAATGTAAAAGGTTTAGTTCGTAACACATCAGATTCAAATAAAGTAGCTCAATTAAAAGAATTAGGTGTTGAAACAATTAAAGGTGACCTGAAGAATATGGACTCTTTAGAAAATTCTTTACGAGGAGTTTCAGCAATTATTTCAACAGTTTCTTCAACTTTATCAAGGCAGGAAGGTGATACCATTGAATCAGTGGACGATGAAGGACAAATTAATTTAATTAATGCTGCTATTGCTGCGGGCGTTAGTCAATTTATTTATGTTTCATTTTGTGAAATGCCGGGTCGGTTTCCTTTGCAAACCGCTAAACGCAAAGCAGAAAAATATCTTGCCGAAAGTGGTTTGAACTATACCATTTTGCAACCAACTTATTTTATGGAAGTATGGTTAAGCCCTGCGCTGGGTTTCGATTATCCTAATGCCAAAGCCACTATTTATGGAGAAGGAAAGAACAAGATATCCTGGATTGCTATAAAAGATGTAGCGTCATTTGCGGTAGCCGCATTAGATAATCCTGCTGCCAAGAATACAGTTATTGAGCTCGGAGGACCGGAAGCACTAAGTCCGCTTGAAGTAGTGAATATTTTTGAGATAACCAAAGAGAAAAAGTTTGAGCTTCAATTTGTACCGGAAGAAGCAATAAAAGCGCAAAGAGACGGAGCACAGGACCCATTGAGTGAATCTTTTGCCGTATTAACACTGGGAGTTGTGAAGGGAAGTGAAATTGACATGAAAAATACGCTAGATGATTTTCCAATTCATTTGACCTCTGTAAATGATTATGCCAGAAGGTGAGTATATATTTAGTTGATGGGTGGTGATAGAATCATAAGCCTATGCAGTAACACTGTATCTAGCGAATAGGGCGTTCGAGGTTTTACAGAAGTTCGGTGCTTTTTACCAACAACACCAAATACTAAAAGTTGGGCAAAGGTTTGTTTTGAACATATTTTATTAGCCAAATTCTAACACTATGTTTTATTGATAACTATATGAAAAATGTGTTAATCTGTGGGGCAGGAATGTCGGCTACCGATCTGATTTCGTACATGCTTAAGCATGCCGAAGAATACAACTGGTTTGTAACGGTAGGTGATATTTTAGTAGAAACCGCAAAAATGAAAATTGGTGGTCATCCAAGGGGGAAAGCGGTATACTTTGATTGCTATGATGATACAATTATGGAACGTTATATTAAGGATGCAGACATCGTAATCTCGTTGTTGCCCCCTGGGATGCATGCTGCAGCCGCAAAAATTGCACTTAAATATAATGCACATGTGGTAACGGCTTCATATGCTAGTCAGGAAATGCTGGAAATGCATGAAGAAGCAAAAGAAAAAGGTCTCACATTTCTAAATGAGCTGGGAGCTGATCCAGGTATTGATCATATGAACGGAATGCGTTCTATAGATAAAATCAGGAAAAAGGGAGGGGAGCTATTGGCATTTACATCTTATTGCGGCAGTTTGGTTGCCCCTGAGAGTAATGATAACCCGTGGGGCTATAAGTTTACATGGAGCCCAATGAACGTGATCCTGGCGGGTAGTGCAGGAGCTTGTTACTACAAAACAGGTCATTTTCGTTGCATCCCCTATCATCGTTTATTTACCAATCCAGAAGTTATAAGTATCCCAGGTTTCAGAGAGTTTGAAGCGTACGAAAATCGCGATTCAGTAGTTTATAGAAAAAAATACAAGCTTGATGACATTCCGACATTTATAAGGGCAACACTACGCTATCCTGGTTTTTGCGAAGGATGGAATACTTTTATACAATTAGGGTTAACGGCCAACAACTATCATATTGAAGGCAGTGAAAACATGACATACCGCCAGTGGGTTGCATCGTATCTACCAGATGATGATGCAAGTCTTGAAAATAAACTGGCAGACATCTTGCATATAGCAAGAGGTGGAGAACTTCATAAACAATTGCTTTGGACAGAACTTCTGTCTGACAGACCAATTGGGAGGGTAAATGGAACTCCAGCTGAAATACTATTGGATCTGTTGATGGATAAGCTGAAATTTAAACAGGACGACACGGATATGCTGGTTTTTTACGAGAGGATAGAATACAAAATCGGAGGCGAATTATTTGAACATTTATCTTATTTGGTAACAAGGGGCTTAGATTATAAACATACCGCCATCTCTCGTACTGTTGGATTACCTGCGGCAATTGGCGCAAAGTTAATCCTTAACGGAGAAATAAAAAGCCCCGGGGTGTTGTTTCCATGGGCCAAGGAAGTTTATGATCCCATACTGGATGAGTTGGCGGAACTGGGCATTGCTTACACCTCTCACGATAACAAGATTGAGCATTCGCATTATGAGTAATGGGGATGGGTGAACCCTCAACAAGGTGGTTAAAAGTAAATACGAGGTTAATAATTTGTATTTCGTAATTCGTCCTTCCATCAAAACACTTCTCCTTCAGAATAATCACCTACTATGTAATAATTCCTAACATTAAGGAATAACTTCCAATCACTACTACTTCTTCAACTCTCTGCAATTTTGAGGTCTCCAAAAACATAGTTTTAGCGTTAGAAGATAGCCTAATGAATATTTGATTATCTTGGTAAGACAACAGCCAAATACTACTATTTTTCAAGCATGTTAAATACGCAAAACTCTGGCAGCACTTTACAACGCATGGTATAGTTAACGTTATGTAGCATTCACTAAAAGTACACTATGGAAGTCATAAACAAGATTTTAGAATTTGAGTTGATTAGCGTCGGACAATATAATTTAAGAATTATTTCATTGCTGGGCGTTCTCCTAATTGCTCTCATAACAAAGGTGATCTTATTGCTAATTAAAAAATCATTGTTTCGTAAAAGCAAATTAAAAAAATTCGATGAGGGCAATTCTTATGCGTTATATCAGATAATAAAATATGTATTATGGGTAGTTGCCTTTGGTTTTATGTTGGAGACGATCGGAGTTAAGGTTACCATATTAATTGCAGGTTCTGCAGCCTTGCTCGTTGGCATTGGATTAGGTTTGCAACAAACATTTAACGATGTACTTTCGGGAATAATCTTGCTTTCGGAAAGGACGATAAAAATTGAAGATATACTTGAAATAGACGGAGAGATCGTTAAAATGCAGGAAATTGGGTTACGTACTTCTAAAGGACTGACTACAGATGACATCTCTATTATTATTCCCAACTCGCTAATTACAACCAATAAAGTGATTAACTGGAGTCATCAAACCAAAAAAACCCGTTTTAGAATAGATGTTGGGGTTTCATATGGCAGTGATGTGGAGCTTGTCATTAAAATTCTTGAAGAAAGTGCATTCGAACATCCTGATAATACCAAGAAGGAATTAACAGAAGCAAGACTAGTGAATTTTGGAAATTCATCATTAGATTTTCAGATCCTATTTTATAGTAAGAACATTTTTAGCTCCAATAGAGTTAAAAGCGATATTCGAAGAACTATTAATCGAAAATTTATTCAGAATAATATTACCATACCTTTTCCTCAGATAGATGTGCATTTAAAAGCAAATACGGAAGAGGGTAATTAAGAATGTCCTGCGCCAACATATTACGGCATGTTAATAATCTTAAAAAATGCCTCATTATGCCGCTGTAGCAATTAACATAAACGTAGACAATATGCTTAAATTGAGTATATTAGAATTATAGGCCAATACTAATTTAAAATATTAATATTATGAGATCACTAGCCGTAGTTACTTTTTGCTTATTTTTTATTATTAATCTAAATGCACAGGAAAATCAGTCTGATGTAGCAAAATTAATGAGTCCTTCATCAGAAGTGATTGCCATCCATGATGTAGAATTGTTGCCTGGTCAAGATGCAAAAGCGTTTGAGACTTTTGTTTTAAAAGAAATCGCGCCTATTTATAATAGAATGGAGGGACAAACATTTTCTCTGGTTAAAGGAGACCGTGGTAATCGTGCAAATCTGTACGCTTTTATTTTGTCATTTAAGAGCATTGAAGATAGGGATAGGATTTATCCCCCTTCAGGAGACTTGGTGGGCGATTTTGGAGATGATGCTATTTGGGATAAATTAAGTTCAATGGCAAAAGTCTTTTATTCAAATACCGACTATGTTAAAGTAACGCACTAAGTAGCTGTTAAATAAACCATGATCAGCTGCGATTGTTTACTCAGCAACCACTATTACATCGGTTATGATAAATAGTGAAGAGGCCTGCCATTTAAATGTATTGTACTTGTAATGTTAGTTGCTTTATCTTAGTGATATATAAGATATATAGTTAATAATTGTATCCAAATGTTGGCAACAACTTATGAACAAAGAAAATGAAAAGAAAAAAAATACACTTTGATGAACTTGACAAATGGACTAGTGGAATATTAATTGCTTTGGCATTAATTTGTATCTCGGTCGGAATTTTTGAACTTATTCCGAATTTATCGCCTGAATGGACAAAACGGATTAGTGCGTTTGGATACATATTACTAGTAATTCATTTTGGGAAAATGTTTATTCGCCCTAATTACGTTGGCTGGAATAAACGAGGCATGAATATTAGAATTAAATCTATTTTAGGAGAATCGTTCAGTTTTAAAGATATTAAATCGACATATTTGGAAAACGGAGTTTTGAAAATCACCAAACTTGGGGGAAAAGAAATCGAGTTGGACTTGAACGGAATCGAAACGGAAGATATTGACAGACTAAACCAAATTCTATTAGAGAATACTATTTCAAGCAACAGAATTTAAAAATTGGAATCTGTTGATAGCACGAGCATGATGCTTGCCCCTGCAGTAAGCTCGAAAAAATATATTTCTTCTCAACATTCCTGTTTCGTACTTCGTACTTCGTATTTCAAATCTCGTATTTAGAACTTAATTCATCCCAACCATCCTTCCCTATCCAAACTCCTGTATTGAATTGCTTCTGCAATATGCATATCTGTGATGTTGTTTGATTTTTCAAGATCTGCAATGGTCCTTGCCACTTTAAGTATTCGGTCATACGCCCTGGCGGAAAGTTTGAGTCGGTCCATAGCCTGTTTCAGCAATGCCAGAGAAGAGGTATCCAAATGGCAATAGGCCTGGATCTGCTTTTTACCCATTTGGGCATTGTAATGCACCTGTGTTGTCTCCTGAAACCGTTGCGTTTGAATTTCCCTGGCAGCTATCACCCTTTTTCGGATCTCCGCACTACCCTCCCCTTTTCTGCCGTCCGAAAGCTTTTCGAAGGGCACCGGTGTTACTTCAATATGAATATCGATCCTGTCCAACAAGGGCCCTGAGATCTTTCCCAGGTAGCGCTGTATTTCGGCCGGGGAAGAGCTGATTGGGGCATCCGGATCATAGAAATACCCGACGGACTCGGATTCATACTGGCCACCAGCATAAAACTACTGGGATAAGTAATTGTGAATTTAGCCCTTGAAATAGTCACTTCTCTATCCTCCAGAGGTTGCCTCAGCACTTCCAGCACACTGCGCTTAAATTCCGGCAATTCATCCAGGAATAAGACCCCGTTATGCGACAGGGAGATCTCCCCGGGCTGTGGGTAGGTACCGCCTCCGACTAAAGCCACATCGGTTACTCTCTACAATGTGGAGGTCTTAATGGTAATTCAATAATTAAATAGTTTTCGGATCAACTTGTTTAGTTTGCACGATATATCATAAAATGTTTAAATTTAAATGTATGTCAGGGGTTAGTAGATCATAAAAACAATCGTGCAGCAAAAAACATGTCAAAAAAGACGCTAAATAAATGGTTACAGGTACTCCAATATTTTGCTGCGTATCTGGTCGCCGCATGGACCTTTCTCCAATTTGTTGACTGGATATTAACTCGCTACTCTATATCCCCATATTGGGTTGACCTTTTTCTATGGCTTTTTATTGGTATAATTCCATCTTTACTTATTTATCTTTATCACCGTGAGCGAATAAATGAAAGAATATTACTACGAAGGGAGAAGATTATTTTTCCCCTGAATATTGTCATCATTTCCGTCGGCCTTTATATTGGTTTTGGAACCGCAGACCTTGGAGCTACAACTAAATCCATTGACTATACCACAGAAGCCGGTGAAAAAGGAACAGCTATAGTTACCAAAGAGGAATTTAGAACAGGTTTTTATATTAATGATTTTAAACCAAAGAACGCAGATAGCACCGCTGCATGGCTGGAGTTTGGAATTTCAATATTATTAAATGAAGACTTATTGCAAAATAAGAACCTAAAACCCAGGTTTTTAGGAGTTAGGAATACGACTGACAAGGTCAGAGAAGCGAGCTATTTCTATGATTTTTACGTGGATGGCGAATTTGAACTCGTTGACAGCGTTTTTACCATTACCAGCTATATCAGAAATGCGAAAACTGCAGAGATCCTTGAGCAAAAAACCGTTAAGGGTACGGATGTGTTGAATCTGATCGATGATATTACCTTATTTGTTACAAATACCCTTGATTCTAAAGAAATAAACAATCCAAACTATCTCGATCTTGACGTAAAAGAGTTTACAAGTGGCAACTTAAAAGCCTTAGAGCACTATATACATGGCCAATATGAAAATGCCATAAAGGAGGACAGTACCTTCGCCCTTGCCTATCTTGCTGCTGGCAGACAAAATCTAATTTTTAATCTTAGTAAACTTGATGAACAGGCTCTAGCAGATAAAGCCTACCAATACCGAAATAAACTCCCATTACAAAAACAAGGGGAAACACTTCTCAGCAAGTACCTTGCTTATGACCAGTTTGAGGAGGCTGAGAAACTGGTAAAAATTCAATTGGAAGTTGACCCCAGTGATAACACTTACAACGAAATTCTGAATAATATTTATGGGAGAACAAAAAATTTGGAAGCGTATACTCAGCGTGCTTATGATGCCTGGAAACATGAAAAAAATAGAGCCAATGGTTTTAATTTCCTGAATGCAGGAATTATTCGTGAAGATTATGACAATATCCTAAGAGAGTTAAATACCTTCTCACTGCTGCTACCCAACGATGATAACATATTTTCCTTAAAGTTAATGCCTCAGTTGTTGAAAGGTGAAATCGAAAGTGCAAAAAAAACACAGGAAAAAATAAAGTTATTACATCCAAATTTGAAGAATCTCACAAAAGTCTATGATACAGCAATTGCATATTTAAAAGAGAAAAGGGTATCCAAAAAAGACTTAAAAAAGTTTGAAGGAGATTACCGGTCAAATGTAACTGAGCAAACGAGTAGAATTTGGATTCCTAAAAGTACATTATTGAAATACACGTCAAACCAAAACATTACACCCCTTGTGATGGCAGGAGATTATAAATTGGTCGCCGGACACGCTTTAATGGGTCGTACTTGGTCATGGGAGTTTTTTAGGGATGATGCGGGCAAGATTTATGCTTATAAGAACGAGCAAAATGACTTTGAAAATTCTTCTTTTGCCTGGTATTGGAAAGTTGACGAAACCATTTTAAAAGCAGAATCGTTTTTAGTTGGGAAACAACTTGATAGTGCCAAGGCAGCATACGAGAAAGCCATAATAGCCAATCCCAAGCATTATTACCTTAAAGATGCCCTGGCCCATATTAATTATATAATGGGTACAGACTCAATAACTCTGGCCAAACAGTTGAAAGAAGTTGCAGGCACCTATAGTAAAAAAGAAAATAAAAGGAGTCGAAGATTTTGGATAAAGGACGGACGATTACTTTACAAAAGAGATGGTTTACCTAGCAAGGAACTATTGCCCATTTCAGAAACTCGATATATCAATATGTCAGAATTACAATTTAATTTCGAGTTTGAATATTACGATGGTAAACCAATCGCCAGTTACGCCTGGCGCTATGATCCTGAAAAAATGGCCTGGGAAAAATTTAATCCCGAGGTAAACTATTTATATAAGGAATGATACTTTATGATTACCCCAACCATCCTTCCCTATCCAGACTCCTGTATTGTATAGCTTCCGCAATATGCATATCGGTGATGTTGTTCGACATTTGACAAGATCGGCAATGGTCCTGGACACTTTTAAGATTCGGTCATAGGCCCTGGCGGAAAGTTTTAGTTGATCCATAGCCTGTTTTAACAAGGCCATGGAAGAGGTATCCAGATGGCAATAGGCCTGGATCTGCTTTTTGCCCATCTGTGCATTGTAATGCACCTGCGTGGTCTCCTTGAAACCGTTGTGTTTGAATTTCCCTGGCGGCGATCACCCTTTTCCGGATCTCTGCACTCCCCTCCCCTTTTCTGCCGTCCGAGAGCTTTTCAAAGGGTACCGGGGTCACTTCAATATGAATATCGATCCTGTCCAACAATGGCCCTGAGATCTTTCCCAAATACCGCTGTATCTCTGCCGGGGAAGAGCTGATAGGGGCATCCGGATCATAGAAATACCCGGACGGACTCGGATTCATACTGGCTACCAACATAAAACTACTGGGATAGGTGATTGTGAATTTGGCCCTGGAAATAGTCACTTCCCTGTCTTCCAGAGGTTGCCTGCAGCACTTCCAGTACGCTTCGTTTAAATTCCGGTAGTTCATCCAGAAACAAGACCCCATTATGAGACAGGGAGATCTCCCCGGGCTGAGGGTAGGTACCGCCTCCGACTAAAGCCACATCGCTGATAGTATGATGCGGACTTCTAAAAGGTCTTTGATACAACAATCCCAGATTAGATACCTTCCCCACCACAGAATGGATCTTGGTGGTTTCCAGGGCTTCTTTTAAGGTCATAGGCGGAAGAATAGTAGGCAGTCTTTTGGCAAGCATGGTCTTTCCTGAACCCGGCGGACCTATCAATATTATATTATGACCCCCGGCAGCAGCGATCTCCATACAGCGTTTTATGCTTTCCTGCCCTTTTACCTCAGCAAAATCAACCTCCATTTCCTGTTGGTGCTTGTAAAATTCAGCTCTGGTATCAATAACAGAAGGTTCTATAGGAAGTTCCTTGTCAAAGAAGTTGATCACCTCCTGTATAGTACTAACCCCATATACCTCCACATCTTTTACGATGGCAGCTTCATTTGCATTAGCTTTTGGGACAATTAGCCCCTTAAATCCTTCTTCCCTTGCTTTGATTGCTATGGGTAATGCCCCTTTAATAGCTTGTACGCCCCCATCTAAAGAGAGTTCACCCATGATAAGATACTCACTCAGATGTTCTGCTTTTATCTGTTTAGAGGCTGTTAGAATGCCTATAGCTATGGGAAGGTCATAGGCAGAACCTTCTTTTCTCAGGTCTGCAGGTGCCATGTTGATGGTGATCTTCTTCCCCGGTACTTTGTACCCATTATTCTGAAGGGACGCTGCGATCCTAAAATTACTTTCTTTGATGGCATTGTCTGGCAGGCCTACCAGATGATACCCGATGCCCTTATCTACATTGACTTCAATAACTATGGTGGTAGCGTCTATCCCAAAAACGGCACTTCCATATACCTTAGTAAGCATCAGAACCCTGAATTAATTACAAAGCCAGTAAAATATAGGTTGAGTCTGAAATATATATACAGAACCAAATATTTACATTGTCTTTTTAATTACCTTTCTGTTTAAATCTTGGAGCATGATGCAATCTTTTTTTAGGTGGTATTCATTTATGTTTCTGATGAGCATACCCCTGTTCGGATTTAGCCAGGATATACCAGCTGTGAACGAAAATGATCCCGACAGTTTTGATACCCTTCAAATAAAACTCCCAAAAGCCTATTGGTTTAATTCTTATAAGTTTCAGGTAGGAGACTATGCAAAAGGAAAAAGCAAACAGAGTTCGAATTCTGTAGCCCAATCGAGTAAAAAAGGCATAGATGAGGATATCTCCTCTTATAAATTTACAATTAGCCTGGAAAACAGCAATTCAGAAACATCATTGATTACTGGAGAATATACGAAACGAACTTACTATACAACTAAACAAGGAGTACTCCTGGAAGTTATCACTGGTATCGAATCTGAATCCATTGAATTAATAAGCATGTGGGAACAGAAAACAGCGACGATAACGACGAGTATTAATGAAAATGATCCTTGGGAGTTCGTTTTTATAGAATCGAGTTCACTAGAAAATTCTGATAAACTGCCTACCATTTTAAGATCCGATTACCGAACAATTCAAGTTGTTACTTCAAAGACTGAGCATGGATTATTTGAAATATCAAAATTCAACAATGGAGAATATACATATATAGAAAATGGAGCGATATTAGGAAAATTAATTAAAGACGGTGGTCATCTAATTCTTATCAGAAAGAACATGGACCCCTATACAAAACTTATAATAATTAGTAGTATGGTGATCTTTTTAGGATAATACCAAATGTTCTATTTCGAAGCTTTAAAAATAAGAACGGAAGAGGCAGACTCCTTAATTTCTTCGGGATTCAACAACATTTTACGGAATTCACCTTTGACAAACATTTTTGCCTGGTCTTCATAGTATTTGCTGAAAGGATTTCCGGATTGTCCGGTAGGTAAAATACTCATACTGTTCTCTACATCAGAAAAATCGATCACTCGCCGGGTGGAAGGACCTGCCGTAACGTTAAACTCAGCTCCCCCATTATACGGAAATGCCATATTGTTGATCACTTCTCTGGAGCCGGATACAGGGAATGGGCCTACATTAAAAAAGGAACGCAAGGCGGCAATCTGACCTATTGGGTGGCCGTGCTCCAGCGTATGTACTTTATTCCATGTCCACTTTGAAATATCACTTCCCAGATCATTTTCAAGCGATTCAAAAGCGTGGAGATACGAGGTTTGCACGATCTCTTTTTTAGTTTCTACTGTATCCTGTGTTTGAACATTATCCCACCATACAGAATTGGCCTTAGCCGCCATGGGGGCAATAAGTCGCTTGTGAAAATGAGTGCTTAAGAATTCTTTAAAGAGGTCTTCTCCCAATTCATCTTCAAAAGTGTTCTTTAAAAAGTAATAGATCCATCTGTGGAAAATTGCTGCCTCGGTATTGGTGGTTGTATAATCGCCGTTCCATTTGCTTAAATGATCTAATACTAATGCCTGTTGATTATTAAGCTCCTTTACGGTGATCAATTTGGACAGATCTGTGATGATAGCTGAATTCACTGAAGACACCCCGTCTGTGATCATACCCTGTACAGCCGCCGCATCCCAATCGTCCTTCTCCTCTAATAGAGAAACAATGCGCCTGGCCCTGTTCTCAGGCAAATAATATCCCGGATATAACATCCCGGCAATAGAATCGGGCTGATTGTTCGCAGAATATACGTAGTGCCATGGCGGATTTACGGATTGCGGATTTTCAGAAAAATCTAAATACCGTACCTTTTTATCCTGGCCAATACTGCCGTCCATGATAAACTTGGTATTGGTACTATCGCCCAGTTGATAGAGTTTAGCAGATGCCCACCAGGCCACATTACCTTCAGCATCACCATACATGGTGTTAAGTCCGGGGGCATGAACCAATGGCAGCGCCTCCCTGAATTCCTCCATATTCTCGGCATGACTAATCCCGTACAAGGATTCCATGACCGTATTTTCCCCTTTTGTATAGATCCAGTCCATACTGATTGGCCGCACCCCATGTACCTGATTGGCTATTCCATTTAAAACCGGACCTCGTTCTGTCTTTTTATAAGTGAACACATGATCCTTTTCATCTTTAACTTTGATCGTTTTTGAAACTATTTCAAAGGTTTTCCATCCATCCGGGGTTTTGTATTGAGTGCTATCCTCCGGATTTGGCGTTTCATAATAGAAGTCCACGTCATCGTTCTCAAACATGGTAAATCCATATGCTATCTTATAATCATGTCCTAACATGGGGAAAGGAACACCCGCCAAATGATAACCATACTTTTCATAGGTTGGTGTTTTTACATGTGCCTCATACCAAACTGATGGTTGTGCAAATCCAATATGTGGGTCGTTCGCAAAGATGACCTTCCCATTCTTTGTTTTTTCCGAGCCAATCACCCAACTATTACTACCAATAAACTGCGGTACAGGGACCCTGGCAAGCACTTCTGAAACTTGTGAGACCATGGCGGCGGCACTCATGACTTCTTCCCCCGTGTAGTTCTTTATCCAGACCGTATTTGGAGAGCTGTCTATCTCAAGGTCCTTTAAATAAGACACTCCAATAGAATCGCGAATAGTAGTTAAGAGAGGATCCGTTTTGTGGGCCATGGCAAAACTAAAGGCCATATATCCCACGGCATTATAGATATCCCGGATCATAAAGGGTTTTTTCTCCAGGCCGGTTAGGTAGAACTCAATAGGGGTTGGCCCTTCTTCAATGAACTGATTAATTCCGTCTAAATACGCTTGTGAAATCAAGACAGCCGGATTATTTGGATCTAACTCACTTACGCTTTTAGCCGAGGCATCATCAATTCCGAGTGAAAGGAAAAACTTATCTGTAGATATAAGATCCTTACCAAACACCTCTGATAATCCGCCCACGGCAACCCTCCTCAATAATTCCATTTGCCAGAGCCTGTCTTGCGCATGCACATACCCCAGCGCTCTGAATGCATCCTCTTCCCGGGAAGCTTCAATATGAGGAATCCCATAAGGATCATAGGTAACGGTTACATCGGCAGAAAGATTTTTCATACCCTTTTCACCAGAATAATCCGGCTTTAATTGCTGCACCAATATAAATGCTACAATAAGCACTATTCCCATGATACCCACTAGTATCCACCCTATTTTCCTGACAGTCTTCACCTTAGTAAATTTCTTGGGTTAAAGATAGTGTTTTTAGGAAAGAAAGATGTTTCTATCGCTGAGTTACGGCAATATTTCGTTGATACGTCTGGTAATTTTTCAGTCCCTCTTTTAACCAGCTTTCATAGGTAGCCGTATCAGTATTTTGAATGGAAGAATTGAGGACATACAGGTCTGGGGAAAGCAAGACATAGTACGGTTGAGAAGCAGCATTAAAATTGATGGTCTGGAAAGTACCCCACTTCTCCCCTATCTCTTCTATGGCCTTGACCCTGCCAGATTCATATTGGAACATAAACTGATCTTCTTCAGGTAAGGATTCGCGGTCATCAATATACAGGGAAATCAGGACAAATTCTTCGTTTATAAGTTGAAACACTTCAGGATCACTCCATACGTGTTCCTCCATTTTTCTGCAGTTTACACAGGCCCATCCTGTAAAATCTAACAAGATTGGTTTGTTTCGTGATTCGGCAAAAGCCCTGCCAGTCTCAAAATCCTTAAAGCATTCTATCCCCAGAGGGCAATCGCTTTCCTGTTCCATCACCGTATAAAAATCGGGCGGGGGAAATCCGCTTAATAGTTTAAGATTGGTGATCTGTAAAGTGCCCAATATTAGGTAAAGCGTAAAGAGTCCGCTCACTACTGCCGTGATCTTTCTGGAGATCGATAGTTTCACTTTAGGACCATCGTGCCGAAAACGAAAGAGTCCAAATAAATAGCCGGTCATTAAAAGAAATAACAGGATCCATACACCAAGGAAGATCTCCCTTTTAAATAGTCCCCAATTCCCAACCAAGTCGGCATTTGATAAGAATTTAAAGGCCAATGCCAACTCCAGGAATCCAAGTACAACTTTCACCGTGGTCATCCATCCACCCGATTTTGGGAGGCTGTGTAACCAGGTAGGAAAAAGAGCAAACAAACCGAAGGGTAAGGCCAATGCTACCCCAAATCCGACCATCCCAGCAGAAAGATTCATGGCAACATCTCCTTCTGCAAGTGCCGTACTACCTAAAAGGCCACCCAGGATAGGGCCGGTACATGAGAAAGAAACAATAGCAAGGGTTACGGCCATAAAAAAGATCCCCAGACCACCGCCCACTTTATTTGAAGCGGAGTCCATCTTATTGGCCCAACTGCTTGGCAAGGTAAGCTCGTAGTATCCGAAAAAGGAAAAGGCAAAGAAAACAAAGATCAGAAAGAAGAAAACATTCAACCAAATATTCGTCGCTATGGTATTCAGTATCTGAGAATCGACCGAATCAAAAATGTGAAAAGGCAAGCTCAACAGGAAATAGATCAATACTATAAAAAAGCCATACAAAGAGGCGTTGATGATCCCCGTGGACCTATTCTGCGATTTCTTTGTAAAAAAGGATACTGTCAAGGGGATCATTGGGAAAACACATGGAGTTAACAGGGCTATTAATCCCCCCAGAAAACCCAAACCAAAGATCATCAACAGGCCGTTCTCATTTTGGGATGCTTCGTCTCCTACTACCTGCAGCACCTCTTTATTCTTAAGGTCTAATTTGAGGGCAGCGGCCTTTTCCCTGCTTCTATCATCGATGGTTTCGACCGCAATTACAGCCGATTTTCCGTCTAGAGTAAAATAAAAGTCCTTGTCTTGGGGTATACAAACTTCTTTGCATACCTGATAGAACAAGTTTACTTTGATCTGGCGAATCTCAGGATTCAGCAGCCTTATTTTCTGCTTAAAAATAGCCTGGTGCTTAAAATAGGTTTCTTCAACCTCAAAAATATCGCTGTAAACCTTGAGCGTTTCACTTTCATTTGTGCCGCCAACCAATTCATAGTCGGTTCCGGCATTCACATAGGTAAACTCGGCTGGCAGTGAACCACCTTCCGCTGTGAACTGGGAATATACATGCCAACCTTCCAGAATAGTGGCCTTCATGACCAATTCATATTCGGAGGTTTCCGTTTTTACCAGTTCCTGTGTCCACTTAACAGGATCTTCCTCTGTCTGTGCCCAGGCAGAAAAAGAAAAAATAAAGAGTACTATGCATGTTATCAGATACTTCATTCTGCTACTGTTACCTTAAGGATATTCCTGGTTAATGCTGTTATTTTAAATCTGTTATCTGCCCTTCTTCCAATGATCCATACAATTTCATCTCCACAACACAATAGCCACTGATTCTCTTTGGCTACGGCATCCATTTTCTCATCTTTGAAAAATTTGGCAACCTTCTTTTTGCCATCCATTCCCAACGGGTAAAAATAGTCGCCTTTTTTCCATTTTCTAACAGTTAACCTATGGTTTAACGTTTCTTTATCTACATATAGTATGGTATTGTTCTTTTCTTCTATCTGCTCAACTTTTTCAATTTTCAATTCGATAGGAAGTTCACTCAATTCATCAAAAGTATTACCTTCATCCTTTGCTTCACCTTCATCACTGTAATTTCTGAAGGATCAGATGTTTACGATCTTTTATAAGTCGATGTGTTTTAGAGCGAATTTCCTTCCCACTCATAGCCGTAAGTAAGGACTCCATATCTTTCCAGGAATGAAAACCGTATTCCTTAAAAAGCTCATATAAATATCCCTGAAGTGGATTGAGTTCCTGAAGTGAGCTTACAGCGATCTTAAATCCCTGATGATAAGGAACAAAGAGTTTTTCTTTTAGTTCTTTAGAATAATCTGAAAGCAATTTTGCAGAATCGGAGAGATATTCCTCAGTTTTTTTGAAATTTTCCAGGAAGGTTGGGTGAAGTTCCTTGAGAACCGGTACCAACTCATGCCTGATCTTGTTCCGCAAATACTTGGTCTCTTCGTTAGAGCTGTCTTCACGCCATGCGAAGGCTTGCTCCTGGGCGTATTCCATGATCTCTGCTCTGCTAAATGGTAAGAGAGGTCTAATGATACCATTGGAATTGGGTGGGATTCCGCTGAGTCCTTCAATACCGGTGCCCCTGGAAAGGTTAATTAAGAAGGTTTCCAGCGAATCATCTAAATGGTGGGCGGTCAATACCCAGGAAAGCTCTTCCTTATCCATAAGTTCTGCAAACCATTGATAGCGCAACTCCCTGGCCGCCATTTGAATGGATAGCTTATTCACGGAAGCGTATTCATTGGTGTTAAAGTGAGTTATAAACTGCGGAATATTTAATTGCTCCGCTAATTGCTTTATAAATAGTTCATCCTCCTCACTTTCGCCGGCACGAAGCTTAAAATTACAATGAGCCAGTGATATTTGCATTCCCATTTGCGAACACAAATGTGTAAGTACAATACTGTCCAGACCCCCGCTACAAGCCACTGCACCGGGCTGACTCAGGAGTTGAGGAAAGTTCTTTTCTATATGGTCCTTGAAGGCATTAAACACTTCACAAAGGTAAGAAAGAAAGACGTCTGTCTGATAAGAACAATTTCCCTTATTCGGCTTTGAAATTCAAAGCAGGTTGCTTACTTATCTGTAGATAGACTATGGAGCCATGTTGAAAAAGCCTTTTTATGGGCTTCCGCTAGGTCTGCATCTATAATGCCCTTCTTTGCATCGAAGTTTTCTTTAAATGAGGGTAGGGAAAAAGTAGAGACAATCTCGCCCCCAAAACGGGGAAGGATCTCTTCTACCTTTGCCAATGAACTCATACCCCCACGTTTTCCGTTAGAAGTACTCATAAGCATTATCTTAGTGTTGTCCAGGAATTTGCGTTCAAGACGAGATAACCAATCGATCAGATTCTTAAAATAGGCAGAGGGGCTACTATTGTGTTCATTCACAGACAAGATTAGGCCATCTGCTTTATGGAGATCATCCCTTAATTCTATAAGAGAATTGGTGTACCCATGTTTCTTTTCGTAATCCTCGCTAAACATTTCCAGATCATACAGTGCCATGTTCATGACCTGTACCTTTTGATCTTTAAGAAGTGATACGGTGTATTTTACCAATGCGAAATTGATAGAGGTTGAAGAATTACTACCTGCAAAGGCCATGATGCTGCTCATTTATTACTTTTTTAATTTGAAAAAAGCGAAAATACCTCAAATTAGAATTAAATGAGAACATTTTAGCTAATTTTGCCCTCGTAAACATCCAAATGGCCTGTCAATTAAGTATATAGGTAAGATAATGGTATGGAAGTAAAAACCAAAAGACTTCATTTTATTGACGCCATGCGGGCCTGGGCTATCCTTATGATGCTACAGGGCCATTTTGTGGATGGCCTCCTCGATCCTTTTTTCAGGGATTCCAGCAGTAGTGTCTATAACCTATGGCTCTACTTTAGAGGCATCACAGCTCCGGTCTTTTTTACGGTCTCTGGTTTCATCTTTACTTATTTACTGATCCGTGTTCCACAATTAGGGTTTGAAAATCCCCGGATCCGCAAGGGAATAAAAAGAGGCCTGGAATTATTGGTGATAGGATATCTCTTGCGCTTAAATCTATTTGGATTGTTGAAAGGTGAGTTGTACGATGCATTTTTTCTGGTAGACGTACTGCATTGTATTGGAATATCTATCATGGTGATCATTGCGGTTTTCCTGCTAACCTCACGTCAAAAAACTTGGGTGATGCCCACTACCCTATTAGGTATTACGCTGACCTTGTTCCTTTTTGAACCTATATATTCTGAATGGACCTATTCCTGGCTACCTGAAATGTTCGCCAATTATTTTACCAGATCTAATGGGTCAGTTTTTACCATCATTCCCTGGGTAGGTTATACGGCCTTTGGTGCTTTCTTATCCGTGCTATTTAAAAAGTACGCATCACATAGCAACTTATACCCTACTGCAATCGGACTATCTGCCATAGTAGGAATAAGCCTGTTGTACTTGTCCTCGCCATTGTTGGCCTCCTTATCTGAATTAGGCGGTATCTCCCTCTTCAATGACATTGCCTTAAACAATTACTTATTTATAAGACTTGGTGACGTGCTGATAGTTTTTGCCCTCTTTATGGTATTCAGACATTATTTGACCCAGCCAAACCTCTTGCGGATTGGGCAAAATACGTTATCGATATATGTGATCCATTTTGTGATCCTTTATGGAAGCTTCACCGGACTTGGGCTTTATGCATTTTTTGATCATTCACTTGCTCCTTCCATTGTGATCCCGGGAGCTGTATTGTTTATGATCATTTGTTCCTACGCAGCGCTGTACTATGACACAAACGAAACTTGGATCAAGAGCACCATTTCCCAATTACTGCATAAGGTATATTTTGAAGTTTCAAAATTACTTATAGTCTTGCAAGACAAGTTATTACGTGTCTTCAATATAAGTAAAGGATAAATAATAATTTTTACTCCTTAAACATGCAATGCCCTGTCATCAGTTGCAGAAAGGGCCGCTTCTTTAACCGCTTCGGCATAGGTGGGATGTGCATGACTCATACGCGAAATATCTTCGGCAGAAGCCCTGAATTCCATCGCAGTAACAGCCTCTGCGATCAGATCCGCACAGCGAGCTCCTATCATATGTACGCCTAAGACCTCATCGGTTTTCTTATCGGCCAGGATCTTTACAAAACCATCAATATCCATACTGGCTCTTGCTCTACCCAGGGCCCGCATAGGAAACTGCCCAACCTTGTATTCTACCCCACTTTCTTTAAGCTGTTCTTCTGTCTTACCAACCGAAGCTACCTCAGGCCAGGTATAGACCACATTAGGTATCAGGTTATAATCTATATGCGGCTTTTGGCCTGCAAGGATCTCTGCAACCATGGTGCCTTCCTCTTCTGCTTTATGGGCTAGCATAGCCCCTCGTACCACATCGCCAATGGCATAAATGTTAGCTACATTGGTCTGTAAATGATCATTGACCAATACGCGGCCTTTATCATCTAATGAAACCCCAGCTGCTGCGGCATTCAATCCATCGGTATAGGGTTTTCTCCCTACGGAAACCAGACAATAATCGCCCTTTAGCGTTAGTTCGCCTCCTTTGGGGTCATCTGCTATTACGGTAATCTCTTTTCCTTTTCGGCTTACCGATTTTACCTTATGAGAAAGGTGAAATTTTACTTTTTGTTTTTTAAGGACACGCATTAATTCTTTGGAAAGCCCAGCATCCATTCCGGGAATGATCCTGTCCATAAATTCGACCACAGTAACATCTGCACCCAGCCTCTTATATACTTGTCCCAGTTCTAAACCAATAACCCCACCACCAATAATGATCATGTGCTTTGGAATCTCCTTTAACTCGAGCGCCTCTGTTGACGTAATGATACGCTCTTTATCCAGGGAGATAAAAGGTAAACTGGCAGGCTTAGAACCTGTTGCTATAATAGTATTCTTTGCCTCTATAGTGGTCGTTTTTCCTTTTGCAGGTTTGATCTCGATATGAGTAGCATCTTTAAAACTACCCATTCCCTGGAAAACCTCAATTTTATTCTTATCCATCAGGAATTGGATCCCTTTGGTGGTCTGATCTACAACTGCTTGTTTCCGACCAATCATTTTAGCAAGATTCACTTTTACTTCCCCCGGAATTTCAATGCCATGCTCTTCAAAATGTTTAATCGCATCTTCATAGTGATGGCTAGAATCTAACAGGGCTTTGGAAGGAATACATCCTACATTTAGGCAAGTACCTCCCAGGGTTGCGTATTTTTCAATGATCGCTGTTTTCATTCCCAGTTGGGCACAACGGATAGCGGCAACATATCCGCCTGGTCCAGAGCCAATAATGGCCACATCAAATTGAGTCATATAGTTCGTTTTTTTTTAGGCGCAGTAAAGTTTAAAAAGGAATTTTAAATTCCAACGTATCAAAAGTACGAATGTTTTTAATTTCAACCGTATGGTGTCTCCATTAGAAAGGATTCAAAATTAAATGAGGCTTAATAGAGTGCGATCTTTTTGTCTACCGCACCAAGGGAGACCAAATAATCCTTTACATCTAAGGCTTCTTCCCCACCCTTTTCCGCATGGTGAAGCAAGGTGAAGCCGTGTGGCCCTTTTGAATGTAGTGTGTTTGGAAATGCTGTAAGCATAGGCTTTACGATCTCTATTTTTCCAAAAAGACAGGCCGTAAAGATGTTAGCCTGGGCCCCTTTATCTAAGAAGTATTGAGCGAGTTCTTTAAAGCCAACATGACTTGCTGCTCCAAGTCCAGTTTCAAAATCGCCGTACTTCCAATCATGTGCGGCATTGAGAAGAGTCGGATATTCTTCCAGCAATTCTTTTACCTTGTCCATATCTCTGTGAGATGCTCCAACGAATTCTTGTACAATTGACTTATCTAATTGTGGTTCGTCCTGACTTTTAAAGGATGATAAAGAGGCTGCCGATGCAAGGAGTCCAAAACCTCCTACTGATCTTAAAAAGTGGATTCGATTCATGCTATTTTGATTTTGTATTAAGGAAGGTACAGAAATTTAGGCCTTAACACTTCCAATTAACATGAGTTTAATAGGGCGTTCACAGGGCAATAGCGGTGGTTGCTTTTACCTCGTTGATCACAAAAGAGCTTTGAGTGCTCCCTATATTCTTTAGCGCCGTGAGTTTGGTGACCATGAATTCTCTGTATGCGGCCATATCAGCTACATGTATCTTCAAAATATAATCGTAGTCCCCACTCACATGATAGCATTCAGAGACCTCCTCTAGCTGCAGTACTTCCCGTTCAAATTGAAGCACGTAATCTTTTATATGCTGACTTAATTTTACATGGCAGAGTGCCGTAAAATCCATAGATGCCTGATGTTTGTCTATGAGGGCCACATATTTTTGAATAACGCCGTCTCTTTCTAGGCGTTTAATGCGTTCATAGACAGCCGTAGTTGAAAGTCCTAAAGCATTTGCATATTCCTTAGTGGTCTTCTTACAATTTGCCTGTAGCAGGCTTAATAAATGCTTGTCTAAATCATCTAGTTTCATATGAATGAAATTCTACTATTTTGAGATTATTGAATATAATTAGTAAATATATCTATTTATTACAATATTTATAGTTTTATAATCTATATAATTAAATATTTATTGTATTATGATCTATGTATATCTATCTTTATCCCAACTAAATTCTACTTCTTATGTCTTTCAATGCTTCAGATAAAATTCAGGAACTTCACAATTTTGGTGAGTTTGGCGGAGTGAATCCTTCCATCTCAGATTCTTCAACCTATACCTTCATATCGGCCAAAACCATGTTCGATACTTTTGAAGGAAATACCGAAGGATGCTATCTATACAGCAGGCACTCCTCCCCTTCCAATTTGTATTTAGGCGAGGCCCTTGCTGCGTTAGAAGGCACAGAGACCGCAAATGTAACCGCAAGCGGAATGGGCGCCATAACAGCTGTAATTCTACAATTGTGTAATGCAGATGATCATATTATAAGTAGCAGAACCATTTATGGAGGCACCTATGCTTTTATGAAGAATTTTCTTAAGAAATTCAAAATCGATACTTCCTTTGTAGACATCACAAAATTAGAATTGGTTGAAAAGGCAATTACCCCCAAAACAAAAATGATCTACTGTGAATCCGTTAGTAATCCCCTACTGGAAGTTGCAGATATAAAAGGACTTTCCAAATTGGCTAAGAAACATAATATTCCTTTGGTTGTAGACAATACTTTTTCTCCACTTTCGATAGCTGCTGGAAGATTGGGGGCCGATGTGGTAATACACAGTCTTACGAAATTCATCAATGGAACCAGTGATTGCGTTGCAGGGGTAGTTTGCGGCACCAAAGACTTCTGCCTGGCATTAAAAGATGTAAATAGTGGTGCCGGTATGCTTCTTGGCAGTACCCTGGATAGTTTGAGAGCTTCTTCCATTTTAAAGAATATGCGAACGCTGCATATCCGCATGAAAAAGCACAGTGAAAATGCACTTTATTTGGCTCAGCATTTTGAAAAAGACGGACTCCGGGTTGTCTACCCTGGCCTGGCTTCACATCCGGGACATAAAAAGATGAAAAAACAAATGGTAGCAGAATATGGCTATGGTGGTATTATGACAATAGATGTTGGTACCCTGGAAAAGGCAAATTTGTTAATGGAACAAATGCAAAAAATGAATTTGGGCTATCTGGCTGTAAGCCTTGGTTTTTACAAAACACTTTTTAGCGCCCCGGGAACTTCTACTTCTTCTGAAATACCTCTGGAAGAACAAAAAGAAATGGGGCTGTCTGATGGCCTGATCAGATTTTCTATAGGGCTGGATAATGATATACACAGGACGTATACCTTAATGCGTACTTGTATGCATCAATTAGGAATATTGAATAAGAATAAGGTCTCAGTATAAGACTGTCATTGGGGAGGTTTGCACAACCGTTGCTAAAATTGTAATATTACGAGCAAACTAAACCAAACTACATGACGGCCAAAAAATCGAACTCACACAGGGAGAATGAACATATTGTAGAGAATAAAGAGCTGAACATCTGGGAAGCGCTTATTCCTGTGGTAGCCCTGGTAGGCATGTTGGCCTATAATGTCTTTGTCTTTGGAGATAATGCTACTGGCGGATCCAATCAGTTCATTCTTCTTATGGGCGGTGCAGTAGCTGCTGTTGTCGGGTTTTTTAACAAAGTTTCCTACAAACAAATGCTGGCTGAGGTAGCCGAAAATGTAAAATCGACCACCGGTGCCATTTTGATCCTCCTTATGGTTGGGGCCTTAGCCGGAACCTGGTTAGTTAGTGGAATTATCCCTGCGATGATCTATTATGGGTTACAAATATTAAATCCGACTATATTTCTTGCGGCCTGTGTCATTATTTGTGCTATAATCTCTATCGCAACCGGGAGTAGCTGGACCACCTCAGCCACTGTGGGAATTGCCCTTATTGGAATTGGAGAAGCCCTGGGTGTCTCATTAGGAATGACCGCTGGTGCCGTTCTATCTGGCGCCTATTTTGGGGATAAGATGTCGCCCCTTTCAGATACTACCAATTTAGCTCCGGCTATGGCCGGTGGTGAACTGTTCGATCATATTCGGTATATGACCATAACTACTATTCCTACTATTTCTGTGACCTTATTGGTCTTTATCATCATTGGATTGAATTTAGAGACCACAGGTGTGGCAGATACGGCCAATATCTTATCTTCTATTGATGCCACTTTTAATATTAACGGATGGTTATTTATAGTCCCGATAGTTGTAATCCTTTTGATCATAAAAAAGGCTCCTCCTCTTTTGGCCTTGCTCATAGGAACTTTATTGGGTGGCGCTTTTGCCCTGTTCTTTCAGCCCGAGATAGTTGCAGGAATAACAGGTGCCAAGGAACTTACTTTCGAGAATGGCTATAAAGGGATCCTTAATGCCATCACCATTAAAACCTCCATAGCTACAGATAATCCTACTTTGAATGAACTTTTTTCTGCAAAAGGAATGGCCGGGATGTTAAGTACTATCTGGCTCATTGTTTGTGCCATGGTATTTGGAGGAATTATGGATGGGATTGGAGCACTTTCAAGGATCACCAATGCATTATTGGGCATGGCCAGGACCACCTTTGGGTTATTTGCCAGTACCGTGGGAAGCTGTCTTGCTCTTAATGTTACGGCCTCAGATCAATATCTTGCCATTGTGGTTCCAGGAAAAATGTTTGCCAAAGCTTATGAAGATCGTGGACTGGCTCCCGAAAATCTCAGTAGAACATTGGAAGACTCAGGTACGGTTACTTCTGTTCTTATACCGTGGAATACTTGTGGCGCCTATCATAGCGGAGTATTAGGTGTAAGTGTGGCAGACTACTTTGTCTTTGCCATCTTTAACTGGTTAAGTCCGATCACGACCCTGATTTTTGCAGCCCTTAAAATTAAGATAAAGCAATTGGGCACAACTACAACGGCCTAATTACTAGTTCTCAACTGTTATTAACTTTTGGGCCTCGGATAAAACTTTTAACCTGGGACTTATTATAAACCCTATTTATTTCCTATTTTTCGACCTTCAAAATTTATACCAAAAATGGCATTAATAGAGCTTAGGGGCACATCCTCTAATACGGTGGGCGAACTGCCTGAAGTGGGCGAAATGGCACCTGATTTTACACTTACCAAGCACGACTTTAGCACTGTTTCTCTGAAAGATTATAAAGGGATGAAAGTAGTGCTCAATATCTTTTTATCTGTTGATACTGGCACCTGTGCTCAATCTGTCCATCAATTTAACAAGAAGGCATCACTATTAGAAAATACTGTTATTTTTTGTGTTTCTACAGACCTTCCTTTTGCCTTAAGCCGGTTTTGTGGAGCAGAAGGGATAGACAATCTGGTAATGCTGACAGATTATAAAGAAGGATCTTTTGGAGAAGACTATGGGGTCACTTTTAAAGATGGCCCTTTGAGATCATTGTTCTCCAGAGCCATTGTTATTATAAATGAAGAGGGAAAGGTGATCTATACGGAACACGTGCCTATATTTTCAAACGAACCCAACTATAAAAAAGCCCTGGAGGCACTTACAAATGGGTAAAGAATCGTACCTAAATAATCGTGTAAAGGGATTTGCATATGCGGCAAAAGGCGCTTTTATTTTACTCAGAACAGAAAGCAGCATTCAATTGCAATTTATGCTGGCCGTGGTGGTTACTATTGCGGGATTTTATTTCGAGATCTCAAGGGTTGAATGGATGATACAAACACTGGCCATAGGCCTGGTAATGGGTATTGAAGGTTTGAATACGGCCATAGAAAAATTATCGGACTTTGTACAACCAAAACATGACCCAAAGATCGGTCTAATAAAAGATATTTCGGCAGGCGCAGTAATGATAGCAGCTGTTGCAGCAAGTATCCTTGGTTTGATCATCTACTTGCCAAAAATATTTTAAATCGTTGACCCCTTCGGCATCCTAGGTAAATTTGTATTTTTACACCATGAACTGCATGCATTAATGGCAACCAAGAAAAAAAAGTCAAAACCTACAGCTACTAAAAAAAGAAAATCTTTCAAGCTATCCAGACAGAATAAGATCATTCTGGGAAGCTTATTGATATTCTTAAGTATTGCTCTGTTCTTCTCTTTCATCTCATTTTATTTCACCTGGCAGGATGATCAAAGCCTGCTCTCAGAATTTGCCAACCGCAATGAACAGGCAAAGAACCTACTAAATAAATTTGGGGCCAGCGTTAGTCATTATATTATGTATAAAGGATTTGGAATCGCTTCGTTTATCCTTCCTTTTCTTTTATGCCTAACCGGACTTTATATGTTCCTTAGCATCCCTAAAATAGGATTATGGAGGAAATGGATTTGGGGTTTGCTCCTACTTATCTGGACCTCAATTGCATTAGGGTTCTTTGCAGAACAGCAGCCTTTATTAGGCGGACTGGTAGGATATGAAATGAATGATTTCCTACAGGACTACACAGGTAAAATTGGAGTTTTCCTTATTCTTCTTTTTATGTTCACCATTATTATGGTGCGCTTATTTAAAGTTACCCCTGAGGGAATTGCCCATTTTTTTAAGTCGAAATCAGCTTCCGTTAGATCCGAATTCAAAAAGAAAGAAGTAGAACCTACTACAATAATTAAAGAAGAGGACAACGAAATTAAACTGGATACCTATACACATAAAAAAGACATTCCCCCCCTGGTGGATGATTCCAAAGAGGCTAAGATAGTTGAGGAGACAAAAGCAGCCAGTAAGGAAGATGAAATTGCCATGGAAGTAAGTGCCGTTGCTGAAGAAAAGGAAGAAAAAGACATTCTTTCGGACAAGCTTGTAGCCGATTTTGGTGAATTCGATCCTACTCTCGAATTAAGCAATTACAAATTTCCACATCTCGATCTGCTAGATCAGCATGGCTTCACTGGCGGTATCACCATCAACCAGGAGGAACTGGAAGAGAATAAGAACAAGATAGTAAATACCCTTAAGAATTATAAAATAGGTATTGCACAGATAAAGGCTACCATAGGTCCTACCGTAACGCTGTATGAGATCGTTCCCGAAGCAGGGATTCGCATCTCCAAGATAAAGAACCTCGAAGATGATATAGCCCTTTCTTTGGCTGCATTGGGAATCAGGATCATTGCTCCTATCCCCGGGAAAGGAACTATTGGGATCGAAGTTCCCAATAAAAAGGCCACCACGGTGTCTATGCGCTCGGTGATCGCGTCAAGTAAGTTCCAGAAGGCGGAAATGCAATTGCCTATTGCCTTTGGAAAGACTATCAGCAATGAAACTTTTGTGGTAGACCTCGCAAAAATGCCTCATCTGCTCATGGCAGGTGCCACAGGTCAGGGTAAATCCGTTGGACTCAATGCAGTTCTTACTTCCCTGCTCTATAAAAAACATCCGGCGGAAGTTAAATTCATCCTGGTAGACCCTAAGAAAGTAGAATTAACGCTCTACAACAAAATAGAACGTCACTATCTGGCCAAACTGCCAGATTCTGAGGAGGCCATAATTACGGATAATACCAAGGTGATCCATACGTTGAATTCTCTCTGTATTGAAATGGACAACCGCTATGATTTGCTAAAACTGGCCATGGTACGTAATATTAAAGAATACAATACCAAATTCAAAGCGCGGAAACTCAACCCTAATGACGGGCACTCATTCCTACCCTATATTGTTCTGGTCATCGATGAGTTTGCAGATCTGATCATGACGGCAGGTAAAGAAGTTGAAACTCCCATTGCAAGATTGGCGCAATTGGCCCGGGCTATAGGGATTCATCTTATCATAGCTACACAGCGACCTTCGGTAAATGTCATCACAGGGATCATTAAAGCCAACTTCCCAGCCAGAATAGCTTTCAGAGTTACCTCAAAGATAGACTCCAGAACTATTTTAGATGCCCAGGGAGCTGACCAGCTCATTGGAAGGGGTGATATGCTATTTACGCAAGGAAACGACGTTACCCGCATACAATGCGCCTTTGTAGACACCCCGGAAGTTGCTAAGATCACCGAATATATTGGATCACAACGAGGCTACGCAAGTGCGCATTTACTTCCTGAATATTCTGGTGAAGATTCTGGCACAGGTCTTGATTATGATATCTCCGACAGAGATGCTTTGTTCAGAGATGCTGCCGAGGTTATTGTAACAGCTCAACAGGGATCAGCTTCTTTGATTCAAAGGAAGCTTAAGTTGGGTTATAACCGTGCAGGGCGTATCATTGATCAACTGGAAGCAGCTGGGATCGTTGGGCCATTTGAAGGCAGTAAAGCCAGATCGGTCTTGATACCAGACATCTATGCCCTTGATAAAATGTTAAACGAAGAAACCAAATAAGACATGAAAAATATATTAATTTTAGCACTAATGATGTTTACAGCTTTGAGCAGTTATGCTCAGGATGCTGCAAAGGCTAAGGCTCTGCTGGATGAGGTTTATAATAAAGTACAGGGATATAATAATATTGAAGTGACCTTTAAATATACCCTGGAAAACAAAGAGGCCAACATCAACCAGGAAACGAGGGGCGACGTAACCATGGAGGGAGATAAATATCTGTTTAATTATCTTGGATCACAACAGATATTTGATGGTAAAAAGGTATATACCATTGTTCCTGAAAATGAAGAAGTGACCATTGAAGATAGGTCGGACGAAGAAAATACCATCACCCCTTCCAAAATGCTGACCTTTTATAAAAAAGGCCATAATTACGCCTGGGATATTCTTCAGAATGTTCAAGGGAGGAAGATTCAGTATGTAAAACTTACCCCAATAGATACTCATTCTGAGATCGCTTCTATTTTGTTAGGGATTGATGCCCAGACCAAACATATCTATAAATTGATTGAGACAGGGAAGAATGGAACCAAGACCACCATTACTGTTAATTCTTTTAAAACGAATCAGCCGTTGTCAAAAACCTTATTTACTTTTGATGAGGCCAAGTATAAAGATGAAGGGTACTACATCATAAGAAACTAGCACTTTGCGCATACTAGACCAGTACATTTTAAGTCGGTTCTTGTACAATTTTATAAGTTCGTTTGTGATCCTGATGTTCATTTTCATCTTCCAAACGATCTGGCTCTTTATTGATGATATTGCCGGGAAGGGTCTGGATATAGTGATCATCGGGAAATTTCTCTTTTACCTGATGCCCAATCTGACCGAAAAGGTCTTGCCACTTACGGTCCTTTTAGCTTCTATCCTCACCTTTGGTTCTCTTGCGGAGAATTACGAGTTTGCCGCCATGAAGGCCTCCGGGATCTCCTTACAGCGATCCATGTTGAGTGTCATTGTGCTGGTGGTCTTATTGGGAGGCGTTACCTTTTACTTCGCCAATACGGTGATCCCAGCTTCCGAACAAAAAATTTACAACCTACGACGTAACATTGCTAAAGTAAAGCCTGCAGCGGTCATTGAAGAAGGCGTTTTTAGTGACTTTGAAGGCATGAACATCAAGGTAGATGAAAAATATGGGAAGAATGATAAATACCTGAGAAATGTCATCATCCATAAAAAATCGAACCTGCAAAAGAACAATACCGTTATTAAAGCGGCGACGGGAGAACTCATAAGCAGCGAAGCATCGGATATTATTCAATTGGTTCTTTCAGACGGTCATTATTATGAAGAGCTTGTTCCCAAAGCTGCGGATGAGCGCAAGCGTCATCCTTTCGCCAAATCAAATTTTGAGACCTATACGATCAACATTGAGATCCCGGAAAATGACCAGGATCTGGAGGAAGAACGGAATGTACGAACGGATAAGATGAAGAATATTTCCCGACTTAAAAAAGATATAGACTCTATCAAGGATAATAATCTTACCGTTCTAGGTGCATTTTCGAAGAACATTACCACCCGGATGGGAGCTTTTGTCTTAATGACTGAAAAAGATTCTACGCTTACAACCGAAATTAAATACAAAATTAGCAATGATTCCATATTAGCCAAAGTAAAGGCAAAGGATACGGTTAGGACAAGCAGTGATGTACTGGACCTCTACCAAAATTGGCAAAAAAGCCAGATCATGAGTGCTGCATCTAATTCCATTTCAAATATTGTTAATTCTGTAAGCGGGAAGAAACAAGACATCCAAAATAAATACAAGATCTACAACATGCATATCCTTTCCCTACATAAGAAATATGCCCTGGCATTGTCATGCATTATTTTATTTTTTGTAGGCGCTCCCCTTGGAGCAATCATTAGAAAAGGCGGGCTTGGATTGCCCATGGTAATTGCTATTTCCTTATTTCTTACATATTACTTTATCGGCGTTTTTGCAGG
Source organism: uncultured Flavobacteriaceae bacterium (assembly GCA_963781045.1). Taxonomy (GTDB): domain Bacteria; phylum Bacteroidota; class Bacteroidia; order Flavobacteriales; family Flavobacteriaceae; genus Muriicola. The sequence continues at coordinate 86,514 of CAWAEX010000009.1, read as the reverse complement.
GAATTATTCCAAGGAAGGAAACATTAACCCTATACTGGGAGCCTGGCTTTCTTCCTTAATAATGTTACCTTTGAGTATTATTTTAACGAGAAGGGCTACTGCAGATAGGGGGCTCATGAGTTTTGGTCATGTCTGGGATATAATTGCTGAAGCAGTACGAAAACGATTCAAAAAAAAGACCTCATGATTGTGGGTAAAGAAAAGAAAATACAATTAAACACTATTGAAGAGGCCATTGAGGATATACGCAACGGTAAGGTGATCATAGTTGTAGATGATGAAAACAGGGAAAATGAGGGCGATTTTATTGCTGCGGCTGATAAGGTAACCCCTGAGATGATCAATTTTATGGCCAAACATGGCCGGGGTCTGATCTGCACACCGCTTACAGAAGAACGATGTGGAGAGTTAGATCTGACCATGATGGTGCAAAACAACACCGTACTACATCATACACAATTTACAGTTTCAGTAGATCTTATTGGTAACGGATGTACCACAGGTATATCTGTCCATGACAGGGCAAAGACCATCAAAGCCCTGGTTGATCCGGAGACGAAACCACATAATTTGGGAAGGCCCGGTCATATTTTTCCATTGCGGGCAAAAAATGGTGGGGTATTGCGACGCACCGGTCATACAGAAGCAGCAGTCGATTTTGCTCGACTCGCGGGCTTCGAACCTGCAGGGATCCTTGTTGAGATCTTAAACGAGGATGGTACTATGGCGCGTTTACCGCATTTGGTTGAGGTGGCGAAAAAGTTCGATCTGAAACTAGTTTCCATTGAAGATCTGGTGGCTTATCGTATGCAGCACGATAGTCTGATCATAAAAAAGGAATGTTTTGAAGTGGAGACCAGATTTGGTCATTTCACCCTCCATGCCTACAAGCAGACCACCAATGAACAAGTACATATTGCACTTACTAAAGGGTTTTGGAAGCGCAATGATGCTGTGCTTACGCGAATTAATTCAACCCTGGTCAACAATGATATTCTGGGCACCCTCACCAATAATGCCGAACAAAAGTTAGATGATATGTTCCGTGCCATCAATAATGAGGGTAATGGAGCTATTGTATTTATTAATCAGACCAGTGAATCCCTTAATTTATTGAATCGCTTAAAGGGTCTTAGGGAAAACCAGGCAAAGGGAATCATGAAAGCGCCAGGAATTGATATGGATACCAAGGATTTTGGTATTGGCGCACAGATCCTGCATGATCTTAACATCAGTAAGATGCGGATATTGACCAATACCGGACAAACCAAGCGTGTTGGGATCGTAGGATATGGCCTTGAGATCGTGGAATACGTTCCCTACTAAGCCTCTCTTAAGATTTTCTCTAAAATACGATGCAGGGTGGTAGCTCTTTTTGTCACTTCTTCTTCTGTCCAACTCAATTTTATCAGGCAAGATACCGTTCTGCCCATCCATTGATCAGAGGCAGTAAAATTATGTCCTCCTTGTTGTTTCATGCCTTTTTTAACTTGTTCAGACACCGGCCCCAGGCTTTGTAAGCCTTTAAGATGCTCCCATTTTGTATGGTAGTGCCAATTGTTGTCATACCAATAAAAACAGGCATCTACCCCGGCGGCTACAAGTTCTTTTTGCGCTTTTCGCGCCATAGTTTCCGTAGGCAAAAAGAAATTCAGAAATGAATAGTTTTGCACCCCACCTTCCGGTACCCGTCTTAGGGTTATCCCTTCCAATTTTTCAATGGATGCTACCAGGATGTTGTAGTGCTTTTCTTGAATCGCCAGAAAGTCGTCCAGCCTCTTAATCTGGGCCAGGCCTACCGCCGCATGTAATTCGGAAATTCGGTAATTATAGCCTAAAAAAGGATGTGTTTCTGCACCTCTGTCCTTTCCAACATGGTCGTGACCATGATCGGAATAATGATCTGCATTGGTATAAAAGGCCTTGTTATTCGTGATAAGGCCTCCCCCCTCTCCACAGGTGATGGTCTTCACAAAATCGAAAGAGAAACACCCAATATCTCCATAACTACCCAAAGGTTTGCCTTCAAAACTTCCGCCAATTGCCTGGCAGGCATCTTCTATTAGTGCTAAATTATGCTTATCACAAAGTGCCTTCAGCGACTTAAGGTTAGCCATAGAGCCACACATATGTACCGGCATTACAGCTTTGGTTCGTTTGCTGATCGCATTTTCTACTGCATTCGGCTCCAGGGCAAGGGTGTCATCAATATCTGCCAATACAGGGATAGCTCCTAAGGCTAAAACAGCTTCAAAACTGGCTACAAAGGTAAATGTTGGGATGATCACTTCGTCTCCGGCGCCTATCCCGGCACTGGCCATAGCAACCGTTAATGCGGCGGTACCACTGCTTACCGTATGGGCATAGGCAGTTTGCATTCGAGCGGCAAGCGCCTGTTCTAATTCCTTAGCCTTCCAATGACCTTTTCGCATCCCGTCGAAGCCATATCGCATCAGCACGCCAGAATCTAATACTTCCTGTACTTCTGCCCTTTCCAGGGCTCCAAACATTTCAAATCCGGGCATAGATCTCTGTTTACTCTTTATTTTATATGGATTATAGTTTCAGAGAGGTCTCTGCGAACCTTTTTCATTTCCGAAAAGAAATCATCTTTTGCTCTTTTTCCTACAGGCAATACTAACACAGAAGAAAGTCCCATAGGTTTAAGACCCAGTTGTTCATCATAGGCAGAAGGGATAAAACCTTCCATGGGGCAGGCATCAATATGTTCAATGGCACAAACGGTCAGTAGATTCCCCATGGCCAAATAAGCCTGGTTGGTAGCCCATTGACGTATCTCTTCGGTCTCCTTTTCAGAAAAACTATCTACCAGTGCATCTTTAAAAGGAGAAAGGATCTGATCACTGGTGCCCCTAACCTTTTTTACTTTTTCAAAATACTTGGTAATATATTCCTGATCAATATTCGTTTCAATACAAATAACCAGTACATGAGAAGCCTGGGCCACTTGGTTTTGCTTGTAGGAGTGCGGAACCAGAGCTGCCTGCACCTCCTTATTTTTAAGAACCACAAGACGTATAGGTTGTAACCCGTATGAGGTAGCTGTTAGATTAAAAGCCTTGATCAGCTTTTCTAATTGCGTCTCTGATAAATAGGCATCCGTGTCAAATTTTTTGACCGCATATCGCCACTCTAATCGTTCAATACTATCTCCCATTTTTTATGTAAAAAACCATAATTTAATTGCCATGGCGATCACCATGATCACCAAAAATGTTTTAATAAAGCCATCGCCTTTATTCACCGAGACCCTGCTGGAAAACCAGGCCCCTAACCCATTCCCAATAGCCAATACAAGGCCCACCTTCCAAATAACCTTATCATTTAGTATAAAAACGGCCAATGCCGCTAGGGTATAGATGCAAACCACGGCCACCTTGGTCGCATTAGCCCTCACCAGACTCATGCGATGAAAATAATGTAAAAATAAAAGAATAACGAATCCTATCCCGGCATTGATAAAGCCTCCGTATATCCCAATAAAAAAAAAGACGATCATCCCTACCCAGAGGTATTTCCCGGTTAGTCGCTCCTGCATGTCTTCCAGGTTGATCTTGGGTTTAAAGACAATGATCAGCACTACGACTATCATTATGATTGCCAGAATCCTGTTAAAGGTCTCCCCCTTTATGTCTACGGCAATAGAGGCACCAAGGATTGAGCCAAACAATGCGGCAATACCCAAATAGATATTGAACGGGAAGGTTGAGACCCCTTTACTTTTAAATCCGGCAACCCCAATTGCCGTTTGAAAGGCAATGGCCACCCGGTTAGTTCCGTTGGCCACACTGGGCGGAAGTCCGAGAAAGATTAGTACCGGCAGGGAAATAAGTGATGCACCTCCGGCAATGGTATTGATAAAACCAACCACAAATCCAACCACTACCAATAGCACATAATGGTACCATGCTTCCATAGCGCAAAAATACATGCTAAAAAGTAATTTCTCGAATTATGGATATCTATTCTACTATCTGAAAGTGAAAAAGAGTAATGATTGTTGGAAGAATAAAGTGGTATGCTAAATTGTACTCCTTTCACAAATAGCTATAAGCAGCCAATTATACCGGCAGTTACATTAGCCATTTAACTGCCAGCTAAAGGCGTTCCAAAAATACCTACGGCAAGTTCTGCCCAAATGAGAAGGAAAATTATCAAAAGAACCACGGATAAAATAGTCCTGTTTTTTGGTGTTTTTACTTTCCTTGAAATAAGTTCGTAGGTGAATACAGCCACTAGCAAGAGTACAGCGGCGACAATGAAGTCAGATATATTCCAATTAACTTCATTTGTAAACTGCATTGCCATAAGTGGTATAAACAATAAGATTACCACAGTAGTCATCATGATAAAAAATCGTCTGTTTTTCATGATCCTTGTTTTTAGGAATGCAACTCAAGTCTATTACGGTCTTATATAAGAGCCGTTTTCCTGCCTGTCCGCCAGGCGGGAATGGCTTATATACATTGTTGGCAGTTTTTTACTCATCACAATCATTGCAACTCCAGCAAAAAATCATTAATAATCTTTACATTTTCATCTGAAGCATCATGCATTGTAACATGTCCTGCGTCCTTTATAACTTTCATTTCTGAATTTGGAGTAAGTGATTGATAGTGTCTTACTGTACTAGGTCTAGCACCATCAAACTCTCCCGTAATGTAAAGAGTAGGTACTTTTATTTTTTCTAAATCCTTTGTTCTATCGTAGTTTTTCAAGATTCCTGTAGCTATAAAATCATTGGGTCCCCACATATGTTGATATACGCTAATTCCTATATTTTTTAAAGTACTATCTAATTCAGCTGAAGGAGGCAATTTTCTAAAATAAAAATTCTGATAAAATTGATTAATTGCCTGATTTAATTTAACCGTATCTGTAATAATATTGGTTTTGATTTCCATAAGAGGTATTTGAACCGAATCCGGCATCATTGAAATTAACGTATCCATATCTGATTCCCAAAGATTTACATTCAAGCTTGGGCTTGCAAATATTAAAGTTTTAATATCCTCAGGATATTTTAAATAATATTCCAGGGCAAGCATAGAACCCCAGGAATGACCGTACAAGTGGAAATTATCAACCTTTAAGAAAGTGGTTAGCTTTTTTATCTGTTCGATATGACTTTCAATGGTCATTAGATCGGTGTCATTAATTCGATCCGAACGGCCACAGCCTAATTGGTCAAAAAGGATTACCGGACGAATTTGACTAAGGTCTTTAAGAGGATTCAGGTAATAGCTGGGATAACCGGGACCACCATGCAACAAGACAATAGGAGTTTTATTCTGATTTCCTAGAACCTGATACCAGATTTTGCCACCTTCAACCTCTAGATAATCTTGACCTGGTCTAAGGGTTTCATTATTGGAGCAACTGGATATAATTGCAATTACAAATAAAAAAAATACTTTTTTCATGATTAAATTATTAGCTGATATATGAACCTTTTCAAATTACTGCCAACAGTCTTGGCTATGATTTCGTTGTGGATTCATCCGCAGGATTATTCCGCTTTAGAAATCAGTTTAATTTACAAATTTAATTTTGATTTAATCTTCTGCCACAATGAACTATACACCTTGTAATGTGTAGTTTAATGTGTCAAATTAATAAGTTAACTTCGAGCCTTAATTAAAATTAATTATGATTAAATATTCGATAGTAATCCTTACACTACTAAGCATATTTATTTTTCCTGAAGAGGAAGTTTCTGTAGAGATTACTGGGATATGGATCTTACAAACTGTCAATGGAAAAGCTAATTCTGGAACAGGTGATATCTATATGCATTTCAAGAAAGATGGCTGGCTATTTAGAGGGAGTAAAAGCAAAACAAAAAGATATGAATTGAGATGGGTATTAGACAGAGATAACAAATCAGTAATTCTCTATTCTGAAACTGAGTCTAGGAGAGGTAAATTAACTGAGGTTTTAATAATTGAAGAACTAAAAGAGAACACCTTGGTTCTTACCTCAGGAAAAGACATTATTAGATTGGAAAAAACGAATACCGTCATACCGGAAACCGGCATTTCTGATAACATGGAGGAGATTGCCGTAACTAAGAATAGTATTACCCAAAAAACAGATTCAAGCTCTGTTGAAGCTAAGCCTGAAGGAAAACAAAGAATGGACATCTCAGTTGCAGATTCAACCATAATAGGGAAGTGGGAAGTTTTTGCCATGAATATGGGCTTAGGCATCATGGGCCAAATAAAAACTGATGAAAATCTTGGCTACTTAGAAATTAAGAAGGATGGTTCGTTACTATTGAAAATTAAGAAGGCAGTGAACAATGGTAATTCCGCGGCTACATATTCTGAAAAAAGCGGTCAATGGGTTATAGATCAGAATAATAGTGTCATTATCTTTTATAATAAAGTTGAGGATGCAGACGCCATTGGCAATGTTGAAATTAATAAGCTTGTAGAGCTTTATGAGGATAAAATGACCTTACAAATACCTGAAAGATTTTATATTTACTTTGAGAGGTCTTCCACGGAATAGATCTAATGAAAATATTTCTTCCAACTTGCACCCATAACTTATAGCAGCTTTATGCAGCGTCCATTTCACGTATCTTTTTCAAGGCCTCCGACTTTGAATTGACGTTGAGCTTGATATAAATATTCTGGATATGGAAATTGATAGTACTGGTGGTAACAAACAACTTATCTGCTATTGCCTTGTAGGTAGCTCCCTGGCCCAGATACTCTATAATCTGGTTTTCGCGCTCTGAGAAATTCTCATAGGTTTTCCTGCGGTACATGGAAATGATCTTCTTTGCAATATCATTGCTGATGGCGGCCCCTTCATGTTTGATCCCATTCAAGGCATGCCGAAGTGCTTTTTTACTGATGGGCTTGGTGAGATACCCTTCAGCTCCAAACTTAAAGGCATTCTTTATTCCATTAAAATCGTCTTCATAGGTCACCATGATCACCATGGCTGAATTTTCCAATTTTTGAAATTCAATGAGCCCTTCAATACCGGAGAGTCCGGAAAAAGTAATTTCGGTGAGTACTACGTCTGGGCGCACCAGTTCAAAATCTTCCAGAGCATCTTCCACAGTGCGATAAATACCCGCCAAATGATACTCACGGTAGGTGCTGAAATAGAGAGCGTAGGTTTCGTGAAATTTGAGATCATCGTCAATCACAATTACCTTAAGTATAGTTGTATCCATAATGACAATATTTGGGGTTGTATTATGTTTTGAATTGTTAGAAAAATAAAAAGATTGGTTGCAAATAGCCGTAAGTGGTCCTTGAGGTATCTACCTGGGGCAGTACCACAATGCGTCGCGAAACCCAATAAAAATCTAATTCAGGAAATATTATTCCACATCAATACATTTCTAATGAAACCATAGAAATACGGAAAATTGAAGTTTTAGCGAGGCCCGGATCCTTACAACAGCGAATTAACAATCTGTCAACTGCAGCTCGTCTGGTACTCCATGGTGCAAGGTTGAGCTGCTGTAGGAATACTTGCGTAATTTTACACGCTTTTTAGAGGGATTTTTCGCCACTGGGAATTCGGAATAAAAAGGCGGAATGCTTCTTCCGATCTTTTTCGGGGTAAAGGTCATTTCCATAGTATTGAGATTTGGGGTTGTACTATTTTGAAATGAAAAAGTACAGTTTGTACCCTTTTTGTCCTAGGAAATGCAGATTTTTTCGATTAAGTGTAAGAAAAAGATGTATTTAATCGGAATTTTACGACAAAAACCGACTACCTGGTTTGTTAAAAAAGCTAGTTTTCCAACAAAAATACCTTACTTAAAACAGCAGAATGGGATCCAAAACAGTCACAAGGACATCAGTTATTCTCTTGCAGTTTATATGACCATAAAAAAATAAAATCGGCCAGATACGCATAATACAACCTGTTCTCTTGGTTATAAAATTGCATCGTATCCAAATAGCTCTCCTCACAATCTTTTTGAAAAGCATTTAAATACTTCTTGTTACTGTGAACACTAACAATTGGGTAATAACCAGATGAATCCCCAATGATACCCGACCGATTATTAGTTTTTAATTCATGATAATCTAATTCTATGGCTTTATACAGTTTTGTGTTTGCAGTGTGAAGGCCAGGCACTTTAAACGCTTCTGTTCTCTAAACTTTGAAAAAGTAAGGTTGGTCAAAAATCAATTGTTGCTTAATCCTGATAATAGATATTGGTATAGACGCTGTTAGGATCCCGGGGCAACAATTCCAGAAAGTTATTTTTCCTGTCATGTGCCGGCAGACTTTTCTGAACATCTGAAACCGAGAATACCAGTTGTTGTGCTTTGCTGTCAAGATCTCCACGGTTAGACATTACAATGGCAACACCAGTTTCTGCCATTACGTTAAATGCGTAATCATCCTGTCTGCTATTAAAAGGCGCACCTATATTAACCGCCAGGCCTACCTTTTTTGTACCCACCTGAACAGCGAACAGATCTAACCCTCCTTGGCCATCTCGACCATTAGAAGCAAAGAATAATAATTCACCTCCTACAAGGTTAGGGTACATATCGTTCTTCTTTGTATTGACCTTTTGTCCCAGATTTTTGGCAATTCCAACGCTGCCATCCTTTTTAATATCTGCCACATAGATATCGTATTTTCCAAAAGATCCTGGCATATCGGAGGCAAAGAATAATCGTTGACCATCCGGAGAAATGGTGGGATGTATGGCAGAGGCATATTTCGGACAAACACCTATTTCGGTTACGTTCATCCATTGCCCATTAATATTTTCTGCTTTGTAAATTTTATGAACCAGGTCCTTTTTGGAAAAAATGCCATACTCTGGTTTTACATAAGTTGCTTTACTAAAGAAGGCTGTTTTCCTGTCTGCAGAAACAGTGACTGGAGGTATATATCCCTTTTCGGGAAGACGACGGTCTAATTTTAGCACCTCTGCCTGCTGGTCAGATAGACCCGCCAGCTTATTCAGGGCTTCCATGGAACTAGACCATTCGGCTGCACTGAAAGTAGGTCTGCGATTGTTTTTAGCCAGTGATGGGGTCAGTTTCTTATAGGGTGATTTTTTTTCTACCTGATAATCCTCCTTTATCTGGGCATGCCAATCGGCTTGGGCTAACTCATCGCCATAATTGGCAATTCCTGCCTTATGCATGGCTACCTTGTAACGCTCAATATAGCTTTGAGAAACTGCTTCTGTTCCACTGAGATCAATGAGTTTCTGATACCAAAAAGCAGCCGTTCTGAAATCCTCTATAAGGAAACTTACATTTCCGAGATCTTCAAAAATCTCCTTTTCTGAATACCCTAGCTTTGAAAGTTTTAGGTAGTCTTCAATACGCTTGTCAGCCTCCAGGCTTTGTGTTTGACTTATGTTGGCGGTCCTCTTTTGCTGTGCCATAACATTAGTGCAAAGCAATAGCATCAGACCTCCTAACGCCGTGTTAACAATGAGAGTAAAATTCTTCATAAAATAAGATTTGGGGGTTCATCTTGTCAAATTTCGAAAGAGTGCTGATCTTTTTATTATGAATTTTTCACAGGTTTTGGTCCCAACTCATCGTTTTTTTGTTAAAAATTGAGAAATCACCTATGAATTTTTAGCAGTTTCGTAGAAATGTATCTTTTTTTCGACCTATGAAATGGTATTTTAAGGATAGGTTGCACAAAGGCAAAATTGGGCTGTATTTTATCCCTTAAAATGCACCGTTTGTCGTGTTTACTTTTATAGCCGCAGCGAATCCTCAGATAGATCACCACTCTTATAAAATTTCAGTAACTTTATTATTATTGGAATTTATGACATCTGAGAACATTCATTATCAAAGATATTTAAAGGCTCTAACACGATCCTCTTTTTTAAAAGATTCAAGCTCTGAGTCTCTAGAACGCCTTCTAAGCCAAATGACCGTGGAACGCTGGAACGTGAAAAGTTTTAAAAATAGTTTAGAGGTGGCCTCTACATTTCACTTTATTGTTTCCGGCAGGCTTAAGGTGTTTAAATCGAATCCGGAGACAGGAAGAGAACATACAGTCTTTGTTTTGTCTGATGGAGATGTTTTTGACGTACTGTCACTGTTGGATACCAAACCACACGATGTATACTGGGAAGCGTTGGACGTATTAGAAGTCTTAAAAATTCCTATGGATCAAATGCGTTATTGGATCAATGAGTATCCTGTAATGCATAAGGCCATTTTATACTATTTAGGGGCGCGTATGAAACAACTCATGGATGTTGCCACAGATGTAACCCTGCACAGTACCTTGGTGCGCCTTGCAGCTTTGTTACTAAAGAATATAAATGGGGAAACCCGTAAATTGGAATTGATCAATAACTTACCCAACGATGAGATCGCAGGTCTAATAGGTACTACCAGAGCTGTCGTTAGCAGGCATATCCAGGAATTAAAACGTTTTGGGGCCATCTCAGTAAGTCGTAAAAAGATCAATGTTAAGAACCTGGAAGTACTTTTATTGATTGCCGAGGAAAAATACGTTCCTTAATTTTTACTTAACAAGCCTTCACCCGTATTTATCACAATTAGTTTACGATTATTTTAAAATTTCTAACCCCAAGTGGTACCTAGGTAGCAGTTCTGACAGCGCTAAACACTTAACTTTATAGCTCTTTGTAAATTCAAGTCGGCTACATACCCCCACATTAAATCTACATAGTGAAATATCCGTTTGTTCTGCAACCTATTTAATGGTAAAACCCATTATTAGATCATTGTTGAAAATTTGAACTAAGCAACGGAATAGCTGAGACTGAATCAATTCAAAGAATAAACTTGAAAAGGAAATTTACTTAATTTATGTCATTATTAATAAAGCAATTGTTCAGAAGAAGGAGGCCCATCGCAAATTCCATGGTTTTACGTTCGTTTAATTCAAAATACCCCAAGGCAACTAACATCATATGGCAGCAGGTCGATGTTTTTAAATGGCACGTTAATTTCAACCAGAAAAAGAAAAAATGCACTGCTTTATTTAATAGTGAAGGCAAATGGCTGGAAACAGTCACTTTAGTGCCTTTACATAAAATTCCTGATCATTTACAATTAACTATAGAAGAAAAATACAATAGTGATGGGCTGCAGCAAATCTATCATATTCAAACCCCTGATAGAAGTATTTATGAGATGAATCTAAATAATGGTCTATATAAACTTAAAATCCTATATGATCTTTCAGGTAAAATTGTAGGCAAAATTGTATTGTAAAAAAGAGCTTTAATATAAACCCACATTATACAATTTATAAATCAAGAAAATGGGTGTAAATTATAGTAATAATCTTACCTTATAAAAAACAGAAATTTTAGCATGATTAAAGAAATAACTAAATCGCAGGAACTCCTGGACAGGAGAAAAGATGCCGTCGCCAATGGCGTGGGCGTATTTAATACCGCTACGGTAAAGAGCGCCAAAGGGGCAATAATTATAGATGCCGATGGGCGTGAACTTATTGATTTTGCAGGTGGCATAGGGGTGGTTAACGCAGGTCATTGCCCGGAACCCGTGGTGGCAGCAATAAGGGAACAGGCCGGAAAGTACTTGCATACCAGTTTTAATGTGGTTACCTACGAACCCTACATTGAGTTATGTGAGGAATTGATCAAGATCCTGCCCCATGGTAAAAAGACCAAGGCCATGTTAGTAAGTACAGGTGCAGAGGCTGTTGAGAACGCCATTAAAATTGCAAGACAGGCTACAAAACGACCTGCTGTTATTTGCTATACGGGGGCCTATCATGGTAGAACAATGATGGCAATGACTTTGACCAGTAAGGTGAGCTATAAATATGATTGCGGTCCTTTTGCTCCAGAAGTCTACAGACTTCCTTTTCCCAATGTATACCGATATAAAGGTGACAGGGATGAAGCCACCTATGTCAAAGATGAGCTTAAACGACTACATGAAAGTGCGCTTAATCTGGTCGATATTAAAAGCGTTGCGGCCATAATTGTTGAGCCGATCCAAGGGGAAGGCGGATTTAACCCTATCCCACAAAAATATTTAGAAGGGCTCAGAGCGTTTTGCGACGAGCATGGTATTATGCTAATTATGGACGAAGTGCAAAGCGGTTTTTGTAGAACAGGATATTGGGCCAGCTGGCAACATTACGGTGTTGAGCCCGATATCTCCACCTATGCAAAATCTATGGGATCTGGCCTGCCCATTGCAGCGGTAGTAGGACGAGCTGAAGTTATGGATGCCGCCGCGTCTGGTTCCATTGGAGGCACCTATATTGGTAGTCCGGTTTGTTGCGCTGCGTCTTTGGCTACCATAAAATACATGAAAGACATTGATCTTAACCAAAAGGCCAATGAAGTGGGTTCAACAATCATGAATCGACTGAAAAGCCTTATGCAAGAGTGCCCCGAAATTGGAGATGTTAGAGGTATTGGCGCTATGATAGGGATAGAGTTTGTCAAAAATGGCGATCCCAGACAGCCAGATGCAGAAACTTGTGCAAAAATTGTAAAAGGCTGTTCTGAAAACGGTTTGATCATTCTGAGTGCAGGAACCCATAAAAATATTATTAGAATACTCTCCCCACTGGTGATCACCAACGAACAATTAGACAAAGGAATGACCATTATGGAAAATGAAATTAAAAAAGCAACACGTAAATAAAATATGAGACCATTTGCAATAGCAGGAATACAAATGAAAGTATCGGCCGTCGCTTCCAATGTGGAAATGATGAAGCTGAAAATAGATATCACCATGAACCTTTACCCCTGGATCGAAATGGTGATGTTTAGTGAGTTATGCGCTTACGGCCCTTTAACCCATACGGCTCAGGAGATACCCAATAATTTTGAAGCTGAAATGCAGGCCATGGCCAAGAAATACGGCATTTGGTTGCTGCCTGGTTCTATCTTTGAAAAAAGTGAAGGCAAAATTTATAATACCACAACAGTAATTAATCCTAAAGGGGAAATCGTAACACGGTATCGAAAAATGTTTCCTTTTTATCCCTATGAGACAGGGGTAACACCGGGATCAGAATTTTGTGTGTTCGATGTGCCCGGAGTAGGAAGGTTTGGAGTGTCCATATGTTATGACATGTGGTTCCCTGAAACCATCAGAACATTGGTGTCAATGGGTGCAGAAGTTATACTTCATCCCACCATGTCAGGCACCATAGACCGAGATATCGAGTTGTCTATCGTAAGAGCCCTGGCTTCAATGAATCAATGTTACTTCTTTGATGTCAACGGATTGGATACCGGGGGTACCGGCCGATCCATAGTCTGCGGGCCAGACGGACTTGTTATTCACCAGTCTGAAGGTACGGAGGAGATCATTCCACTTGAACTTAATATCGCAAGGGTCAAAAGAAGTCGTGAATTGGGCATATTGCGTCTGGGACAGCCCCTCAAAAGCTTTAGAGATCATTTAGGGCAGTTCAGCATATATCAACCGGGTACACCACTCCCCTATCTTGAATCTCTTGGCCCACTCATAAAACCTAATCGACTCGATAAACTGACAGAACTGATTATAAAAGAAGACACTCTTGAACATAAGATATATCCCACACACTATAAGGGAGATGGATCACTCTAAATTGAAAAGACAATGGGCGGCGTAACTAGAAATAAAAAAAGTAACAGGAAAGAAATTAAGGACTATGTGAGTTGGTTCGAAATACCAGCGGTCGATTTTCATCAAGCCGTTCATTTCTATAACCAGATTTTCGGGATTGAAATGGTACAGAACATAACGGACGTAAATGCAATGGCCTTTTTTCCGGTAACTACCGGTATTGGCGGGGCGGTCATCTCAGGCCCTGGATCGGTCCCAAGTGATACGGGCCCTTTGATCTATTTAAACGGTGGTAAAGATTTGTCCGCTGTGCTCAACAAAGTGGAAGAGGCAGGCGGACGAATAGTGATGCCTAAAACCCCTATTGGCGAAGATGCGGGTTATTTTGCCATTTTTATCGACTGCCAAGGAAACAAACTCGCCCTTCATTCAAAAAACTAGATCGTGACTCAGAACAAAACAAAAAGTGCACCTTATTATAACATCGGCCAACTGCGGGTAGATTATTGGAACCAATTAAAAATTGAAACTTCCGAACTAACCCGCTGTCATAAAGGGTCCGCGAACGAAAAAGAACACAAAAAAAAGATCAACGAGTTACTTAAGGATCTAAAGGGCGTAGAGTGTTTTTTTGCATCTCCGGGAAAAGAGCGTTTACATAAACTAGAAAAAGCCTTTGCTGCACATGAGCATGCCTCCCTTTCCCATATGGTGGCCGAAACCACCAAGCAATTAGTGGGAGATAGTTATAGGAGTAATCCCGACTTTATAGATTTTGATGAACACAGTATAGAGTCGGCCGAAGAGCACGAACAACACAATAGCGTACGAAAAAACCATTTCGAGGTTTTGTTTGTAGATAATATTTCAGAATCTGAAGAGCATATTTTGAAGCATAGTTTAAGAAATTTACGCACTGCCAATGATAAGTTTACGTATGGGGTGGTTGTGCAACGTTCTTTTCAGGATGCAATGATCTCCTTACTTTTTAATTACAATATACAGGCGGTCGTTATACGTTATGCACCTCCATATCACTCAAAAGGGATTACCCCCCTTATTAAACCGTATATCGAAGAAGTTACTAAGTTCGATTTTTCGTCAAAACCAGAAACAGATCTTGGACCTATTATAGGTGGATTGATCAAACAGATCCGACCCGAATTAGATACGTATTATGTTACGGATACTGCCCTGGGACATTTAAAAGACAGCACTATTAAGGGTTTTAGACGTATTTTTTATCAAACCGAAGATATACAGGAACTTCATCTGACTATTATGCGAGGAATCGCGGAACGTTACGAAACGCCCTTCTTCTCTGCCTTGGTTGAATACAGCCAAAAACCGACTGGCGTCTTTCATGCCATGCCGATATCGCGAGGAAATTCAGTCTTTAAATCGAGATGGATAAACGATTTTGGAGATTTTTATGGCCGCAATATGTTTCTGGCTGAAACATCGGCTACAACAGGTGGCCTGGATTCTTTATTACAGCCAACCGGACCCTTAAAGAAAGCACAGGAGATGGCAAGAGATGCTTATGGTTCCCAATACACCTATTTTGTGACCAATGGAACATCTACAGCCAATAAAATTGTGATGCAGGCCATTGTTAAACCTAAGGATGTAGTGCTTATCGACAGGGATTGTCATAAGTCGCATCATTATGGACTAGTGTTGGCAGGCGCATATCCCGTTTATTTGGATTCTTATCCGATAGAAGAATATTCCATGTATGGGGCGGTTCCTTTGGAACAGATCAAATCCAGATTACTGCAGCTTAAAGAAGCCGGAAGACTGGATAAAGTAAAGATGTTGCTATTGACAAATTGTACTTTTGATGGCCTTGTTTACAATGTGGAACGGGTTATGGAGGAAGTATTGGCGATAAAACCAGATATGGTCTTTTTATGGGATGAAGCCTGGTTTGCGTTTGCAAGCTTTGCAAATAATTATAAGCAGCGTACTGGTATGGTTACTGCTAAAAAGCTCTATGAAAAGTATAATAGTCCCAAGTATAGAAAACAGTATAATGAACATATTAAGGGATTAAACAATGGAGACGAATCGTCCTTACCAGATCCCGATAAGGTTCGGATACGGGTCTATGCTACCCAAAGTACCCATAAAACATTGAGCAGCTTTAGACAAGGTTCCATGATCCATATTTGGGACGAGGATTTTCGCAGAAAAAGTGAAAATACTTTTCTTGAAGCTTATATGACACATACCTCTACTTCTCCAAATTATCAAATGCTTGCCTCATTGGATGTAGGCAGAAGACAGGTACAACTAGAAGGATTCGAATTGGTTGAAAAGAGTATTGAAATGGCCATGGTCTTGAGGGCTAAGGTGAACGATAATCCCCAATTGAGCAAGTATTTTGATGTGCTTACCGTGCATGATTTTATTCCGAATAAATATCGCCAAACCGGTCTAAAGGAATACTACACCAAGCACGAAGGTTGGAACCGAATGAACGAGGCATGGGAGAAAGATGAATTTGTTTTAGACCCTACCAAAATAACTTTGTACATCGGAAAGACAGGTGTGGATGGTGATACCTTTAAAAACAAATACCTAATGGATAAATTCAATATCCAGATCAATAAAACCTCCAGGAACACAGTGTTATTCATGACCAATATCGGAACAACAAGAGGTAGTGTAACATATCTTATCAATGCCCTTTTAAAAATTTCGGATGAACTAGATGAAGAGGTAAAATCCTTGAGTGAGAAGGAAAAAGAAATACGGGATAAAAGGATATATTCATTGACCAAGGAAGTTCCCCCTTTACCTGATTTTAGTTATTTCCATCACTCATTTCAGGCCGCACCAGGGGTTCCCGGAGGTAATTTAAGGGAAGCTTATTTCCTGGCATACGACGAAGAAAATTATGAATATGTTCCCTTGAACGAATGTTTGTCAGTAATGGGTACTGGCAGAAAATTAGTTGCTTCTACCTTTGTAATTCCATATCCCCCGGGGTTTCCTGTTTTAGTTCCGGGCCAGGTTGTAAGCGATGAGATCATTAATTTCCTTACCGCACTGGATGTAAGCGAAATACACGGATATCGTTCCGATTTAGGCCTGAGGGTATTCAAGAATAAGATCCTGGACAGGCACAAGATCACCACTTCCATTGGCGGCATGTCTATTGGAAAGAAGAAAAAACAACTAATCTAATCATTGAAAATAAAAAAATGAGCACTAAAAAATCTACAACAACTAAGAAAGTTACCAAGCCTGTGACAAAGAAAGCAGTCTCAGCAAAGAAAGTCACTAAGCCTATATCTAAGCCTGTAGCCAAGAAAGCAGTTCCAGCAAAGAAAGTCACCATGCCTGTAGCAAAGCTAGCGGCAAAGCCAGTAGCAAAGCCAGTAGCAAAGAAAATAATCCCCGCGAAAAAAGCGGCAACAACAGAGGTGCTTAATGGCGTTCCCGATATAAGAAGATTCTTTTATAAAAACGAGACGCCGCTTTATTTTATAAGTGCCACAAATTTCAATATGCTAGGTGCTGATGAATGGATCAAAGGATTTAAGTTTATATGCCATATTGAATGTTTTGACGGGCAGCACCCTAATGTTTTTTCTCCTAAGGAGGAAATTCCGCATGACGAATTCACAAGTATCGAAGACATCAACAACTATCTCCTGCAGCATCCTGAGGTTCAGGATTTTTTAGCCTCAAGAAAAAAAGGAAAGTCGGCCGGAAAAGCCATGTTTTTAATGTTCGATGAACAGACAGAGAAGCTCGCAAAAAAATTAGGCCTGCAGGTTATGTTCCCTACCGCCAAGATGCGGACGTTTATGGACAATAAGGTGAATACCAACCGCATTGCCGAAAAGGCCGGGGTAGCCTGTGTACCTTATGTGCTCTCCCCTGTTCTGGATTATGCGCACCTGAAGAAAGTATCTAAGGTTCTAGGCAATGATCTGGTGATCCAAACGCCGTTTGGAGATTCGGGCCATACTACCTTTTTTATCTCAAATGAGGCAGAATTTAAAAAATACGAAGAGGAAATTGTCAAGGAAAAGGAAGTAAAAATAATGAAACGAATTAATTGCAGGGGATCTGCAATTGAGGCTTGTGTTACAAGACATGGGACAATCGTTGCCCCCTTAATGACCGAACTCGTTGGTTTTAAAGAAATGACCCCTTACAAAGGTGGTTGGTGTGGTAATGAAATTTATCCCAATGCCTTTACCCCGGAAATTCGTAAAAAAGCAACGAAGTACACTCAACTTTTCGGTGATCAATTGAGAAAGGAAGGGTACAAAGGATATTTTGAACTGGATTTTCTTATTGATCAGGACAATGGTGAGATTTATCTTGGGGAACTTAATCCCAGGGTAACCGGTGCAAGTTCTATCACCAACCATGCGGTTTTTGCGTTGGCAGACGCCCCTCTTTTTATATTCCATATTTTGGAATGGATGGATGTTGACTATAAATTGAATGTAAATGAATTAAATGCGAGATGGGCTCGCCAGGAGAACATCGACGGATGGAGCCAGTTGATCATCAAACATACAGAAGATACCATCGAGTATGTATCCGAGGCCCCAAAATCGGGAATTTATAAAATGTTCGACAATGGTCATATTCAATTCGATAGAATGGATACCCATAGAAGAGCAGTGGAAACCGAAAATGAGGCATTTTTCCTACATATTGCCAAAGAAGGGAATTATGTATACGAAGGAGCCGATATGGGCATCTTGGTATCAAGAGGCCGAATGATGACCGATAATTTTCAACTCAACAAAAGGGCAAAAGATTGGATAAAGGCTATTCGTGGAAAATATGTCTCACAGATCATCGAAGACAAACGCGAAAAAATAGCGCTTAGCGGCAGCCTAACAAAGTAATATGGAATTTAAGAGCATCAACCCTTACAACGGCCAGGTCGTGGGGCAATATACGTCGCTAACTCAAACAGAATTGGAGGACAGGCTCATTAAAAGCCAGAAAGCCTTTGCATCCTGGCGCATGGTACCACTAGCTGAACGTTGCAGATTACTTAAAAACGCCGGACAAGTATTGCGCGACAATGTGGAAGAGTATGCCCAGATGATCAGCCTGGAAATGGGGAAACCTATTAAGGAATCCAGGTCGGAAGTAAACAAATGTGCCTGGGTTTGCGACTATTATGCTGAAAATGCCCCGGCCTTTCTTGCAGACGAAACCATAAGCACTGATGCCGATAAAAGCTTTGTGAAGCACGACCCAATTGGAGGTGTTTTGGCGATAATGCCCTGGAACTTTCCATTCTGGCAAGTCTTCAGATATGCGGCTCCCACCATAACAGCCGGTAATACAGGATTGTTAAAGCATGCTCCCAATGTATTTGGCTGTGCCCAGCAGATTGAGGAAGTATTCATCAGGGCTGGTTATCCTCCCTATGTTTTCCAGAACTTGATCGTACATCACGATCAGACAGAAAAAATCATTTCCAGCGATGCCGTAAAAGCAGTAACGCTAACCGGAAGTGAAAGGGCGGGTTCGGCTGTTGCGGAGATATCGGGCCGACATATAAAAAAAACGGTCCTGGAACTCGGCGGTAACAATGCCTTTATCGTTTGGGAAGATGCGGATATAGATAAGGCTGTAAAAATTGCCTTAACTGCCCGTATGCTCAATTGTGGGCAAAGCTGTATCGCAGCTAAACGATTTATTTTATTGGAAGGTATTTATGACGAATTCGTTCTGAAATTCACGAATGCAGTAAAACAGTTGAAAGCCGGGGACCCATTGGATGAAAGCACAAGTATAGGTCCACTTGCACGAATAGATCTTGCCGATCAGCTGAACAAACAGGTGAAAGAATCGGTTGCACATGGTGCTAAACTCTTGTTGGGTGGAAAGCAAAATGGCTGTTACCACGAACCCACCATTTTGGGAGATGTGGTTCCTGGTATGGCCGCTTTTGATCAGGAAACCTTTGGGCCTTTGGCCGCTATGATCAAAGCCAGGGATATCGATCATGCATTCGCTCTCTCTGAAGAATCGAAATACGGACTTGGCGTAACGGTGTGTACCACAAATACAGATAAGGCAATAAAGTATGCTGAAAAAGTTAGTGACGGCGCCTATTTTATTAATGAATTAGTGAAGTCAGATCCCAGACTGCCTTTTGGAGGCACCAAGAAATCGGGCTACGGACGCGAGCTGGCAAAAGATGGGATGATGGAGTTTGTGAACAGAAAAACTGTTTATATGGTGCGCTAATAGATTGCGCAACAATTCAATCAACTACAAATAGACCAAGCTCAAGGGAAGCTTTTTTATTGCTTATATGGACTGCCGATAAAATAGGGATCCTGCATGGCCTCGCGAAAAGCATTAAGTGCCTCAGGTGATGAATTGACACGCCAATCGAGTTCTTTATTGATGTTAAACCAGGTGAAGATCTTTAGTCTGGGGTACTCCGTTTTTATTTTTCTAAATGCATCCCTGACCCATGCGGCTTTATCAAAATCCCCGGATTGAAACTCACCTGTTCCAAATTCGGCTATCATCATAGGTTGTTCCCCAAGGACCGCACACGAGTCATAAAGGTCTCTGAAACAATTGTCGAAATCGCGAAGTGGTCTTGCCCCACCCCATGGATCCTGTGGATAAAAATTATAACCATCTAACCCTATCCAATCAACATAGGCATCTCCGGGCCAATAGTTCGAAACATTGTTCCATGCCTCGGTAGACAGATCTGTAGACGGGCCATGAGGAACCCAAAGCCATTTTACATTGTCGGCACCGATATTTTTAAAGCGGTCTACCACATATTTCCATACGGCAACCACTTTTTCCGGACCTCCATCTGCATTTCCGTTCTTATTGCCACTCCAAACGTACCAGTTGCCATTAAATTCGTGTAAAAAACGGATCAGTACTCTTTGATTAAATGCTTTTGCATCTTGCGCAAAACGGTCGATATAGTCGTCATATTTACCATCCAGCACATCATTGAACCCATCGTAGCCGTTTGTGCCCGTTTGGCGGGTGTTATTCGCATCCTTTGAGGGCCAAAACAGCTCCCAGGTAAGGTGAGGAATGATCCCTCTTTTTTGTAGCATTTCACAACTTTTGGTTGGAAATTCATCATCCCAGGTTGGGAACCAAACCACGGAACCAATTTTGTGGTTTATGATCTTTTCAAAATCATTGATCTCTTGTTCATCACCGCTGGGCAAGGTTTCATTGCCATTTTCAGGATACATCCCTATGACGCATCCCTCCCAATCGCCTTCCTGTGCGTTGCTTTTATCCGAACAGCCAAAGCTAAACATCAATGCTGTAATCAGGAGTATGTATCTAAAATCAGTTCTTTTCATAAGACAAATTATTCTATTTCTTTAGGTACATTTTTTCCGGTGATGCCGCTGTTTATTTTAACCTGCCTTTGAAATCAATTTAAACCTCAAAAGCCTTTCTTAACATCTTATAACTTTTGGGTACAGCGGTCTCGGGGTCTTCCTTGCCCTCCATCTCCAGTGAAACATAACCGGTAAAATTCGCATCGCGCAGAATCTTGGCGATACGGTCATAATCAATGTCCTTATCGTATACTTCCCCGCCACCATAATATGTTTTTGCCTGTATGATATTGGCATATCCACTCAATCTTTTAAATTGTTGATATGGCTCGCCTACAAAATTCCCCGTATCAAGGTTTAATCCCATTGCAGGTGACGAAGCCAAGGCTTTGTAGATCTCCTCAAGGTAATCGATATTGGTCGATAGGCCCCAATGATTTTCAAGGCAAAGTGTCACACCAGCTTTCTCAGCTTCCTTCAAACATTCTCCCATACTGTCTATCACCCACTTTATGGCATCTTGGTCGGTATATCCCTCGACCGGTTTTTGTATGCCGGTCTGATAATAATCAGGGGCTCTTTTTCCTTCCCAACTGCCCGTATTCATACGTATTGCGGGTATGCCCATCTGTACGGCAAGTTTGATGCATTTTAAGGTATGTTCAACATGTTCTTTTCTTTTTATGGCATCGGGTTCGACAAAATTTTGATGGATCGATAGAAATGGAAGGGCCAGCCCCCTTTCGAAGGCCATTCGTTTTAATTTGTTCATGTACGGTACCGTTTCGTTCTCCATTTGACGGTGCAGGATCTCTACCCCGTCAAAACCGATGCGCGCGGCGTTTTCGATAACTTTCTCAATGGGATACTTTTCTGGTTTAAAATGCCAATAGGAGTAAGTTGATACGATAAGTCGTATGGCTTGGTTATCAAATGTGCTCTTCTTTTTTTCGTATTCCGGACCGGCCAAAACTAAAGACGGGGCCATCGATGCAGCACCCAATAGCCCGACGTTCTTTAACCAATTCCTTCTGGATGAAAGGGATTCTATCTTTTTCAATGGATTTGCCATAGTTTCTCTTTTAATTATTACTGGATTTCTCTTTTAAATTACAATTACATTACATTAATTCCAAATACTTCGGCCAGACTCGTGCCCAGTTTTAATGGGCGGTTCCCATAAAGAAAATTTGATTTTTACCGAAGGCGATTCAGGCAACTCGAACAATATTAATCCCACCTATAATTAGACTTTCCTAAAATACCCAATCGTTTAACTTCAAGGGTCGTTTAAATATACTCAAGGTGTCCCATAAACCGGGCAGGTATAAAAACCGGACCGAACATATAAAAAGGTCTGCAGACCTTTTTAAGTGAGGGGCAGATGGTGCGATGGCGAGTTGCGCTTGATGGATTAACTGCGTTGATCCCATTTGGGGGGTCCTGCAAAGAAAAGCACCTCTTCGAGTTGTTTATTTTTATCCCCTTTGTCAATTAGAAGCAAGCTTCCGGGATTAACTGCGTTGATCCCATTTGGGGGGTCCTGCAAAGAAAAGCACCTCTTCGAGTTGTTTATTTTTATCCCCTTTGTCAATTAGAAGCAAGCTTCTTTGACTACGGGGAATAAAAAAAGCTTCACATTTCGTGAAGCTTTTCTTTGCGGAGGAAGAGGGATTCGAACCCCCGGAGGTGTGACCCTCAACAGTTTTCAAGACTGCCGCATTCGACCACTCTGCCATTCCTCCTTAGCGGCAGCAAATATAAGAAGCTTTTTTTGTTCTCAGAAGTATTTTTTTTGGAATAATCTACCTTTCCTTTCAGGTAGATAAGAAATCCGCGATGATACTCTGGTATCTTTTAATGCCTGTTAGTAAATCTTGATTATTTAAGGAATTAATAAAAGGAACATATTAATTTATTCCTTAAATTCAAGCTATTCAATTTATGACTCCTTTATTATGGCAAATTTCAATCTTAACATCAATGGAAAAAACACCCAGATAGATGTGGATCCTTCCACCCCTATACTATGGGTACTAAGAGACCACTTAAATTTAGTGGGCACCAAATACGGCTGTGGAATATCCCAATGTGGTACCTGTACCATACACCTTGGTGATGTGGCAGTGCGCTCCTGCCAATTGCCGGTTTCTGTAGTAGGTAACCAGGCGATAACCACTATTGAAGGGTTGTCCGAAAACGGGGACCATCCCGTTCAACAAGCCTGGTTAGAACACGATGTGCCGCAATGTGGCTATTGCCAGGCGGGACAGATCATGAACGCAGCTGCGTTTTTAAAGCATAACGATAATCCCACGGATGAGCAGATAGATGCTGCCATGAACGGGAACATCTGTCGTTGTGGAACCTATACTCGAATCAAAAAGGCCATCAAGACCGCGGCCAATTCTGAAAACGCTTAATTGCCGGCTCACTTTTAATATAACTATCATGACTAAGATAAAAACACACTACAACAGACGTTCTTTTATAAAAGTATCCGCCGCCGCCGGTGGGGGTATGCTTATTGGCTTTAGCTGGCTCAACGGATGTAAACCAAATTCACCCGAGCTGCAGGCGGGTGTGGCAATTCCCAAGGAATGGTTCGAGATCAATGGCTATATTAAAATAGGGGAAACCGGAATGGTCACCATCTATTCGCCCAATCCGGAAATAGGTCAAAATGTTCGAACCTCCATGCCGATGATCGTGGCAGAAGAACTGGATGTACCATGGGAAAATGTGGTAGTAGAGCAGGCACCTTTGAATACAGGATTCTATCAAAATCAATTTGCCGGGGGTAGTCTTTCTATCCGCTTAAGCTGGAACGCCTTGCGTATGGCCGGTGCCGCTGGAAAATATATGCTATTGGAAGCCGCTGCCAAAGAGTGGGGATTGCAAAAAGGAGATCTTACTGCCAGCGAAGGAGTTATCAAAGAAAATAACGGAGAACGAACAATTACTTATGGTGAAATAGCCTCAAAAGCAGTGGGGATTGAAGTACCTGAAGAACTTGAGCTAAAAGAACCAAAAGATTTTAAACTTATAGGAACAAGTCAGAAGAATGTGGACGGCATGAAAATAGTGACCGGCAAACCCTTGTTTGGCTGGGATTTCCACAGGGATGGGATGAAACTGGCAATGATCGAGCATCCACCCGCATTTGGGATGAAAGTAAAGGACTTTAATAAAGATGAGATAAAAAGTATGCCAGGAGTTAAAGATGCTTTTATCATCGATACTACTATTGATGAACCCGGTATGTTCGACGAACAAGGGTTTAAACAATTGGTCGCCATTGTGGGTGAAACTACCTGGCCTCTAATGCAGGCAAAAAAAGCACTTAGAGTAAACTGGGAAACCATAAGCACCCTGGAAAATTCTAATATGCACAGAGAGCGACTAGATAAAGCACTTACATCTGGTGAAGTAACGGAAAGCAGAAGGGATGGTAATCCCGAGGCGGCATTTAAAAAGGCGGCCAAGGTAATTGAACGCTCCTATACTGCTCCCTTTATTGCACACAATACCCTTGAACCCATGAATTTCTTCGCCAATGTTACGGCAGATTCAGCCGAATTGATTGGTCCAACCCAAACTCCGGAGGCCCTTGAGGGCTCTGTCGCAAAATTACTTGGTCTACCGCTTGAAAATATTACGGTAAATATGACCCGTATTGGAGGAGGTTTTGGCCGAAGACTCTATGTACATTTTGG
Organism: uncultured Flavobacteriaceae bacterium; assembly: GCA_963781045.1. Taxonomy (GTDB): domain Bacteria; phylum Bacteroidota; class Bacteroidia; order Flavobacteriales; family Flavobacteriaceae; genus Muriicola. The sequence goes on along the minus strand of CAWAEX010000009.1, from coordinate 61,902 downwards.
CCTGGAAGCCGCTGCGATCTCGAAAAAAATAGGTGGCCCGGTGCAGCTTATTTATACTCGGGAAGATGACATGACACAAGGGACCTACCGCCCTACTTATAAATCTGTCTATAAAGCCGGCCTGGATGAAAATAATAAGCTGATCGCTTTTACGGTAAAAGGCGCTGGTATGCCAGATGGTCCCGTATTTCCTAACAGGTTCCCTGCCGGGACAGTAGAGAATTATTCTGCTGAAAAAATAAAAGCAGATACCAACATAACCACAGGCGCATGGCGCGCGCCAAGGTCCAATTTTACGGCAGGTGCCGAGCAGTCGTTTTTAGATGAAGTAGCTGAACTGGCTGGTAAAGATCCTATCGATTTCCGATTGGAGCTGTTCGATCGTGCCATCAATGATCCTGTTGGTGCAGAGCATGAGTACGAAGCGGAACGGTATGCAGGTGTTTTAAAACTTGTAAAAGAAAAAGCCAATTGGGGTACATCTGCCGAAGGTGTTCATCGTGGCGTAGCAGCCTACTTCTGCCATTCTACCTATGTAGCGGAAGTATTCGATATGATCATAGAAAACGGTCAACCTGTTGTTCAAAAGGTATGGTGTGCTGTTGATTGTGGTATTGTAGTAAATGAGGATGGTGCAAGGAATATGATTGAAGGCGGGGTAATTGATGGTATTGGTCATGGTATGTACAGTCAGTTGACCTTTGAAAATGGAGCACCCAAAGAAATGAATTTCGATAAATACCAATTGATACGTCATTCTCAGGCACCCAGAGAGATAGAAGTTTTCTTTGTTGAAAATGAAATTGCCCCAACCGGACTTGGAGAACCAGGTCTTCCCCCGGCAATAGGAGCATTGGCAAATGCGCTTTACAAAGCTAAAGGCGTGCGTTATTATGATCAACCTTTTATGGGTACAGAAAGACGCGTATTGGGATAAAAAAGATCAGAGAACCTGAAATCCGTAGGCAAAAGGGTCATCTTCATCTATGGTAATACTGTTATACCCATATTGTCTTGCCCAGCCTTGAATACCGGGAATAATGGCCTCCTTACCCCCTACTTTGGTAAGGCTTTCAATGCTGCCGGTAAATTGCGAACCAATGATGCTTTCATGAATAAACGGAGTTCCCACTGCTAATTTACCCTGTGCATGCCACTGTGCCATTCGCGCCGATGTGCCCGTCCCACATGGCGACCTGTCTATGGCCTTCTCCCCATAAAAAACAGCGTTCCTAGCCGTAGAACCCTCATGTATTGGTGTTCCTGTCCATAACAAATGGCTAACATCACGGATAGTATCATTCTCTGGATGAATAAATGTGTTAGGATACTTCTCATTGATCCGCCTGCGAATTTCCGGACTTATCTGAATAAGCTGACTTGCATTAAAATTTTGCAAGCCTTTAAAGTTTTTTTGTGGATCAATGATGGCATAGAAATTTCCTCCATAGGCCACATCAAATACCAGGTCTCCTAAAATTGGACAACTTACCTCCAGCTTTTCCGCAGCTAAATAGGAAGGAACATTGCGTAGTCTTACCCATTGTACCTTTCCTTTTTTCATTTCATAGGTTGCTGAAATAAGTCCGGCCGGGGTCTCCATTCGAATATTACCCGCTTTTTTGGGAATGATGATCTTCTCTTCAATGGCCATGGTGATAGTACCTATGGATCCATGTCCGCACATAGGCAGACACCCGCTGGTTTCTATAAAAAGTATCCCAAAGTCGTTTTCAGGATCTGAAGGAGGGTACAAAATACTGCCGCTCATCATATCGTGCCCTCTGGGTTCAAACATGAGTCCTTTTCGTATCCAATCAAATTCCTTCAAAAAATGCTGGCGCTTTTCACTCATGGTTTTCCCCGCTAACACTGGGCCACCTTTTACTACAAGTCGGACCGGATTACCACAGGTATGTCCGTCTACACAATGAAAGGTATATTGCGCCATATCTTGATTAAAGTTTAGCGCGAGTAAGCGTTCCGTCCACTCTTCTTAGAAGTTGTAAGGGATTGGCATTTTGCAAGGCAGACGGCAACAATTCATCCGGACAATTCTGGTAACAAACAGGTCGTAACCATCGCTTAATAGCATCGTCCCCAACTGCTGTGAAACGGCTGTCCGTAGTAGAAGGGTAAGGTCCTCCGTGATGCATGGAGGCACAGACCTCCACCCCGGTAGGTACTCCGTTAAAAACAAGTCGGCCCACCCTGGTTTCCAACTGTTTCAGCAGATAATCATACCCCCGTAATTCCTCAGTGGTCCCAATCACGGAAGCCGTTAGTTGGCCATCAAGAAGGGAAACGGATCTTTCCAGGTCTTCAATGTTTTGACATTCCACAAGCAAAGAGAATGGCCCAAAAACCTCTTGATGAAGTTTTGGATTTTCCCTGAATTCTGCCGCGCTTACTTTTAAAATAGCAGGCCTGCCAACATTGGGTTTCGCCTCTTTTGAAAATTCAACAACCAATGAAGTTCCTTTTTGTTGTTGCATTTGCGATCTGCCATCATCATAGTTGTTGGCAATAGCAGGGTGTAACATACTAGCCGGGACAACTTCGTTAATTTCCCTCGCCAAAATCTCCGTGAAATGGTCCAGATCGGAATTTTTAATTCCCATAAGGATACCGGGATTTGTACAAAATTGTCCGCTACCTAAGGTAACCGAATGTGCAACGGTCTGGGCCCATTTTTCGTTTTCTGTTTTTAATATTTCAGGTAATAATACTACCGGATTAACGCTGCCCATTTCTGCGAATACAGGTATTGGTTCTTTTCTTTGCCCCGCGAGATCGAAGAGGGCACGTCCTCCTCTAATACTTCCCGTAAATCCTACGGCTTTTAGGAGCGGGTTCTTTAATAAAGCCACCCCTACTTCATGCCCGCTACTATTGAGATGGGAAAACACACCTTCTGGCATGGAAGTATCTTTAGCAGCTTTAATTATTGCTGAAGAAACCATGCTTCCGGTCCCTGCGTGCATAGGATGCCCTTTTACAATGACCGGGCAACCAGCCGCAAGGGCACTTGCAGTATCTCCTCCTGCAGAGGAATATGCCAATGGAAAATTGCTGGCTCCAAAAACGGCCACGGGCCCCAGAGGCACCATAATTTTACGGAGATCTACTTTGGGTGCGGGTTGTCTTTCCGGTTGAGCCGTATCAATGCTCGCTTCCACAAAAGATCCTTCTTCCAGGATCTGAGCAAACATACGTAATTGATTGACCGTCCTGCCTCGTTCCCCTTTGGCTCTGCCCTCTGGCAAACCGGTCTCTGAGCAATATTGATCTATCAGGGTGTCATCCAGGGCCATGATCTCATCCGCAATGGCTATAAGAAACTTGGCCCGGTGTTTATAACTGGTTTCTGCATAGATCAAAGAGGCCTTGTGTGCTAAGGATACCGCTTCCTGAATTTCTTCAGGGGAAGCCTCGTAGTAGACCGTTTCATTCTCAATATTTAAGATAGGGTTGATTGTCTTAAAAGTGTTTGTTCCCCTTTTTGATCGTGTAAATCCAATGATATTCTTTCCGTCTAACATATTTCTCTGCTATTTACTATTTAATTCCAGGTACTCAGGAAGCACAGGTCTGCTGGCAACCCCTCTATCTATGATCCTTTGCACACGTACTCTTTCATCTCCTTGTAGCGGTAATCGTGGAGGCCGCACATATTCCGTTCCTATACCTGTTGCCACTTCGGCCATCTTAATATTTTGTACCAGTTGCGGATTTATGTCTAGTTCTAATAATGGCATAAACCAGCGGTAAATAGAAAGCGCCTCTTGTATTCGGCCTGCCTTTACCAACTCATAAATAGCAACAGTCTCTCGAGGGAAGGCACAGACCAATCCTGCAACCCAACCATCTGCACCGGCCAAAAGACTCTCCAGGGCCAGGGTATCTACTCCGCATAGTATCTTTAATCTATCTCCAAAACGATTCTTGATACGTGTAATATTGGTAATATCTCGCGTAGATTCCTTTACTGCCTGAATGGTAGAAAATGACAGCAATTCGTCGAACATATCCAGGGTTACCTCTATTCCATAATCCACCGGATTATTGTAGATCATAATAGGTAAGTTGCTGTGCTTGGCTACTTCCGAAAAATATACTACTGTTTCATATGCATTTGCCTTATAGCGCATAGGTGGTAACATCATAAGCCCACTGGCACCAAACTTTTCTGCTTTTTCTGCTGCTATAAGTGCGCCCTTCGTAGACTGCTCCGCGATATTGGCGATCACAGGTACTTTTTGATCTACATAGGCCACGGTTGTTTTGATCAATTGTTCTTTTTCATCATCCTCTAGTGTACTTGCTTCGCCCAGTGTTCCTCCTAAAATTATGCCATGAACCCCGGCCTTAAGTTGTGCTTCCAGGTTCTTTTCAAACATCTGCATGTCGAGAGTGTCATCCTTGGTAAACTTTGTTGTTACTGCAGGCATTACGCCTTCCCAACGTATTTTCATAGGTGTTTTCTTTGTATTGCAAAGTACATTTCTTTCCATTTAAACACAAGGATTCAACACCGAGAATCATCAGTACGCTTGGAATTAGCTAGTTCCCTGACAGACAGACTAAAACTATCTATTTTACGTTCTCTTTTTAAGATGGTTTTAATAAGGAATCATTTTGTTTTACTTATTTTTGGTCCACTTTCAACATAAGTAAATTGATATGATAAAGAATATTTATTTGATCGGCCTGGTTTTGGTCGCGGGATGTAATACTACCCAAAAAACAACCGGAGAACCTGCAGCTGCACCTAATTCAATGGACCCCTCGGTATATGCTTCAACAATAACCGAACAAGAACTAAAAGACCACTTATACACCTATGCTTCGGATGAATTTGAAGGAAGAGAAACGGGTACTGCCGGGCAAAAAAAGGCGGTAAACTACATCCGTAAGAATTATATGGACCTCGGTATCCCTGCAGCGCAAACAAATGGCGACTATTTTCAGAAAGTGCCTTTGGAAATGGCTAAACTTCCAAAAGGATCTTTATCTATCAACGGAGAAACCTACACATCTGGTGAAGATTTTATAACCTTCTCCGCCTTTGAAGGTTCCTATGATGAAATCATCTACGCCGGTTTTGGAATAGAGGATCCCGAGTATTCAGATTTTCAAGGTCTGGATGTTCAGGGGAAAGTACTTTTGATAAAGGCTGGAGAACCTGTCAATGAAGATGGCACCTATACGATAACAGGAACAGACAAACCTTCTTCCTGGAGCAATATGTCTGAGGCACCAGAAAAACGATTAGAGGTTGCGCAGGCCAAAGGAGCCAAAGCGATCTTGTATGTGGATTCGAATAATTATGAAAGATACGAAAGATACTACCAACGTATGAAGCGTAATGACCGGGGCCGTCTTGGTTTTGAGGAAGATGGCACCACCCCTTCGTTAATCTTGATCAGCGAGAACATGGCGAAGGTAATTCTACCTGAAATAAATGAATTAAAAAGTTCGGTAATTCGTAAAGCAGAAGTTGTGGCATCTCTTATGAGTACTAATGAACCCATTTCTACAGAAAATGTGGTTGCTTATATTGAAGGTTCAGAAAAGCCCGATGAATACATCGTTATCTCAGCTCATTTAGACCATATTGGGATCTCCGGTAATGGAAGCATAAATAATGGTGCTGATGATGATGGTTCTGGTACGGTAGCCTTATTGGAAATCGCTGAAGCATTTCAATTAGCAACTAAAGTTGGTAAGCGACCAAAAAGGTCGGTTGTTTTTCTACATGTCACAGGAGAGGAAAAAGGCCTGCTAGGATCCAGATATTACACGGATTTTGATCCGATATTTCCTTTGGACGAAACGGTTGTTAACCTTAATATTGATATGATTGGAAGAATTGATCCCAATAGGGAAGGAAACAGAAACTACGTATATCTTATAGGATCTAATAAATTAAGTTCGGATCTTCATGTATTGTCGGAAGAGATCAATAAAAAATATACCAATATTGAATTGGATTACAGTTATAATGATGAGAACGATCCCAATCGTTTTTACTACAGAAGTGATCATTACAATTTTGCGAAGAATAATATTCCGATCATTTTCTATTTCAATGGGACCCATGATGACTACCACCGACCTGGTGACACTCCGGACAAGATCAACTATGACCTGTTGACCAACCGTGCAAAGTTGGTTTTTTATACTGCCTGGGCAGTAGCCAATAGAAGTGAGCGAGTGATAGTGGACAAAACGTCTAAATAAAAAATAATAGATAGCATCATAAAAAACCCTTGTCCTATTCGGACAAGGGTTTTTTTATCTCCTTACAAACTCAAAGTGCAGTAAATTAAAAAGTCCCGCCTTAAAAAGACGGGACTTGTTTGCTTTTTGGGTGGAAGACCGGGCTCGAACCGGCGACCCTCGGTACCACAAACCGATGCTCTAACCAACTGAGCTACAACCACCATTTGAAGCGATTGCAAAGGTAATTTTTTTTGATCAATGCAAGCAAATAAAACAATCGATATTTTCAAATTTCAGATCTCCTCTGGAAAATTATAAATTTTGTTTGCGGGAATAAGCTCAATACAGCAACTATTGTCCGGACGAAACGCGTTAAAATTCCGATATAACACACAAAATATGGCGTTTCACAACAATTTTTAGAATAGGCCTCTGTTCACCTTTATTTTTATTGCTTGATTGACCCCTAGGTATGTCTTGTATAAAATTCGTTAGATTCCTCAGGTTTTTTGCCTCTTTGCGTTATTCATGCATAGTGGGCATTGCCTTTTTTTTTATAAAACCTAGTAATGCACAGTTTGATAATCTCAACGAACTTCAAAGACAAATTGAATCGCTTCGAAACGCTGAGAATTTCCAAGATACAGATACAGCACATATCGAACTTTTAAATGATCTGGGTAAAGAACTTCGTTTTTATTCAGTAGACAGCCTCCTCATTCTCTCCAGAGAAGCCTTAAAACTAAGTCAAAAAGCTGAGTATGTCCGGGGCCAAAGTAGATCTTATCTGGGAATGGGGAATTACTATTCTGATAAAGGAACGAGGGTTGCGGCTATTAATAACTATACCAAGGCACTCATCCTTGCCAAGAACTTAGAAGATTTTGCCCTTACTCTTCGTGTAATGAACAACCTGGCAAATGAATATACATATAAAGGCGATTATGCCCGGGCCTTGAATATGTTTTTGGAAGGCATTGAATTGGCTGAGGAAAAGGATGAGAAACTGATGCTTTCTATTATGAATGAGAACGTTGCTGGTCTTTATGCTTCTCAAAAAGATTTTGATCAGGCATTGGAATTTTACAAAAAAGTTAAAAAGATAAATGACGAGATCGCAGATGATGTGAACTCTGCAGAATCCATGAGCAATTTAGCTTCTTTATATGCAGATATGGGGAAATTAGACTATGCCATGTTCAGTATTAATCGTGCAATTGCCATCTTTGAGGACCACAAGGTAATGGATTGGTTAGCCTATGCTTATGAGATAAAAGGTAAGGTCTATCTAAAACAGGAAAAATTTCAGTGGGCCCTGTACTGGTATCGCCAGGGAGAATTACTACATGAAGATCTGGCAGATGATAGGGGTAAAATAGATCTTTACAATGGGATGGCTGAAGCCTACTTTGGTCAGGAAAAAGACAGTCTTTCACAGAAATATGCCATGGATGCGTTTGATATTTCAAATAGGATTAATTTCCTGGAAGGAACTCAAAAATGTGCCAAAACACTCTATAATATCAACAAAAATAAAAAGGAGTTCGAAAAGGCTCTTGCTTTCCATGAAATTTACCAGGCACTTACAGATACGCTGCACAGGAATGAAAACAAAAAAAGTTTAACGCTTTTAAAAACACGTTCAGAGTATGACCAACAAAAAGTAGCCTTAATTGAGGAAAACCAAAAGGCGCTGGCAAAACAACGTGGCCTTATCTATGCTGGTATCATTGTTATGGTCATTTTTGCAATTATTACCTTCTTTATAAAAAGAGCTGAAAAGATTCAAAAACGACTCAATAAAGAATTGCAAACCAAAACAGAAAAACTGGAAAAACAGGAAGCAGCCCTTACAGACAGTAATGAGACTAAAACCAAGCTCTTTTCCATTATTGGGCACGACCTCCGGGGTCCTATTGGAGCCTTGCAAGGGTTACTTCAAATGTTTACGGATGGAGAAATGACTAAATCAGAATTCTTTGACTTTATCCCAAAATTAAAGAACGATATAGATCATATATATTTTACCCTCAACAATCTACTAACATGGGGTAATTCTCAAATGAACGGATCTAAGATAAAACCAAGTGTAGTTACCCTGGAGTCTTTGGTTGATGAAAATATTAACCTTCTCTCAGAAGTGGCGGATGCTAAATCGATCAAGATAGTTAGCGAGTTAACCGGGAATACCCTGATATGGTCAGATAGTAATCAAATAGACATTGTGGTACGGAACCTTATCAGTAATGCTCTTAAATTTACACCAGATAATGGTATGATCACCATAAAGGCACGTGAGAAAAATGATCTATGGGAAGTTTCTGTGCGCGATACAGGAGTGGGTATGGACAAGGTGACAGTTGAAAAACTCTTCAAGAAAAATGCAAATATAACTACCTATGGTACCAACAATGAAAAAGGTACCGGCCTCGGATTATCGCTTTGTAAAGAGATGATAGAGAAAAATGGTGGAAGTATCTGGGTAGAAAGTACCTTGCGAAAAGGAAGTACCTTCTTCTTCACCTTACCTAAGGCTGAAAACAAATACAGTCAGGCAAGCTAAAAAATATCGCTTAGGCTATTTACGCCAATAAATCGCTCCACTGTAAATCCTTCCCCATATTCCACCCCTATCATTCGGCCAAGGTCTCTTGCTCTATAGATTACGCTATCCGTAAAGTTCTTACTGCTAATAGGTGTACTGGGCTCTTTACTTTTAGGATCGTAGAATTGAGAAGAATACGCATTGATGGCCTCCATTTTCTTATCAATAACATCCGTAATATCCAGCACAAAATCGGGGGTTAAATTCTTCCATTGAATATAATGATACACCTGTTTTGGTCGCCATGCCTCCTGCCATTGATCATCTCCTTCGGCTTTTGTATCAATTTTCATTAGTCCACTTAAGAAACAAGCATTACTTACCAACTCGCTTCCTCTGGCATGATCAATATGTCTGTCCTCAATTGCATTGCAAAGAACAATGTCTGGTTTATACATTCGAATTTTTCGAATAAGGGCCATTTGATGTTGCTTATCATTAACAAAAAAACCATCTGCAAATTCCATATTTTCCCGCACACTAAGGCCCAGGATGGCTGTAGAAGCTGCCGCTTCTTTATCCCTGATCTCGGCACTACCTCTTGTTCCCAATTCTCCCCTGCTCAGATCAATAACGCCTACCTTTTTTCCCAGAGAAACCTCCTTTGCAATGGTACCTCCTGCGCCCAGTTCAGCATCGTCTGGATGGGCACCAAATACTAAAATATCTAATTTCATAAAATCTTTGAATTTGACCTATTCGTATGGCTATGTCGCCATCTGTAGTTTTTTTACTGCAACAAGTGCTTGTTCTATATCTGCCATTAGATCTTCAGTTTCTTCAATCCCGACAGAAAAACGTATCAACCCGTCTTTGATGCCTTGTTTAGCCCGTTCTTCGGCCGATAAAAGCGCATGTGAGGTTTGGGTTGGAGATAGTACTGTACTCTCCACCCCAGCCAGACTCATGGACGATTTAATTAATTTCAGTGATCTTTGAAAAAGTGAAGCGTCCAGGTCTTCGTTTAATTCAAAAGACATCATCCCGCCAAAACCATGCATTTGTGATTTAGCCAGTGCATGATCTGGATGTGAAGGAAGACCGGGATAATATACCTGAGCGATGTCTGAATGTTTATGCAGGAATTGGGCCATCTTCTGGGCATTTTCATTTTGAGCTTTCACCCTTATCCCCATAGTCTTTAAACTTCGCTCTAATAACCAAACCGTATAATCACTTAGACTACCTCCTAAATTCTTAGCCAGGTTAAAAATTTGCTCCATATGTTCCGAAGAGCAGGCTACAGCCCCGGCAAGTATATCCGAATGTCCTCCCATATACTTGGTAGCACTATGGATCACCACATCGATCCCAAAATCTATGGGATTTTGATTTACGGGACTGGCAAACGTATTATCTATCATAGAAATGATACCATGGCGTTTCGCGATGTCAGCATAGGCTTTAATATCTGTAATGGTCAATAAGGGATTAGAAGGCGTTTCTATATAGACTACGCGTGTTGTGGGTCTAATGGCTTTTTCGAATGCCTGGGGTTGCGAACCATCAACAAAAGAGTATTCTATCCCAAACTTTTCGAACTGTTCTGTGATCAGATTATAGGTGCCCCCATAAAGCATTTGTTGCAAAATAATATGATCTCCTGCTTGTAGAAACGCAAGAATAGCTGTACTAACAGCCGCCATTCCACTCCCGAAGATCATGGCCGTTTCCGCATGCTCAAGAGCTGCAATCTTTTGCGAAAGTGCCATTTGATTTGGCGTATTGAAATAGCGTGGATACCTCTTAATATCTACCCCCTCAAAAGCATAGGACGTACTCATGTACAAAGGAGAAACAGCTCCTTTATACGTTTTATCTTCCAGTTCTCCAACGTGTGTACAAATGGTATTGATACCTTTTTTTGATGAACTCATAACAGCCTAATTAATGGGCTTAAAGGTACAAAAATAGCTTAAACCACAGTTTGCTTCCAATACCCTTTTCTAAACCATATAACCGCCATCACGGAGAGTAATACTTCTGCCAGGGTAATTGCAATAAATACACCCAATACTCCCCAGTCTAGGTAAAGAGAAACCAGATACGCAAACGGAAGTTGAATGAGCCAGAAGGCAATAAAATTGATCTTGGTTGGTGTCCTTGTATCCCCAGCACCATTGAAAGCCTGGGTTACAACCATTCCGTAGGCGTAAAATACATACCCGGCTGCCACTACCTGCAGACAAAGAGAGCCATTCTCTATTACTGAGGGCACTATTGTAAAAAGACCTATGATCCCTTCTGCAAATATGAGATAGACAAGGGAAATGCAAAACATAAAGATAGCATTGTATTTCCCGGTAAGCCACACAGATTTTTCCGCTCTCTCTGGTTTTTTAGCACCTAGATTCTGCCCAACTAATGTTGCGGCAGCATTGCTCATTCCCCAGGCCGGCATAAAGGTGAACATTATAACCCTTATAGCAATAGTATACCCTGCGAGCGCCTCACTTCCAAACTCGGCCATTAGTCTCATTAAGAACACCCAACTTGAAGTTCCGATCAGGAATTGGGCTATTCCTCCCATGGAAACCCTTATCAAATTCATCATGATCTTTAGCTTCAACACTAAATTTGAAGTATATATTCGTATTCTACTTCCTCCCCGGAATAAAATATACAATTGGAAGATTACCGCACTACCCCTACCTATATTCGTCGCTATTGCTGCACCCATAACACCATATTCGGGAACAGGACCCCATCCGAAAATAAAAATAGGATCCAAAATGATGTTCAGTCCATTAGATAGGATAAGAGTCCACATAGCAATGGAAGCATCTCCTGCACCACGAAAAATTGCATTGATAAGGAATAATAGTACAATGGTGATATTGCCACCTATAAGAAACTTAGTATACCCATGTCCTTCAGCAATCAAATCAGTGGAGCCTCCCATAAGGGAGAGAATCTCTCGTGAGTAAACCAATCCAATGATCCCGATTATTACTGCAACCACAATACCCAGGAAAATGGCCTGCACTGCCGCCTGAGAGGCACCAGATTCATCCTTCTCCCCTATTCGTCTGGCCACAACAGCGGTTGCTGCCATACTCAACCCAATGGCAATGGCATAGACCAGGGTGACTACAGATTCTGTAAGCCCAATAGTAGCCACAGCATTCACACTGATCTGAGAAACATAAGCAATGTCGACAATAGCGAAGATAGATTCCATCATCATCTCCAGGATCATGGGAACAGACAACATAAAGATTGCCTTCCTAATGCTTCCTGAAGTGAATTCGGTTTGCTTCCCTTTTACAGCGTCTAAAAAGGAGTCATAGATCTTGTATAATACATTGCTAGACTTGTTAGCCATGGTAACCCAATATCTTTTACTAAAGGTGCAAAAAAAATCTAATCCTTTAAAAAAGGGCTTTATTTTGAGTAGTTAACGCGGTATCGCCAGTAACTTATAACTCCAAGTATTCCTACTCCGAGGACAGTATACCAAATAAATGACGGAGTGATCACCTGGGCGCCACTGGCATAGCTATGGAGGCCTACTAAATAGAAATTAACTCCAAAATAGGTCATCATGATGCTGGCGAAGGCCAGGATACTCAGGAAATTAAAGGTCCATCTTCCCCGCAAGCCTGGTACAAGTCGGGTGTGAATAACGAAAGCATAGATCATGATAGAGATCAAAGCCCATGTCTCTTTAGGGTCCCAGCCCCAATACCTTCCCCAACTTTCATTGGCCCATTGACCACCGAGAAAATTCCCTATGGTGAGCATAATTAGGCCCACAGTTATGGCAAGTTCATTGACAATAGTAAGTTCCTTGAGGGTAAAGTCCATACGCGCTTTATTCTTCTTGTTGGTAAGGATAATAAGCAATAAGGAAACGATGCCAAGGATCATGCCAACGGTTAGCGGGCCATAGCTGCCAACAATGACTGCTACGTGAATCATAAGCCAATAACTGTCTAGTACGGGAACCAGATTAGCAATGGACGGATCTACCCAACTTTGGTGGGCGATCCAAAGCAACATGGCGGTAACAAATGTAGAGGCGGCAATGGTCATATCGCTCTTACGGCCCAGGGCAAGTCCAATGCCCAGTGTGGCCCAGGAAACGTACAAAATACTTTCATAGGCATCGCTCCATGGAGCGTGACCCGAAATGTACCATCGCATTATTAAACCTGCGGTATGCCAAAAGAAGAAGAGAAATATAACCCCTTTAAAAAAATAAGTCGCTATACGCCAGATCTTGCGGTCTTTAAATATCCTGAATATTAGTACCATAAACATCAAGAGCCCTACAAGTGCGTAATATTTGTATAATCTATTAAAGATATCGAGCTTGTTATAGATGGTCTCTGTCTGCACTCTACCTTTTGAAGGAAGTACTTCCGAACCGTGATTGATCTGATTCTGTTCAAAGGCTGCCAAAAGTTTTTCAGCCTCAGAATAATCGCCGCTTATCTTGGCTTCTCTAAGGGAAATGAGGTAATAAGGCACCGCATTTTTTACAAAGTTTGCATAGAGACTATCAGATATCTGGTACCGGCCACTTCTATATTCCATGGCTGAGATCCATTTGTTATTCTCATCATCGAGTAAAGGAAATATTTTTAGGATCTCACCACTTAGTGTCCGGTCTAACAGACTAAGCCTAAAATAGGCATCTTTAAAATCTTGCTGGAACTTATTTGGAGTATTAGTGGTAAAGGCCTCCTCAAGATAAGGTCCTAATTTATTTCGACCCTGGGCATCAAAAAAGTCGGTTGCTTTTATATATTTCTGGCCCTTTGGAATTCCAATAATATTACGAATGCTATCATTTTGGGCCTTTTTATCGAGCGCGATAAAATCTGTATTATACCATAGCGCCGGATTCAGCATCATTGAGAGGAACACCTGGTCCGCATTCAAATCTTTGTAACTGCTCTTAAAGCTTAATTTACGTAGTAATTCCGAAGCAAAGGTATTGATAGGCTTCATCCTGCCTCCCTCATCCTGTATGACCAGTTTTCCAAATATTGCAGCATGTTCTTCAGGTATAACTGTACTTTGAAGCATGGAATCGAGCTGTGAAATGCTGGGGCCATCATCATGAGTATGATCATTGGCAGTTGGATCTTGCTGAGCTCCCAGGGGAAGTAAGGTGGCAAAGATCAAAAGGCCGGTTATGGCTGCCTTTTTCTTTTTTAATTTTTCCAGTGAACTGGCAAGGTCCTTAAATCGCGTTTTTCCAAAGAACATGATTCCCATCAATCCTATATAAAGCAAGAAATAGCCAATATAAGTGATCCAGGTACCTGCACGGTCATGATTAACGGAAAGAACTGTACCTTTTTCATCGGTATCAAAACTCGCCTGAAAGAAACGATACCCTTTGTGATCCAGAACGTGATTCATAAAAACATCATAATCAAAAGGCCGCTCATCTTCTACAGTGATCCTGCTCATAAAAGAGGCATACGCCTTCTCGGTTCCCGGGTATTTTTCCGCGATAAAATCGTTTAACTTAATACTAAAAGGCAATTCGTACACTTTGGATCCGAATGCAAGGGTAAAGTCGAGCCCACCCAGCGTAAACTTATCCGAGTAATTACTACTGCCTTTTCCTCCAAGGACGTGTTTTTGAACGGTCTCTCCATTTGTGGAGATCTCAACAATTAAGGCGTCTTTTAAATTTGGTGTTTTCTCTTCTTCGGGTACCTCAACCACTCCATATTTTCCTTTGACTACAGGTTCCGGGATCACAAACTGCATGGACCCAATGCTATAAAGAGAACGCAATTGTAATGTTTGCAAGCTGTCTTTTGCCAGGTCACCCTTAAACTGATCTGCCATTCGCATAAAGGAACCTTCAAAAGGAGATCTTATCTGATAAGATTCGCCTTCCGTAAAAATATTAATGGCCCCTTCTGTATCCTTATTTAAGGTAAAAAGTACGTTGTGGATATTCGCAATTTGTCCTTCGGCCAGGTAATGTTCGTGGCGGTTGCCATCACCGGCTTCTACGATCTTTAAAAAAGGAGATCCATTTTCATCCGGTACAAGTCCTTCTTTAGCGCCTTGAATAAAGCCTACGTAGGAAACGCTGAAATCTTGTCCATTAAAATCTTTTCGCCAGGGTAAGGTAGATTGAAGCCCTTCCGGAGTAACAATGAGGTCTTCCTGTAACGGCTTGCGCTTCAGTTCACCGTCTATTTCTCCATCTACCAAGACGGTAAAATAGGTTTTATCTGAGTAAAAGACCTTCTCGCTATTCCCCTCTCTAATGGGCATCATCCCTTCAAAACCAATATAGCGCGTAACTCCGGCTCCAATTATGATAAGGATCCAGGAAAGATGGAGTATTAATACAGGCCATTTTTCCCACCGTAATAACTTATAGCGAAACATATTACCGCTAAAGTTTATGACAAAAAATATCATAATGACTTCAAACCATTTGGCATTGTAGATCCAGATCTTCGCTGTATCTGTACTGTACCAACTTTCCACAAAAGTTCCTATGGCCATGGAAGCTGCAAATAACAAAAAGAGTACGGCCATAAGGCGATTAGAAAACAAGATATTTTTTAAAGTGGATATCATCTAATGTAACTTTAAACCAAATTTCAGGGTCAAAAATACGGCCTTTTTACCGTTTATAAGGATTGATGGTGCTATAAAACGTTAAACAAATTTGTTAATTCTTTACTAAGCACTTCCCTCCTAAAAATTGTATTTTTGGGCATGGTTAAGGTTGTTCTTATAGGTACCGGTAATGTTGCCAAATTTCTGTTTGACGTCTTTTCTGAACATCCTCAACTTAGTTTGGTACAGGTAGTTGGAAGAAATGTGGAAGCCTTGAATTACTTCAAAGAAAAGACGGCTGTGACCCAAGATTACAGGGCTTTGAAAGCTGCCGATATTTATATTCTCGCTGTAAAGGACGAAGCCATTCTAGCTGTTTCGCAAGAATTAATGTTACAAGATGGATTGTTGGTTCATACATCCGGTAGTATATCCATGGAGGCACTTCCAGAGAATGCAAGGCGCGGTGTATTCTATCCCCTGCAGACCTTTAGTGGTGTTCCACCTAAAAATAGTGAGAACATCCCATTTTGTGTAGAAGCAGAAAATGAAGAGGATTATACCTTATTAGAAGATTTGGCGAAATGTATTTCCAACAGTGTGCACAGGATATCCTCTGAAAAACGAAGGCAACTTCACCTGGCGGCAGTGTTTGCCAATAATTTTACAAATCACATGTACCTCCTTGCCTCTGATATTTGTGCCGAACATGAGGTACCCTTTGAGCTATTAAAACCCCTTATCCGTGAAACATATGAAAAGATAATGCACCAGACCCCTTTGGATGCCCAAACCGGACCTGCCAGACGGAATGATCTAAAAACACTTCAAGAACATCTACTTTTGCTAAAAGAAAACAAGCAAAAAAAAGTATATACAACACTATCTGAATCAATACAGGAATCCTATGGAAAAAAGTTATAAGACATACTTAAAACAGATCACTACATTCATTTTTGATGTGGATGGTGTTCTCACGGATGGCACCGTAATGATCACCTCAGAGGGAGATCTCCTAAGAAGGATGAACGTACAGGACGGATATGCCATAAAAACAGCTATTCAAAAGGAGTATAACATATGTATAATTACCGGAGGGACCAATGAAGGAGTAAGACAGCGCTTAAGAGGTTTGGGAGTGACAGATATATACCTGGGGGCACATAATAAAGATGAATCCTTAGAGGAATATTTAGAGCTTTATAACATAAATCCGGAACATGTCTTATATATGGGAGATGATCTACCAGACATTCCGGCGATGAAACAAGTAATGCTCCCAACCTGTCCTCAAAACGCTGTGCCGGAAGTTAAGAACATCTGCACCTACGTTTCCCACAAAAGTGGTGGCAAAGGATGCGTTCGCGATGTCATTGAGCAAGTCTTAAAAGTACGGGGCGATTGGTTCGATAATTTCAGTGCGGCCAATGATTGAAAATCCCTTAACCTTAAAATTAAAACCCTACCACATTCTTCTAGCTTCTGGTTCTCCCAGAAGACAGCAATACCTTAAAGAATTGGGTATTCCCTTTGAAATTGTCAAAAATCCTGTTGAGGAAGTGTATCCCGATAGTCTAAAAGGCGGAGAAATAGCCACCTATTTGGCGAAACTAAAATCGAGTGGATTAAAAAATATTCTCAAAGAGAATGACATTTTACTTACCGCAGATACGGTGGTGTGGTTCAATAATCGTTCCCTCGCAAAGCCAGCTGATAAGGAAGAGGCAAAGCAAATGCTTAGGGACCTATCCGGGCAGTGGCATGAAGTGATCACCTCTGTATGTTTTACCTCGGTAGCAGAACAACGGCTGGTAACAAGTACTACCAAGGTGTGTTTTAAAAACCTTTCAGCTGAGGAAATTGATCACTATGTTGAGGTCTATAAACCATTAGATAAGGCAGGTGCCTATGGGATACAGGAATGGCTTGGGTCTGTCGCCATCACAGAAATAAGGGGGTCTTATGCTAATGTAGTAGGACTGCCAACAGATTTGGTTTACAAAATGTTAATGACCATGGCATCCTGAGGTGCTTTGGGCAGCGTTGAGAGTACAATAGTTATGTTACCCTATCCATAGCTGAAATGAAAGCTAAAGGGTAATTTTAGGACTTCTTCCCCATAAGGTATTGAAACTAATACAGATCCTGATCTCAGTATTTTTGGCCATGATGCAGAGTTTCTTACTACCAAGGTTACAAAATATTAAAACCTTAAAAACACCTTATTTGCGTCAAAATTGAAATGAGAATGTATCTTTGCAGGATACTTTGGGAATCTAGTTTTGTATGGAAGATTTTTTTGTTCGTAATTATAATGAAGTTTTAAGTTCTGGAATCACAATACTGGTGGTTGTCATCGTAAGATTCTTAACCAACAAGACCATAAAAAAGGTTGGTAGTCTTTCTGACCTGAACGAGGCCAGAACTCGACTGGTAAGCAAGTATTTCTCCTTTGGATTTACCGCATTAACCATTGTAGCCTTTACCCTGATCTGGGGGGTAAATGTAAGAGAGCTTGGACTAATTTTGTCCTCGGTATTTGCGGTTATCGGCGTTGCATTATTTGCTCAATGGTCTATCCTTAGTAATGTAACTGCGGGTATAATTCTTTTCTTTTCCTTTCCTTTTAAAATTGGAGACCGAATTATGATCATGGATAAAGAAATTGAAAATTCGGGAACCTATATCATAGAGGATATACGAGCTTATCATATTCATTTGCGTAAAGAAAATGGGGAATTACTGACCTATCCCAACAATCTAATGCTTCAGAAAGCGGTTTGTGTGATCGCAGATGAAACAATTGAAAATGAGGGCAGTGACGCCGTTTAGCCTGTTAAAGAAGTTGTAAAATTCCGCCGTAGCCTATTTATCTTTCTATCTTTGAGAACCAATCAAAAATGTCATTTCATGCGCCACTACCTGTTATTTTTATTGGGAATTCTCCTCAATATTACTCTCAATTACGGTCAGGCACCCAAGAAATCATCTTCCACTGACATATATCACAGCCTCGAAAAGTTAAACTTCCTGGGCTCTGCCATGTACCTTGCAGCTCATCCGGATGATGAGAACACAAGGCTTATTTCGTATTTGTCTAATGAAGTGCATGCCCGTACGGCATATCTTTCAATTACACGAGGAGATGGGGGTCAGAATTTAATAGGTCCGGAACTAAGAGAACTTTTAGGTGTCTTACGTACCGAAGAACTGCTTGCAGCGAGAAGAGTGGACGGGGGAATACAATTCTTTACCCGAGCGAACGATTTTGGATATTCTAAACACCCTGATGAAACTCTTCAACTCTGGGATAAGGAAAAAGTATTGGGTGATGTAGTGCATCTTATCAGAGCCTTTAAGCCTGATGTGATCATTAACCGCTTTGATCATCGCACCCCGGGATCTACCCATGGGCATCATACCTCCTCGGCTATATTAAGCGAGGAAGCCTTTGACCTGGCGGCAAATGGCAATGCCTATAAAGAACAGCTCCAATCTGTAGATATTTGGCAGCCTAAACGACTATTTTTTAATACGTCCTGGTGGTTTTACGGGAGTCAGGAGAATTTTGAAAAGGCCGATAAATCCAGACTAATAAATCTGGATATAGGAGTTTATTACCCAATGCTGGGAATGTCTAACAATGAAATTGCGTCCATCGCCAGCAGTCAACACTTATGCCAGGGATTTGGGAGGCCTACCTTTCGGGGTTCTGAACAAGAATATATTGAATTGCTCAAGGGTGATATGCCCATCAATGATCCTTCAGACCTCTTCGAAGGAATTGATACATCCTGGTCTCGTATAAAAGGTGGGGAAGCCATTGGGAAAATTTTAAATACAGTAGAAGAGCAATTTAATTTTAGAGATCCGTCTACTCACCTGAATGATCTTGTTCAAGCGTATAATTTACTTCAAAATGTTGAGGATAAACATTGGAAACAGATCAAGCTCAATGAACTCGAAAATCTAATAGCTGACATTACCGGACTTTATCTTGAAGCTTCATCAGAATCACCTTATTCTAATCCAGGAAACTCTGTAAACGTGGATATTGAAGCTGTTAACAGAAGTAATACTTTAATACAATTAAAATCAATTTCTATAGGAGATCAGGTTGTAGTTGAACCAAATATAACCTTGGATAATAATATTAAAAAGACGTTTACACTTCCACTTAATGTTCCTTCTACCAAAGGATTTACAAGTCCGTACTGGCTTACGGAAAAAGGAAGTTTGGGAATGTACAGAGTAGATGATTTTGATCTAATAGGCAGACCGGAAACACCTCCTGCGTTTATGGTGGCGTTTTTACTTGAGATCAATGCTATACCGGTAATCATAAAAAGACCGGTTGTATATCGCTATTCTAAGCCAGACAAGGGAGAACTGTATAGTCCTTTCGAGATCCTCCCTCCTGCCACCTCCGGTATCCGAGATAAGGTGCTCATCTTTGCAGATGCTACACCGAAAGAAATTCCTGTAACAGTTAAGGCCTTGAGGGGAAATGTACAAGGAACACTGAAACTCAATGTTCCTGAAGGATGGAAGGTAGACATTGCAAGCCTCCCTTTTAAGATCGAAAAGAATGGGGATGAAAAAACGTATTCTTTCTTAATTACGCCTCCTGCATTGGAAAGCGAAGGCATCATTTCACCGGTACTTACTATTGATGGTACCAAAATATCGAAGGAATTGGTGATCAATTGCCTATGATCATATACCTACCCAATCTGTATTGGTACCCTCTGAAACTAAGGTTGTACGTTTAAACATAGAAAAGGCAGGCCAGGATATTGGTTATTTAATGGGGGCTGGTGATGAGGTACCGGAAAGTCTGGAGCAAATAGGATATATCGTACACCGAATAGATCCAATTGATATTCAGCCTGGGTCCCTGGATAAATATGATGCAGTGGTCGTAGGGATACGAGCATACAATGTTGTAGACGAATTAAAGTTTAAGCAAAACTTTCTTTTAGATTATGTGAAGAATGGCGGAAATCTTATCCTTCAATACAATACTTCAGGGAGAACCGGACTTAAGTTTGAGAACTTAGCCCCATATTCACTGGAAGTTTCGAGAGACAGGGTCACCGATGAAAACGCTCCTGTTACGATCTTGGACCCAAAGCATCCAATTATGAATTTCCCCAACAAGATAGAACCCAAAGACTTTGAAGGCTGGGTTCAGGAACGCGGACTTTACTTCCCGGATAAATGGGACCCTGCTTTTACACCAGTGTTATCTATGGCAGATCCAGGAGAAACGCCAAAAGAAGGAAGTCTTTTGATTGCCTCCTATGGAAAAGGAACGTACATTTATACCGGGCTCAGTTTTTTCAGGGAATTACCGGCAGGTGTCTCTGGGGCATACAAATTATTTGCCAATATGCTTTCTCAAAACAAAGTTCAACTGAACAATGAAAATCCGGTAAAAGGAAAGTAATGGATGACTCAAAAACATGGAAAAAAGAATATTCGCTGGTCCTAATCCTGAATATTCTCTATGTGCTTACCTTTTATTTCATTATGATCTCTAACGCTTGATGCATGGGTAATTTAGACTGGTTCATACTCACAGGCACCCTTTTGTTTATTGTTATCTACGGGGTATGGAAAACAAAGGGAAGCAAGAATGTTAGTGACTACGTATTAGGTGGAAAAGAAGCCCGCTGGTGGACCATAGGCCTATCTGTGATGGCTACCCAGGCAAGCGCAATTACATTTCTTTCTACCCCAGGGCAGGCCTTTCACGATGGCATGGGATTTGTCCAATTCTATTTTGGCTTACCCCTGGCAATGATCGTGATCTGTATTGTCTTTGTCCCTATTTACCATAAATTAAAGGTCTATACGGCCTATGAATTCCTTGAAAAACGCTTCGATCTAAAAACCAGGTCTTTGGCTGCTATTCTTTTCCTGGTTCAAAGGGGCTTAGCCGCAGGGATCACTATTTATGCCCCCTCTATCATATTGTCTGCAGTCTTGGGTTGGGATCTGCTTACACTTAACATCATAATAGGGATCCTGGTTATCATCTATACAGTTTCGGGTGGAACCAAGGCTGTAAGTGTTACTCAGAAACAACAAATGATCATCATAATGACAGGGATGTTCATAGCTTTCTTTTTTATTCTTGGGGCACTACCTCCCGAAATTTCATTTAGTAATGCATTAAAAGTGGCAGGAGCCAGTGAAAAATTAAATATCCTTGATTTTGATCTAAACACCTCTAGCAGATATACATTCTGGAGTGGCATTACAGGTGGCTTCTTTCTGGCTTTAGCATATTTTGGGACAGATCAAAGTCAGGTGCAGCGCTACTTATCTGGTAAATCTATACGAGAAATGCAGCTTGGACTTGTTTTTAACGGCATTTTTAAGATCCCCATGCAATTCTTTATTTTATTGGTCGGGATCATGGTCTTTGTGTTTTATCAGTACAATCCTTCTCCCATCAATTTTAATCCTGCCGCCAGGATTGCCGTTGAGAATTCGGAATACGCAGAGGACTATAAAGAATTAGAAGAGAGGCATAAGGAAATAGAGCTCGAAAAAACCATGGCCCAGGATGAGTTCTACGGTGCACTTAAGTTACAGGAATACGCGGCAACAATGGAGGCCAAGCAACATATCCTGGAAGTAAATCAAAAAGAAAAGGTCAACAGAGAAAAAGCCAAATTACTGATCTCACAAGCCGATACCTTGGTACAGACTAATGATAAGGATTATGTATTTATACATTTTATCCTAAATAATCTACCCAAGGGATTAATAGGCTTATTATTAGCTGTGATCCTCTCGGCTGCCATGTCGTCTACCGCCTCTGAGTTAAATGCCCTTGGCACCATTAGTGCACTAGATCTGTATAAACGAAATAAAAAAGGTGAGTTAAGCCAAGAACATTATGTGAAGGTATCCAAAGCGTTTACCTTGCTGTGGGGAATAATTGCTATTTGCATTGCTTGTGTAGCCGACCTGTTTGACAATTTAATTCAGTTAGTGAATATTATTGGTTCAATTTTTTATGGCAACGTACTTGGTATTTTTTTACTGGCCTTCTTTTTTAAGTTCGTAAAAGGCAACGCTGTATTTGTAGCCGCTGTTATTACCCAGATCATTGTTATTGTAGGTTATCAATTAGATTGGATGTCCTATTTGTGGCTTAATGCTTTTGGTTGTTCGCTGGTTATCATATTTGCGATGATCCTGGAAGTCTTTGATCGTGTTCTGAAGACCCCCCCACTTGAAACATAAAAAACCCCTGTAGTTACAAGGGTTTTTATTATTTCTAAAAAAGAATTATGCTACATAGCACCCCATTCCTTAAGGGAATCCTGGTTCATTTTTACATAATCCGCGTTGTTGGCCGCTTTGGCAACAGTTAAAGATCGCTTTGCTGCTTCAATAGCGCCTTTCTTGTTTCCCATTTTGGCATAGATAAGCGACTGAGCACGCATCATCCAGAAGGCATTCTCATTCATGGAAACGGCCTTATCTATCCATTCTTTTGCTTTATTCAGATCCATTCCCTCATCGTAGTAAAAAGAAGCGGCTGAGAAATAATCATTGGCGGATGGACCTCCCATTGTAGCTTCAATACTCTTTACGGTCATCTCTTTGGAAGGTACCATAAAAGGCACTCCTACATAGGTGTTTTCCCACATCATTCCCAGGGTGGCCCCGCTACTGTGCATATCGTCAAAGGTAATCGTAAAAGTCTCAATTGGCATTTCTACAGGCATCGTGTTTACCCTTATTTGGGCAGCAACCTTGCTTTCATCCCATTCCTGAGGTGTACCCCCTCCTGTTGTTTCGGTGTAAAAATATACGTCCCATGAAGACGCACTTGGCTTGGTAAAGATCGCATAAGATCCAGCCTTTAAAGATCCATCCCCAACTGTTACATCAGTACTAAAAGTGATCTTAGTTCTTGCATTGGCTCCGGTTCTCCATATTTTATCAAAAGGAACCAAATTACCAAATATGGTTCTTCCCCGCATAGAAGGACGGGAATATTCAACAGTTACATCGGTTAAGCCAACGCGTTGCATTACCGTTGAAAAAGGGCTCGGTTGAGGCGCTTGTATTTGTGCCTGCATAGATAAGGACGCTATAAAAGCGATCGCAATAAACACTACTTTTTTCATTTCATTTTGGGTTTTATGTTCAACACAAAAATACCTATAAAAACATAGAATCAGGAGCCGATCTTAAAAAGACAAGCATAATACTGCTAGAGGAAGCAAAGAGACTTACATTTATCGATCGATAGGTCTGCAACTTTACTATTTGTTTAACAATTTATATTTTTTATTAAACAATATTGCTCTTAGTTTTGTTGAAAACTAAATTATGAGCATGTATCGCTTAGAGTCCAAACAGGCCCTTCCCATTTCCAGACAGATTGCCTGGGAGTTCCTATCAGATCCTGCTAATTTAAAGGTCATTACTCCGCCAGCAATGGGTTTTGAGATCTTATCTGGGGCAGATAGGCCAATGTTTCCGGGCCAGATCATCCAATATAAAGTGCATCCTTTCCCCGGCTTTACTACCAAATGGGTCACCGAAATAACACATGTGAAGGATGGTTCATATTTTGTGGATGAACAACGTTTTGGTCCTTATGCATTATGGCATCATAAGCACTTTATTAACGAAATAGACGGCGGAATTGAAATGGAGGATGTAATTGACTATAAACTTCCACTTGGAATACTCGGTCAGTGGGCACATCCACTTATAGTTAAAAAACAATTGATGACGATTTTCAACTTTCGTGAAAAACAATTAGAAGCCCGCTTTGGATGTCTCGATAAAATGAAAAACTCGCTTGTCATTAAAAAGATTTAAGTATGAAAAAAAATATTCTCCTTATTGGAGGTTCCCATGGTATTGGCCTGGAAATAGTGAAACTTTTAAAGGATTCTCACAATCTATTCGTTGCATCCAGGACCGCAGATGATATTGCCGGGTTGCCGGTTACCCATATCCCCTTTGATGTTTCCAAAGATGAGTTGGATCTGTCTCAACTTCCCGAAGAGCTACATGGATTTGTATATTGCCCGGGGAGTATTAATCTTAAACCTATTAAAATGATGGACCTCGAAGCTTTTAGGGCAGATATGGAAATCAACTTTTTTAGTTTGGTTAAAACAGTAAAAGAAGTACTTCCAAAAATGGCTGAAAATTCGTCCATGGTGTTTTTTAGCACTGTTGCTGTTGCTATGGGAATGCCTTTCCATACCAGTGTGTCAGCCGCCAAAGGAGCCATCGAAGGATTTTCCAAGGCCTTAGCCGCCGAGTATACACCCAGGATAAGAGTGAACGTTATTGCTCCTTCCCTCGTAGATACCCCATTAGCTTCCCGTTTACTGAGCAATGACAGAAAAAAAGAAATGATGGCGGAAAGACATCCATTAAAACGTGTGGGTACTGCGCAAGATATAGCTCATATGGCCGTATTTTTACTAAAAGAAGATAGTGGTTGGATGACAGGCCAGATTCTGGGTGTAGATGGAGGAATGTCATCTCTGAACATATCTTAATATGGAGAAAATTTCCATTTTTTGGTTTCGACGAGATCTAAGGCTCGAAGATAATACAGGGTTTAATAAAGCCTTAAAAGCGGGATTCCCGGTTTTACCTCTTTTTATCTTTGATCCCAATATACTAAGTGAACTTCCTAAAGACGATGCAAGGGTCTCCTTTATTTACAATACGCTAAAAAAAATAAGAGCCCGACTGCTAAAGGAGAATTCCAGTTCCATTGCCATCTTTTACAATGATCCACTAGAAGTATTTAAAGAACTTGGTCAAAACTACGACCTGCAAGCTGTCTATACGAATACCGACTATGAGCCCTATGCGAGAGAACGAGATGGTGACATAGCTTCCTATCTGGAAAATAAGGGAATCACATTCCATTCCTTTAAAGATCAGGTAATCTTTGAAAAGAACGAAGTAGTAAAAAATGATGGCGATCCATATATTGTCTATACGCCTTATATGAAGCTTTGGAAAAAACGATTTAATGAAACTAAACCCCATCAAAAAGAGGAAGAAAAACCCCAATTAAAAAACCTAATACAAGATACCACTTTACCGGATCTGGAATTATCGGACCTGGGCTTTGTACCTTCCTCTATCGACATTCCAGAGTACAATGTATCATCATCACTTATAGGAAATTATGAGAAGACCCGTAATTTTCCTGCTTTGGAAGGCACCTCTCATCTGGGCCCTCATTTGCGATTTGGTACTGTTTCTATTCGCCAAATGATTAAAAAAGCCATTTCTGAAAAGAACGAGACGTTTTGGAATGAGCTCATATGGCGCGAATTCTTTATGCAGATCCTGTGGCATTTCCCACAAACTACCCAGGAAGCCTTTAAAAAGAAATACGATCGGATTGATTGGAGAAACAATGAGGAGGAATTTGAAAAATGGAAGAAAGGAGAAACAGGCTATGCACTGGTGGATGCAGGGATGCGAGAACTGAACGCTACCGGATATATGCATAACAGAGTGCGCATGTTGGTGGCTAGTTTCCTCTGTAAGCACTTGCTGATAGACTGGCGATGGGGAGAAGCCTATTTCGCCGAAAAGCTATTAGACTACGAATTGAGCAGCAATGTGGGCAATTGGCAATGGGCTGCAGGCAGTGGTGTAGATGCCGCTCCTTATTTCAGAATATTCAACCCCATGACCCAGGTAGAAAAATTTGATAAGGACAGGATCTACATTAAGAAGTGGGTGCCGGAAATAGATAGTAAGGACTATATCTCCAAAATGGTAGATCATAAAGAAGCCCGTGAACGTTGTCTTGAGACATATAAGTCGGCCTTATCTTAATTCTTCCGATGGACACTTGGGTTTAGAACCATTTTGAGCTGGTTTTATCCTTGCTGTGAAACCTCCGCGCCTGCACTATTTTTTTAGTATATTTAAAACCCTATTTTAAATTTAGTATGAAGCCTTAATGAAAACACTTGGAAGGCACAAAACGGGTAAGTCTTGCTTGTATGTCAAAAGATTAAGTGATATTGATATTGACGTTTTAAAAGAGCTTGTTGCAGATTCCTATGAACATATAAAAATAAATATCACCAACTATAAATCGTTCTCTATGAAGAAATTACTCCTCCTTGGATCCCTTCTTATATTCATCCCGGTAAACGCACAGAAGATGACCGCCAGTAAAAAGGCCGTCCTTTCTTCTATTGAACAACATCAGGCTAAATTGATCCAGATCAGCGATTCTATTTGGGCACTTGCAGAAACGGCTTTCGAAGAAGATGATTCTTCACGTATCCTTGCTGATTATGCTGAAGCTAATGGATTTACTGTCGATAGAGGGGTTGCCGGCATGCCCACGGCATTCATAGCTACCTATGGTTCTGGTAAACCCGTGATCAGTGTGCTGGGAGAATTTGATGCCCTACCAGGTATCTCTCAGAAGGCCCAGCCCACAAAATCTCCCTTGAATGAGGGTGCTGCCGGACATGGATGTGGCCACAATCTATTTGGTACGGCCAGCCTAGGAGCAGCTATTGCCGTAAAAGAGTTGATAGAAGCAGGTAAGTTAAAAGGGACCGTCAAATTCTTTGGAACCCCTTCTGAAGAAAAGTATTTTGGGAAGATCTGGATGGTTAAAGCCGGACTATGGGATGACGTGGATGTTAACCTAAGCTGGCATCCCAGTGCAACCACCGAAGCCGATGTTCAAAGTACGCTGGCCCTGGTAGACTTTAAAGTAGAGTTCTTCGGGCAAGCCGCCCATGCCTCTGCCGATCCCTGGAATGGCCGAAGCGCATCGGATGCCCTGGAACTTTATACAGCCGGAATTAACTACTACCGAGAGCATATTAAGCCAACCGTGAGGATTCACTATCATATACAGGATGGAGGACAAGTGGTAAATGTGGTCCCCGATTATTCAAGACTTTGGGTACGGGTACGAGATACCAAACGAAGTGGCATGATGCCCATTTATGAACGAGTAATGGCCATGGCAGAAGGTGCAGCTATTTTGGCAAATGTGGACTACAAAATATCATTGATCTCTGGCATTTATGAAGTACTGGTAAATCGTGCTGGTGGAGAGATCATGCAAAAAAATCTTGAGCTCTTAGGTCCAATTTCCTATACAGAAGATGAAATGGTGTTTGGCCGTAAGATACAGGAAGAAACCGGCAAACCACAAGTAGGTATGGATAGTAGTATTTCCCCACTCGAAGAAACTAAAGAAAATCCGGGAGGAGGATCTACTGATGTAGGTGATGTGAGTTGGAATGTACCCAATATAAACCTGGGAGTCACTGTGGCCCCTAAAGACACCCCATGGCACTCATGGGCCGTTGTAGCTTGTGGCGGCATGAGCATTGGGCACAAAGGGATGCTACAAGCAGCCAAAGCCTTAGGCATGACGATGACAGATCTTTTTGAAAACCCTAAATTGGTTGAAAAAGTAAAGGCTGAATACATTGAGCGAAAAGGAAATGAAAAATATGAGGCCATTGTTCCGGAAGGTCCGCCTCCAATTGGTAATAACTAATAAAAAACACAGCTATGTTTGGATTATTTAAGAAAAAATCACCCCTAGAAAAATTAGAAGAACAGTATAAATCGGTCATGAAAGAGGCCTTCGATCTATCAAAGGTCAACCGAAGTGCCGGAGACAGTAAATACGCAGAAGCGGATAAAATTCAAAAAAAAATAGACCAATTAATGCAAAAAGAATAGTTACATGGCTGAAAAAGAGATCAGTAAGGAGTATAACACAGAAGGGATCACAGTGATTTGGAAACCCAGAAAGTGTATCCACTCTGAAGTATGTGTAAAAACGCTGCCTGGTGTTTACAAACCGAAAGAAAAACCCTGGATCGTCCCCGGAAATGCCTCGACTAAAGATCTTAAATCACAAATAGACCTATGTCCTTCCGGCGCATTGTCCTATCGACTTGCGGAAGGATTCCAAGAACAAAATAAATCTAATAAACATATGAGTAAGAAAGTAGAAGTATTGCCTAACGGACCATTAATGGTTCACGGCGAATTAGAGATCACATTAGCAAACGGGTCAAAGGAGACCAAATCAAAACCTACAGCTTTTTGTCGTTGTGGCGCCTCTGGAAATAAGCCATATTGCGATGGCAGCCATAGAGCGGCAGGGTTCAAAGATGCATAGCACCGCCGACTCTTATTTAAACAATAGGTTAAACTATAAAATAGCTGATAATATGAGAATATACTTCCTAAATATTCTATTATTCTCCTCTTTTGTATGGGGCTATTCACAAAGCAACACTATGATATCCAGACTTGAGACCTTCGATATTACAACAAATAAAAGAAGTCTGATAAGAGAGGAAAATGGTCATTTTGAAGCACCTAACTGGAGTACGGATGGAAGTTATTTCATTATAAATCAAGACGGATTACTCTACAAAATATCGGGTAATGGAACAGACAAGGAGCTGATCCCTACTGGTTTTGCTGCGCAGTGTAATAATGATCACGGAATTTCTCCCGATGGTGCCTTTTTAGCCATCAGCAATAACGATCTCCTCGAAGGAGTTACCGGAGGTACGTCCCGGATCTATGTGTTGCCAGTTCAAGGGGGAGAGCCCAAACTCATTACTGAGAAAATGCCATCTTACTGGCATGGTTGGTCCCCGGATGGAAAGAAGGTGGTGTATACCGCCTTGCGCAATAGCACCTATGACATCTATCAAATTGCTTTAAACGATACTACTGAGGTGCAATTAACCAATGCTCCGGGATTAGATGACGGGCCGGAATACAGTCCGGATGGGGAATACATCTACTATAATTCCTTCCAATCTGGTGTAATGGAGCTATGGCGAATGCGAGCTGACGGCACCAACAAAGAACAGCTAACCAATGACGCCTTTTCCAATTGGTTTCCTCACCCATCCCCGGATGGAAAATACCTTGCGTTTTTATCATATTTGGAAGATCAGGGACAAAATCACCCCGCTTTAAAAAAGGTTTCGCTTCGCTTGTACAACTTACAAGATAAGACCATTAAAACACTGTGCTCTTTTACTGGAGGACAGGGTACCATCAATGTACCATCCTGGTCGCCAAACTCCAAAAAATTTGCCTTTGTATCCTATCAAAATAACCAATAAAAGAGCACCACTATGATATTCAGAAGAATCACTATACCCTATTTACTCCTTCTTTCTTTCCTTAGTACAGGTTTCTACGGGGAGGCACAGTCTTTTACATTCAAAATAGACCATTTCTCCATGATCGTGGAAGATTTGTCAAAAACAGGAGACTTCTATCAAGAAGTATTGGGTTTACAAGACATTCCTCATCCTTCCAATGCCGAAGGTTTTCGATGGTTTTCCATCGATGGCAGCTCTCAATTGCATTTGATCAGGAAAGATGTGGTAGCCAGGGAAAAGAATAAAAGCGTTCATCTTTGTCTCTCAACTACAGATCTACCCGCCTTTATAAGCTATCTTAACAATGAAGATATCCCTTTCTGGGACTGGCCGGGAACTCCGGGTGCCATTTCTAACAGAGAAGATGGTGTTCAACAGATCTATCTTCAAGATCCCGAAGGAAACTGGGTAGAGGTCAACAATGCGGAGGAGTAGTGTTATCAGTACTAAAGTGCTGCGCGTTAACATATCTATAAGACATAGGAAACCGAGCAATTCTTATTTTTGGCGACAAATATGCGTGTATGTCTAATTCTATTAAAAAAATAGTCCCGCTTGGATTTCCCTGGGCCACTGAAGATCCTTTTTTATTTTGTGTCTATCACCTGGATCATTATCCCAAAGGGAACGATGAAATGGGACCTGCCGCCTCATTAGAAGGCCGCAATCTTGGGAACGATTTTGCCCCTAACGCTCAAGGATGGAGAATGTATCACGGGCAAACGATTCCGGGTTTTCCCTACCATCCTCATCGTGGTTTTGAAACCATTACAATAGTGAATAAGGGGTTCTGTGATCATTCCGATTCATTGGGTGCAGCAGGCCGTTTTGGTCTGGGAGATGTGCAGTGGATGACCGCAGGCAGAGGGGTGCAACACTCGGAAATGTTTCCTTTGTTGGAAAAGGAGAAAGAGAATCCTCTGGAGCTCTTTCAGATCTGGTTAAACCTGCCTAAATCAAACAAGATGGCAGATCCACACTTTAAAATGCTTTGGCACGAGGATATCCCCGTTGAAAAAAAGGACGGTGTTACCCTTAAGATCATAACAGGCGATTACAAAAATACCGCAGCTCCCCTCCCAGCCCCCGATTCATGGGCCGCTGTTAAAGAAAATATGGTAGCGATATGGAATCTTCACCTGGAGCCGGGTGCTAGTTTTACTTTTCCTGCAATCCCCTCAGATGTTCATAGAACACTCTATTTTTATGAAGGTGACTCTTGTGTTATTGACAGCAATAAGATAAAACCCAATAATGGAATAGTACTAAACCCTCAGGAAGTTACAGTAACTAATAATGGTTTGGAAACAGCCCACTTTCTAATGCTGCAGGGTAAACCCATTGAAGAGCCGGTAGCCAAGTACGGTCCTTTTGTTATGAATACAAATGAAGAGATACAACAGGCTATGGAAGAATACAGACTTACACAGTTTGGAGGATGGCCCTGGCCCCATCCGGACAATGTCCATGAGCGCAATAGAGGTCGATTTGCCAAATATCCGGATGGCACCCTTGTAGAGAAATAAATGAATTCAGATTCCCTGAGATTACTATTAGATTTTGGTCTTGTCATTCTGATATGGCTTGTACAACTGGTTATCTATCCCAGCTTTCTATATTATGTGAAGGATGATCTTATTCGTTGGCATAAAAAATATACGCCACGTATAACCTTTATTGTACTTCCATTGATGCTTGGGCAATTAATGCTGTATGGGGCTTTATTGCAGGAAGGAAAAACATTCTATAGTATTGGGTCCTTTGTCCTAGTACTTATGGCCTGGTTACTGACATTTACTATTTTTGTGCCCAGACATAAGGAGATCTCAAGCGGTACCTATGCTGAAAAGACACTTTTACAATTGGTAAATTTTAATTGGAGCAGAACACTCATCTGGACCTTACTCTTTTTGTGGAATTTGATAATCAATTTTGCTTATTGACCAATATGAAACCCGGGGGCGAGCAGATCTTTAGCTTCTTCAGGATGACGTTTTAAATAAACTGCTACAAAAGGACACAGTGGTGCCATTTTAAGCCCTTCTTCCCGAATATGATGTAGTACTTTTTGGATGAGTGCACTCCCTACCCCCTTGCCTTCCATAGCTGCCGGAACTTCTGTATGGGTGAGATAGATGACTCCGAGTTTGTTGATCATGTACTCCGTGTAGGCAACGCCTCCCTCAAGATGAAGTTCAAATCTTTTCTGACTGTCTTTGGTATTATTATGAAGCGGGATCTTGGAATAATCTATTGCCAAAACGATTGTGTATTAATAAATCTGTCTTAAACTCGAGTGATCTTAGCCCCAATAGCACGCAAGCGTGTATCTATATCTTCGTATCCCCTATCTATCTGTTCAATGTTATGGATGGTAGAAGTTCCTTTGGCTGATAAGGCAGCGATCAACAGAGAAACACCTGCACGGATATCGGGAGAAACCATTACGGTCGATTTTAAGGTCGATTTAAAATCGTGCCCAATGACGGTAGCCCTGTGAGGATCACATAATATGATCTTGGCGCCCATATCTATAAGTTTATCTACAAAAAACAATCGGCTTTCAAACATTTTTTGATGAATAAGAACCTCGCCCTTTGCCTGTGTAGCAACTACCAGCATAATGCTCAAAAGATCGGGTGTAAGACCCGGCCATGGCGCGTCTGATATTGTTAATATGGAGCCGTCTATATAATTATGGATCTTATATCCATTGGTATGAGCAGGAATAAAAATATCATCTCCTTTCCTTTCAATGGTAATGCCCAATTTTCTAAAAACAGTAGGAATTTGTCCCAGATTATCCCAGCTTACGTTCTTAATTGTTAACTCGCTTTTGGTCATGGCAGCAAGCCCAATCCAGCTGCCGATCTCTATCATATCCGGAAGCATTGTATGATCTGTACCACTTAGTTCAGAAACACCTTCAATGACCAAAAGGTTAGATCCTATACCGCTTATCTTTGCTCCCATCCTGTTCAACATCCTACAAAGTTGTTGCAGGTAGGGCTCACAAGCTGCATTATATATGGTAGTTGTTCCTTCGGCAAGTACTGATGCCATTACTATATTGGCCGTTCCGGTAACGGAGGCCTCATCTAAAAGCATATAGGTCCCTTTGAGCTTTTTAGCCTCTACGCCGTAGAAATGCTCTTCTTTATTGTACCTAAAGCTGGCGCCAAGTTTTATGAATCCTTCAAAGTGAGTGTCTAGGCGGCGGCGTCCAATTTTATCGCCTCCTGGTTTTGGAATATATCCTTTTCCAAACCTGGCAAGCAATGGCCCCACTAACATAATGGAACCTCTTAGTCCTCTTCCATCTTGCTTAAACTGATCGGATAATAAATAATCCAGATTCACATCATCGGCCATGAAGGTATAAGAACCCTTGCCTTTTTTCTG
This sequence comes from uncultured Flavobacteriaceae bacterium, assembly GCA_963781045.1. Taxonomy (GTDB): domain Bacteria; phylum Bacteroidota; class Bacteroidia; order Flavobacteriales; family Flavobacteriaceae; genus Muriicola. The sequence continues at coordinate 28,926 of CAWAEX010000009.1, read as the reverse complement.
GATCTTGACTCCCAGATCTTCTAACAGGGATATTAATTTGTTGACATCAACAATATCCGGTATGTTGTGAATGGAAACCTTATCAGCGGTAAGTAATACCGCACATAATATTTGTAAAGCTTCGTTTTTCGCACCTTGTGGCGTAATCTCACCGTGTAGTTTGTGACCGCCTTCTATTTGGAATGTACCCATCTACTATTCAGAAGATTAATATCGTTTCTTTCCTCTGTTACTGCTGCGTCCACCTTTTTTGTTGGACCCACTTGGCCTGCTGGTCTTTGTGACCCGCTGTTTTAGGAATTGCCCACTATCTGTTAGGCTTTCACCATCGGAAGCAAGGTCTATTTTGCCGTCGCTTAATTCTAATAAGTGCTTAAAAATAGCCTTATCATCTACGGTATCTTTATTCCAATTCAAATAACATTTTTTCATGTGATTTGCGATCGCGTATTCTAGTCCGTCGCGCATATCCCCTTTTTCCCATTTAATGGCCACATCTATCATTCGCTTAATATTGTTTCCGTAAAAACGATATTTCGGGAAGTTCTGTGGGTATTCTAAAGGTTCGGGACGTGCCTGCAGCAATTCCTTACTGGTAATAGGAAATGGAGAATCTACGTCTAATTTAAAATCGGACATAATAAACAACTGATCCCATAATTTATGCTGAAAATCAGGAACATCGCGCAAATGTGGTTGTAAATTGCCCATTACGGATATAATGGCCTGAGCTACCTTATTGCGTTCCTCTTTATCGGCAATGGAAACAGCATGGTCTACCATTTTTTGGAAATGACGACCGTATTCCGGAATAATGAGATGTGAACGCTCAGTATTGTATTCTAGGTTTTCTACTAAATTCAAAGTGATTTATTTACAGTTGTTGTATGTGCTTGGAAGTAACTACTTAACGGGTGCAAATTAAGAAAATTATAGGAGAATAACTATTTTAAAGGGATATTACCCCCTCTACCTTAGCCACTTCCTTATAATACCCAATTACGGCTTCGGGATCTAAAAGGTGTACCGTTACCGACAAGCTGGTATATTTTCCTTTGCTTGATTTTTTCGACTCAATAACCGCCCCTGTATTATCAAAAACACTCTGAATGGCTTTTATCTTCTCAGCATCCGTAGGAACAATGAATTTATACAAGTAATCAGAAGGCCAGGAAGTTGTGCGTAACAATTCTTCTTTTAACCGTTGGTAAAATTCATCTGTACTGTCTTTATTCATGCAAAATTTTTTTACAAATATAAAGGGAATCAACTTATTTCTTACCCATGTGCGTATTGTTTACTTTTGTTTAAGAAGTACATTAATTAGATGCCAAAACGAATTGTAATAACGGGTGGACCCGGTACTGGAAAGACTTCGGTGATCAAAAACCTGGAAGAAAAAGGATATTTCTGCTTTCATGAAGTGATCAGAGATCTAACCCTTGAAGCCAAAAAGCAGGGAGATCCCAATAATTTTGTTACCAACCCATTGGCCTTTGTAGACGATCCTTTTCGTTTCAATCAGCATTTATTGGAGGCAAGGCTACATCATTTCAAAGAAGGCAGCAACTATAAGAACAAGATCATATTCTATGACAGGGGTATTCCGGATGTACTTGCGTATATGCGCTATTTTGATCAACCCTATCCAAAAGATTTTATCGAATTATGCCGGGAACACCGGTATGACAAAGTGATTGTATTACCACCCTGGGAAGCCATTTATGCAACAGATGACGAACGCCTGGAAACCTTTAAGGAAGCTAAGGACATTCATTCTGAATTACTGGCTATGTATGAAGAATTTCAATACCCTTCTATCATGGTTCCTAAAGGAAGTGTTGAAGAACGCACAGAATTTATTATAACGAAGGTAGGCGCGGCATTGTGAAAGAGACAGCTGAAGGTATATTAAAAAAATTCTGGGGCTTTTCCTCATTTAAAGGATCCCAGAAGCAGATCATTGAGTCTGTGCTAAAGGGGCAGGATGTATTGGCGCTTCTCCCAACAGGAGGAGGGAAATCTGTTTGTTATCAAATCCCTCCCCTGATGACCGATGGTATATGTGTTGTGGTTTCTCCATTAATTGCCCTAATTAGAGACCAGGTGAGTCAACTTAGGTCCAGAGATATAAAAGCAGTTGCTTTAACCGGTGGCATCTCTTTTGAAGAAACAAATAACCTTTTAGATAACTGTTTATATGGAGGATACAAGTTCTTGTACTTATCTCCGGAGCGACTTCAACAGGAGATAGTTCAGGACAGGATAGGCCAAATGAACGTTACTCTTATCGCCATTGACGAGGCTCATTGTATCTCTCAATGGGGGATCGACTTCAGACCTGCCTATTTAGAATGTTCTATCCTGCGAAAGCTGCACCCAGGAGTGCCTTGTATTGCAGTAACAGCGACAGCTACAGAAAGAGTCACAAAAGATATAGTTGCAAACCTTGAACTGAAATCACCGCTGCTGATCAAGGATTCGTTTTATAGAAAAAACCTGATCTATAAAGTTTCATATCAGGAAAATAAGAACCAACGACTCATACAAATGTGTCAGTTAGATGATGCAAGTGGCATTGTCTATGTACGGAGCAGACGCAAATCTGAAGAACTTGCCTTATTACTCAACCAAAAAGGTATCAGTGCAATTCATTTTCACGGAGGAATACCCCGAGATGAAAAAGAAAAAAAATTACAGGACTGGTTGGGCAATAAAAAACGAATCATGGTAGCCACCAGTGCCTTTGGAATGGGGATAGACAAACCCGATGTGGTGCGTGTCATCCATTATGAACTGCCAGAGAGTGTAGAGAATTATTTTCAGGAAGCAGGGAGGGCAGGAAGAAATGGAGTAAAGGCAGAAGCAGTATTGCTTATTAGTGCCAGCGATGAACAGCGGTTGTTGAATCAATTCATAAAGGTTCTACCCGATGTTGCCTTTATAAAACTCCTCTATAATAAGCTGAACAATTATTTTCGAATTCCTTATGGGAGTTTAGACGAAGAGAATTTTCCATTTAATTTCAACCATTTTTGCGATACCTATGACCTCAACGCATCCCTTGTTTATAATGGTATGCGACTTTTAGATCAACATTCGGTGATTGCACTTTCTCAAAATTTTTCGAATAAAACATCGGTTCAATTCCTTGCTTCAAAAAATGCCATCTTTTCTTATTTGGAAAAACACCCAAAAGAAGCACATATTTTACAAGTTCTTTTAAGGACCTATGGCGGGGTTTTTGAATTTGATACAAAGATCAATACATTGCTCATCGCCAAAAAAGCTGAAGTAGCCGAAAGTGCTGTTTTCACAACACTTAAAAAAGCTGAAATAGATGGAATAATAACATTTAATCACATAAAGCAGGATATGGAACTAACCTTTCTTGTTCCAAGAGAAGATGATAGGACCATCAATGTGTTTGCGCATAAGATCAGAGATCTCAATCAACTTAAGATCGATAATGTTAACGCGATGCTTAACTATGTAAAAAACAGGCAAGAATGCAGAACCAAACAGTTGTTGAACTATTTTGGAGAAAAAGATGGCCCCGCTTGCGGTAAATGTGATGTTTGCCTTCAAAACATAAAAAAGAGTTCTGTTGAGTTAAAAACCTTAGATTCGGATATTCTTGCCCTTCTCAAAGAACAGTCGGTCTCCTCCCAAGCAATTGTAGAATCTCTGGGGCAGGAAAGGGAGATAATATTAAAGGAATTGCAATTCCTTCTTGAAGAAGGTAAGATCGCCATCACATCTAATAATGAATATACAGTAAGTAAATGAGATCACTAAGGATCATTTTTATGGGTACACCAGATTTTGCGGTAGCAAGTTTGAGAGCCCTCATCGAACATACATATAATGTAGTTGGGGTCATCACTGCTCCAGACAGGCCGGCAGGAAGAGGCCAGGCAATGAGGCAGTCGGCTGTGAAGGAATACGCAGTATCCCAAGACATAAAGATATTACAACCAACCAATCTAAAGAGTGCGGCTTTCCTGGAAGAATTAAAACAATTGGAAGCAAATTTACAGATCGTGGTTGCCTTTAGAATGTTGCCAAAGGTTGTATGGCAGATGCCAGAGTATGGAACTTTTAATCTTCATGCATCCTTGTTACCAGACTACCGGGGCGCAGCGCCAATTAATTGGGCCATCATCAATGGGGAGGAGAGAACGGGTGTTACTACCTTCTTTATTGATGAGAAGATTGATACGGGTGCCATCATTGCTCAGACAGAATGCTTAATCAGGAAGGAAGATTCGGCCGGTACACTTCATGACAAACTGATGACTCAGGGTGCCGAGCTTGTAATAAAAACCGTGCAACATATTGAAAAAGGTGAGGTAAGGACTATTGATCAAAAGCAATTAGATGTTATTAAAGAAGCTCCTAAGCTTTCGAAGGAGAATAGTGAGATCAAATGGGATAGGCCTGTGAAAGTCATTTATGACCAGATCAGGGGTTTAAGCCCCTACCCTGCTGCCTGGACCACACTTATTAATAATAATGATTCTTTTTATCTCAAAGTATACAAGGCGTCCTATACCGAAGTGGAACACTCCTTATCTCCGGGGAAGCTATTAAGCGATAAGAAGAGTATTAAAGTTGCCGTAAATGGGGGCTATATTTCGCTGGAAGAAATTCAACTCCCGGGAAAACGAAAAATGGGGGTTATAGATGTGTTAAACGGATTGAAATTGGACAAAAATGCGCATGTTCTGTGAAGTCCCATGTATACTGGCCTCACTGAAATCGTCAAAAAATTGCCACTTTATCAACAAACCCCTCAAGTTATCAACAAAAACCCCGATTTCCCTTGATTTTACTTGTGTTAACGGCAAATCCGTATAAATTTGTTTGAGCTTTATAATGTTTAACAACAATTAATTTACTTAAATTATGAACAAAACAGAATTAATCGATGCAATGGCAGCTGACGCTGGCATCACAAAAGCAGCCGCTAAAAAATCTTTGGAATCTTTCTTAGGAAATGTTCAAAAATCTCTTAAAAAAGGTAACCGTGTATCTTTAGTAGGTTTCGGATCTTGGTCAGTATCTAGAAGAAGCGCAAGAGAAGGAAGAAACCCTTCTACTGGAAAAACTATCCAAATTAAAGCAAAAAATGTAGTTAAATTCAAAGCAGGTTCTGATTTGAGCGGCTCTGTTAACTAATTTTTGTTCTAAATAATATACTGAAAGCACTTCCCATAAAGAAGTGCTTTTTTTGTTGCTATTATTTTTTTTGTAGTTATGTAGTTTTATTTTACTTTAGAAAAAAGGAAGTACCCTTATGACAAGTCTTAAACCTAAGAAAGGAAAGCTACTGATCGCCGAACCCTCATTGACAGGGGATGTCTCCTTTAATAGGTCGGTCGTTTTGATCGCCGAACACAATGAGGAGGGATCTGTGGGATTTATTTTAAATAAGCCCCTGGACTACGATATCAGTGATCTTGTAAGTGAAATTCTTATTCCCTTCCCTGTTTTTAATGGCGGGCCGGTAGAACAAGATAATTTATATTTTATCCATAAGGTCCCTCATTTGATCAATGAAAGTGTGGAGATCTCAGATGGAATATTTTGGGGTGGCGATTTTGATGCTACTATTGCCCTGATCAACAAAGGGGTAATTACTCCCAGGGATATTCGTTTTTTTCTAGGATACTCTGGCTGGTCCTCACTTCAATTAGACCAGGAACTCGATTCTAAATCGTGGATAGTTGTAAAAAATCTCTACAATAGCGAGATCATTGAGAAATCGTCTAATTCTTTTTGGAAAGAGAAAATGATGGAGTTGGGAGGTGACTATCTTCTTTGGTCCAATGCCCCAGAAAATCCAAGCCTTAATTAAGTCGTGCCATCGCATTGAGCTTACCCAATAGTTCTTTAGCAACCTCGGTCTTATAGGTTGCCTTTCTGTACTGAGTAACAGATTGAATCCCGTCTTTAATGTTTGTTATAAATAATTCATCGGCCTTCTGAAGTTCAAATGGAGAGATAGATGCCTCTTCCAAAGAATATTCCGGAAGTTTACTGAGTAATTCAATCATTTTTTTTCGCAAGATCCCATTCTCGCACCCATCTGATAAGGGAGGTGTTTTGATCTGAGTATGATTTACTATAAAGATATTGCCTTTGAGAGTTTGAACTACATTCTTGCTATCGTTCAAAAGAATACAATCCTCATAACCATTCTCCGAGGCATAGATCCTACCAATAGTTTTAAGTACACTATTTACAGTAGACAGATTAGAGATCATCCCCGCCTGGACGTAATGGTCTTTATAAAGGTCTATCGCATAAGAGTTGTTGTGGGTATTATAAAAGGGGGTGATTCCTTCTTCCGGAGAAATAATAAACGATACTTCATTCTTATGATCTGAACCTTGTACTGCTTTCTTTCTGAAAACATATAACCGCACAATTATCGGGGTATCTTCTAATCCTGATTCCTTTATTGTATTTAGGATTTGATCCTCCAAATACTCCATAGTAAAGTTCATGGGGATCTCCATCCGCAATATTCGCATGGAGGCCATTAATCTAAGATAATGATCCTCCCAAAAGTAGATCTTTTGGGGAGCAATACGCAGGGCCTCTACCAGGGCGTCTCCATGGGAAAATCCACGGTTAGTTGCGTTAAAGAATTTAGATGTCTCTGAAAGCAACTCCCCATCGTAATTGATCATAAAAAAAGCCTTGAAATTTTCAAGGCTAAAGATACTGCTTCTTTAATAAATTCTTATTTGGAACCAAGGACCTGTTTAAGGCTGGAAACCTGATTCGCCCAGAGCATTTTTGCCTCTTCCACTTCGTCCTCATCAGCGAAATCAGTGATGAATAAGGAAACATCGCTGGTAATTTCATCAACAATGATCTTCATTTCGAAATAGATACCATCTTCCGAGTCCTCCCAGGCGAAACGAATAAATTCATCGCTCTTTCTTTTTAAGAGTTTAGCTTCTTCTTCAGAGCCATCCCATATGAAATTAAAAAGCTCTCCCCGTGAATTGACATTATCTGCAAACCATTCTGAAAGTCCCGAAGGAGTGGAGAGGTATTGATAAAGCAATTGTGGTGATGACTGTATAACAAATTCTAATTCAAACTTAATCTTATCTGACATTCAGGGTATTTTTTGCTTCAGACAATATATATATTTCTAAATGATAAAAAAATTATCTCCCATAAATATTTTTTGACAGCCTAGTTTTGATGTAGCGGAAATTAAACTTTATATTTGCAGCCGCTTACAAAACCTTTGGCGAGGTAGCTCAGGCGGTTAGAGCGCAGGATTCATAACCCTGAGGTCGGGAGTTCAAGTCTCCCTCTCGCTACTTTTTGATGATAAAAAACCCAAGATGAAAATCTTGGGTTTTTTATTTTGTATTACTAAAATATAACATACTGGGTTTTTACCTGCAATCCGAAAAGCTTTCAAGAATCGCATGCGAACCGATTTGGACCAACTTATATGGAATTATTTATTTGTAAAGACCAGAAAATGATCGTCAGAATGATGGCGGTCATTGTGGCTCATCTCCTTTTCAATTTCCTTTGTAGAAAATCTATGTCATGGTCATTACCGGAATTCTAATTCTGCTCATTTTACTGATAATAGGCGTACTTCTGGTGCCTGTTGAAATCTATATCGATACTACCAGCAATCAGTACTATTTGCAATTAAAGGGATTGGCTAGAGCCAGTGTGGAAGAGGATACCGAGGAGATTATAAGGATAAGGTTAAGAACTTTTTTTAGAGATTTTTACTTCTATCCGTTAAAAAAGATCGGGGTGGCCAAGACTAAAAAATTAGAAAAGTCAACAGTGAAAAAGCGTAGAAAGAAAGTGCCTGTTAGAAAAATTTTACGCGTTTTGAACTCTTTCAAAATAAAAAGATTTTTCGTGGATATAGATACAGGCAATTGTATCTCGAATGCAAAATTATATCCTGTATTCTCATTTTTTAACTATTACCATGGAGGTTTCCATATCAATTTTGAAGGAAGAAAACAATTCGTACTGCTTATACAAAACAGGCCAATACATATTATTAAATCATTTATTAACCCTTAAAAAATAGTATCATGGAACTACATTTTGAAGAATTATTGGGAAAAATCACGGAATTTATCAAATCCGAAGCAAAAACAGAAACCGTTATCGGCAAACAGTTTGAATTAGGAGAATTTAAGTGCGTACCCGTTATTAAAGTTGGTATGGGATTTGGTTCTGGCGGTGGCGAAGGCTCACAGCCTAAAACTGGTCATGGTCAAGGCGCCGGGGCAGGGGCAGGTGTTGGTATTGAACCTATTGGTTTTTTAGTGAGCAAAGAAGAGGAAATTTCCTTTATTGCCACTGGTAAAACCCAAGGTCTTGCCGCTGCCTTTGAAAAAGTACCAGACTTGATCGAGAAACTGTCTAAAAACAGACGTCGCGAAAAAGAAGCGGAAATGGCCTAAAGTGTAATAGCCAACCATAGTTGAAGAACTGGATAGGTCTATCCAAATAAGATAGACCTATTCTGTTTTGGTTTTATTAATACTATTAGCATAATTTTCAATCAATTCTTATTTAATAAAGCCGATTGGGTTTTTAAGGATAGTCGAACTGATTGGTGTCGTTGATACTGAAGTATCCCAGTTCGTGCAGCTCCCTGCGCACTATTTCCAAATCTGCCCAAGTCATATATTCAAAAGAAACCTATGGCCAGATTGGTATTAACGGAGACATTCCAGATATTTTCCAAAGTGTGAAGGTTTTCCAGGATTAGCCTTTTATTTATATCTGAAATATTAGTTTGAAGTTCAAAAGTAGTTTGCATGGGTTCTCAGTTCTATTCCCAAAATTAAACGAATCAATTTCTATTGGAAATGAGGTAAATCAGTCTGCCCGCAATAAAAGCTATTACTATTTTAGATGACAAATGTCATTTGGGTTAGACTTTTAAGTTGCTATTTTTGAGGTTGGACGCGTTCCAAAAATCGTAATATGGCAAAGGTATTTCTTCTACCCAAAAAATTACGTCTACTCCTGATCGAAATAGGGGAACTTTCCTATTTCGCTGGCCGTTTTTTTAAAGAAGTGGTTAAACGTCCCTTCGAGTTTAAAGAACTCTTACGCCAATGTTATCAAATGGGCAACCGTTCGCTTGTACTGGTCCTGGTTACGGGTTTTATAATCGGATTGGTACTGGATTTGCAATCGCGTCCAACCATGATTCAGTTCGGTGCCGTCTCCATGATGCCAAATATGGTGGGTATTTCTATTGTTCGAGAACTCGGCCCCGTCATTACGGCCTTGGTCTGTGCGGGACGTATCGCCTCAGGTATTGGAGCCGAACTGGGTTCCATGCGGGTTACGGAACAAATCGATGCTATGGAGGTCTCCGGCACAAATCCCTTTAAATATTTAGTAGTTACCCGCATTTTAGCGACCACTTTAATGCTACCGCTCTTGGTGATTTTGGGCGATGCAGTCGCCCTTTACGGCTCAGCTTTGGTTGAATATTATAAAGGCAATGTTTCTTTTCAGCTCTATTTCAACACAGTTTTCGAAGCGCTATCTTATGGTGATCTCATACCGGCTACTGTGAAATCCTTTTTCTTTGGATTTGCAATCGGCCTTGTGGGCTGTTTTAAAGGCTACTATAGTAAGAAAGGAACTGCAGGCGTTGGTATTGCGGCTAATACTGCGGTAGTATTTACCTCGATGCTATTGTTCATAATCGATTTTATAGCGGTGTTTATTTCGGATATTTTTTATGATCTCTAATGAAAAAAGAAAACAACATAGTGGGTGAAGTACATAGCATGGATGCAAGGGAGGTCATGTTGGAAATTAAAGACCTCTATAAAAGTTTTGGTGACAACCATGTACTCAATGGCTTCAACATGAGACTGTACAAGGGAGAAAACCTGGTGATCATGGGAAAGTCTGGCTCAGGAAAGTCCGTTATGATAAAATGTTTGGTGGGACTGATGCGGCCCGATAGCGGTTATATTTCTGTTATGGGGAAGGAAATAGAAACACTAGATCGTGAGACCTTGGACGTGCTTCGTTCGGAGATCGGATTTTTATTTCAGGGAAGTGCTTTGTATGATTCCATGACAGTGCGTGAAAATCTGGAATTTCCAATGCGCAGGCATAAAGAAAAGCTGGGTGAAATAATCGACACCACTCCCTTGGTACTGGAAGCATTGGAAAATGTGGGCCTTGCCCATACCATGGAACTCATGCCCGAAGAACTTTCCGGAGGTATGAAACGGAGAGTGGCACTGGCGCGCACACTTATATTGCGCCCAAAGATCATTCTATACGACGAGCCAACAAGCGGCTTAGATCCTATAACTTCCAAGGAAATTATTGAACTAATGCGCCATATCCAGAAGCAATATGAGACCTCTTCCCTTATCATCACACATGATATGGACTGTGCACGGGTCATTTCGGAGCGAATGATCCTTTTGGTAGATGGAATCAACTATGCCGAGGGTACGTATTCAGAACTTATAAAATCAACCGACCCCAAAGTAGAGGCATTTTTTAAGAATTAGCGAAAAGAAAAAAGAACAGGAAAATTATATTATGTATTATGGTAAGTTAGCGGATATTTTCAAAGCCTGGTCCAGATCAAAATCGCTTCGCATACCGCCCCTGTTTTAACAGAGGTGATATGGATAATTTGATGAATAGATCATTTAGTAAATGAAGTACTAATATTTGAATTATGGAAAAGACAGTATCGGAAAAAATAAGACTAGGAATTTTTGTCATCGTAGGAACCCTATTATTGGTAATCGCTGCCTATCTCATCGGCAACCAACAAAATCTTTTCGGCAATACTATTAGTATTTATACAACTTTTAAAAATGTAAGCGGGCTGCAAAAAGGGAACAATGTGCGCTATTCGGGCATTAATATAGGTACTGTAACGGGTATCGAAATGGAAAACGATACCACTATACGGGTGCGAATGATCATTCAGGAAAGCATGCAAGAACATATCAAAACAAACGCTGTTGCGGCCATCGCCACCGATGGACTTGTAGGAAGCATGATTATCAATATTATTCCCGGCGACGGTATAGCGCCCTTGGTAAAATCTGGTGATGAAATTCAGTCGCTTAGCCGCATTGCGACCACCGACATGCTGAGTACATTGAGTGTTACCAATGAAAATGCAGCCTTACTTACAGAAGATCTATTAAAAATAACTGCATCGCTGAATAATGGAAAAGGAACCTTAGGCAGATTGCTGAACGATACCCTCATGGCGAGAGACCTGCAAGAGACGTTAACTAATCTAAAGAATGCAAGTAGCGGGGCGAATACCACCATACGTGAGCTGAACAACATCGTAAAAAACATCGATGTTGAACATAGTGCCCTGGGTATTTTACTCAACGATTCCCTTTCAGGTAAACAATTAAGGACCTTTATTGGTAATCTGGAAGCGTCGAGTATCAAAATTCAATCCATTACCCAAAATTTAGATAGTCTTTCAACTGCCATGTCAAAAGGTGATGGTGCCTTAAATTATTTGACCACAGATACGGTTTTGGTCAACCAAATGCAACATACCATAAAAAATGTGGAACAGGGCGTGGAACGGTTCAATGAAAATATGGAAGCCTTAAAACACAACTTCTTATTTAGGGGGTATTTTAGGAAGTTGGAGAGGCAGGCAGAAAAGGATAGAACAAACAAAAAGTAAAAGGTTTTGAAACCGACGACAGGTTTAAAAACATTGATTGGTTCATTACAGGCTGCTGTAATTATATGATTTCGGCCGTGGTCGCTAGGTGCTGGGTATTACCTTTTAAAACATCAAATTTGAATAGACCATACTTTTCAGATCCTTGGGCAATCCGTCACGGATGTCTTCCATTTCTCCCAAAGAGACATATTTTCTCAGATAGATAAATGTAGTATCGATATATCGCTCTGCAACCTCGTCACTATATTCAAAATCATTCACTGCGGCAGGGCCATCATGTTGTCTTACAAGTTCAACGAACTCTGCCATGTGCTTAATCTTAGGTTTATTCTTTTTAAGCTTCCATCCGTGAATGTAAACGCCTTTGATAAACATAGGCAATTGTGCGATAAGTTGTAACGATTCTTCGGGCGGGATAATATCACGAAGGGCGTGCATAATAGCTATGAAAATGCGTCCTGCTTTGTCAGTATCAGTTCCGAGGTTCATTTGCTTTGCGTACCCCTTTATAAAGGTGTTTCCTTCTGCTGCATATTGATTGAAATTGAGTGCCATAATATATAGTTTTAGGTGAAGTATAAATTTGGATATTTCTACTTACAACCCAAATGACCTTCGTCATTTTAAAAGCAAATTTCTGCAATTATCTTTGGTAATAAGATTTTAACATAGACCAGATGAAAAACATACTGATTCCTACAGACTTTTCCGATAATGCATGGAATGCAATTTCATATGCTATGGAATTTTTTAAGAACGAAAAGTGCAAGTTCTACTTTCTGCATACTTATATCCCAGCCTTTTATCGGATGGACTATGCGATGGGCGGCCCTGCTTTTAGTGCTATCCCCGATATGGAAGTTGATGTTGCCGTGGCAGGATTAGAAAAAACCCTGGAAGATGTGAAGGAACAATTTCCCAATCCAAAACACACTTTTGAAATCGTTTCAGCTTTTAATACTTTAACGGACGAGATAAATGAGCTATCCGAAAAAAGGAAAATTGATATGGTGGTCATGGGTACACAAGGGGCGGCCGGGGTGAAACAATTGTTTTTGGGTACCAGCACCGTTTTTGTAATCCGAAAGGCGAAGGTGCCCGTTCTGGTTATTCCCGAAAATTGCAAATTTAAACCGGTCAAGAACATACTGTTTCCTTCGGATTATTTAACTCCCTATAAAAAAGAAGAAATATACACTATCATTGAAGCAGCGAAAATGCATGGGGCCGAAATTACGGTTCTCCATATGAAGGAAGAAGACAATCTCCCCAACGACAAAATAGAAAACAAAGAGTTGCTATTAAAACATTTTAGAAATACATCTTATACAGAGGTGGAAGTCGTAGGTAAAACAATGCCCGGCGCTATTCTGGAGTATATCGGGAAACACCAAATAGACTTGTTGGCAATGATGAACCATAGCCATTCTTTTTTCGAACGGATCCTGATCAAACAAAATATTGATCAGATCGGGTTTCATATACATATTCCCTTTTTGGTTGTTCGTGATACGGCTGAAATTTAAAATACTTAATTTGAATGCTGTGCCGTTACCTAGAACTTATTCCAATAATACCCAATCTTTTATGAAATTTGAGACATAGTAATAGCAAAAGACAATAATTACCTGGGCTTTTTATTCAAGTTATTTACCCAATGAGTATTATTGATTTCTTGTTCTCGTGTTGCTGTTATTTCTAGGAGTATTTAGATTACTCCTGCCACGATTTGCATTATGCTCTTCATGGTAGTTCCGAATATTATCATCATTATAATTTCGTACTCTCTCATATCGAGATCGTCTTAAATCGACTCTTTGGTAGCGTACTGGTAATACCTCACGTCGTACCCAAACGCCCCCATCCAAGTAAAGGTAAGTTCTTGCCGATAGATCATAATAGATACTGTATTCTGGAAAATATACGTAGCGTACTAATTCAATCCGATTAGGATAAAACCAAGGAGGTGGTGGATTATTGTAGCGTGATGAAAGGATGACCGGACCACAGCTGGTCAATACAAAAAAAACTGATAACACAACAATTAGCAAAAGTGACCTCAATAAATCTTTGTTTTCCATGACTTCTTAATTAGATAACAAAGTAAATGCCCCAAACCCACATTGTAAATGACCTGTATCATTTCATGCTAAATCCACTTAGTATAATTTTGGAGTATTATAAGCAACAAATAACTGTATTCTAATAAATCATATAACATAATCATCATGGAAAAATTAACGGAAGTGGTGTACGATGAAAACTGTCATTTTGAACACCAAAACTGGAAATCGGAACTTGATTTTTGGAAAGATGAATTAAAAACTTTCAATAACCGGTTAAGTGAAATGATAACTCGATGGACTAAAAAGGAAGTATTAAAACAATTGGAGCATTACCAAAATGAATTTATTCTCCATGGTGGCGTAATTGAGGACCTACAGGAAACCATCGAAGAACATGAAGCCAGCATAGCGGGTCATAGCAAGATAGGGAATGAATCGATGGATGTAGCTTTGGTAAAAAAGCATATGAAATTTAGAGATCGCATTCAAACCCAACGCCAAATTTACGCCGACCTTAAAAAAGACTTCTTTTCGTTTCTAACCAAGTACATGTAAACTGGGTAAATATTACTAAAAAAATAAAAAAAGAAAGCAGGTTTGCTGCTTTCAGGGTGCCGTGTGCGAGGCATCGGACAAATTTGTACAATCAATGTATTTGAGCAGGAACTTGAGAATTGATCCTTGTATATGCAATTTTCCTATATAGCAATACAATACATACGGAATAGAGAGGATATCGCGTAATTTCGCCCCAACCAGAAATCATTCCATCCCACTTGAAATCTGCTTTTCATATTTTCCCTCAAGGTTCTTGCGGAATAGCTGGGATAGTTTTTTTATCGCAAATGTCAGAGCAATTTTTTGAACAATGCCACTTACTCCCCCCATTAAGTGTATCGGATAAAAATTGGTCTTGGCCTGGTTCAAATGTAACTTTAAACTTTCCTTATCGATCTCACGTCGCAGTTTTAATATGCGAAGGCGGTCTTCTATTTCCGAAAATGAATGGTATTGTATTTCCATTTCAATCAAAATATTGTTTAGAAAATTTACGTAGCAAGGGACCATTGAGTCTTTCCCTAAATACATAACAGAGAATTGCAATAATCACATAGGCACTACCTACGATTATGAAGCCATAATAAGTACTCTCTAAGGCCTCCCCAATGGCAAAAGAGGCAGCAAAGGACAATATGAACAAGGCTAAAAGAGCCAGGGCACCGACCAGCATAAATTGGGCACCAGATGTAATTAGGCCCATCAGCACCTTGAATATTTTCAGCCTGATATATTCCTCACTATTTTCGAGATAGGATCTAATATCGGCGTCAGCCTCCATTAGATCCTTCTTCATTTCTTTAAAAACCATTGACCGTTATTTATGTAGTTGGGCATTCTTCTTTTTCAGGTCATCCAATTTGCGCTCTAAGGTGGCGATGATGTCATCAGCCTTGTAGCTCATTGTTGAAATGGCATCTTCCAATTTAAGTTCGAATTTATCTTTTTGTTCGTTGGCAGACTTAGACAGTTCGTCCTTTGCATGGCTAATACGTTCCGCTATTTCATGGCTGGTATCCTCTACCTTACGTTTAATTCTTTTTCTGGTCTTCTTTCCTTCGTCAGGGGCATATAGGATGCCTACACCTGCCCCAATGACCGCACCAGTCAATAATGCTAGTAAAACTCCACTGTTGTTTGTCATGATTTCTATATTTTATACATTAATACTAATTTCAAGACTAAAGTACACAGGCAGTAGTATATCTGAAATGACCTTGGTCAGTTACAATGTTTTTTTAATGTTAATAATCATTCAGTTCGCTTTTAAGGTTGAGTTCATGATAAATGTCATATATCAAAACGCATCGTAAGCCTAACTTTATGAAAATCATCTATGGCGGAGTTTTCTTCCCCATTGTTTAATATAGAATCGTGGTTGGTATATACCGGGTTTAATCTTATTATTCATGGTATGCAGCCTCGGATAACTGAAATGATTTAAATGAAATCAATGAATAACAGTATAGCTGACATCCCGGCTTATCAGGCCATATTCGAATCTTCTGTCGAAGCCATTTTGATTCTAGATCAAGACGGGTTAATCCTGAAAGCAAATCCCGCCTGTTGTAAAATGTTTGGTTACAGAACCCGGGAGTTGATAGGGAAAAAATTGGAAGAATTGATTCCCCAAAAAAAAAGAAAAATTCAAGAAGACAAAAAAGCATCTTATACAAGGAACACAGAACCATTGCGGAAGGGTAAACATATAAATCTATTCGGCATAAAACGAAATGGTTCACAATTCCCCTTAGAAATGCAGCTGAGTCTGGCAATAATTGCAGATAAGCCAGTAAAAATTATTTTCATAAATGATATTTCAGAGCGTGAAAAGTATTTAAGACCTTATTGTGAAACTATTGCCAATCTTCCGCATCTGAGGAGTATGACGAGCGAGCGAAATATTGTACGTCAGGAACTTCAAAATAGCCCTGAAATTCTTGGAGAACCCCCTAGTAATCTTGAGCAAGAAGTCGCGAAACGTACCGAAGTATGCAAAGCCATCTTACAGAAACTTATTGATGCAAATTTAACTCTGGAAGATCAAATGTTGGAGACCAAAGAGGCCGAAAAAAAGTCATTGGCGAGTCAGGCAATGTTTACCGCCATATCAAAAAACTTTCCCAAAGGAGTAATTATCGTTATCAATGCCGATTTTGACATCATCTATATAGATGGAGGTGAACTGTATCGATTGGGCTTTAAAAAAAGTCAATTCGAAGGACTTAACATTGATGATATTGATGCTTTTTCAAAAGAAAGGATAGCACGTATCAAAGAAGATGTCAAAAGAACATTCGAAGGCGAACACCTTTCATTTGAGACTCGTTTCAAGAACAAGAACTATGCAGTAAATACCTCTCCCCTTTTGAACGGTAACGAGATAGTAAAATGGACGCTCTTTGTCTTTAACGATATTACCAAACAGAAACAAGCAGAAGTTGAGATTCGCAAGGCTCTGGTGCAAGAGCAGGAACTCAACAAATTGAAATCACGTTTTATTTCAATGGCATCCCATGAGTTCAGAACGCCCTTGAGCGCAATTTTGTCCTCAGCCATACTTCTTCAAAAACAGAACGAATCGGACCAGAAAGAAAAACGCAAAAAATATATCCAGCAAATAAAATCGAATGTCAGGAATTTGGTGGTTATTCTGAACGACTTTATGTCGCTTGCCAAGTTGGAGGAAGGAAAAGTGCCCGTAAAACCAATGCTTTTTGATCTGGTAGCATTTTCAAATACCTTGCTCGAAGAAATAGGGCCCACAAAAAAAAGAGGGCAAACCCTCCAAATGAAAACCAACAAAGAAACTATCGGAGTATACCTAGATCAAAAATTGATGCAACATATCCTTATCAATTTGTTATCTAACGCCATTAAGTATTCTGATGTAGATCAGGATATTCAATTGAATTTGATAAGAGGAAAGAAAACCACATGTATAGAAATCAAGGATCAGGGCATCGGCATCCCCATCCATGACCAAGCAAATCTCTTTGAACGTTTTTTCCGTGCTGAAAACAGTTTAAACATGCAAGGTACTGGTCTGGGTTTACATATTGTAAAACAGTACACTGAACTTTTGGGTGGCACAGTATCCTTTGAAAGTGAAGCAGGAGAAGGATCTGTTTTTAGAGTTGAGTTTCCGGTGAGATGAAAGGCCTGTTTGACAGACAAAAAGTTAGAATAATGAAAAAGATTCTATTGATCGAAGATAACAAGGATGTATGCGAAAATACGGCCGATATCTTGGAATTGTCCAATTACGAAGTGGCCACGGCAGAGAATGGCAAATTGGGTATTGATAAGGTCAAAACGTTCAAGCCAGATCTGATCCTATGTGACATAATGATGCCCGTCATGGATGGTTACGAGGTTATAGAGGAATTAAGCAAAGACAATGAAACCGCAAGTATTCCTTTTATCTTTTTGACCGCCAAAGCGGATAAATCAGATTTTCGAAAAGGTATGAACCTGGGTGCTGACGATTATCTGACAAAACCCTTTGAGGAACACGAACTACTCGAAGCTGTTACCAGTCGTTTGAAAAAGTCTGATTTTCTACGAAAGGAATTCTCTAAAAACATAGAAGGCATTCATGAATTTCTTCAGGATGCAGCCAGCTACCTCAATCTGGAACATATCTCAAGAGAGTATCGTCCAAAAAAATATGACAAAAAGGAATTTGTATTTAGGGAAGGCGATGGCGCGCATACTTTGTATTTTATTGAAAGTGGTACTGTAAAGACCTATAAAACCATGGAATCTGGCAAGGAGTTCGTGACAGGCATCCACAAAGCAGGCGATTTTATGGGTCAATTGTCCCTATTGAATCCAAACGGCACCTATCTTGAAACAGCTATGGCAATCGAGAATACCGAAGCGTATGGTATTCCGAAATCGGCTTTTATTCATCTGCTTTACGAAAATAAAGAGGTGGCCCATAAGTTTATTGACATCATTTCAAACAGTCTTATTGAAGTACAGGAACAATTGGTCAATATGGCCTACTCATCGGTTCGCCAGCGAGTGGCCAAGAACTTATTGGATATGTTTCATAAGGGGATTATTAAAGATTTCCCCAATGAGGGCATCGATATTCCGCGTGAAGATTTTGCGGGCATGATAGGTACCGCTACAGAAACGGCGATCCGTACCCTTTCTGAATTCAAGGAAGAAGGTCTGATTAAGATGGGCTATGCCAAAAGGATTATCTTATTAGATAAGGAGGCGTTACAGCATATTGTGGATAATAGGTAGGGTAATTAATACCGAAAATATTTGAAGTGCTAATTAGTCGATATTTTAATCATGATCCATTTAAATAAAGGAGTACATTTTTCTCAATTCTATTTTGAATGTTTTTAATATCCGCTTTTAGGAATTTCTCCCCGGTAATATTCTCATACAATTCTATATACCTTTCTGATACTGTTTTTATGTAAGCATCAGACATTTCGGGTACTGTCTGCCCCTCCAAGCCCTGAAAGCCATTCTGAATGAGCCATTGCCGTACAAATTCCTTAGAAAGCTGTTTTTGTGGCAAATTGTCATCTTGCCGTTGTTGATAACCCTCTTTGTAAAAGTAACGCGAAGAATCCGGGGTATGGATCTCGTCAATAAGAACAACAGTTCCATCTTTTCGTTTGCCAAATTCGTATTTGGTATCTACCAATATCAAACCTCTTTTTGCGGCAATTTCAGACCCTCTTTGAAATAAAGCTCTTGTATATTTTTCAAGAAGAAGATAATCGGCCTCTGAAACAATTCCCCGCCTTAAGATATCTTCTCTGGAAATATCCTCATCATGGTCTCCCTTTTCCGCTTTGGTTGCCGGCGTAATAATCGGTTCGGGAAACTTATCATTCTCTTTCATCCCTTCCGGCATTGTAACTCCGCATAAGCTTCGTTTTCCACTTTTGTATTCCCGTAGCAGCATGCCCTGATAAATACCCGCGTATTACCATTTCCACCTTAAAAGGTTCACAGGCGTAACCCACCGCTACATTAGGGTCCGGGGTAGCAAGGAGCCAGTTGGGAACTATGTCGGCCGTAGCGGCCATCATTTTGGTGGCGATCTGGTTCAGGATCTGACCTTTATACGGAATTCCCTTTGGCATTACTACATCGAAAGCCGAGAGGCGGTCTGTAGCGATCATCACCAAAAGATCGTTCTCCAGGGTATATACTTCCCTTACTTTTCCTTTATAGATCTTTTGTTGTCCGGGAAAATTAAAATTAGTGCTGGTTATAGTTTGGCTCATGTAGTCCTTAGTTCTGATGCTCGATATTCCTGTAGGCATCGATCACTTTTTTCACCAATTTATGTCTAATCACATCCTTATCATCCAAATAGATCATTTCGATCCCTTCTACATCCTTCAGGATAAGCATAGCCTCTTTTAGTCCCGAGATAATCCGTCTTGGAAGATCAATTTGCCCGGGATCTCCCGTCAGTAAAAATTTAGCATCCTTGCCCATCCTGGTAAGGAACATTTTCATTTGCGCATGGGTAGTATTCTGTGCCTCATCAAGGATCACAAAGGCATGATCCAGGGTTCTTCCTCTCATAAAGGCCATTGGAGCTATCTGAATAGTGCCATTCTCTATGTACAGTGCCAACTTTTCACTGGGGATCATATCGCGTAACGCATCATAAAGTGGCTGCATATAGGGATCTAGTTTTTCTTTCAGATCTCCGGGCAGGAATCCCAGGTTCTCCCCTGCTTCTACTGCCGGTCTTGTTAAAATGATCCTTTTAACCTCTTTGTTCTTTAGTGCCCTAACGGCTAAAGCTACTCCTGTATAAGTTTTCCCCGTACCTGCAGGGCCAATGGCAAAGACCATATCGTTTTTGGCCATGGCATCTACCAATCGGCGCTGATTAACCGTTTGCGCTTTAATGTATCTTCCATTTACACCATGCACCAGGATCTCATTGCTTTGATCCGGGGAGGCATAATCTTCCTTATCATTACTGGTTAAAACTCGTTCAATAACATTTTCATCGAGCTTGTTGTACTTGGTGAAATGCGCCGTCAGCATATGAAAGCGCTTGTCAAACTCATCTAAAAGCTTATCGTCGCCAAATACTTTGATCTTACTGCCGCGGGCTACGATCTTAAGTTTTGGAAAATACTTTTTTAAAAGGTCTATATGTTCGTTCTGGTGTCCAAAAAATTCTCTTGGACTAATTTCTGTGAGTTCTAGTGTGAGTTCGTTCAAAGAAGCTACGAGTTATGAGGATGGGATGAATATAAATTTCGAAACGCTGATTTTTTGTTTAATTTTGACACACAAACTTAAGAATAAAACAGTTTGATACCCCAAAAAAATATCAACAGTCTTTCATGGCGATCATAACATTAACTACGGATTTTGGACATAAAGACCATTTTGTAGGCGCCATTAAAGGAACCATCTATAGTGAATTGGAAGATGCTAAAATTGTTGATATTTCACATTCTATAAGCCCCTTCAACATTCAGGAGTGTGCCTATATCCTGAAAAACTCTTATAAAGCCTTCCCCAAAGGAACCATCCATATTGTAGGTGTGGACGCGGAATGCACCGCAGAAAATCAACATCTAGCGGTATTCGTAGATGGGCATTACTTTATTCTGGCCAATAATGGAGTTAGCAGCCTTATAACCTCGGAAATAAAGCCGGACAAGGTGGTAGAATTAAAGATCCCAAATCCCCATCCCGGCGCTTTTCCTGTTTTGGAGGTCTTTGTTAAAGTGGCCTGCCATATTGCTCGTGGTGGTACCCTGGAAGTAGTTGGTAAAAAATTCGATGCCCTTAAAGAACTTAAAGAATTTGCCCCCAGGATCACCAATGACGGGGATACCATCGCCGGCCGTGTCATTTATATTGATAACTATGGGAATGTGGTCACTAATATTCAAAAGAGTCTGTTTGAGGCGTATCGCAAGGGGCGCGACTTTGAGTTGCTGGCGAGAAATAAGAAGATAACCAGGATAGTGAATAATTATAGTGAGATCATAGATTTTGATCTGGAGAAACAGCAGCGTAAAGGTCCGGGTGATCTTTTGGCCTTGTTCAATTCTGCCAATTATATAGAACTGGCGATCTATAAAAGTGATCCAAATACCGTTGGAAGCGCGTCTTCCCTGCTGGGACTAGATTACAGGGATACCGTTATTATAAACTTTAAATAAATGATAGTTCGCATCGTAAAACTCAACTTCAAAAACGAAAACATTCCTGGTTTTGAACGCATATTTGAAGAAACCAAGGAAGTCATTAGAGGATATGACGGATGTTCGTTATTGGAGCTATATCAGGATGTCAATGACCCCTCGATCTTCTTTACATATAGTCATTGGGAATCAGAAGATCATTTGGCAGCCTATAGAAATTCGGACTTTTTTAAGGAAGTATGGGGCCGAACCAAATTGCTATTTGATGATAGGCCCCTGGCCTGGAGTGTTAAAAAAATACACAGCTTAAATTAATAAATATGCTTGCCATCTTTAAAAGAGAGATCACTTCCTTTTGAGAAATAATTGGCCGCTAGAATTAGGGTATGATAAATGGACAAATAATTTCTATGGCAACAAGGAATTCTTGCTGAATTGCGTGAATTACCTACTTGATGATGCCGGACTTATAAACATTCGAAACAAGGCGGTAGCCATTCCCATGTTGGATGTTGAGAAAATTGCCTCGCAGAAAACCCGGTGGCAGTTGATAACTATTGGGGTCCCCCTCATTTTTGTGCTCCTTTTATCACTACTTTTTTCATTTTGGCGCAAGCGGCGATTTGGCAGATAGATGTTAATAAGTAAGTTTTAAGGAAATAGACAATTAGGATATATTTGTTTTTGGATCCTTAGGTAAGGATTTTTCACAAATTATAGCCGTAAAGAAGGAAATAAGCGGTGGTTTTTATATCCTGTTTTGCACAGGTTCAGAATCAAATCACTTATTTCGATGATAACCAAAAAACAGACATTGTGAAATTCATTGTATCGAGTACGTATTTATTAAAACAACTTCAGGTATTGGGGGGAGTTATCAATAGCAGTAATACCCTGCCCATTCTGGATAATTTTCTATTCGAATTAAAGAAACGCAAACTCACTGTTTCTGCTTCAGATCTGGAAACAACCATGAGTGCAGTTTTGGAGGTAGAATCGGACAATGAGGGCACCATTGCAGTTCCTGCCCGACTATTACTAGACACCTTAAAGACCTTTCCCGAGCAACCACTAACCTTTGTGGTGGAGGATAATCATACCGTAGAGATCAGTTCCAATTACGGGAAGTATGCCCTGGCGTATGCCGATGGCGCAGAATTTCCAAAGGCAGTTGAACTGGCAAAACCAAGTTCTACGACCATCATGGGGGATATTTTAGCAACGGCCATCAATAAGACCATTTTTGCAGCCGGGAATGATGACCTTAGACCGGTTATGAGCGGGGTATTCTTTCAATTCTCATCGGAGCATTTAACCTTTGTGGCCACAGATGCGCATAAATTGGTTAAATACAGACGAAATGATGTAAAAGCTTCTGAAGTGGCCGAGTTTATCATGCCCAAAAAACCATTGAACTTATTAAAGGGTATTCTTTCCGGGAGCGAAGAGCAGGTGAAGGTTGAGTACAACGATAGCAATGCTAAATTTAGTTTTGAAAATACGGAATTGATCTGCCGACTAATCGATGGGAAATACCCTAACTATGAAGCAGTTATTCCAAAGGAAAACCCTAACAAACTAACTATTTCAAGAAATCATTTCTTAAGTTCTGTACGGCGGGTTTCTATATTTTCTAACAGAACTACGCATCAGATAAGACTTCGTATTGCCGGGGCCGAATTAAACATCTCTGCAGAAGATATTGACTATAGCAATAAGGCTGAAGAACGACTTACCTGTGCCTACCAGGGCGATGATATGCAGATAGGTTTTAACTCCAGGTTCTTAGTGGAAATGCTGGGAAATTTATCTTCAGAAGAGGTTTCTCTGGAACTAAGTCTGCCAAACAGAGCCGGGATCCTTACTCCTATTGATGGCCTTGATGAAGGGGAACATGTTACTATGCTGGTAATGCCGGTGATGTTGAATAACTAAATGGCCTTATAGCCGCTTTGTTGTCCTTAGTATCACCTATTTATAACCACATCTTCTTTTACAGTGTAATGGTGTCCTATATTCAAATTTGGATGCCTCAACACACACTTTACCCCTTTTAACTGCTCTACAGCGAATTATCTAAATTTACCTGTTAATCTGCCCGTTCAACCTACAATACATTTACATTTTAACCCAAATCCACCTACATCATGAAAAAAAATCTCTTCTATCTTTTAGGTTTTGTATTGCTATTTTCTTGTCAAGTTGATGAATTGGAACAAAGCAATGAATCCTTAAATGCCGTTTATTCAAAATCACAAGAAAAATAATAAAGATCACAAAAAGGATTTTCAATACATATGTCATAAGCTGAACATTGGCAACGACTGGAAATTCATAACCTTATATCTGCCACCAGAGGCCATCGAGGCTCATATAGCCCACGGTGATTCTCATGGGGAATGTTCAAATAGCAGTCTCAATGAAGACGGCATCTATACTGATAATGACTCCAACCAAAATGCAAGTTGTGATTGTAGCGGAAATGTTACCCAATTAAAGCTACGCTATAATGGTACCGAAGATGCTATAGTAAGCGTTACAGCTACTAATGTCAAAAAAGTCCTTTATAGGAAAAGACTTAGTCCCGGCGATGATTTTAAACTCATTGGTTTTGATAGTGAGGGTACATTAGGTTCAGAGATCCACATCACTGTAAAAGGAAAATATAACACGACTATTGATACCAGCTGCCCAGATCCCAACATTCTTGGTTATACTTATGGCGATTTCACCATTGAAGGAGGATCTAGCCTTAATGGTGGAGAATTTTGTCAAGGCGTAGTAATGTAACCAACATCTAAAACTGACTTATTCCTATTATCAGGAATCAATAAAAAAATCCAATCTATTAAGATTGGATTTTTTTATTTTCTAACTGTGTCCTTATGCTATAAATCTTATTGTCATAAAATAACTTGGATCCTCTCCATTACTGGCCCTCACAGCATTTACAATGGGCAGTACAAATCCAAGGACGACCACTCCAATGATCCCTAATATCCCTAAACCAAGTAATAGAATTGCAGGGATGCTGATTATAATATATAAAATAAGACTAAGTTGAAAATTTACAATGGCCTTGCCGTGTTCGTCCATACCTTCTACCCTGTCTTTGGACGAAAGCCAGATAATAAGAGGCGTAATTAGACCTCCAAACCCAATGATATACGATAATAGTTGGGTTAAATGGGTGATTACAAGCAGTTGCCTGTCTACCCGTAAAGCTGATTGATTGATGACTTCCATGATTAATAAATTTTTGTTGATTACATATAGGTAGCGAAAACAATCAAAATGTTACAAAATATTTACGCACCTTGATCACCAAAATTGATCTACTTCCGCTCCAACTTTTTAAGTCGAGCCTGATCTTTCACAATCCCAGCCTCCAGTTTATGGATCTTTGAATTCAGATTTTCAATATCTTTTGGAGAAAGTTTTCCCTTGGCTCCATCTTTTTCCAGCTTTTCTCTAAGCTTTACTATACGGTCCCCATCCCTGTTTATAGACCGTTTTGTATCACGGATGGCATCCTTTAAGCGTTTTGCTTCTTTTGCTTCTTTCTCGGCTTTTTTCTGATCTTTTTCAGCCTTTTTTGCTTCTTTTTGAGCCTTTTCAACCTTTTGCTGAACTTCCTTCATTTGTTGAAGTTGTTCTTCGGTCATGGGCGTGCTAGGTGCTTCCTGTGTATATCCCCTTGTGATCCCTATAAAACATATAAAGACCAGCGTAATAACAAGTCGTTTCATCATCGATAGTTTATTCAGTAATTGTTCCATTTAATATAAGAAATTAACCCATCAAATGTACTGCAAAAGTAAATCCGGTTATGAAAATAATTGAATTTCTTAAAGTACAATTGAATCGATGCCTTTTCAGTATTTTTACCAAAAATTAGTTAATGATTCCTCCGGATACTATTACTGCTCTAGCCACCCCATCCGGGGCAGGCGCTATTGCCGTGATACGCGTATCAGGAATAAAAGCCATTACCATTTGCTCTTCCATATTTCAGACTGTGAGTGGAAAAGAATTATCCACCGTTAAAAGTCATACCGTTCACCTGGGATAGCTGAAAGATGGCGAAAGAACACTAGATCAGGTATTGGCTACAGTATTTAAAGGTCCTCATTCCTACACAGGAGAGAACGTCGTAGAATTCTCTTGTCACGGGTCCATGTATATTCAACAGGAGATCATGCAACTCCTGCTGCGCTCCGGATGCAGAATGGCGAATGCAGGGGAATTTACCATGCGCGCTTTCCTAAACGGTAAAATGGATCTGAGTCAGGCCGAAGCAGTAGCCGACCTCATTTCCTCTGAAAATGCCGCTTCCCATCAGATAGCCATACAGCAAATGCGCGGAGGCTTTAGTTCTGAGATCGCAAAGCTACGCGGAGGAACTACTAAATTTTGCTTCGCTGATTGAGCTGGAACTCGACTTTGCCGAGGAGGATGTAGAGTTTGCAGACAAGGAACAATTCCGAATTTTATTGGAGAAAATACAGCAGGTACTCAAGCATTTGATCGATTCATTTGCCCTGGGGAATGTGATTAAAAATGGGATCCCGATTGCCATTGTTGGGGAACCCAATGTGGGCAAATCTACCTTATTGAATGCCTTGTTGAATGAAGAACGGGCTATTGTAAGCCATATTCCGGGTACTACGAGGGATACCATAGAGGATGAACTGACCATTGAGGGAATAGGATTCCGTTTTATTGATACGGCCGGCATACGGGAGACCGAAGATGTGGTAGAGACTATTGGGATTCGTAAAACCCATGAAAAAATTGAGAAAGCCCAGGTTGTTTTATATCTGGCGGATGCAGTTGAACTAGCGGCTCTGCAGGTAAAAATCAATGAACTTTCTGCCAAACTCAAAAAACTTCAAAGCACGCCATCCGGAGAAACACATCACACTGCTAGTGAATAAGACAGATGTTTTAAATAAAGAACCTCTCAATAGGTTAAAAAAATCATTCCCTTCTGCATTGTTAATATCTGCTAAATCTAATACGGGAATTGAGTTACTAAAAAATCACCTATTAGGTTTAGTCAATACAGGTGCCCTCAGGAACAACGAGACCATAGTAACCAATACAAGACACTACAATTCCCTTACAAAAGCCCTGGAAGAGATCCAGAAAGTGCAGGAAGGCCTTAATGCCGGACTTTCGGGAGACCTGCTGGCAGTAGATATCCGCCAGGCGCTCTTTCATTTCGGGGAGATCACAGGCGAGATCACTTCTGATGACCTGCTGGGTAATATTTTTGCAAATTTCTGTATCGGAAAGTAACTCACCAAGGTATAGTTAAGAAAATCATATGTAGAAATACCGCGGAGAGGTCATTTAATTCAAATTTACGTGCCTATCATTTCATCGAAAGGTCTTAAAGTTTGGCAATAATATACTATGCTCAACGTTCGGTTTGAACATAGAAATGCAACTTCCAAATATTTTGATCATGAAATTGAAGACTATAAATCTTGCTTTCCTATCCATATTATCTCTCGTTCTTACAATCAGTTGTACTGAAGAAGAACTGCAAGCTAATGATGAAGTGTCCCTAGAGGAAAGCGAAGACAATAATTCCTCAGGAGAAAATGGTTCTGACGGAAGTGACGAAGGCTCTAATGGAGATGGAGGATCGGAGAATGGGACAGATACCAGTTGTGACCCGCTCGACTTTATTTTTGAGGAATCGAATGGTTTACTGTTAGCTGAAGTTGAAAATAATATTTACGAAACTCCATGGGAAATTGAAACTTCAGAAGTTGATTTTAGTGGGGAGGGCTACATAGTTTGGAGTGGTCAGCAATATCTTAGCAGCCCTGGAAATGGACTTACTACTTTTAATATTAAAATTACCAATCCCGGGACCTATCAATTTGTATGGAGATCGGCAGTTGTTATAGGGAATAGTGGGACTGACCATAACGATAGTTGGTTACGATTTCCCGATGCAGATGATTTCTTTGCCCAAAAAGGAACGAGTATTGTCTATCCCAAAGGAATCGGAAAAACCCCTAATCCCGCTGGTGCCGGAGCGGATGGATGGTTTAAAGCATATAGGAGTGGAGGCGATTTAAGCTTTAAATGGCAAGCGGCTACATTTGACAACAATCCACATCAAATCTTCGTGACATTCAACAGCCCTGGTGAATACACCATGGAAATTTCAGCCAGATCTTCAGGCCATGCTATAGATAAATTTGTACTATTTCAAGATTCTTATAGCTTCTCCGAGGCAACTTCAGAAGAAGTGACATTCAGTGAAATAACATGCGGGAACTAAAATTAGGGCAATTATTCCTATATGCTTTGATGTCTGGCGTAATGAAAACTAAAAAGTACATCTAGCGGACTATCTAAAAAAATTTGGCATTAATATAAGCAGACAATTATACAAGTAATCTTTTAGGGTAACGCAAACTCAAATGCATTCATAATTAGTTGTACAAATTCTGCATCTGTATACTTTGCTTTGGCATGTCCCATACTTGTATAAAAACTTTTACCTCCATCAAGGCGTTCCCAATATTGTGCTGTCATACGCGGATCATCATAACTGTTTGACCCCGTATCTGAAACTCGCAATAATTCGGTAAATGACGTATCTATATAACCACCCTCCCAATAGTACCATTCTTCATTATCACCCCATGGAAAAGAGATGCCGGTAGTCAATTCGCTGTTTGCGTTTTCAATAGAAACTGTTGCTGCAAAACCAGCACTTGTATGGTTGGGATTATTTCTAACACTACAACCGGTTATGTTCTCAGCATACCAATCCCACACCCCTTTTCCATTGCCTGAAACGGCAGTGGCAGTGCTATGTCCGTACGAATCACTCGCAGCATGGTTGGATATAAAATTACCCCCTTGAGCTGCATAGCTCTGCACATTATTCCGTTGATCTAGCGTCAAAGTGTTACCTGATGTATTGGTAAAAAATATCACTTCATATTGACTAAGGTTGGCTGCAGTATTAAATTCATTTCCTGTATCATCCACAATCACTTCAAATCCAAGAATAGAACCAATTTGCTGTACCATATCGACACTTTCACTTTTAGTGTTATGATTGAATCCATCGGTTTTGGTAAAAACTAAGATCTTGACTAGAGATGAATCCATATTTGTAGTAACCATTAATTCTGCACTAATTGAAGATGAATTGCCTGCGTTATCAAATGCACTTACTGCAAAACTATAGATAGTTGAAGGAGCTAATCCTGATACATTAAATGAAGTATTTGTGGTAGTACCAATGGCACTGCCATCTTGATAAATAGTATATCCTTCCACCGCAATATTATCGCTGGCAGAAGACCAACTTAAATCTACGCTGGTGGTGGTTACATTCATTGCCGATAGATCCTGGGGAATGGTGGGGGCTTCCATA
>CAWAEX010000008.1:0-67759 GCA_963781045.1 uncultured Flavobacteriaceae bacterium | reverse complement strand
GGACATTTTAGAAAAAGGCCTGTTAACACAATACCTACTGGGAGAACTATCCCGGGAGGAAGCATTGCTGTTGGAATCGGACATACAAAAAGATAGTATCTTACAAGAGAAGTTACATCAGCTAGAATCCGATCTTGAACAAATGGCTATGGAAAATGCCATTTCCCCACCCAAAAAGATACGTGCTGACCTGGTTAGAGCAGTAGACCAAGACGCAACAGACGCTGCTATTCCGCTTAAAAGCCATCCCGCTAAAAATGCCTTTAACCCAATGCGCCTGTTAGTTGCAGCGAGCTTGGCGGCCTTATTTGCCTTAACCTCCTTCTTTTTTTACAGCCGTTGGCAAACCGCAGAAGAGAATTTTATCCTGGCTCAGGAAGAACAGCAACAATTGCAAGAAGAGGTACAAACTCTTTCTAACGAGGTAAAAGCGACCCAGGCCATGGTTAGTGTTTTGAATAGTAAGGATGCCATCCCATTTCTATTAAAAGGGAACCTGTTAGCTCCGGAAGCCAGGGCTGTAGCTTATGTGAACCATAAGGACAAATCTGTTTGGGTAAATCCACAAGCGTTTACCGAAACTTGCCGAAGAGGAAACGTATCAGATGTGGGCCGATGTTGATGGGGAGATGATCAGTATGGGGCTACTGCCTACAGATAAGGAGCTGATTGCCCTGACCTATATTGATAAGGCAGCGTCTTTGAATATTACAATAGAACCCAAGGGAGGAAATGATCATCCCACGGTAGAGCGTCTTATTTCAAATGTTTATCTATAGACTCCATTAGAATGGCCTAGTTTTCTTCCTTCTCTGCTGGTATTCCATACAGGTCAAAATCCGCAGCATCTGTGATGGTTATCGAAGTAAAATCGCCTTGTTTTAAGTAATATTTAGAGGCATCAATTAGTACTTCATTATCCACATCGGGGGAGTCGAATTCTGTTCGTCCTACAAAATAGTTACCTTCCTTACGATCAATGATACATCGGAAGGTCTTCCCTATTTTTTGCTGATTTAGCTCCCAGGAGATCTGTGACTGAAGTTCCATGATCTCATTTGCCCGCTCCTGTTTAACCTCCTCAGGAACATCATCCTTAAGTGCAAAGGCATGAGTATTCTCTTCATGGCTGTATGTAAAACATCCCAAACGTTCAAATCGCATCTCTCCAACCCATTTCTTAAGTGTTTGGAAATCTTCTTCCGTCTCACCAGGATACCCAACAATCAAAGTTGTTCGGATGGTCATGTTTGGAACTGCCTTTCTGAAATCTTCCAGTAACTTGGTTGTTTTTTGTTTGGTGGTCCCTCTGCGCATACTTTTGAGGATAGGATCGGAAATATGCTGTAAGGGGATGTCTATATAATTACAGACCTTTGGTTCTTGCCGCATTACTTCCAGCACATCCATAGGAAAACCAGTAGGAAATGCGTAATGCAGGCGGATCCACTCAATGCCTTCTAACTTCACCAGGGCCTTGAGTAATTCTGCTAAATTTCGTTTTTTATAAAGATCCAGGCCATAATAGGTCAGATCCTGGGCAATAAGAACTAGCTCTTTTACACCTTTAGCTGCCAATTTTTCTGCCTCTATTACCAATTCTTCAATTGGCTTACTCCGGTGTTTCCCGCGCATCAGGGGAATAGCACAAAAGGAACAAGGCCTGTCACACCCCTCAGCTATCTTGAGATAGGCATAGTTCTTTGGGGTTGTAGTTAAACGCTCCCCCAGCAGCTCATGCTTATAATCTGCTTCCAAAGCTTTTAGCAGATTGGGAAGATCACTAGTGCCAAAATAGGCATCAACATTGGGGATCTCCTTTTGCAGGTCCGGTTTATAGCGCTCACTTAAACAGCCGGTTACAAAGACCTTATCTACAACCCCTGCTTCTTTTTGCTGTACATATTCCAGAATGGTATTGACACTCTCCTCTTTTGCATTAGCAATAAAACCACAGGTATTGATCACCACAATATTGCCGTCTTCTTCGTGCACAACATCTTTGTCATTGGCACGCAGTTGTCCCATGAGCACTTCTGAGTCGTACACATTCTTGGAACACCCCAGAGTTACTACGTTGATCCTGTTCTTTTTTAGCGTTTTTGTGCGCATTCATTTTAATTGAGGTGCAAAAATACGACAAGGCGTACCAAATTTTCCCGCTTTGCACGATTTCTTTCCTTTTTTCGTTAAACCCTTAGGACTTATAATGATCTAAATGTTAGCTATCTATGACACAACAATCATATTACATTGCATTTTTCCTGGCCATATCAATGATGGTAGGTTGCTCTTCAAATAATGATGATGCCAATGAGGACCCCATTGTAGATGATCCGTCAACAGAACTTTACTTCCCCCCACTATCTTCCGCTACCTGGGAAACCATTTCACCGGAAGAACTTGGTTGGAATACAGATGCTACGACAGCTTTGAATTCCTTATTGGAAGAAAAAGATACCAAGGCCTTTATAATCCTAAAAAATGGCAGGATAGCGATGGAAACCTATTTTGGTTCTTTTACCAGAGATAGTATTTGGTACTGGGCCTCAGCAGGAAAAACACTGACCGCTTTTACCGTGGGAATTGCTCAGGAAAACGAACTGCTCAATATTGATGATCCCAGTTCAATGTATCTTGGAGAAGGATGGACCTCTGCCGATCTGGCAAAGGAAAATGGAATTACCGTGCGTAACCAATTAACGATGACCTCCGGTTTAAACGATCTTTTCTTTGATTGTGTAAGCCCGGAGTGCCTGCGATATACAGCAGATGCGGGGACACGATGGGCCTATCACAACGGTCCTTACACCTTATTGCAAAGTGTTGTAAGTGCTGCAGCGGGCACTACCTTTACCTCCTATTTTAATACAGAGCTTCGCGATAAAATAGGAATGAATGGATTTTGGCTTAGCACCAACGGATCTAACAATGTATATTTCAGCAATGCCAGAAGTATGGCACGTTTCGGGTTGCTGAATTTAAATATGGGATCCTGGGAAAATACCGTACTGCTTGGGGATATGGATTATATCACATCTATGAGCACTTCCTCACAAGATCTAAATCTATCCTATGGCTATTTATGGTGGTTAAATGGTAAGGACAGTTATAGAGTGCCCGGTTCACAAATTCAATTCAATGGAAACCTCATTCCAAATGCCCCAGCTGATACGTATGCCGGATTGGGAAAGAACGACCAAAAACTCTATATCGTTCCAGATCAAGGACTGGTTGTGGTTAGATTAGGCGAAGATGCTGGTGAAGACCAGGCAGGCCCTTCCAGTTTTGACAATGAACTTTGGGGAGTTCTGCACGATCTTATTGGATATTAATATAATACGCTGATCTATCGAAACCCGTCCGGAATTTTTCGCACCCTATTGATCTTTTCATACGCGGCACCCAGTTGCAATAATCTGGCCTCCTCAAACTGTTTTCCGATAAAGGTAAGACTGATAGGTTCTCCATCGGATTTATACCCCATTGGAATGGTCAAAGCCGGATATTTGGCAACTGCAGCATAGGCCGCATGGTAATTATTGATAGACAAGAATGGCATCTAATTGATTGCTGTCTATAGCCTCATTAAAAAAGGTTCTTGACTGAGATTCTAAACTGCTTTTTACGATCGCCAATTGCTCCATAGAGGTGGTATCAGAAACAACGGCATTAAGTCTTCCCTGTCCGTACGGAATACGAACTAAGCTATCATGCAGGTTGTATTCCATGATATCGGCTACGTCTTTCACCGTAATCTTCTCCTTGTTCTGCACATGATTCGCAATATAGGCGGGGAGGTCTACTTTCATATCCAGGTTAAGTATACTGATAAAACCATCCAGAGGTTCTGAAGGAGGATCTATTACCACAATTTCTGCACCGGCCGCTTTTATTATATCCATGGTTGTTTTGTAAATGCTATCACTTTCCAACAAATTGGAAAAAGCCCCAAAACGTTTGCCTTTAATTTCTGAGGATAATAGGTTTTGAAACCAGTTCTTTCCAAAGTCTTTCCCTACAGAACTAGGATCTTGTGAGTCTTTTCCCATCATGGCATCCAATACAATCGCATTATCAGTCACATTTCGCGTCATAGGTCCGGGTGTATCCAGGGTACTGGAAATAGGTACTATGCCGGTTCTGCTCAACAGACCTATGGTTGGTTTAAGTCCAACGACAGAGTTTTGACTCGATGGTGATAGAATAGAACCCGAGGTTTCTGTACCAACAGCTGCCACTGCATAATTGGCCGCCATGGAGGTGCCACTTCCTGCGCTTGAACCACCGGTTTCAAAGATCTTTCGTCCATAAGGATTCAATGTTTGCCCGCCAAAGGCGCTATAGCCTAAGGGACATCCATCACAGAGGTAATAGGCCCATTCACTAAGATTTACCTTCCCCAGAATAAGCGCACCTTTTGCCTTGAGTTGTTCTACAATAAAAGCATCATCTGTAGTATTCTCGGTGAATACCAGCGCTCCTGCCGTCGTATTCATCCCTTCTGTATCTATATTGTCTTTTAGAAGTATCGGCATACCATAAATGGGGTGCTGCCCTTCTTTTCTTTCTTTATCCTTTTTCCTGGCCTCATTGACCACCTCCTCATTCAGGGCTATGATCGTATTTAATGTGGTTTCATTGTTTAATTCAAATTGGTAGATACGGTATAAATAAAACAAAACCAGTTCTTCATACGTCAGTTTATCTTGTTGCACAAAGGATTGTATACTTGGAATATCCTGTTCCAGGATCATAGGCTTTAAGCGCTCATAGGAAGCTTCTGTGAACCGGGAAACTTCGTGATATAAGGGTCTGAAAACGTCATTTTTATCTAAAACCCTGGATTGGATCAACTTAAAATGCATTCTCGATTTTTCGTGCGCCTGATTGGTCACTAGCTCCGTGGAATCATTGTAGGGAGTCCATAGGACGATATTCTCATCTATGCCCGACTCATTTCTGCAACCTGCCATCCATAGGACGACAACCACCAATAGCATTGAAACACTAATTCTTCCCTCTACTACTCTAATTTTTTCCATCTAACAATATTTTCTTGATTCATACGGACAAATTCATCCTTCCCCTCTGCCTGGGCCAGCACCAAAGAGCGTTCTGCCGATTTAATGGCTTCCTGATAATTTTTCATGGCAGCCTCTACCAGTGATTTAACCCTATAAAAATAATAGGTGTCCCCTCCAATAGCTATTGCTATTTCCAAGTATTGCAGTGCCCTGGAAGATTCTATTCCTTCTTCCTGAAGGTATCTTGCAGCTTCGTAATAGGTTTGTGCGCCAGGATTGCCCTTAAGGCTTTTTTCAATGGCTTGCATCATCTCTTTTTGTGTATTGACCGCAATGGGGATAGAGACACTGGTATTGCCCCATTTCCATTGCATTATGGCACCGTTATGCGAAATAGAATCGAATGAAATTAAGAAGTTTTCCTGCCATTCTGAATCTTCATCAGGTTCTATATGCACCCTAAAAGCATCTTCTGAAGGATCATAAGCGGTACGGCCATCGCCCCAATGAGAGGTATTCTTATGAAAGACAACTTCCCAGGAAAAATCTTCCGGAAAGGCGTAAAGTGCATAGGTTCCCGGCGGCAAGGTATTTCCCAGGACCTCAATTTCACTATTTACGGTAAATTTCGTGGATTCATTGGCTCCAACTCGCCAGATACGGCCGTAAGGAACAAGTCCGCCGAATATCTGTCTGCCCCTCGCAGCCGGGCGCGAATACTCAATTACAATGGTAGTTAATCCTATATCTTGTTGGATTTTTGAGAACGGACTGGACTTTGGGTGAATAAGCTGACTCTGTACTGTAAGGCACAGTAGAAATATAAAAAAATATGGTATGATCTTTTGTGTTTTCAACTAAAGAAGGAGTCAACAAATTCGTACTTATTAAACACCTGTAGATCTTCAATTTTCTCCCCTACTCCTATATATTTCACCGGAATTTGGAACTGATCCGAAATACCAATGACCACACCTCCTTTTGCTGTTCCATCTAGCTTTGTCACCGCCAGGGAAGTTACTTCGGTAGCCTTGGTGAATTGTTTCGCCTGTTCAAAGGCATTCTGGCCGGTAGAGCCATCGAGAACGAGCAGTACCTCATGAGGAGCGTCAGGAACTACTTTCTGCATTACCCGCTTTACTTTGCTCAACTCATTCATTAAATTAACCTTGTTGTGAAGTCGTCCGGCGGTATCAATGAGCACTACATCAGCATTCTGTGTTAAAGAAGCACTAAGCGTATCGAATGCTACCGAGGCAGGATCACTACCCATCTTTTGTTTAATGATAGGAACATCTACCCGGTCTGCCCAAACCTGCAACTGATCGATGGCCGCAGCGCGAAAAGTGTCTGCTGCACCTAAGATGACAGAATATCCATTATTTTTTAATTGATGTGCTAATTTCCCGATAGTGGTGGTCTTCCCAACTCCATTAACCCCAACTACCATGATGACATACGGTTTTTTGTCTTTTGGAATAACAAAATCTGTAGCCTCCCCTACATGCGTCTCTGATAGTAGTCCAGCAATTTCCTCCCTTAGAATTACATTGAGTTCATCTGTGCCAAGGTACTTGTCTGCTGAGACACGTTTTTCTATACGTTCAATGATCTTAAGAGTTGTTTCCACACCCACATCGGAGGTAACCAAGACCTCTTCCAGATTATCCAGGACGTCATCATCAACTTTAGATTTTCCCGCAACAGCCTTACCTAATTTTGAAAAAAAACTGGTTTTCGATTTCTCAAGACCCTTGTCCAGGCTCTCTTTTTTTTCTGAAGAAAATATTTTCTTAAAGATACTCATGGGTGGTGTTTGCTTGGCGGCTCAAATATAAGAAATAAAAAAAGCCGCTATCCAGGGATAACGGCTTATTTATTATGAATAATGGTTGCTATTTTTTAGCTAACCATTCGTTTACCATTTCCGGTGACATTACTGATTCAACAAAGGTATAAGCACCACTTTTAGGCGATTTTACCATTTTGATAGCTTTAGTCAGTCTTTTTGAACTTCCCTGAAGGGTTGCTACGGTCTTCTTTGCCATGATTTATTACTTTATCTCTTTATGAACAGTCATTCTTTTCAGAATGGGATTAAATTTCTTGATCTCCAATCTATCGGGAGTATTCTTTTTGTTCTTGGTGGTAATGTACCTTGAGGTACCTGCCATACCAGAATCTTTGTGCTCTGTGCACTCCAAAATTACCTGAACCCTATTTCCTTTTTTTGCCATGATGTATTATTTATTTGGCTTACTTCAGTATTCCATTCTTACGTGCATCTTTCAACACGGCAGAAATTCCTTTTTTGTGGATGCTTTTAAGAGCCCTTGCAGAAACTTTCAATGTAATCCAACGATCTTCCTCAGGAATATAAAACCTCTTCTTAGAAAGATTTACGTCAAATCTCCTTCTCGTTTTATTCATCGAAAAGGAAACGTTATTTCCGAACATCGCCCTCTTTCCAGTAATTTCGCAAACTTTAGACATGGTGCTCTTATTTACTTTGTTTTAAACAGGATGCAAATTTACGTCATTTTAACGGAAGCACAAAAATCTTTTTTAGAATTTTAAAATTTCTTTCTGCAGCATTTCCAAGGCCTTATGAACCCCTTTTTGTACGATCCTTGTGCGGTGGTTTCCCATGGAAAACTCCTGTACTTGCACCCCTTTTTCAGAGGCTATGGCAATATATACTGTTCCAATTGGCGCCTCAGAATCGCCTTTAGTTGGACCGGCATTTCCTGTTGTGGCCACTCCAAAATCGGACTTCATCATTTCCCGTATATTACTCGCCATGGCAGTTGCCACTTCAGCGCTTACCACGGAATGCTTTTTAATTAATTTCTCAGGGACCTTTAGAACGTCGACTTTGGTCCTGGTAGCGTAGCATACCAAACTCCCAACAAAATAGGCAGAAGCCCCCGGAACGGAAGTGATCTGTTCAGCGATCTTGCCCCCTGTAAAACTCTCTGCTGTGGACATCGTAAGTTTTTTGGCTGTTAGCAATTTTCCAACAACTGCTTCTATGGTACCTTCTTCCTCTTCGCCTGTGATAATATCTCCAATGAGTTCATAGAGTTCTGAAGAAACGGCTTTGATCCCATTTTCCAGCACTTCTTTCTCTTTTCCTTTTGCAGTGAGGCGTAGCCTCACCTTTCCCAGATTTGGTAAATAAGCTAGTTTTATAAAGCTCGGCAGACTTTCTTCCACGGTGGCAATGCGTTCCGCGATGGCACTCTCCCCTAACCCATATGTCATTATGGTCTTATGAATAATAAAGGGTCTTTTATATTTCTTTACGAGTTTTGGCAGTACCTGGTTCGCCATCAGATCTTTCATCTCATAAGGCACACCGGGCATGGAAATAAAGACACTGTCATCTTCTTCCATCCACATTCCGGGGGCAGTTCCGAAATTATTTTGCAAAATCTGGGCTTTGGAAGGAACAAGGGCCTGATCTCTGTTGATGTCTGAAATTGGGGTTGATATGTATTTTTTAAAAAGCGTTTCTATGTGCGCTAGCACCTCGACATTCTGGATGAGAGTATCATTAAAGAATTCACAAAACGTATGCTTGGTGATATCATCCTTGGTAGGACCAAGACCCCCCGTGATAAAAACTATCTGGGCCCTGGACCGCGCCTCTTTCAAGGCATCCAGAATATGAGCCTTATCATCTTGAACAGAAGTAATCTGGTATACAGAAATGCCTATTTTATTGAGTTCACTTGCAATAAAAGCGGAATTGGTATCTATGATCTGACCAATGAGGATCTCATCGCCAATAGTGATAATTTCAGCAAACATTAAACGTCAAAATCTTTTCCAAGTTCCGAAATGACCTGTAGGATATCTTGTTTTAGTACCGGGAATTTGGTTTCTATCTGGTCTTTATTCTCAGCACTTTTTCCAAGCGTTTCAATTTCCAACGCAATGGCCCGGGTTTGTTCCATCCCAAGCAGGTCTACATTAGGTTTAATTTTATGAGCAAGCTGATACACATTTTCGTAATTTCCTTCCTCAATGGCCTTTTCAAGATCTTCAAGATCCTGTGGTACTTCTTCCAGGAATACCGTAATCACAGATAGTACGAAGTCTTCGTCACCATCAGCCATCTCCTTTAATTTATCAAGACTATAGATCATCTATTTAATTTTTAAGCGCAATAATTCTTTCCCTTCCAAACTTCCCGAAAGGTAGTCATTTGGACTTACTTTGCCAACACCCGCCGGGGTACCTGTAAAGAGCACATCCCCTTTTTTTAAAGTAAAATATTTGGACACATACCCAATAAGTTCATCAATAGTCCAAAGCATTTGTGCCGTATCACCATTCTGAACCACCTCATCGTTTTTGGTTAAGGTAAAATGGAGGTTCTTTAAGTTCTTATATTCTGCTTTTTGAACCCATTTACCAATAACTGCTGCGCCATCAAATCCTTTGGCCTTTTCCCAGGGCAGTCCTTTCTCTTTTAACTCAGCCTGAATGTCCCTGGCAGTAAAATCAATTCCCAAACCTATTTCATCGTAGTATTTGTGGGCAAACTTTGGATCAATGTGCTTTCCCACTTTTTTGATCTTTACCAGAATTTCAATTTCATAATGGATATCCTCTGAAAATTCAGGAATATAAAAATCTTGATCTTTTGGCAATACAGCAGAATCTGGCTTGATAAAAACGACCGGGTCTGTTGGTCGTTCATTAGACAATTCCTTTATATGCTCTGCATAATTGCGTCCAATACAGATAATCTTCATTGGCTATACCCTTAATTTCTATTAAAGTTTGTTATTGAGTTTGCTCAATTTTATTTGTGTGAGGACCTTTTTGGTATACAAGGGGAAATCGGCATTCAATATCCAACCAAAATAACCCGGCTCCTCCTCTAAAACAAGTCTCACTTTTTTTCCTTTATGTTTCCCAAAGGTGAAGATCTCATCCTCATCTTCATCCAAGCCAATAAAGCCAGCAAAATCCACGCTCCGTTTGTGTGTAGAAAATATGGCAAGTTTTTTTATGTTGTTTTCCAGTTCCGGATAACGTTCTAACTGAGATAGCAACACTTCATAGGTGGCTTCAGTATCTGCCTTGGCGCTGTGTGCATCTGTCAGATCTTTATCACAATAGAATTTGTATGCTGCAGAGAGAGTTCGCTGTTCCATTTTATGGAAAATAGTCTGAACATCTACAGATACCATACTCTTCATATCAAAATCAATATCGGCTCTTAGCATTTCTTCGGCGAGCAGAGGAATATCAAAACGGTCAGAATTAAAACCTGCCAGATCACTATCTTTTATAAACTGATAGATCTCTTTGGACAAGGTCTTGAAAGTTGGTTCGTTAGCCACCTTTTCGTTAGAAATACCGTGAATAGCAACTACTACTGCAGGGATCTCACATTCCGGATTTACTAGCCAGGTACGGTGTTCCTTTTCCCCATCGGGCGATATTTTAAGGATAGATATTTCTACGATCCTGTCTTTTGCCACGTTAGTGCCTGTGGTTTCCAGATCGAAGAAGCAAATAGGTTTGCTAAGGTTTAGTTCCATTTTATTAAATTATATGCAGCAGGTGAGGTAAATAAGAGGCCTTGATTATGATGACTAAATATCCCGGTTGATGTCCCAGTTCTCCAGATAATCGGCTACTGCTTTTACAAACATGCCTCCCAACGCCCCATTTACTACCCGGTGATCATAGCTATGCGAAAGAAACATTTTACTGCGAATCCCTATGAAATCGCCTTCAGATGTTTCAATGACGGCAGGTACTTTACGTATGGCACCCAATGCCAGGATCGCAACTTGCGGCTGATTAATGATAGGTGTACCAAAAACACTTCCAAAGGTTCCAACGTTTGTTACCGTATAGGTCCCTTCTTTAATTTCGTCTGGTTTTAGGGCATTGTTTCGCGATCTATTGGCAAGGTCGTTTACAACTTTGGCCATGCCCACCAAATTCAACTGATCTGCATTCTTAATGACAGGTACAATAAGATTGCCATCCGGGAGGGCAGCAGCCATCCCAATATTGATGTTCTTCTTTTTGATTACGGTATCGCCCTCTACGGAAATATTCACCATTGGAAATTTCTTTAAGGCCTTGGCCACCGCTTCAATAAAAATAGGTGTAAAAGTGAGCTTCTCCCCTTCCCGTTTCTCAAAAACATCCTTCATTTTATTTCTCCAGCTAACCACTTTGGTCACATCTACTTCAATAAAACTTTGAACATGTGCCGAGGTTGCAACACTGTTAATCATATGTTGGGCAACAAGCTTGCCCATGCGGGTCATTGGGATTACCTCATCTCCTGTGGTTGACTGAGCAGTGGTAACTTTATGAGGAGTTTCTGTGATTTTTGGAGTGGAAGAAATAACAGTTTCTTTTGCCTCAATGACCGGAGTTGCAGTGGGTTGTTTCTCAACTCCTCCATTCCTTCGGTTTTCCAGATATCCCAGAATATCATTCTTGGTAACTCTGCCTTCCAAACCAGATCCTACAATAGACTCCAGTTCTTCAAAAGGTATCTGTTCTTGTTTGGCTATGTTCTTAACCAATGGGGAATAAAAACGTTCTGATGCCCCGTAATCTGCCACTGGTGCTGCAACCGTTTCTTTGGCAGTTACCATTTGTTTTTCAATGGTGGCCGATGCAGCTTCGGGAACAACCTCATCTGTCTGCTTCACCTCCACAACAGGTTCCGGAGAAGAAGATTCAGATCCCTCAACCTCAATAACGGCTACTGTCTGGCCCACTTTAATGACATCGTCTACTTCAAAAAGTCTTTCTAACAGAACACCTTCCACCTCACTTGGCACTTCAGAATCTACTTTATCGGTCGCAATTTCAAAAACGGCCTCATCCAATTCAATAGTATCTCCTACTTCCTTAAGCCAGGAAGTTAAGGTCGCTTCCGCAACGCTTTCACCCATCTGAGGTAATTTCAATTCAAACTTTGACATATTCTTATTAACCGCCTTGTTAAGTACTATATTTTTGCAAAAATACTAAATTTATGGACTATTTTTTAAATTTTCCATACAGTTCTATCATTGTGCCTTTAGGGAATTCTCAAAGGGGATCCTATTGATGATGCTTCGCCCAAGGGTAATCTCATCGGCATATTCCAGCTCATCCCCAACTGAAATTCCTCTTGCAATGGTGGAGGTATTAACATCCAGGTCCTGTATTTGTTTATAAATATAAAAATTTGTGGTGTCGCCCTCCATGGTTGAACTCATGGCAAAGATAAGCTC
Source organism: uncultured Flavobacteriaceae bacterium (assembly GCA_963781045.1). GTDB lineage: Bacteria > Bacteroidota > Bacteroidia > Flavobacteriales > Flavobacteriaceae > Muriicola. Next base: position 55,467 of record CAWAEX010000008.1, on the reverse strand, counting down.
CTTGATGGCACCGCTTTTTACTTTTTCAACTAGTGAATTAATGCTAAGGTCTTGCGGACCTATTCCTTCCATAGGTGAGATCTTCCCGCCTAGCACATGATACAACCCATTATATTGACTCGTGTTCTCAATGGCCATAACATCGCGAATGTCCTCAACCACACAAACCAAACTTGTATCCCTTTTAGGATTCGCACAGATCTCACAAAGGGCAACATCTGAGATATTATGACAATTGCTGCAGAATTTTATTTGGTTGCGTAAAGATTCTAAGGAGCGTGCCAATCTATCTGTCTGAGAAGCAGGTTGCTTCAGTAAATGCAGTACCAACCTCAGGGCCGTTCTTTTCCCTATCCCGGGTAATTGAGACATTTCGTATACTGCGTTTTCCAGAAGCTTTGAAGAAAATTCCATACGGGCAAAATTACGTACTATTTTTACTTTTTGTACTTTGGACGGGAAATTAATTTGAATGACAGCCTCCTACATTCTGCTGCTTATAGGCGCCTATTTCCTGGTCCTGGTTCTTATATCTTACGTCACCGGACGAAATGATTCCAATGCCGATTTTTTTAAAGCAGGGAAGCAATCGCCATGGTTTGTTGTGGCCTTTGGGATGATAGGAGCCTCCTTGTCTGGCGTTACGTTTATATCCGTTCCCGGCTGGGTAGAATCTTCAGATTTCAGTTATATGCAGGTAGTTTTTGGCTACTTGTTTGGGTATTTCGTCATTGCCTTTGTTCTTTTACCAATATATTATCGCCTTAATGTTACTTCTATTTACGAATACCTGCAAGACAGATTTGGCCCTGTTAGTTACAAGATAGGTGCACTTTCTTTCTTTATTTCCAGGGTCCTTGGTGCATCCTTTAGATTGTTCCTGGTGGCAATAGTCTTACAACAATTTGTCTTTGACGCATGGAATGTACCATTTGAGCTCACCGTTGTTCTTTCTATACTACTGATCTGGATCTACACTTTTAGAGGAGGAATTAAGACCATTGTCTGGACAGATACATTGCAAACCCTCTTCATGCTGGTCTCAGTGGGATTATCTATCTATTTTATTAATCAAAAATTAGGGTGGAGTTTTACCGAATTTCTTAGTTCTGAAGAACTAAAAGAGTACAGCACTATTTTTTTTACAGATGATTTCTATGCCAAGAATCATTTTGTAAAATCCTTCCTGGGTGGGATGTTTATTACCATCTGTATGACCGGGCTCGACCAGGATATGATGCAGAAAAATCTAACCTGCAGGAACTTACGGGACGCCCAGAAAAATATGGTCTCATTTAGCGTGATCCTGATAGTGGTCAACTTTGTATTTTTATTGCTTGGAGCCCTATTGTTCATTTATGCCCAACGCTTTGAAGTGGCCATCCCTTTGATGGATGGTGCACCAAAATCTGATCTCCTGTTTCCTGAGATCGCCTTAAATAGTGGTTTGGGAAGTGTTGTTGCCATTACTTTTATACTTGGGCTTATTGCGGCTGCCTATAGCAGTGCAGATAGTGCCCTAACCTCGCTTACTACCTCCTTTTGTGTCGACTTTCTGAGTATTGAGAAAAAGGACCCTCAAAAACAAAAACAACTGCGAAAAAGAGTGCATATAGGTATGAGTGTGCTGTTGGTATTGGTGGTGATAAGCTTTAAATACATATTAGACCGTAATGTTATAGATGGTTTGCTAACGGTTGCCACCTATACCTATGGCCCTTTATTAGGATTGTTTGCCTTTGGGATTTGTACCAAATACGAGATAAAGGACAAATTAAGCTGGGTAGTGGCCATTGCCTGCGTTCTGATCATCATGTTTATATCTAACCTACCGGCTGAAGCACTTGGGGGTTATCAGGTGGGCTATGAGCTCTTACCGGTCAATGGCCTATTAACCTTTTTAGGGCTGCTGTTGATCCGAAGAAAAAAATAAGATCTGGCTAGTTATACTGCCTGGTAGCCAGCAGTACAAGCGTGCATGCAATTTCCACTTCAATACCCTCTTTCCGAAGTAGCTCGTAAAATTCAGGATTCTCTGTACCGGGATTAAAAATGACCCTCCTGGGTTTAAGGCCAATGATAATGTTGTAATAGACTTTTTGCCTAGCCGGGTTTAAATACAGGGTAATGGTGTCTATATCGTTAAAAGTATCGAACTTTTTCAAAATTTTAACACCTGCCACGCTACCTTCTTTAGCTCCGAAGGCTACGGTTTTCACTGAGGCTTCCACCAATCTTTTAATAGCAATATAGCTATATCTGGATGGTTTTAAAGAAGCTCCGAATACCAATGTCTTTTTCATAAAGTGAATAGGGTGTTAAAGTGTGTTAAGTACTGTAACGTATTGCAATAAATCTCGTCTCTTGTATTAGAATAGAACTCATTCATTGGGACGCTGTATTTTAGTTAATGGTTAGTGTTTAGTACAGCTTAACAATGGTAGAAACCTCGATGCAACCATCGGGGTTTCTTATTTAAGTCTGTTGGCTCTCAGTGAATATTTCAACATAAATTTGTCAATCGGACCATGTTTTCTATTCGAGTTGTTTCCACTGGAATATTCTACTGGGCACATTGCTTTACCAACGTATTATGACACTTCCCCAGGTGAATCCACTTCCAAAGGCCGCTAGCACTACCAGGTCACCTTCTTTAATTCTATCTTTTTCCCAGGCTTCAGTTAAGGCAATAGGAATAGAGGCCGCAGTGGTATTACCGTAATTCATGATATTATTATATACCTGATCATCAGACAACCCAAATTTCTTTTGGATGAACTGAGAGATACGAAGATTGGCCTGGTGAGGGATCAGCATATCAATATCCTTTACATCTAATTGATTCTTTTTGAGCCCTTCCATAATGACCTCTGAGAAGCGCACAACAGCATTCTTAAATACCAATTGTCCATTCATATAAGGGAAATACGACACATCATCAGGATCGTTGTCCTTCAAAATATCCGATACCCATCGATGCCCAATGCCAGGTGCAAGGAGGGAGAGTTCTTCTGCATGCCGGCCTTCCGAATGTAAATGGGTAGACAGGATCCCTTTTTTAGGATCCTCTTCACGCGTAAGTATTGCTGCCCCGGCTCCATCACCAAAAATCACTGACACCCCCCTACCGCGTGTTGTAAAGTCGAGTCCTCCGGAATGCAATTCTGATCCTATCACCAAAATATTCTTGTACATACCACTTTTGATATATTGGTCGGCCACGGAAATAGCATATACAAAACCAGAGCATTGATTCCTCACATCGAGCGCTCCTACTGTTTTAATATCCAGATCTCGTTGCACCAAAACCCCTGCCCCAGGAAAATAATAATCCGGACTTAGGGTGGCAAATACAATAAAATCGATGTCGTCCTTATCAATACCCGCTCTTTCAATAGCAATTTTAGCAGCTTTTACGCCCATGATAGTTGTGGTATCCTTCCCTTTAATTACGTGTCTCCGTTCCTTGATACCGGTGCGTTCCTGTATCCAGGCATCGTTAGTATCCATCAGTTTGGATAGATCGTCGTTAGTCACCACATTATCTGGCACATAAAAGCCAAGACCCGATATTCTTGAATTATACATAAATGGTAGATTTTCTTCTAAGACCAAAGAGAGTACCTTTGACCTTTGTTTAGTTTCGTAATCCTAAAATACCCAATCTTACTTAGCTAGCCTAGTAAATAGGGAAAATATTAGAGCCTCTCAGAAACTGTTTCATCCTCTGAAGAAGAAAGATACTTCGTATAGTTATTCACCACTACTTCAGCCTTAAGGTCGTGAAGGAGATTATACAAGCCAAAAAATGTCCTGTTGATATAAAGAAAGTGGCGAGACCCCCTATTTCCATTCATCTTTCGAATATGTTGATCCTTAGAATACCGCTGACTGAGATCTGCAATGCGTTCCCAAAAAGTATCAGATCCAAAATTGAAATGTTCCTGGTTAAAGGGTAAGGTGAAAAGCGTCAATAATTCCTTGAACAAGGCTTTAAAAAATATTCGCTCTTCTTCGGTATCGTGAGGAGTTAGTATCTCCAATTCATACAGTTTCTCTTCAAATAAGGCATCATTCTCAATTACCTCTGTCCTTGCTAATTCAAAGTAGGGAATATAGAATTCATCCGGCACCTCTTTAATACAACCAAAATCGATCGCTATTAGAGAATTGTTTTCACTCACTAAAAAATTACCCGGATGTGGATCTGCATGAACCTTACGCAGCCCATGCATTTGATACATATAAAAATCCCATAAGGTCTGACCTAACTTATCTCCAACTTCCTTCGAAAACGGTCTTTGGGTAAACTCACTTAAATGTGTGCCATTCATCCAGTCCATAGTAATGATCCGTTCACTGGAAAGGTCCTCATAGTATTGAGGAAACTCAAGATTCTGTAGGTGACCGCAAGCATCCGAAATTTCTTTGCTTTGTTGGAGTTCCAGAATATAGTTGGTTTCTTCGAGCAACTTATTCTCTACTTCCTGAAAGTATTTTTCGGAATCTTTCCCTTGGAGGTTAAACATGCGTGTAGCTATAGGTTTAACAAGGGCCAGATCTGAAGAAATACTCTGAGCCACTCCCGGATATTGAATTTTTACGGCAAGTTTCTTACCGTTTTTCTCGGCTTTGTGAACCTGACCTATGCTGGCGGCGTTGATAGAATCTTTTTCGAACGTATCAAACACTTCTTCCGGAAAGGATCCCAGATATTTCTTAAAGGTCTTTCTCACAAGGGGAGCCGATAATGGAGGTACAGAAAATTGTGCTAATGAAAAACGCTCTACATAGGCCCTTGGCAACAGGTTTTTATCCATGCTGAGCATCTGAGCCACTTTAAGGGCACTTCCCTTCATACTTTTTAAACCGTCATAGATGTCTGAGGCGTTATTTTCATTGAGTTCATCGCGTGTAAGCTCAGAGTTCACGAGCTTTTTACTATAGTATTTTACGTAATTACCACCAACTTTCACACCGGTCTTAACTAATTTACCTGCTCTCTCAATTTTTCCGGTAGGGATCTTATCCAGTGTTTTCATAGCAATTTGTGCTTCAATATATTTGATTCCTACTACATGTTTTCTTTGTAGAGGAACTTACCAAAATCGATTATACTGTCCAGGGGCGTGTTATCAAAGACATCAAAAATTGTTTGGACCGACTTTTCTATGGCGATGTCTGTTTTCTCGAATGAAGGGGATGAGTCGTCACACCAAAATTTCAAAAGAAACAGGAATTGGAACCAGGCACCTTCGGAGAATAAGGAAGGATTGTGTTTGGAGATCTTAAACGACTTAGTTTCATTGTCCTCATCAATAAGTTCTGCCGCAAAACCTTTGATATGCTTTCGCAAACTCTTTAATTGCTGCATTTTCTTGAGCATAAAACCTTGTTGATTGAGAGTGAACAACACATAACTTCTATTAAGCGTCAGCAATTCAAAGAAGGTAAAAAAGAAAGTAAGCATCTTGTCCTTGTTGGAAAAACTATCAAACTCCTTATTCTTCTCTATGAGTTCTTTGGTGTTCACAAAAAAAGTATCCCATATACTTTTTTGAAGATTCTCTATAGAACCAAAGTGACCATAGAATTGGTCTTCTGTGACATCAATAGACTTACAAAACTTATAGACAGAAGCAGGCACCTTTTCATGTTCCAGGACATATGTCATGTACCCTGAAATTATCTGGTCCTTTAAAGAAATTGCAGTAGCTTTTTTGGCTGTCATATCGTTATTTTTTGTTTATGCTAAATTACCATTTTATAAACAATAATCTGTTAAAAATATGCGAATAAAAAGCCTGAATTAAAAAAGCGTGTTTCCAAGTGAAAACACGCTTTCTAACAACCTAACCAATTAATAAACAAACTGATTACTAAAATCAATTTTACTTTTTCATAGCAATGATCTTTTCGTAATCACAATTCAAATATAACTAATGTTTAAGTATTAATCATGTTTATTAAACAAAATAATATGTTAAAGTTTAGCATTACTTAGAAAGAAAATAAAAATGTGTGCCAGTTTGTCACACTTATCAGCTATGGTACTTTTTTTGACCTTACAAAGGGGTTAACTAAAAAAATAAAAAAATGGCAACAGGTAAGATCAATGTTTCTGTAGAGAATATTTTTCCGCTTATTAAAAAATTCTTGTACAGTGACCATGAAATATTCCTAAGAGAATTAATATCGAATGCAACAGATGCAACGCTTAAACTAAAACACCTAAGTTCTATTGGCGAAGTAAAAGTGGAATACGGCAATCCCACGATAGAAGTGAAGATAGACAAGAAGGGCAAAAAACTTCATTTCATTGATAAGGGGATTGGGATGACCCAGGAAGAGGTAAAAAAATATATCAACGAGGTAGCCTTTTCAGGTGCTGAAGAATTTTTAGATAAATACAAGGACGCCGGGAAGGATTCTGGGATCATAGGACATTTTGGCCTTGGATTCTATTCCTCATTTATGGTTGCCAAAAAGGTTGAGATCCTCACCAAGAGCTATAAAGATGAACCAGCGGCACATTGGAGCTGTGACGGTTCTCCGGAATTCAGTTTGAAGAAAGGGAAAAAGGAAACCCGTGGAACCGAGATCATCCTGCATATTGCAGATGATTCCACAGAATTCCTGGAAGAACAACGTATCAGGGAGTTGCTCAGCAAGTACAATAAATTCATGCCTATCCCTATTAAGTTTGGGACACGTACAGAAACCCTCCCTAAACCTAAGGGAGCTAAAGAAGAAGATCCGGCTCCTACCAAAGAGGTAGATGATATCATCAATAATCCAAACCCTGCCTGGACCAAAAAGCCTACGGAACTAAAAGAGGAAGACTATAAGTCCTTTTACAGGGAACTGTATCCGATGCAGTTCGAAGAACCCCTTTTTAATATACACCTCAATGTAGATTATCCTTTTAATCTAACGGGGATCCTATACTTTCCGAAGCTAACCAACGATCTGAATATTCAGAAAGACAGGATACAACTTTATCAGAATCAGGTATTTGTTACAGATAATGTAGAAGGAATTGTACCGGAATTCCTTACGATGCTGCGAGGAGTGATCGACTCTCCGGATATTCCGTTAAATGTTTCGCGCTCGTATTTACAGGCCGACGGTGCTGTAAAAAAGATCTCATCTTATATCTCAAGAAAAGTGGCAGATAAACTTGCCTCTCTTTTTAAAGAGAATCGTGAAGATTTTGAAGCTAAATGGAACGATATTAAGATCGTCATTGAATACGGAATGCTTTCTGAAGATAAATTCTTCGAAAAAGCGGATGCTTTTGCTCTCTACCCAACTGTGGATGGAAGTTATTTCACCTTTGAGGAGCTAAAGGAAAAGACCTCGGCTTTACAAACGGATAAAGACGATAAGCTAGTTGTGTTGTATGCTTCAGACAAAGAAGCGCAACACAGTTATATTGAAGCTGCAAAAGCCAAAGGTTATGAGGTATTACTCATGGATTCTCCAATCGTAGGGCACCTGCTTCAAAAACTTGAAACCTCCAAGGAAAAAGTATCCTTCGCCAGGGTAGATGCCGATCATCTGGATAACCTCATTAAAAAAGAGGAAACTCAGATCAGTAAACTCTCAGACGAAGAAAATGAGAAACTCAAGACTCAAATAGAAGAAGCAGTGGGCGAAAAAGGGTATACAGTTCAATTGGAACCCATGGATAGCCAGGCTGCTCCATTTATTATTACTGAGCCGGAGTTTATGCGCAGAATGAAGGAGATGCAGCAAACCGGCGGAGGAATGATGGGTATGGGAAGTATGCCAGACATGTTCAATCTGGTAGTGAATACCAATCATGAGCTTGTTGGTGAGATATTGAATACTAAAACTGCCAAGAAAAGGGAACGACTCATTAATCAGTCGCTAGATCTTGCCAGACTCTCCAAAGGCCTTTTAAAAGGTGAAGCCCTTACTAATTTCATTAAACGGAGTTACGAAATGGTAAAATAAATTTAAAATCCTGCATTAAAAGGCCGCTTTATCGAGCGGCCTTTTTATTTTTACTACATGAATGAACCCTGGCATCTTTACGCAATGGCTGCAATGTACATCGTTGCAGGGATACTGCATTTTGTAAAACCCGAAGCGTATATGAGGATCATGCCCAAATACCTTCCCAAACACAGGGAATTGGTGTATGCAAGTGGTGTAACTGAGATAGTGCTTGGGATCGGTTTGTGTATACCCCAACTGAAAAATATGGCCATTATAGGCATCATCTTAATGTTGGTAGTCTTTTTAATGGTTCATTTCTATATGCTCCAAGGCGAAAAAGAAGGAGCCGGCATTCCCAAATGGATCCTTTTACTCAGGATACCTCTTCAATTTGGTTTAATGTATTGGGCCTATTGGTATTTCTAAAACAGATCGTATAACCACAAGATCTTTAAATTTTTACCTAGAACATTACCCTTTTTTTTGCCCAGCTTTTTTTTAGCCATACTATTTGGATGGCAACACAACTGATTAAGGCCAAGGAAGAAAAAAGTAATATTTTACTGCTTGAAATTGAAGGTAAATTACCGCTGAATATCGTATTTGATCGCTCTGCTATGGATGAGAAAAAACCGGAAAGTACCGTCCCTTGTTCCCCGGTGATATATCCAATAAGCAATAGGGCAACAGCTAAGAAACTCATTGCAACCCATGAAGTCATTGAAAATACCGGAGTATAAACAACTGGAATACTTGGTTCACTAGAAGCTTTTAATTTACCCAGTACGGTATCTGTAAACTGCTCATGGGGTTCCTCCAAAGGGATCTCTTTTGTGAGTTGCCTGATAAAGGCATCTAATGCTCTTTCGTTCTCAGTGCTCATAATTTGTTACTTTTTCTTTTAATAAGGAAGTACTTAAAAGTATTGCCAATTGTTTTCTACTTCGAAATAACCTGACTTTTATTACTTGTGGACTTAATGAAACGATTTCTGCGATCTCACGGATCGATAATTCTTCAAAATAAAACAAGGTCACAATAGCAGCATCTTCCTCAGTCAATCGGTCTATGGCCGCCTTTACAATGCGTGCGCGGTCTTGCCGTTCCAGCTCCTCCAAAACCCCACTCATCACCTTTATATCTGTTGGTTTATACTGATCCAATGAAATAGAGGTTATATGCCGCTTCTTTTTCTTGAGTTGATCCAGGCTTTGGAAATAAGCTATCTTATATAGCCAAGTAGAGAATTTAGCATCCCCTTTAAAGGTATTCAGTGCTTTATACGCCTTTAGGAAAGTATCTTGTGCTATTTCCTCGGCATCTTCCTTATTTCTTAGTATTCTAGAAGCCAATGTAAATACCATTTGCTTGTAGCGGTCTATAAGCACTCCAAAAGCCTTCATATCACCATGAATACTTTTGCTAACTAAATACGAGTCCTCTAGTTGCACCATTTGTTCTATAAGACGGGTAGCTGCGCTACAAGGTTACAGGAAACTTCTAATAAAATACGTTATTTCTGTAACCCACCCTATAATTATACCGTCATACCTTTAAAACAATGTTTAATTAATACAAAACAAAATGGGTGGAGAAGTTATTATTCTAATTAGTATGTTCCTGGTGTTTTTTGGTATCAGTTATCTTTATTTTACAACTAGAAATAAGGAACGTCTGGCATTGATTGAAAAAGGAGCAGATGCCAGTATTTTTGTCAAGGGGAAAAAAGAAGGAACGGCCCCTTTCTGGAAAGTACTTATTTTAAATTTAGCACTCCTTTTGATGGGCATTGGACTCGCTATTTTTATTGCCTCAATCCTGGAAAGTACATTTGGAATGGATGAGGACGTAGCGTATCCGGGAACTATCTTGCTCATGGCAGGCCTGGGTTTATACGTAGGATTTACCATGACCAAGAAATTGGAAAAAGAAGAATAATCTTAGAATTCGATAATTTTATTAAACCACCGTTCTTTTGCGCGGTGGTTTTTTATCTTTAACCTATGAAGGTCATTTCCACCAATATTGGCAAACCAACATCTTTTCAATGGCAGGGACAGACGGAAGAAACCGGGATATTTAAATATCCTGTTGCGGAGCCTATTTTTCTTGGATGTACGAAGGTAGAGAAGGATACCATCACAGATCGCAAACACCATGGAGGCTCTTTTAAGGCCTGCTATCTGTTTTCTTCAACCCACTATCCTTACTGGCAAGAACGCTACCCATCGCTGGATTGGGACTGGGGTATGTTTGGTGAAAATATTACCATAGATAAGATGGAGGAATCAGCATTGATCATAGGATCTGTATATCGCCTGGGTAATGCCTTAGTACAAATAACGATCCCAAGAGAACCTTGCTACAAACTTGGAGTTCGATTTCAGGATCAGGAGATCATAAAAGCCTTTGTGGATCACGGCCACCCGGGGACGTATGTTAAGGTATTGAAAGAGGGTACAGTCCAAAAAGGAGACTCCTTCTTATTACAAGACCAGGCAAATCACAACCTAAACATCTCCGATTTTTACAGAATGTTATACGCCAAGGAAAAAGACCAAGATCTATTAAAAATAGTACAGGGTTTAGAGGCAATCCCGCAACGCACCAAGGATAAATTGAGCAGGTATAAAAAAAAGGGACCCTAAGGCCCCTTTTCGCTGAATTAAACTAAACTTACTTAACTACGTAATACTCATAATAGGTCGCGTTTCCGTCTTTAACAATCACTTTGTAACTGTCTTTAACGGCAATGCTGAAATTAAATGCCTTCTCTACCACCAATTTATCCTTAAGGGTTTCCTTAAAAACTACCCGGTTTTCACTGTCGATCACCTTTATCTGAACATCACCCATTTCCTGGTTAAAGAAGTTCATAAATAGTTTGTTTTCTGTTTTTCTGAAATAAGGCTTGTGTTCCCCATCTGCAGTCACACTAATTCCATTGTTTATAGCTGGTAAAACAGATGGAGTGGTATTTGCAAAACTTAAGGCAGTTGCAAATAAGAAAGTAATTGCAGTAATACTTTTTAATGTTTTCATGTTTCTTTTTTTTTAGTTATTAATTAAATTCAGGACAAACTTACGCCCGGAATAATCGCTGTACTACTGCATATTTTTCTTATTTCTGTTCTATTTTAACTACAATTAGCGTTAATAATAGGTTAATTGGTAAAATACCATATATTTTGGGTAATTTTGCAAAGTTGCATCCTTTGAAGGAGAAGTAACTTTACATTTATTTACAATTAATATGATTCAACAGAAACCTACTTTTGAAGCTATTGCCCCCAATTTTGGCAACTCGTTCACCTACCAGAAATTTGATGAGGACAAGCTTAATAAAAACAATGTTTGGCATTATCACCCGGAAATAGAACTTGTCTATGTAAATGGGGGAGCCGGAAAACGCCAAATTGGTAGTCATGTCTCCTATTACACTAAAGGGGATCTTATCCTTATAGGGAGTAATCTTCCGCATTGCGGCCTCACTGATAAATTAACAGGGAATAAAAAAGAAACGGTGGTCCAAATGAAGCAAGACTTTTTGGGGAACGACTTCTTCAACATTCCTGAAATGAAACATATACAGTCGCTTTTCACGCTGGCTGCCGGTGGTATTGCTTTTTCAGGTAAAACCAAGAGAAATATTGGTGACAAGATGGAGGTATTGGAGTATCAAACCGATTTTCAACGGTTGTTGTCTATCCTCAACATTCTTAATGAACTGGCCTCCTCTGAGGAGTACAAGATCTTGAATGCGGCCGGTTTCTCTTTAAAAACAGAGGTAAAAGACAATGACCGTATCAATGTGGTCTTTAATCATGTTAAACAGCATTTTAAAGAAGATATCTCCTTAGATGATATGGCAGATATGGTAAGTATGACTGTACCTTCCTTTTGCCGTTATTTTAAAAAGATCACCAACAAGACCTTTGTACAATTCCTGAACGAATGTCGTTTGGTCCACGCCTCAAAACTACTTGCCGAACAGCCAATGAGCATTACTGAAGTTTGTTTTGAAAGCGGATTCAATAATTTTTCTCACTTCAACAAATCGTTCAAAGCCTTCGCCGGACGTAATCCTTCCGAATATAGAAACGAGCTTAAAAAAGTAATGACCTGAAACAAATGACTCAGGATGCCTTAAAAATTGACCTGCCGGAAAGCGACATAACGTACTATCCTAACTTTCTTTCCTCAGAGAATGCTACGCAGTTAATGAGCATCCTGCGGACAACTATTGACTGGCAACAAGACGATATTACCGTTTTCGGCAAAACATATCCCCAACCCCGTCTCACGGCACTTTATGGCAACAATATGCAGCCATATTCGTACTCTAATATCACCATGCATCCTCAACCCTTTACAAAAGAATTGAAGGAGGTTAAAACAACTATAGAAGCCCTTATTTCTCCTGTGGAGTTCACCACCTGTTTGTTGAATCTATACAGAGATGGAAAGGACAGCAATGGCTGGCATTCGGATGACGAAGCGTCCCTGGGTAAAAATCCTGTGATAGCCTCGGTATCATTAGGTCAGGAACGGTTTTTTCATTTTAAACATAAGAAAGATAAAAGCTTGAAACACAAAATACTTTTAACGCATGGCAGCCTGCTTATCATGAAAGGAAGTACTCAACATAATTGGCTTCATCAGATCCCCAAGACCAGCAGGATGATAGGAGAACGAATCAACCTTACCTTTCGCATAATTCTTTAACTCAAAGACATTTTAATATCTTTGCGGCGCTATGAAAAAAGAATTTACAGAACGGGAATTAGACCGTATCATTGAAATGGCCTGGGAAGACAGAACACCTTTTGACGCCATTACCTTTCAATTTGGGATCACGGAACAAGAGACCATTGAGATCATGCGAGGGGAGATGAAACCCAGCAGTTTTAAAATGTGGCGTAAACGTGTACAGGGCAGAACAACAAAACATGCCAAATTAAGGTCGGGAACCATAGACCGTTTTAAATGCAGCCGTCAGCGGAATATTTCAGGAAACAAAATTTCCAAACGTTAATCAAAAAGGTCGTTCAACACTGCCGCAAGCCTTACCCCTCCTTTAAGTAGTTGATCTTCTACAGTTGTCCAATAGACATAGCTGTATTGATATCCCAATTTCTCTCCATTCTCAACAGAAGCATAAAGTTGATTAGCCAGGATGTGAGATTCTTCCACCCAGTCAAAAATATTGCCTTTTTGTAATTCAATTCGTTCTTTTCTGGACAGATTCGGCATGTTATCAGAAAGCTCAGTATAGCTCATCCCATAGTGATCAATAAGGTTTGTATCCCATAATCTATGCAGGTTACTGCCCTTCCCAAACCATTGAATTTGAATATCATTCCCTCCCCTGTTTTCTTCCCAGCCGGCATGTAAGGGCTGATGAAGATCTCCAATAAAATGTACCAACATTTTTAGAAAAAATGTCTTCTCTGTAGGAGAGGTCAGCGGGTTTTTTACTTTTTCTATACAGGTCTGAATTGCCACTACTATATCCCCTTCCGGACTTGGTGCTACATCACCATATTTCATTTCTGCCGGATAGTTAACATAGTGCCATGGATAATATTTGTTGTATAAGGTATCCGACTTTATATCGTCTGCAAAATTGGCCACAGATGCCAGGCTTTTGCCCTCCAGAATACTGCAAATCATCTTTTTTGCCTTCCTGCTCAGATGCATTTGTGCTATTTCACCTACTACCCTATGCCCCGTTTTGCCCCATATGGGTGTCTTGGCGAGCCCTAATTGAGAAACTAATAACAATAAAAGTAAACCTTTCTTCATCTCTTATACTTTTTGTCAAAAATAGAGAATCGCCTTTAAAGGCATTGTTAAAAATTAAGAGTATACTACTCAATGTAGATCTTATATAAATTTTGGGATTTCTTTAACGATTTAATCTGTTAAATTTGCCCGGATGTTAAACTCAGATGCCATAGCTAAAAAGTGGGGCCTACTGGCTATTCTCTTAATTCTGTGTTTACAGGCTGTTTGGGCCCAGAAAAACTTTTCGTCCAAACAAAAATCATTTACAGTAAAGTACATTCAAGATTTTATCAAACTAGATGGAATATTGGATGAAGCCATATGGGAAGAAGCCGAAAGTGCTAATAATTTTTGGGAATACTTTCCTGTGGATTCTCTACAGGCAATGGAGCAGACAGACATCAAAATGCTCTATGATGACAAGTACCTTTATGTCGGGATCACTGTCTATACCAAGGGCACTAAATTTGCTATCGAATCCTTGAAGCGCGACTTCAGGGCAGGTAATAGCGACAATATTACCCTACTTTTTGACACCTTTAACGATGGAAATAATGCCTTCCTTTTTGGCACTAATCCATACGGTGTGCGAAGAGAAGGTCTTGTTTCAGGCGGTGGGTTGGGCCGAAACGGTTTTAGTATTTCCTGGGATGTTAAATGGCGTGGGGAATCTAAGATCTATGATAATTATTACACTTCCGAACTTATCATTCCCCTTACTTCTTTTAAATTTAAAGAAGGTGAGCAAAAATGGCGCTTTAATAGTTACAGGTTCGATACCCAATCTAATGAGAGCAGTACCTGGATGAATATTCCTCAAAATCAGAATATTTTTGGCCTCACTTTTATGGGCGATATGATCTTTGAAAAACCCCTTGGAAAGTCTAAAACACCTCTGGCGATCATACCATATATAAATACCAGTGCCACAAAAGATTTTGAAAATAACGAAACAGCCTCAGATTTTAAGTTTGGAGGCGATGCTAAGGTCTCAATAGGGAATAGCATGAATCTGGATATTACGGTAAATCCCGACTTTTCTCAGGTGGAGGTAGACGACCAAGTGACCAATCTTACGAGGTTTGAAGTTTCCTTACCTGAAAAAAGACAATTCTTTATTGACAATAGCGACTTGTTTTCCGATTTTGGCGGAGGAAGAGATGCAAACCCATTCTTCTCCAGAAGAATTGGGATCGCCAAAGATACGGCCGACAATACAATTGAAAATAAAATCATTGCAGGGGCGAGACTAAGTGGTAAACTTACCAAAGATCTGCGCCTGGGCTTTTTTAGTATACAAACGGAAGAAGACGTTGTTAACGAAATTCCATCCAACAACAACACTATGCTGGCTTTGCAGCAAAAGGTCTTTTCCCGTTCTAATGTGGGCTTGTTCTTTATTAACCGACAATCTTTAAAAGACTATGATTTTGTGGCTGAAGAGGACGAATTTAACAGAGTGTTGGGGATAGATTACAATCTCATATCTGAAGATAACGTCTGGAGTGGAAAAATGTATGCCCACAAATCATTTGAGCCACAAGGCGGTGGCAAGGATCTTTCTTCCGGACTTAATGTTGGTTTTAATTCCAGGAAATTTAAATTTTTTACGGATTGGGTCTATGTGGGAGAAGATTTCAGGTCCGATCTGGGATTTATTCGAAGAAATGACATCGTAAAAGGGGCCTTTAATATTGAACGGGTATACTGGCCAAGAGATAGTTTTATCAATACCCATAGTTTTACATTCTTTCCTATTGCGATCTGGAGTCCGGAGAATGATTTCCAAAATACGGACTACAACATAATGAGTCGCTGGGAAGCCAAATTTCAGGATCAATCACAAGTGCAAATTGAACTTTCCAACCAATACACCTATCTCTTTGACGATTTTGATCCTACCAATACAGATGATGGTATCCCAATACCAGGGAATAAAGGCTATCATTACAACAGTGTTAAATTTGAATATCGTTCAGATCGTCGCAAGATCTTTTCTTATTCCATTGAACCAACCATAGGTCGCTTTTACAATGGAAACCAATTTAGCTTGGAGGGCAGGATGTCTCTTCGTTTTCAACCCAAAGCACAGCTGTCTATTCAAGTCAATTACGATCAAATAAGCCTTCCCGATCCTTATCCCAGTGCCGATATTTGGTTAATCAGCCCTAAAATAGACATCACTTTTAGCAAATCGATCTTTTGGTCCACCCTGATCCAGTACAGTAATCAACGAGATAATCTAGGTATCAATTCCAGGTTGCAGTGGAGGTTTGCTCCTTTATCCGACCTGTTCCTTGTGTATAATGACAATTACTACGTCAATGAATTTGCTCCCAGATTGCGTTCAATCAATTTAAAACTTTCCTACTGGCTTAATATCTAGTCCGTAATTCCCGGAGGTGGATCTTTTTATTTTATATTTGAGTATCTAGCTACCAATCTAACAGACTTTATGAATCAGTTACCTCTTACGGACGATACCGTTATTCTGGGATTATTATGCGTGTGCCTGGGATTTGTATTCTTAACATCCTCTATAAAAACAGGTTTTTGGAACAAATTTTATAAAGTTATTCCTACCCTGCTAATGTGTTATATGCTGCCTGCTGTACTCACTAGTATTGGTCTTATTTCTGAAGAAACTTCCAATCTGTATTATATCGCCAGTAGATACCTATTACCTGCAGCCCTTATTCTAATGACATTGAGTATAGACCTCAAAGCAATCATAAATCTTGGTTCAAAGGCGCTGATCATGTTCTTAACAGGCACGGTGGGAATTATAATAGGCGGACCCATTGCCATACTAATAGTCTCCATTTTCTCGCCCGAAACTGTTGGTGGGGCCGGTTTTGATGCCGTTTGGAGAGGATTGGCCACCATTGCCGGGAGTTGGATTGGTGGAGGTGCCAACCAGGCAGCAATGCTGGAGGTTTTTGAGTATAATCCAGCTAATTTTGGAGGCATGGTCCTAATAGACATTGTGGTCGCAAATATTTGGATGGCCATTATTTTATTGGGAGTTGGCAAAACAGATCGAATAGACCGTTGGCTAAAGGCAGATACCAGTTCTATTGATATTCTTAAAGCAAAAGTCACCGCCCATACCGCTAAAATAGCGCGTATTACCTCTTTACAAGATTTTGTAGTGTTAACATGTCTGGCCTTTGCCGGGGTTGGTCTTGCCCATTTCCTTGGCTTTCATTTTGCAGATTTTCTGGAATCGAATTTTGAAATGATACGCAATAAGGAAAAAGCGCTTTCCTCATTGGGATCGGAATTCCTTTGGATGGTCGTTTTTGCCACCACCGTAGGAATACTTCTTTCTTTCACAAAGGCGAAGAGTTTTGAAGGAGCAGGTGCAAGTAAAATAGGTGGACTTTTTATTTATATCCTTGTGGCCACCATTGGGATGAAAATGGACCTAAGTAAGGTGCTAGAAAATCCGGGGCTTATTTTGATCGGGGTCATTTGGATTGCAATACACGCCGGACTTTTAATACTGGTAGCAAAACTTATTAAAGCACCATTCTTCTTCCTGGCAGTTGGGAGTCAGGCCAATGTAGGCGGAGCGGCCTCCGCACCTATTGTAGCTGCTGAGTTTCATCCTTCACTTACCTCCGTAGGAATCTTATTGGCTGTGCTCGGTTATGTGGTTGGTACTGCGGGTGCATATATCTGCGGGTTACTAATGGAAATTGCCTCGAAAGTATAGAATAACGGTTAAGATTGTAGATATTTGCGCCAAAATATAAATGGCATGAAGCAGCTTTTAATCTCTCTCCTTTTTGTGATCTTATTCACTGCCTGCGCAGATAACTCTGAAAACACCATGTTTGTAACCGGTGCGGTTAAAGGATTAAAAAAAGGAGTTCTTTATCTTCAAAAAGTGTCAGATACCACTTTAGTTACTATAGATTCCCTGGAAGTGAAAGGTGATGGTAACTTTGAATTTACCACCTCTTTGGATAGCCCTCAGATCTTCTATTTATACCTGAAAAAAGAGGATAATAATGATATGAATGATCGGATCACCTTTTTTGGTGAACCCGGCACCATAACGATACAGACGTCCTGGAATACCTTTGCGACAAAAGCAGTCATAGAAGGATCTGTTACTCAAAAGAAGTTAGAAGAATATCTAAAAGTAATGAGTCGATTTAACACTCAAAACCTGGAACAGTTACAGGCCTCTATTGATCCGGATCTTATCAATGATCCACAGGCAATAGATTCATTACAAGAAGCCTATGAGAAGAATATACTCAGAAGCTATCTATACGCACTCAATTTTGCTCTGAACAATACAGAGTCGCATATCGCACCATATATTGCCTTAACAGAAGTGGCTGATGCCAATATTAAATATCTAGATTCTATCTATAATTCCTTGTCACCTGAAGTTGCCAATGGCACCTATGGACTGGCATTGAAAAAGCACTTGAATAAAGTTCGAGAGAACTAATAAGGTTTTATCCCAGTTTATTAAGCTTTCCAATTAAAGTAGTAGCTTCTTTCTCCAATTCCTTGCGAACGGTTTTAAGATGGGCTTTTCTATTCTCTACATCTCTTTTGTTCACCTTGCCGATCAAATCATCAAAAGTAACGATGGCCTGATCAATGATGGCATTTCCTTCTTTAGAGCCTGTAGTTTTATTTGATTCTTCTATAATATAGACTGCTTCAATAATATCCCCAAGTACGTAATTGATATCTTTCTTTAAGTCGCGTATGTTTGCCATCTCACTTATTTTTTTGCAAAAATAACCTTTAGTTCGCCTCTTTTAAGAAAAAAGCTGTTTTTCTTTTACAGCGTGATCTCCAGAAGCTTGCAACCTCCTGTTTTCAGAGCTATTGTATTTGAACTTGCAGGAAGTAAAACCGTCTCTCCTTTTCGAATCGTGGTATCTCCGTGTTCATTACCAATCTGAGCCTCTCCTTCCACACACATATAGATGGTGAAAGAATCTCGATGGGTTGTATCCTGGTTAAGATCACCTTGCAAGTGAAGAAAGTTGGTCTTAAAATAAGGACAGGCTACCATGGGGTTAATCCTATCTTTCCTTTTCTCATACGATACCTTAAAATCGTCTTTTTGATCGAAGTCTATGGCCTCCAGGGCCAGCTCTGTATGCAACTCCCTTAAGTTCCCTTCCTTATCACGTCTGTTAAAATCGAATACGCGATAAGTTACATCCGAGGTTTGTTGAATTTCGGCAAGCAAGACACCAGCTCCTATAGCATGAATTTTCCCTGTATTAATAAAAAAAGTGTCGCCAGACTGCACTTTTTCGTAGTTCATATAGTCTAACAGTGTATTGTTTTCCAAACTTTGCACATACTGTTCTCTGGTAACAGGCCGGTTAAACCCAACAATAAGGTTAGCATCCTTTTCAGCGTCCATGATGTACCACATTTCGGTCTTGCCAAAGGAATTGTGTCGTTCTTTTGCCAATGCATCATTGGGGTGGAGTTGGATAGACAGGTCTTGTTTCGCGTCTATAAATTTTATCAGAATGGGGAATTCCTTTCCAAACCTTTCAACAACAGATGAGCCCAACAATTCATCAGCCCTGTTTTCTATGAGGGTATTTAATGAAGTTCCCTTTAATGTACCATTGGAAACTACAGACACATCCCCCTCTACACCAGATAATTCCCAGCTTTCTCCGGTGATATCACTGCTGATAGGCTTATTGAGTTGCGCTCCTAATTTAGTGCCACCCCAGAGACGTTCTTTTAAGATGGGGTCAAATTTAAGTGGATACAAATTCGTCATTGCTATTTCTTTAATGCCTTCAATGCTTTGGCTATGTGCTGGGATGCGCTCATGCTGTTAAAGACCATGATCACCTTTCCCTCTTTGTTTATCACATAGGTCTCTCTTCCGGGAAGCAGATTAAATAAGGCCTTTTCTACCTTAAATAATTTCCTCACCTTGTTTCGAGTATCTGCCAGTAATATAAAAGGCAATTTATAAGTGGAAGCAAATTTACGATGTGAAGATTCAGAATCTGCGCTGATCCCGATGACTTCCGCTCCTCGTTCGGTGAATTCCTCATAACTGTCTCTGAACGAACAAGCTTCCTTAGTACAACCTGGAGTATAATCTTTTGGATAAAAAAACAAGACCAACGGTTTCTTTCCAATGTGGTCTTTACTATCAAACACATTGCCGTGTTGATCATTCAACGTAAAATGTGGAGCAGCATCTCCAATGGCTAGACCCATAATCTATCCTGAGTAGGTTACAAAATTTCTGGGAGTTTCATATAACACTACTTCCAGGTCTTTATTTTTTTCGATATGTGATCTCAATTTGTTCCATATCACAACAGCTATATTTTCTGCGGTGGGATTGAGGTCTTTAAATTCTGGAACTTCCAGATTTAGATTCTTATGATCCAGGGCCTCTTCTATTTCAGATTTAATAAGGTCCTTCAGAAGTTTCATATCCATCACAAAACCTGTGACAGGATCTATCTCTCCAATGACGCTTACAATCAATTCATAATTATGACCATGAAAATTTGGGTTGTTGCATTTTCCAAAGACTGTATCGTTCTTTTCATTGCTCCAGTCTGGTCTGTATAATCTGTGAGCAGCATTAAAATGTGCACGGCGGCTTACTTTGACACTCATAATACTTATTTATTTTGAATTAAGTGGTCGTAGAATTTTTCAAAGATGATCTTAAACCAAGCCGTATACTCTTGTGGTGATGCCTGGATATCTTGCTTAATATCCTCGGGTCTCATCCATTTCCAACTAGCAACTTCTTCCTTGTTGATCAGAGGATCTCCTTCAAAGAACCCCATCATCACATGGTCTAGTTCATGCTCGGTAAGTCCATTGTCGAATGGTGCCTTATAGATAAAACTAAAGAGTTCTTTGAGGTCTGTTTTGAATCCCATCTCTTCCTGGAGCCTGCGCTTCCCGGCCTCAATATTAGATTCTCCAAGACGTTGATGACTACAACAGGTATTGGTCCATAAGAGGGGGGAATGATATTTCTCTGCTGCTCTTTGCTGCAGCATGGTCTCTCCTTTGGTATTCATTATAAAAACAGAAAAAGCCCTATGCAGGACAGCTTTTTTATGGGCCTCCATTTTTGGCATGGTCCCAATTTCCTCGTCATTCTGGTTAACCAGGATCACATTTTCTTCTTTCACATCGTAAAAATAACACGTTTCCCCCATTATAGGGTTAAGTCTATCTTAAATCTTAAAAGAAGATAGGATTTTAAATGGGTGAGTTTAGAAGAATCGGGGCGACTTTAAGTTGTCTTTTACTTTTATAAAATCGTACCTGATGATCACCTCG
The DNA here is from genome assembly GCA_963781045.1 of uncultured Flavobacteriaceae bacterium. Classification (GTDB taxonomy): domain Bacteria; phylum Bacteroidota; class Bacteroidia; order Flavobacteriales; family Flavobacteriaceae; genus Muriicola. The sequence goes on along the minus strand of CAWAEX010000008.1, from coordinate 34,389 downwards.
AAAGACCCGTCATTGAATCTGGCCGTCCCCAGTTCTGTAATTTCCCTATCATAGGCGATCCCGATCATAAATTCGGGGGAAAGCTGAAAACCAGCCATTCCACTAACCGCGGCATCCCAGCGATAGGCAGCTCCTAAAATAAACTTCTCATTGTACATAAAGTTCACTGAGCCATCTATCTGTAGTGGAGCGCCCTGCACAACTTTGGCAAGAAGAGTTGGTTTAAACTTCCATAGTGGATTCATATCAAATACATACCCGGTAATAAAATAGAAGTTCAATTGTTCGGCTGCTGTAGAGAGCGAGGATTCATCAAAATGCGAAGTCTCGAGAAAACGAGGAACCGATAATCCGAGGTAATAATTATTGGTATGGTAATAAATACCGGCACCAATATTGGGCGAAAGTTTGTTCTGTATATCTTGTTGTAAGGTAGGATCCGGGCCTCCGGGATTTGTATAATCCTGATTCAATTCTGAAAATCGTATATCGAGTAAATGTACGCTTCCCTTAAGTCCAAAACTTAGCCTTTTTTCAGCAGCCAGCTGTATGGTATATGAAAAATCCATATCAAAATAGGTTTCAGAAGTAGGACCTATCTGGTCATTTACAATAGATAGTCCCATCCCAACACCACGATATCCTACAGGAGTATGGAAATTAAAGGTCTGTGTTTTAGGAGCACCTTCAAGCCCTACCCATTGCGCCCTATATAAAGCAGCCACACTTAATTGCCCTCTGGATCCTGCATAACCGGGATTAACACTAACGGTATTGTACATATACTGGGTATATTGAGCATCTTGTTGAGCAACAAGATCGGTCACAAAGAACAGAAGGCACGGTATCATTATAATCCGTAGGACCTGTGAAATAATTGAAAAGCTTGGTTTCTGTCTCATTGGTCTATCTGTTAAGGTAAATATAGCCGGTCATTGATTTCATAGCACCGGTATTGTCCTCGTAATCTAGTATATAGAAATATGTTCCTACGGGTAGTTTGTTTGCCTTATCTATGGTCACCCTACCTTCTGAGCTACCATCGAATACATTCCCCTGAGTGTTATATGCCTTGGTAACGTATACCTGCACACCCCAACGATTGTAAATACGAATGGTATTATTAGGATAAGGCTCTAAGCCTCGGATGGATAGTACATCATGGATACCGTCACCATTTGGAGTTACTACATTGAATACTTCAATATCGGCCTCAATAGCATTAGGTTCCAGGTAATCTGGCGTGCCATTATTGTCGGTATCATCATTCGCATAATTTCCATCGCCGTTGTAGTCCTCATCTACAGTTGGAATTCTGTCATCATCATCATCAGTATCACGATAATCAGATTCATTATCCCCATCTGTGTTTGGCAGATCATTATACGGATCGTCTATCTCATCGTTCTTATCATCATCTATGGTTGAACTTCCCTCATACCCATCGTCTAAACCATCATTGTCCTTATCAGAACCAATAAAGGTAACATCAGGAATTCCATCGTGATTGTGGTCATGTCCTTCAATTGCATCTGGTACACCATCATTATCACTATCAGGATCTACGTAATCTGGCAGGCCATCACCATCCGTATCAACTGGAATTATTCCAAGGCTGCCGCCATCTTCATAGGCATCATCCAGGCCATTGTCATTAACATCATCACCGGTAGGAGAAATATATCCATCGGTAGTTTGTGCTTCCACATTGTCAGGAATTCCGTCATCATCACTGTCTATATCCAGATAATCCGGGATACCATCACCGTCTGTATCAGTTGGATTTGTAAAAGGATCATCATCCCCATCAAGATTAAGGTCTTCAAAAGCATCTACGATGCCGTCATCATCACTATCCAGATCCACATCCATTTCATTGATATAGATATAGATTGTAGCTGAGCTACAAACGCCCATCATATCACAAACGGTATAAATAAAGTCGTCTGCCCCTAAAAATCCGGGGTTTGGAACATAGTTATAGATGTCATCAGTAGGATCATTAGGGGTTCCATTATCATCCCTGGTTAAGGTACCATCAGTTGGGTTTGTATTTGTTATTGTTCCGGTGGCAGGAAGGTCATTATCGTTATTTGGCCAGAAGCTAATATCTACAGGGGTATCCATTATTGTGGCTACTGCATCATCTGCAGTATCTATTACCGGTAAAACGTCTATGGTTACAGTAGCAGTGCTACAATCGCCCAGGGTATTACAAACCGTATAGGTAAATGAATCCGGTCCATTATAATCTGCAATTGGCGTATACTGAACAATATCATCAGAAGGATCATTGGGGGTGCCATTGTCATCTATTACCACAGCACCATTGGTAGGATCTGTAGTAGTCAAAGTTCCTGTTCCGGGTATACCGCTGTCATTATCATAAATAGGTACCAAAATGGATGTGTCCTCATCAAGTGTCACGAAATCATCAAGCAAGGTAGCTGCTTGTTGTAAACACACCACCGTAAAGATTGGCAGGTCCATTGAATTACCAGCCTTTGTCAGCGTTGCTGTATAGTTGGTAACGGTTGTTGTTGCAGTTACAACAGGTCTTAACTGATCCCCAGCAACGGCTGGCGTCCATGAAATCGTAGCACTCCCTGTTACATTGGCAGTGATATCTAATGTCACCTGATTATCCGGGTTCTCACAATCTGTCAGTATAAAATAGCCGGTAGCATTAGAACCACATAGCGTACCATCATAGGTTGCAAAATATATCCCCGGCGTTGAGGTCTCATAAAAGAAGTTGGTCCCAAGTACCGTACTTGTATCGGAAGCCTCATACCAGCGATAATTACTCTCATCACCACTGTTGGGTGCCTGCAATAAAAACTGTGCATTAGATGCAACAATCCCCAGCAATGTAAAAACAAAGCTGAGGATGAAAAGTTTATATATGCGGGTAGTTTTCAAGCCTTTTGGGGTCGGGTTATGTTATTATTTTACTACAAACACTACATTGATCAATGAGTTATAATCTGAAGGCTGTCCTATGATATCATAGCTCAATACCCCATTTCCGTCAATGGCCATAGTTGCCGTATTAAAGACGGTAGGATCTGCATAGGTTACATAGTAATATAGTTCGGTGGCACCATAGGTTGGAACCGCTGCAGGTGCTCCTGCACTGGCTACTGTAGGTGTTCCGAATTGTGCCGTATACTGGGCATATAGATCAATTGAGAAACTTCCGTTTGTGGATGCGTCTACGGCAATGGATGGTGGATAAAAGATCCTGGCCGCTTTTGATGTTATTGGTGCAATAGCCTGAATAACTTCTTCAACAGTAGTTTCATTCGTTGGCGATCCTACACCACCTTCATCTACGTCGATAGGTGTTCTTAAAAGAACTTCATCATCGTATTGGTCATCTGTTCCGGGATCATCTAAATGAGACAAGTCTACGGTCTGACTAGTACCGTCCTCGATACCTACAGTTAATATATTTGTACCCGCATCAACGGCTAAACTTTCTATATTTTGATCATCAGTTCCAACAAGTGCAGATAAATCGACCGTTTCGTTAGTTCCGTTCTCTATACCAATAGTTAAGATGTTTCCAGCTAAGCCAGATCCAGCAATGTTCTGATCGTCTGTTCCTGAATCATCCAAAGAAGATAGATCTACTGTTGTAGATGCACCATTCTCAATATCGATCTGAAGAACATTGGCTACACTTAAGGAAGCTCCTGTTAAGTTCTGATCATCCGTGCCAACTAAGGCAGATAGATCAACCGTTTCGTTGGTACCATTCTCAATACCGATAGTAAGGATATTTCCTGCCAAACCAGAACCAGTAATGTTCTGATCGTCTGTGTTATCCAGGTATGGGCTAAGGTCAACACTGTTCCCATCTTCAATTGATAAAGAATTGGCGGCCAGCGTTAAGTTCTGATCATCTGTTCCAACAAGGCTGAGAGATCAACTGTTTCGTTGGTTCCATTCTCTATTCCAATAGTAAGGATGTTTCCGGCTAAGCCAGATCCAGTAATGTTCTGATCATCGGTACTTCCTGCTGCCAATTCAGCTAAAGCCCCTTCCACTTCTGTGGAAACGAAATTTCCACCGGCATCGGTGATGTTCACTTCATTTGCGATCTGATCATCCGTGCCAACTAAGGCAGATAGATCAACAGTCTCGTTGGTACCATTCTCTATTCCAATAGTAAGAATGTTTCCGGCTAAACCAGATCCAGCAATGTTCTGATCGTCTGTTCCTGAATCATCCAAAGAAGACAGATCTACGGTTGTAGATGCACCATTCTCAATATCGATCTGAAGAACATTGGCTACACTTAAGGAAGCTCCTGTTAAGTTCTGATCGTCCGTGCCAACCAAGGCAGATAGATCAACAGTTTCGTTGGTTCCGTTTTCAATACCTATAGTTAAGATATTTCCAGCCAATCCAGATCCAGTAATGTTCTGATCGTCTGTGTTATCCAGGTATGGGCTAAGGTCAACACTGTTTCCATCTTCAATTGATAGCGTGTTGGCGGCCAGCGTTAAGTTCTGATCATCAGTGCCAACTAAGGCTGAGAGATCAACAGTTTCGTTGGTTCCATTCTCTATTCCAATAGTAAGGATGTTTCCGGCTAATCCAGATCCGGTTATGTTCTGATCATCGGTACTTCCTGCTGCCAATTCAGCTAAAGCCCCTTCCACTTCTGTGGAAACGAAATTTCCTCCGGCATCGGTAATGTTCACTTCACTTGCGATCTGATCATCCGTGCCAACTAAGGCAGATAGATCAACAGTTTCGTTGGTACCATTCTCAATTCCTATAGTAAGGATGTTTCCGGCCAAACCAGATCCAGTTATGTTCTGATCATCTGTGCCTGAATCATCCAAAGATGATAGATCTACGGTCGTAGACTGTTACCATTCTCAATATCGATCGAAGAACATTCGCTCCACTTAATGTAGCGCCTGTTAAGTTCTGATCATCCGTGCCAACTAAGGCTGAGAGATCAACTGTTTCGTTGGTTCCATTCTCTATTCCAATAGTAAGGATGTTTCCGGCTAAACCAGATCCAGTTATGTTCTGATCGTCTGTACTTCCTGCTGCCAATTCAGCTAAAGCCCCTTCCACTTCTGTGGAAACGAAATTTCCACCGGCATCGGTAATGTTCACTTCACTTGCGATCTGATCATCCGTGCCAACTAAGGCAGATAGATCAACTGTTTCGTTGGTTCCATTCTCTATTCCAATAGTAAGGATGTTTCCGGCCAAACCAGATCCAGTAATGTTCTGATCGTCTGTTCCTGAATCATCCAAAGAAGACAGATCTACCGTTGTAGATCCACCATTCTCAATATCGATCTGAAGAACATTCGCTCCACTTAATGTAGCGCCTGTTAAATTCTGATCATCAGTGCCAACTAAGGCTGAGAGATCAACTGTTTCGTTGGTTCCATTCTCTATTCCAATAGTAAGGATGTTTCCAGCTAATCCAGATCCAGTTATGTTCTGATCGTCGGTACTTCCTGCTGCCAATTCAGCTAAAGCCCCTTCCACTTCTGTGGAAACGAAATTACCTCCGGCATCGGTAATGTTCACTTCACTTGCGATCTGATCATCCGTGCCAACTAAGGCAGATAGATCAACAGTTTCGTTGGTACCATTCTCAATACCTATAGTAAGGATGTTTCCGGCCAAGTCCAGATCCAGTAATGTTCTGATCATCTGTGTCCTGAATCATCCAAGGATGACAGATCTACCGTCGTAGACGTTCCATCTCTCAATATCGATCGAAGAACATTCGCTCCACTTAATGTAGCGCTGTTAAATTCTGATCATCAGTGCCAACTAAGGCTGAGAGATCAACTGTTTCGTTGGTTCCATTCTCTATTCCAATAGTAAGGATGTTTCCGGCTAAACCAGATCCAGTTATGTTCTGATCGTCTGTACTTCCTGCTGCCAATTCAGCTAAAGCCCCTTCCACTTCTGTGGAAACGAAATTACCACCGGCATCGGTAATGTTCACTTCACTTGCGATCTGATCATCCGTGCCAACCAGGGCAGATAGATCAACTGTTTCGTTGGTACCATTCTCTATACCAATAGTAAGGATGTTTCCGGCTAAACCAGATCCGGTAATGTTCTGATCGTCTGTACTACCGGTTGCCAGTTCATCAAGAGCTGCTTTTACATCGGTAGCTGTTAAGCCAGAGATTGTATTGTCATATGGGTTACTTCCTGCATTAGTATCCAGAATTACATCGGATCCGTCATTGTTCGTAAATGTATAGGTGCCATCGGCATTATCTGTAATATCTGCTTTACTTACAGTTTGTGGCACTCCATTTTCATTTGTATAGGTCAAAGTACCATTTGCGTTATCGACAAGGTTGGTGATTGTTTCTGAAATGGTTACCGAGGCAACATTCAAATACAATGCTCCGTCAGAACCTGACGCTAAATCGTTATTTGCGTCTGTACTAATTAAAGTGGTAGACAAAGTACCTCCGGCATCCGTTACCTCCAAGGCTCCCGCATTCGTTCCTAAACCTGTGTTATATTCATTGGTAGCATCGGCATCGGCATCATTTACATTAATAGCGATGGTGTTCCCATCTTCAATGCTAATATTACCGGCAGAACCGTCTGTAGATATTGTTTGATCATCAGTACCTGCGTCATCTAAATGGGATAGGTCTACAGTCTGACTCACACCATCTTCAATACCAACGGTTAAAATATTGGTACCTGCATCAACTGCCAGGCTTTCTATGTTCTGATCATCTGTTCCTACAAGTGTTGATAGGTCTACAGTTTCGTTTGTGCCATTTTCTATACCTATGGTTAAGATGTTTCCGGCTAAACCAGAACCAGTAATGTTCTGATCATCGGTACTTCCTGCAGCAACCTCATCTAAGGCAGCCTGTACTTCTGTAGCTGTTAACCCAGATACTGTATTGTCATAGGTTACCTCAGCAGCCGTCTGATCGTCAGTTCCAGCATCATCTAAATGCGATAGGTCTACGGTCTGACTAGTACCATCCTCGATTCCTACAGTTAATATATTTGTACCTGCATCTACCGCAAGGCTTTCGATATTCTGATCGTCTGTCCCAACTAGTGCTGATAGGTCTACTGTTTCGTTTGTTCCATTTTCAATACCAATGGTAAGGATGTTTCCGGCTAAACCAGAACCAGTAATGTTCTGATCGTCTGTACTTCCTGCAGCAACCTCATCTAAGGCAGCCTGAACTTCTGTAGCTGTTAAACCAGAGGTTGTATTGTCATAAGTTACTTCAACAGCGGTTTGATCGTCTGTTCCAACTAAGGCAGATAGATCAACCGTTTCATTGGTTCCGTTTTCAATACCTATAGTTAAGATATTTCCGGCTAAACCAGAACCAGTAATGTTCTGATCGTCTGTACTTACTCCGCTAATATCTACTACCTGATTTCCACCGGCATCTGTTACCGTAAGATTCGTACCATCAAAACTGATTCCTGTATTAAATTCGTTGGTGGCATCGGCATCCGCATCATTTATGTTGATTGCAATTGTATTGCCGTCTTCAATGCTAATATTCCCTGCAGTTCCATCAGTAGAAATAGTCTGATCATCTGTTCCAAGAGAAGCCAACGGTACGGTTAAGGTACCTCCGCTATCGGTGATCTCTAAGTTACCGGCATTTATTCCAAAGGCTGTGTTCTGTTCATTGGTAGGGTCGCCATCAAGATCCGGGCTGGCATTGCCGCCAACCGCATTCCATGCTGCACCATCCCAAATGTATAATTGTCCAGCTACACTATCTACATAAGTAACACCAGAATTACTTGGCACTACAGCAGGTGCACCGGCACCAATTAAGGTAAGTTCGTTCGTTAAATCCTCATCCGGATCTGTAGAATTAACGGTATAATTGCCATTACCATCATCTGTAACCGTAATGGCACCTGTTCCTGCAACTACCGTCTCTACAAGGCTAGAGAGGTCCACAACTTCGTTTGTACCATTTTCAATCCCAATAGTAAGGTCAGTCCCGGCAAGTCCGGATCCACTTATATTCTGATCATCCGTACTTACACCACTGATATCAACAACCTGGTTTCCACCGGCATCTGTTACAGTTAGATTGGAGCCATCAAAACTAATTCCGGTATTGTATTCGTTGGTAGCATCGGCATCCGCATCATTTATATTGATGGCAATAGTATTACCGTCTTCAATGCTAATATTCCCGGCAGTACCATCAGTTGAGATTGTCTGATCATCTGTACTCCCGGCAGCTAACTCATCGAGTGCATCTTGCACGTCAATAGCCGTTAAGCCAGATACTGTATTGTCATAAGTTACCTCAGCAGCTGTCTGATCATCCGTTCCCGGATCATCCAAAGCACTAAGATCTACGGTAGTAGACGCTCCATTCTCAATATCGATCTGAAGAATGTTTGCACCACTCAAAGAAGCTCCTGTAAGGTCCTGGTCATCTGTACTTACTCCGCTGATATCAACAACCTGGTTTCCTCCTGCATCTGTCACTGTTAAGTTAGTACCATCAAAACTGATACCTGTATTGAATTCATTAGTAGCATCGGCATCGGCATCATTTATATTGATCGCAATGGTATTGCCATCTTCAATACTAATGTTACCGGCTGTTCCATCTGTAGAAATAGTCTGATCATCTGTACTTCCTGCGGCCAACTCATCGAGGGCAGCCTGTACATCAATAGCTGTTAGTCCGGAAGCTAAATTGTTATAAGTAACCTCAGCAGCTGTCTGATCATCTGTACCTAAAGAGGCCAGGGGAACTGCTAAAGTGCCTCCGTTATCTGTAATTTCCAGGTTGCCTGCATTTACGGCAAACGTTGTATTCAATTCGTTGGCTGGATCACCATCAAGATCGGGAGACGCATTACCGCCAACCACATTCCATACTGCTCCATCCCAAACATATAATTGTCCTGCAACAGTGTCTACATAAGTAACACCAGCATTACTTGGTACCACAACTGGTGCACCATTACCCAATAAGGTAAGCTCATTGGTTAGGTCCTCATCAGGATCCGTAGAATTAACTGTGTAATTGCCATTGCCATCATCTGTAACAGAAATAGCTCCTGTTCCTGCAATAACCGATTCAACAAGGCTAGAGAGGTCCACAACTTCGTTTGTTCCATTCTCAATCCCAATAGTAAGGTCGGTACCGGCAAGTCCGGATCCGCTTATATTCTGATCATCGGTACTGCCTGCCGCTAATTCGTCTAAAGCCGCCTGTACATCTGTAGCGTCCCGTTAAGCCTGAAGCCGTGTTGTCAAAAGGGTTCGAAATGGCCCTTGTGTCAATAGTCTCGGGTGACCCATCATTATTATTAAAGACGTACGTACCATCAAAATTGTCAATGATATCTGACTTACTGACAATTTGAGCTACCCCATCTTCATTGGTGTAGGTAAACGTCCCATTAAAATTATCGACAAGGGTCGTTAAAGTTTCTGTGAAATATGGTCACCGACCCGGTTTCATCGGTATAGGTAAAGCTACCATCCCCATTGTCTACCAAAGTAGAAATAGAAGTATCCGTAATAATAGTGGTATTTCCTGCGGCATCTGTAAAATCATAGGTGCCATCTCCATTATCTACCAAAGCCACTGTTCCGGCCAGGGCATTGATCTCATCAATAGCTGCCTGTACATCGGTAGCGGTTAAGCCAGATACGGTATTATCATATGGGTTACTGCTCGCATTGGTATCAATGGTCTGAGTAGCGCCTGATTCATCTGTATAAGTATAGGTACCATCGGCATTATCTACTATGGTAGAGATAGAAGTATCACTAATGATAGTGGTATTTCCTGCGGCATCTGTAAAATCATAGGTGCCATCTCCATTATCTACCAAAGCCACTGTTCCGGCCAGGGCATTGATCTCATCAATAGCGGCCTGTACATCGGTAGCTGTTAAGCCTGATGCTGTATTATCATATGGGTTACTGCTCGCATTGGTATCAATGAGTCTGAGTAGCGCCTGATTCATCTGTATAAGTATAGGTACCATCGGCATTGTCTACTAAGGTAGAGATAGAAGTATCCGTAATGATAGTGGTATTTCCTGCGGCATCTGTAAAATCATAGGTGCCATCTCCATTATCTACCAAAGCCACTGTTCCGGCCAGGGCATTGATCTCATCAATAGCGGCCTGTACATCGGTAGCTGTTAAACCAGATACGGTATTATCATATGGGTTACTGCTCGCATTGGTATCAATAAGCTGAGTAGCGCCTGATTCATCTGTATAAGTATAGGTACCATCGGCATTATCTACTAAGGTAGAGATAGAAGTATCCGTAATGATAGTAGTATTTCCTGCGGCATCTGTAAAATCATAGGTGCCATCTCCATTATCTACCAAAGCCACTGTTCCGGCCAGGGCATTGATCTCATCAATAGCTGCCTGTACATCGGTAGCTGTTAAGCCAGATACGGTATTATCATATGGGTTACTGCTCGCATTGGTATCAATAAGCTGAGTAGCACCTGATTCATCTGTATAGGTATAGGTACCATCTAAATTGTCTACCAAGGTAGAGATAGAGGTATCCGTAATAATAGTAGTATTTCCTGCGGCATCTGTAAAATCATAGGTGCCATCTCCATTATCTACCAAAGCCACTGTTCCGGCCAGGGCATTGATCTCATCAATAGCAGCCTGTACATCGGTAGCGGTTAAGCCAGATGCTGTATTGTCATATGGGTTACTGCTCGCATTGGTATCAATAGTCTGAGTAGCGCCTGATTCATCTGTATAGGTATAGGTACCATCTAAATTGTCTACCAAGGTAGAGATAGAGGTATCACGTAATAATAGTAGTATTTCCTGCGGCATCTGTAAAATCATAGGTGCCATCTCCATTATCTACTAAAGCCACTGTTCCGGCCAGGGCATTGATCTCATCAATAGCTGCCTGTACATCCGAGGCTGTTAATCCAGATGCTGTATTGTCATAGGTTACTTCTGCAGCGGTTTGATCATCGGTTCCTACTAATCCAGAAAGATCCACTGTCTGTGTATTTCCATCTTCCAGTGTAAGTGTAAGTATGTTACTTGCGTCAATACTAAAAGCTGTTATAATCTGGTCATCTGTATTGTCTAAATAAGAAGAAAGGTCTACGGTGCCTCCATCTTCGAGGGTAAGTATATTTCCGGCCAGGCTAATAAGCTGGTCGTCAGTACCTGTTCCACTAAGGGAAGACAGGTCTACATTAACTGTATTTCCATCCTCAATATCTAGTGAAAGTATATTGGTGCCAGAATTAAAGCTAAAGTTTTGTAAATTTTGATCATCTGAGGAAGTAAGTTCCCAGGAATCACCATCCCAAAAGTATATTACTCCGGTGTTGGTATTGACATAAATATCTCCTGTATCAGCACCGCTTGGGGTGGTGGTTCCGGGTGATGTAACTGCGGTACCACTAAGCACCTCACAATTACACTGGTCTTGCAATGTCACAGTGGTCTGTGAAAAAGCAAATCCGGATACCAGAAACAGAAGTAGTAGGATCTTCTTATCCATAGCTAATAACTTAAATATGTTTTTCTCGTTTTTCAATAGTTGGTTCAATGGTTTACACCTGATATTTTATTATCAACTAACAAATTTAACCCGAAGCTATCCCTAGGAAAATAATTGTTGTGTACTCGATGAAATGCATGGTCTAGCACCCGATTATTGAAGTATTGCAACAAAAAAACCTTAAAAACACTATGGTTTCGTTGGTCGATTAACCCAATAATAGCACTACTTACCGAGGGTTGATTTGTAAGTATTTTCTTCAAATAATGGAAAAAATGAGGGTTCAAAGAGGGCTTAATTTTTGTTAACCCTATAGGTAATTTTGCGATTGGAAATAACCGTATTTACCCTTACAATAAGTTGAGCAGAAGAGGAGGTTTCTGTACTACATATGTACATGGTATTTGCAAGAATAACTCTGTACAAATTGCCGTTTTCTGCAGTGGTGATATTAGATATGGCTAAGGGTATCTGAATTGGTGCCACTATATAGCCCTCCATCAGATAGATCTACCCAGGAAACACCGTTGAAAATTTGCCACTGAAAAGTATCGGAATCGGTCGCAATTACAACAATATTGGCGCTACATCCCGGGCAGGCCACAGTGTCCGCTGGTTGTGTTGTAATGACCGGTGGGTTATCTGCTTCCCTGAAATCATAGGTGGAATTGGTATTAATATCGGCAGGTACTGAATAGGAGGCTGCCACCACCCTGCCCTTTGCATCTGTTGCAGGCGGGTTTCCTGTATCGTAATACTCGTTATCACCACCATCTGCATTGGGATCATTATACGCCTCATTAGCGTCGCTACAGCCATCATCATCACTGTCCGTGTCCAGATAATCCGGGGGATCTGTTCCATCCGCATCACTAATAGTGTAATTGATAGTTCCACTTTCGGGTGTAGTTTCCACCAGGTCTGCTAACCCATTTAAACCAAAGGTACCATTGACTATTCCATCTGTATGTGCCTGATCATGACCTGCTTCCACAGCATCATAAATACCATCATTATCGCTGTCCAGATCCAAATGATTGGCAAAACCGTCCGAATCATTATCTATTCCATAGGTTTCCGGACTCACAAAATTGGTTATACAATTAAATTCGATGCTATGTTGTCTCCCGGTAGCTGAAGCACCGGCAACCCGGGCAACGGCTCCTACGCGTAATGACATCTCTGATTTAGAGTTGTAATTAACACTCAGGTTTACCTCAGGATCAACGTTGCTGGAACCGGGATGGTCCACAAAACCTGCTGTGGCAACTACCCAGGACCCTTCATTAGTTATAGTTAATTCTGTAGGGTTGTCAATGGTATAGGTTGATGGATTGTCTACCCAGTTCTCTTCTCCATAGTTGGCACCTCCATCAATATCATTAAAATTCATAAAGAACTTAGGGATCACAACCGGGGTTGACCCACCGGAGGTAACAAATTGAATATTGTACTCCACATATGCTCTGTCTCCTATATTAGGCAGGTTAAAGCCAGTTTGCGGTTTAAAATTGGGAGCATCTGAACCATTGTTATCCACATTGTAAACTGTGGCATTAAAGACTTGTGCAATGGTCACTAAAGCATCTGTTCCGGTAGTAACGTTGGCTATTCTGTAAACCGCCCCCTGAGTTTTATCCACACCCGATTCTAATGAGGCTGCAGCACTAAAATCCATATTGGTTTCTCCCCCACAAGCGGGTTGGTTAAAGTTGGCAATAGTATCTAATTCGTCTGTATCAGGAATTCCATCATTATCGTCGTCCAGATCCACATTATCAGGGATGGTATCGTTGTCCGAATCTGCATAAACAGTAATGTATATTGTTGCGGTATCTTCCTCTGATGTAAAGGTACAATCGGCATTATCACGTATGGTATAATTAAATTGGTCCCCACCTGAAAATCCCGGATCAGGTGTATAGGTTACGGTGCCATCTCCGTTTATGACCGCCGTACCATTAGACGGAGTAGTAAGGGAAATCACTTCCAAAGGTTCTCCTTCAGGATCAGAATCCGCACCTCCTCCATTATCCACGAGGGGATCCAGAGTAACCGGGCTATCCTGAACGGTTGTAACATAATCGTTTTGCGCTGTAGGAGGTTGATTAGCCGAATTCGGATAAAGATCGACCAGATTAATGCCTCCACTTAAATAATCGATCGGTCTTAATTGCTTCCGAACTACCACCCGGCCCGAAGCAGTCCTGGGATAGGCCACTTCCACCACAATAGGTACAAATGGTCCACTAGGTAAGCCAAAGTGAATACGACCGGGTGCCTGGGTACCATGTCCGTACCCTCCATTTACTTCCCGGGTTCCTGAGATAACGTTGCCATCACAGTCTAAGATCTTTGCGGTAGCCCCTACCCCAAAACGTTCTTCTGTACCTGTTAAACCTAGCTCATCACGGTCTTCCATACCATCGATGTATATGTGGCTGAATCGTTGGAACCATCCCAGATTGTTGATATACAGTCTATTATTCCCAGTCCTGTTGGCGTATAGATCCAGATCTCCATCCTGATCAATATCTATAAAAGTACACCCTTCCCCTGCGGCTGCGTTAAAAGCCAGTCCCGAGTCGACAAAGGACATGGGCCCACCCCCATTATTGATCTGATTAAGGTACATCTTACTGGTACTGTTACCTGTAAGGAAGATATCGATATCTCCGTCATTATCGACATCCCCACAGGCCAGCCCTTCTATTTGCCCGGCAAAATTTACTGGTATTCCTGTAGCAGCACCCAAGGGGGTCCAGGTTCCGTCCCCATTATTTCGATGAATTTGATTATTTCCATTTTCCGTCCAGTAGAGGTCAAAATCCCCGTCATTATCAAAATCATAAAAGGCCACCGAACCTTTGTTACTATTGAGCGCCTGATCTATGTCTACCCCATTTTGATAAGTACCCCCAATATTTGTGAATAGATCTACCTGATCTCTTTTACGTACTACGATATCTACCCAGCCGTCATCATTAAAATCTGTAGCAGATCCATAATCTCCGTCTGTAGCATCCTGAACCAACCCTAAAGGCCATGTAGCCGGATTTCCTGCATTGTAAGGTGGCAGCGGACTATCCGCTTTACGAGTAACATGAGTAAAGAACCCATTCCCATCGTTTTGAAAAATATCGATCCCAAAATTATGGTTGTCTATAAACAAATCCAGGTCCCCGTCCCCATCATAGTCAAGCGCGCCCGCCCCTTCTGCATTCATCCCGTCTGTCATAGCTGTAAAACGCTGACTTGGAGCCGTACCCCCCAATCCATCTCCAAAAACATTGGTTGCCGGGTGCTGCAGATATATACGAACGTCGTTGTGCTTATTCCTGAAGACATCCGGATACCCATCATTATTAAAATCCACAAACAGTGCCGTACGTTCCAGGGTGCCCCCCATAAAATCGGGTGCGAGAGCTGCCGTCTGATCAGAAAAACTTCCCCCATCATTGCGCATTAGATATCCCCTGCCATTTGTGTTGATCACAATGTCGAAGTCCCCATCAAGATCATAATCGGCCCAGGCATGACCTCCATCTTTGGTGCCGGCAACATTAAGTCCATAGGCTGCGGCACTTTCTGTAAACGTAGTTTGAGCTGTAATGACCATTGAAAATAGGTACACTACTCCCCAAAGGAGTATATGTCCAACTTTTTGGAAACTAAAAGTGGTTGTTACAGTCATTTAATAATGCTTACATAGAATGCCCCAAAATGTAGCATTTATGGTATCATAGACTCAAATGTGCCATTATTATATTGTGCAGTGAAAAAATTGTTGTGAAGTCAACAATATCAGGCATCTAGACCGTAAAATATGATGTTGAATTTTTGAAAAAAATGTATAAATAACTGAATAAGAATTAATTACAGTTAAAAGATCTAACCACAATCAATTATTAATTCTTATTGACCCTGTAGGTGATTTTTCTATTGGATATTACGGTACTTACATTGACTGTTACCGTTGCTGTATTTGTGGTGGAGTTTCCACAAACGTAGCTAACATTGGTTAAAACAGCTCTATACTGGGTCCCATTTTCAGCAGTAGTAACATTGGTAAGTGTCAGTGTATTGGTGGTGGTTCCACTGTAGATCCCTGTATCGGTCATATCTACCCAGACCGCCCCAATAAATTGTTGCCATTGGTAGGTGTCAACACCTGTTGCTGTAACTGTAAGTGACGTATTGCAACCCGGGCAAACCGTGGTGTCTAGAGGTTGTATTGTTATTACCGGCGGTGATTCTGCTTCTATATAATCTAGTGTACCATTAGGACCAATATCGGCCGGTACCGGATATGTTGCCGCTGATACGCGTCCTTGCGCATCTACTGGTGGCGGACTCCCAACCCCATAATATTCGTCATCCCCACCATCTGCATTGGCATCGGCATAGGCCTCATTGGCGTCACTACATCCATCATCATCACTATCCGTATCTAAATAATTGGGTGGTGGATTCCCATCTGTATCTGTGATAGTATAATTTATTGTCCCACTTTCGGGTGCAGTTTCTACCAGATCGGCCAACCCATTTAGTCCATAGGAACTTATTACAACCCCGTTTAAATGTGCCCTATTATGGCCAGCTTCCACGGCATCGTAAATACCATCATTATCCGCATCCAGGTCGAGGTGGTTGGCCACCCCATCAGAATCGGTATCGATCCCATAGGTAACCGGATTCACATAGTTGGTAATACACGCAAATTCAATTGCGTGTTGCCTTCCGCCCGATGAGGCTCCAGGCACCCGTGCTACGGCTCCTACCCTAACAGACATCTCTGATTTTGAATTGTAGTTGACACTGTAGTTTACCTGTGGAAATGTATTACCCGCACCGGGATAATCATTAGGACCGGCTGTACCAATCACCCAGGAACCGTCCGTACTCATTGTTAGTTCCGTAGGATTCGAAATGGTATAGGTAGCGGGATTATTTGCCCAATTCTGCTCTCCATAATTGGCACCCCCATCTATATCATTAAAATTCATAAAAAATCGGTTGATGATCACGGGAGCAAACCCGGCCGACGTAACAAATTGTATCCTGTATTCTATATATCCCTGATCTCCAACATTGGGAAAATTAAATGCTGTTTGCGGCTTAAAAGAGGCCGGATCAGCGGTATTGTTGTCTATATTGGCAACTGATGCATTAAAGGTTTGCACTATGGTAACCAGCGCATCTGTTCCAGCAGTAATATTAGAAATCCGGTAAACCGCACCTTGTGTTAAGGCGGTCCCACTTACAAGCACAGCTGCTGCACTAAAATCGAGTACAGTTTCCCCACCGCAGGGCGGTTGGGAATTACTGGCAACCGTATTTAACTCTGAAGTATCTGGAATACCGTCATTATCATTGTCCAAATCGGATTGATCCGGGACCCCATCCCCATCACTATCGGCCGTTGCCGGTGTTCCCTGCACCAGCACATTGTCTATCGTATAATTTTCATTACCCGCCGTATTATGAAATCTTGCCCGTATCTCCAGGGATGATCCTGTTAATCCGGAAATTGTATACGACGGATTTATAGGTTGCGCTGCCGATCCCGACGCATTAACAACCGTAGTCCACGCCCCGCCATCAATTCTATAGTCCAAGGTAAAATTATCCTGAGCACCTCCACTGTCCTCAAAATTGCCAACATTAAAAGCACCGGTATCTATACTAAAAGTTACATTAATATACCCATTGATATCAATAGGATCGGTTACCCAAATTAAGGGGTTAGCAAGTGTTGAAGAGCCTACGCCACGTGTATTACTAGCCAGAATAAGGCCTCCAGAAACGGCTGCACCTATCTGCGAATTCCAATTCACGGGAGAGGTACCTGTACCTGTACCGGTTATGGTACCATTGGCATACGAATTAAAATCTTCGGCCCAGATGGTGGTTTGTGCAGAGATGACCATAGAAAAAAGGAACAATAACCCCCATAGGAGTAAGTGCCCAACTTTTTGGAAACTAAAAGTGGTGGTTCCTGTCATTTAATTATGCTTACATAAAATGCCCAAAAATGAAGCACTTATGGTATCTGATAATCAAATTTTACATAATTAAACTGCTTAAGGAAAAATTTGTTGTGAAGACCATAAGACAAGGCATCAAAGGTCAGAATTATGATGTATTACAAAATGTATTGAATTGATTAAGAGGTATTTAATACCAGATGTTGCTTTTTAAATCGTCTTACTAGGACGTTTAATTCTGGTTAACACGATAGGTAATTCGCCTGTTAGTGATCACCGTTTTGATCTTTATGATACTCATGGGTGAAAATTCTGAGGTAGTATTCCCAATGGTGGCTGTTCCTGTAACTGAAAAACCAATAGCCAGACTTGGTATATAAGGGATCTTTAATTCAAATTGATTGGTATTATCCGTATTGCCATCTCCATCTGTATAGACAGAGACCCCTGCATCAAAGTCACTCGCGCCTCCTTCTGCTGCGGAACCAATGTACGTCTGACCTTCCCCGTAATCTTTAGACAACCCTAATTGGTTATCTCCTAAGGTCGCTGTTCCCTCATTCACATCGGTTAAAAAGACCTCTATGGTAGCTCCCGGACGAGACCATCCCTTAATTACCAGATTAGGTCCTTCAATGAAGGCTGCTGTTATTATCGGAAAATTAGCAGATCCGTTTGGACCTGTATCGGCATCTCCGGTATCATTCAATGTTATACCATCTCCCATGCCATCCGCCTGGTCAATATCTATTCCCAGGGCATCTCCGGCAGTACCGTTGGCATAAAAAGAATTTTGTGATATCAGATTCCCCGAAGTAGTTCCTCCCCCGAGAACAATTCCTGCTCCGCCATTCTGGAAAATAATATTGTTGGTAATCGAAGAATTGCTTCCATCCAAATGAATACCTGCATTTTCAATTTCGCCGCTGCAGGCTCCCCCATCCTGCCCGGCTGTGGTAATGTTATTTTCAGTGATAGTAACTCCTCCGGCAATACCGTCACCATCAATACCTAAGGCACCCGATAATTCAATTAAATTTTGTTGTATCACCACGCCTGAGCCTGCTGTTATCGTAATATTATCAAAGCATTTATCGAGGCCATTTCCTGTTAGATGGTTATTCTGAATTAAGGTAGATGTACCTCCATTCACCAGAATTCCTGCTTCCTCATTTGTCGTAAAATAGTTGCTGTCTATCACTGCACTGCCACCGGTAACCTCCACACCAATACAATAGCTCCATCATTAGAGGCTGTTGCATCTACACCTAATGAGATTATTTTGTAAGGTTATCGAACCGCTATTTACTGAATACCCCTGCATCATCATCGGCAAAAATTGCCAAATTTCTGATCACAGTGTCCATTTCCGACATATAAAGGTATCCCCATTGTTGTCGATGAACCTGAATCTCCGGAAGATCATAATTCGGTAGGGCTAGTTGCCTGAATCCCCACAACAGTTCCTCCAGCCCCGATAGTCCCTGTATTGGTATTCCCAGAATAAGCGGTTTGTGTTCTGCCATCAATATGAGTGTTATCTCCCGTAATGGTCGTTAAACGGATCTTGTTTCTATATCAAAGATTCCACCGGCATAATTCGCATCGGCAGTTCTGCCTAAAGCATCTCCAGTTGGTGGGATCATAAAGATGGAAGTATCCTCCCCTGCCCCCGGATCAAACATTGCATTGGCTTCAATATCAATCCCCGATTCATCGAGAGCATTGGCATTGATGATAAACTGTTCCAGAGATCCCTGCCCATCTTCATTGGTATTGACGATCGTATTAAAATTATAGCCAAAATCCATCCCTGCGATCCCTTCATTTAAAATGGTAAAAGTAGAAACCGTCTGTGCATTGTTAAGCGTACCCGGACCCGGGTCTTCTCCTGCAGGGTCTTCGCCGCCAACACTATTTGTGTCCTCTACCACCACACTGGCAATAAAATCTGTTTTAAAGGTTTGTACAGGTATACAACTGGTACACGCGGCACCTCCTGTTCTTGTAGAGCGAACTGAATTGTTTACAACACGAACGGTATAAGAACCATTGGCCATCCCTGCAAAGACATAGCGTCCTGCTGCATTGGTAGTGGTATTGGAAACAAAACTCCCACCCCCATCGTATAATTCAACAGTGACGTTAGGAATGGGCACTCCGGCTGCTGTTGCCCTGTTGCGTCCTGCCCCTCCCCCATAATTCACATCTTCAAAAACGATCCCTGTTGTTAGGTTAGATGGTACTTTTAAGGTTACTGTATTGAGGATCACAAAATCCTGCCCTGATTGTACTGCAGTAGTCACTGAGGTCTCTCCGGGTGTCACAAATGGTGAAACATCATAGGTGTCTAGATCTACCCCGTGAGAATTTGTATTATTTACCACCGGGGCCACGGTATTATCAAAATGGGTGGAATTAAAAGGGTTGATGGTAGGAGTTCCCGTATTATCACCATCTCCAACCAGGTTAAAAGTACCTAAGCCGGTAGTTACGGTTAATGCTTCATTATTGCTCAACGTCTGATCACCTTCCCAGGATTGCACCGTGGTCTTAGATCCTGTTGCGCCAATGGCAAAAAACCCACTAAGGGTATAGGATGAGGAAGAATTACTTTCTCCGCTAAATCCTTCGTATACATTGATGGTAGATGCCGGCAAACTATTATCCGTATAAAAGACCATCAAACTCCATCCCCCAAGCGTAGTTGCCGTATTACAGTATGGGTTAGTATTATCTATTGTTAGTCCACCAAACGTCCATAAATAGGTAGATGGGTTAGGCACTGCGGTTACGATCGCCGTTACATCTGCTCTTCCTCCAAAAAAGGATCTGTTGGTAAGCGTTGTGCCATATAAGAAATCGGCATTTACGGTAGTACCATCGAAGGTCACCTGAGTATCTGGTGTAAACCCCGAATGGGCCCAATATAGAATGGCCTGATCAATGGTTGCTGTAGCAGGAATTGTTGCAGTTAGCGTATTACTGGATGTAGCGGTAATGGCGCAATTATTACCTGAGTTGGGTTGTGTCCGCAAGGTTCCGGCTGTTGAGGTATAATCCATATACCCATCAAATTCGTGGGTTAGCACCAGTGGCGCATTAAACGAATATTCATCATCCACAATAGTTCCAACTCCCTGACTATCTGCAATTATTACTCCTGGTTGAGAAATATTACTAAGATCTACAGTAAAAGTTTCGTTATTGAACTCAGGAATGGCATCATTGATCAAATTGATCACAATTGTCTGTGTTTCCCCTGCCGTGCCTGCAAAGGTTAAATTGCCATTGTCAGAATCATAATCTGAGCCATCAATGGCAGTGCCATCATTGGTATCCCAGTCTACGTCAAAACCACCCGCGAAAGCCTTATTAAGGGTAACGGTAGCGGTGGCGGTGCCGTCATCTTCATTTACAGTGATATCATTTATAGAAATTCCGGGAGGTACATTCCCATTAAATTGAACATTGTCTATTTCATAGGCTTCCGTTCCACCCCAGCCTCCACTATTTGAGATAAAACGTATTTGTGAGGAAGCAGACATTTCACTGGCTGCCAGATTATAATTCACTGTTCCGGAACCATTTAGGGTAGCCACGGTATTCCATCCTGTGCCATTCCACAGATCAACATCGATCTGTTCGTTTCCAGAGATCTCTGTATAACTCATAGTTAGGGTCACCCCTGTGGCCCCTGCTAAATTCAACGTACGGCTAAGGATAGTCCCATCCATATTTTGAATCCGCAAACGATTAGATCCGCCATTAATATAAATGCGGCCATTAGCAGGATCACCGTCTTCATCATCAACCCAATCAGCTGAATAACTCATTGTTCCGATGTTGTTAGAATAAGAAACGGTATTGAAATTGTCCAAAAAAGTGTCCTGGCCATAAAGGAATACTCCCTGACCTAAAAGAAAACATAGTATCAAAATCCTCTGAAGTTGAGAAGGAATCATGAATTATGGATATCTGTCATTAAGTATAAAAGTAGAAATACTCTTTAGCTCCTATAAAATAATGTTGTGTATAGGTCTAAATGCAGGGTGTAAGGTGTTATAAGTGAAGGATTGCTTAGATAAAAGAGAATCAAATTAGAAGTTCATAGGTCGATCATCCCAATAAACCTCGAATTTAACGAGTATAACCCTACATGCGAACTAAGTAAATAGTCTATTTGAATTGTTCTAGAGTAAATAGAAATAATGCGCTCTTTTTTTGATCTTACATCAATAACAGCAATTCTCGCCGTCTTCACAAAGGATCAGAAACTCAGAGCGTCTGTTTAGCTGATGTTTTGCAGAAGAACATCTCACCCCATCAACGCATTCATTTACAGGTTTCATTTCTCCATAGCCTTTGTATTTCAAACGACTTATGTCAATTCCGTTAGAAGCGATATAATCTACAGTAGCTTTTGCACGGCGTTCAGACAATGGTTGGTTATACGCGTTAGGGCCTCTGGAGTCTGTATGTGAATTTACCTGTATTTTCAGACTTGGATATAACTTCATTGCGGCCACTACAATATCGAGTTCATCTTTATATTCATCTTTAACTTCGGATTTGTCAAAATCAAAGAAGATAGTAGGGTCTAAGCCCAGAAGTCTTGCAAGGTCCGTACCGTATTCTACACAGTCGGTTTCCAGGTAGATGTCCACCATTCGCAGTTCACATGGATTTATCTCCAGATACTCCTCAACGGGAGTATACCCTTCTCTTGAAGCCCTCACAAAATTATTTTTTGTCCTGTCAATAGAGATGCTATACGCGCCTTCTTCATTGGTAAAAGTAGAGGCAATTACTTCGTTATCATCATTGACAATACCAATGGTTGTACCAGATAATGGTAAGAGGGTGGTCTTATCATAGACGATCCCCGTTAAGGTTTTCGGATTGATACATTCGGCTGTAAAGGCATAAATATTATCATCTATATAATCCGTTGCATTACGACGCCCAGAATTATTGGGCCTTTTTCTGTTTGAGGCAAAAAAGCCATATTCTTTTTCACTATCATAAATGAACGTAAAATCATCACTTTCACTATTAATGGGGGCGCCTAAATTCTCAGGAACCGATGCCACCATGCCATCAGCATTTAAGTCCACAGAATACACATCCAATCTACCTTTACCATCGAATCGGTCTGAAGAGAAATACAGCTTTCCTTCCGCACTTACAAAAGGAAAACTTTCCCTGAATTGTGTATTTATCCTGTCGCCTAAATTACTTACCTGACCTGAAACTCCATTATTATTGATATTGATAACAAAGATGTCTGATAGGCCCTTTGATCCTGGCATGTCTGAAGAAAAGTAGAGTTTGGAATTATCCGGGCTTAAGGCAGGATTTGAAAAAGAGTAACTATCAGTATTAAAAGCCTTGTCTCCGTTTTCATTCCTAAACCAGGAATCGTCTACTATGCGCCAACCTTCTGCCTCTTGTACAGCTTTATAAATTTTTAGGCGTACAATATTTTCCTGATCCTTAATATGATCTCCATCCTTAAAATTGGTAGCCGTAAAATACATGGTCTTACCATCTTTTGAGAAAGTGGCTGTAGATTCATCTACCTTAATTGAAGTGGATTCAGCTTCACGGGCGTTAAACCCATTTCCAAAAAAGTTGACCTTTGCTATGATTTCCTTAGAGTCATCGTCCGTTTTAAATTGATATAGATCCAAAAAGTCCTTATTGGTACCACTATGCCTGTATCTGTGGAGGTTTCCGGTATCACGATCCGAAGAAAATATCAGCCCTTCCTTATAAAAAGCAGGAGCGAAATCTGAAAACTCATCAAGATTAATACTGTCCTTTAGATTTGAAAAATACTCTTTCAGGTTTTTTAATTTATAGACCCTTGTACTTTGTACCGGCACATTTGCGCCCGACTCACTAATGTAGGCGGCCAATTTTTCCTTTGCAAGTTCTTCTTGCCCTATGGCTCTTAAGCTTTGTCCATACCTAAAATTATACTCTTGTGGAACCGTAAACCCTGGCTTTTCATCTGCTCTTTTATACAGTATTTCATACACCTTGGCAGCATTCTCATAGTCGGCAATTACATAATATGAATTTGCCAGCTTCATTAAAGCCGTATCCTTGACCTTATCTGGTTTTTCCATTAAGCGCTTTTGATAAACCTTGGTATATAGGGTATAAGAATACTTTTCTTTTTTCTTTTCCGGTTTCACCTGTGCAAAAATGTTGCCCAGGACTGAGAAGAAGAATATCCCTGCTATAAATAAGCGCTTTGTCATGTAATCCATTATTAAAAGAATCTAGGTGATACCAATCCCTGGAACGAACGCACCAGCTCAAATCTTAAAAACACTTCAAAAGAACCATCGTTGAATCGGGTACCTCCTAATTCGGTGATCTCTTTGTCATATGCCAACCCCAGCATCAATCTTTCTGAAAGTTGAAAACCAAATAATGCGCTTGCTGCAGCATCCCAACGGTACGCTGCACCAAAGGAAAACTTATCATTCAACAAAAACGTTCCGGAGAAATCGAGTTGTAATGGAGCTCCGCCCACTGCTTTTAACAAAAAGGCAGGCTTAAATTTAAGATTGTAATTCAGATCGAATACATACCCTGTGATAAAATAAAAATTAAGTCGTTCTGTAGACTGAAATTGAACTGAATTTGCGGCGCGTTGGGAATTATCAAAATAATCGGTCTCTAACATATTGGGAGCAGAAAGCCCCAAATAGAATCGATCTGTATGATAATAGACCCCGAAACCAAAGTTGGGAGAAAAATTATTAGTGATGTCTGCCCCATCTGTAATTGGTTCCTGATCAAAATTCCTCAGTTGTTGAAAATCGAGGTTTAACAAGTTGCCTCCGGCTTTTAGGCCAAAGGATAACTTATTTGAGCGCGACAATTCTATGGTATAAGATAAAACTGCATCGAAATAGGTTTCCTGCACTACGCCATTCCCAATATTATCATTTACAATAGAAATACCATACCCCAACCGGCTGTTTCTGATGGGTGAATGAAGGTTAAGGGTCTGTGTTTTAGGAGCACCATCTAATCCTACCCACTGTGCTCTGTAAAGGGCTGCAATACTCAATTCTCCTCTTGAGCCCGCATAGGCAGGATTTACGCTCATTGTATTGTACATATATTGCGTATACTGAGAATCTTGTTGACCCTGTACGGTGCTGGTCAGTGTAGCTACCAAGAAAAAGATAACTAATAGGTACTTATTTTGTATCATATTTTTTATCATCTGTTATTTACTCACATAGAGGTAACCACTATCTGTAATTCTTTCCTGATCTAAATCGTATTCAAATATATAGAAATAAACCCCTGCCGGTAAATAATCGTTTACACTCATGGTTGATCTTCCTCTGGAGCGGCCATCAAATACATTGTTCTGATTATTGTAATTCGCTCCGTCGAAAACTGCAATTCCCCATCGGTTGTAGATCTTTAAAGTATTATTCTTCGCGAATTCTACATCCCGGATAAACAAGAAGTCATTTCTACCGTCATTATTTGGTGTTACCATCTGGTTAACTTCAATCTTAAAGTCAGTAATGATCTCAGAAACCAATACAGTTACTGTAGCAGTATCACAATTGGTAGGATCGGCATTTTCGCAAATGGTGTATTCTATAGTATATGTTCCGGGAGCTGTACCAGCTAGCACACTTACGGTACCATCAGAATTGACAGTCAATGGACCTGTAGGAACTGAAGTGATCGTGACATCTAAAGGATTAACTGATTCTCCATTTAAGGTATCGTTGGTCAAGACATTGACATTACCATCGGCATCAGCAACTACCCCACCGAGGTCACCATCTACAATAATACCTCTATAATCATCATCTACCGCATCTATCATATTAGGGCCAGGGATCACTTCAACGGTTACTGTAGCCGTATCACAATTGGTAGGATCTGCTACTTCACAGATCGTGTAGTCTATAGTATATGTACCTGGAGCAGTATCTGCAGCAACGCTAACAGTACCATCCGCATTAACGGTCAATGGACCTGTGGGGGTGGAAGTAATGGTCACAGCCTCAGGATCTACCATTTCACCATTCAGCATATCGTTAGTCAACACATTGCTATCTGCAACAATACCACCTGTGCTTCCGTCTACCGGGTTTGCCGTGAAATCATCATCTATTGCATCTATTGTATTTGGTCCTGCCCCTACTTCTACAATCACTGTTGCTGTATCACAATTTGTAGGAGTGGCTACTTCACAGATTGTATAGTCAATAGTATAGTTACCGGGAGCTGTATCTGCGGCCACACTTACAGTACCATCTGAATTTACGGTCAATGGTCCGGTTGGTGTTGAGCTTATGACAACATCATTAGGATCTACGGTGACACCGTCCAGAGTATCATTACTAAGTACGTTGCTGTTGGCAACTACACCACCTGTGCTTCCGTCTACGGGGTTTGCCCTGAAATCATCATCTACCGCATTAATTCCGGGTGCCCCTGTCAATACGGTCACCGTTGGATCATCCGGATTACCATCACCATCACTATCAAAATCAGTAGGATCGTCAGGATCGTCAGACAATGTGCTAATTGGGCCATTATCCGGGATAAATCCTTCTACTGTCGCAGTGTTCTGGAAACTACCGGCATCAATATCTGCCTGTGTTATTGTATAAGTAGCCGTAAAGGTGGTTGTATCGGACGCACCGGGCTCCAAAATTTCCAATGGACCTCCGGTTACATCAACCAATAGATCTGTTATGCTAATATTCCCAAGTGGAATGGTACCGGTATTAGTTACGGTAAAGGCATAACTTATTGTCTCACCTATCTGCGCGTATCCATCCCCATTCTCATCGTTAAAGGTATCTACCTTTAAAACAATGATATTTGGACCTCCTGAAACAACAACGGTCACAGAAGCAGTATCACAATTCGTAGGATTGGCTACCTCACAAATGGTATATTCAATTGTATAGGTGCCGGCTCCTGTATTGGGAGCAACACTTACCGTACCATCTGCATTTACAGTTAACGGTCCGGTTGGTGTGGAAGTAAGGGTTACATCCGCAGGATCTAACGCTAGTCCGTTTAAGGTATCGTTATCAAATACATTGCTGTTGGCTACTACTCCTCCGCTGGTGCCATCAACTGGCTCCGCACTAAAGTCATCATCCACTGCATCGATCACATTTGCTCCGGGATCTACCACTACGGTGACCGTTCCGGTATCGCAATTCGTAGGATTAGCTACCTCACAAATGGTATATTCAATTGTATAGGTACCGGCTGCTGTATTAGGAGCAACACTCACCGTACCATCTGCATTTACAGTTAACGGTCCGGTTGGTGTGGAAGTAAGGGTTACATCCGCAGGATCTAACGCTAGTCCGTTTAAGGTATCGTTATCAAATACATTGCTGTTGGCTACTACTCCTCCGGTTACACCATCTACTGGCTCCCCGCTGAAGTCGTCATCCACAGCATCGATCACATTTGCTCCGGGATCTACCACTACAGTGACCGTTCCGGTATCGCAATTCGTAGGATTAGCTACCTCACAAATGGTATATTCAATTGTATAGGTGCCGGCTGCTGTATTAGGAGCTACACTCACCGTACCATCTGCATTCACAGTTAAAGGTCCGGTTGGTGTGGAAGTAAGGGTTACATCCGCAGGATCTAACGCTAGTCCGTTTAAGGTATCATTATCAAATACATTGCTGTTGGCTACTACTCCTCCGGCTACACCATCTACTGGCTCCCCGCTGAAGTCATCATCCACAGCATCGATCACATTTGCTCCGGGATCTACCACTACGGTGACCGTTCCGGTATCGCAATTCGTAGGATTAGCTACCTCACAAATGGTATATTCAATCGTATAGGTACCGGCTGCGGTGTTAGCAGCTACACTCACCGTACCATCTGCATTTACAGTTAACGGTCCGGTTGGAGTGGAAGTAAGGGTTACATCCGCAGGATCTAACGCTAGTCCGTTTAAGGTATCATTATCAAATACATTGCTGTTGGCTACTACTCCTCCGGCTACACCATCTACTGGCTCCCCGCTGAAGTCATCATCCACTGCATCGATCACATTTGCTCCGGGATCTACCACTACGGTGACCGTTCCGGTATCGCAATTTGTAGGATTGGCTACCTCACAAATGGTATATTCAATTGTATAGGTGCCGGCTGCGGTGTTAGCAGCTACACTCACCGTACCATCTGCATTTACAGTTAACGGTCCGGTTGGTGTGGAAGTAAGGGTTACATCCGCAGGATCTAACGCTAGTCCGTTTAAGGTATCATTATCAAATACATTGCTGTTGGCTACTACTCCTCCGGCTACACCATCTACTGGCTCCCCGCTGAAGTCATCATCCACAGCATCGATCACATTGGCACCTACTTCTATAGTGACGGTAGCCGAAGCACATACATCCGGATCCGGAATAGTATTACATACCTCATAAATGATGGTAATCGTAGAATTAGATTCTGATACATCAGGGATATAAGATAATTCACCTGTTTCAGGATCAAAGCTTACCGTTCCTGTGGCATTGCCACCAATTCTGGTAATACTTGTTGTACCCAAATTATTGGGATCGTTATTTGGTAAATAATCATCATTGGCCAGAATATTGATCACAATTTCTGTCAATGCCGGAGTGGACCCTTCATCATCTACTGCGGTTGCAATAAGCGGATTAGGATCTGTTCCATTTGGATTTCCATCATCATCACAGTCTAGTATATCCCAATCGCTTGAAGGAGTAAGGGTCTGACTTTCCAATAGCAGGGAACAAGGATCTAATGGATCTGTACCATCAGTAACTTCATCCTCATTGGTAACACCATCTCCATCGCAGTCTGTTGCATTCCAGTCGGCCGAAGGATCAACAGTCTGACTTTCAAGTACAAAGCTACATGGATCAAGCGGATCTGTTTGATCGGTTATTTCATCTCCGTTGGTTACGCCGTCTCCATCACAGTCGGTCGCCAAGAAATCATCACTTTGTGCAACTGTTATGCTATCCGGGTTAAAGGAGCATGGATCTAAAGGATCTGTTCCGTCTGTAACCTCATCTTCATTGGTAACTCCATCACCATCGCAGTCTGTGGCATTCCAGTCGGCTGAAGGATCAACGGTCTGACTAGCCAGTACAAAGCTACATGGATCCAGTGGATCTGTTTGATCGGTTATTTCATCTCCATTGGTTACGCCATCGCCATCGCAGTCTACTGCCAGGTAATCCCCACTTTGGGCTACCGTAATACTGTCCGGATTATAAGAACAAGGATCTAATGGATCTGTATTGTCTGTTATTTCATCGCCATTAGTTACACCATCACCATCACAGTCAAGTGCATCCCAATCTGATGTAGGTGTAACGGTCTGACTCTCTAATAAGAAATCGCATGGATCCAGAGGATCTGTGCCATCTCTATCTTCATCAGGATCAACTACTCCATCACCATCAGTATCTATGACATCATCATCGCAGTCAATCAAGAAATTGAAATCCATTATCCACTTGTGCTCGTTTCCTTCAGGTCCAATCCAGCCCCAGCCAGATAAACCTTCTGCACCTACATTAGAATCGTGGAGTGCTCCTCCAGGACCTACTTGTACTCCGTATTTAGGAGTATTTGGATCATTGGGATCTGGTCTGTGTGATACCTTGAATGTGCCCTGACCAAAACAACTTGTGCCGGTAGATATAATATAACTTCTGTCGTTATCTATTAGATAATAATCCAAATCCTCGGCATGTGCTTCGCAGCAGCCTTCATCCTTAAATTCGCCACCAACATTTTGCCATTCGGTCCAATTCTTTTTATGGATAAGGACCACGTAAATTTCAACAACACAATCACCATTTTTAGTAGTCCCAGTGATCAATGCTTCTCCATTGCTTTTCTTTGTAAATGTCAATTGATGATCGGTGGTTGAGGAAAAGAATTTTGAACCGTCATTTGGATTTGATTTAGCCCACCAGAAATTAGCACTCATGTTATCATTTGGAGTACACCGGTCGGCATCAATTACCTCACAGATAATATCTGTTCCATTGTTATTAACAGCATCACGATAGTCTACATCCTCGGTGCCGTCTTCATCAGGAAGGTCATTGGCCGGATTCTCGATCTCGTCGTTTACATCAAAACCATCATTTTTATCAGAACCTTCATAGGCATCATCAAGACCATCTCCATCCGTATCAATATTGGAAAATATCTTGTTAGGATTCCCATCAAAATCAAAATCATTCCCTTCAATATTATCTGGTTCCGAATCATTATCGGTGTCCAGATCCCTAAAGTCAGGTTCGTCAGTTCCATCCGTATTTTGAGGTGTGAGTCCCTCATCGCCAGATCCTTCATAGGCATTATCTAAGCCATCATTGTCGCTGTCCATTCCACTTGGTGGTACATAACCATCAGTAGATTGAGCTTCAATATTATCCGGAATACCATCATCATCAGAATCGATGTCCCGAAAATCAGGATGAGTGTCATTATCAGTATCTACAGGTGTAAGACCTTCTCCAGAACCTGGGTGATTTTCATAATGATCATCTAGGCCATTTCCATCTGAATCTAAACCACATGGTTCGGTATAACCGGTGGTCGCTTGTGCTTCTATATTATCGAGTATTCCATCATTATCGGAATCAATATCCAAATAATCAGGTACTCCGTCACTATCTGTATCTATTGGCAAAAGGCCCCCGCAACTACCGGGTGTCTCTTCGTAATGATCGTCTAACCCGTTTCCATCAGAATCTACTCCACATGGAGCTATATATCCGGCCGTGGTTTGGGCTTCTATGTTATCGAGAATTCCGTCGTTATCCGAATCAATATCCAGAGAATTTACTACTCCATCGCCATCTGAATCAGTATTTTCCCCTTCAACAGTATCAAGAATACCATCATTGTCATCATCTACATCAGTACCATTGGGAATTCCATCGCCATCCGTATCTGTATAAAGAACTTCTACAGAAGTGGCCGGAGTTGTATTTCCAAAAGACAAATGAGAAGATAAAACAAATAGAAAAGTAACTGTAAGAATACCCAGAAATGCTTTTCGTATCTTAAAAAAAGTAAAGTTCTCCATATAGGTTAGTTATTATTAAACTAAGCACCATGGCTGGTAGAAAGTACTTCTGGTAAGACTTTGGGAATCTAAAAAGTAAGGTGCAATATATAGTAATAAAAGGTTACCGCAAATTGTTTAAACCCTTTCTTTGCGCTCACTCTTTAATCAACCAGAATAATCGATAAAACGATAAAACGTAGGATTTTTAGCGCAGGAACAATGCGCAGAAAAGTATCTACTGTGTAAGGTGTATACCATTCATCGGAATATTCTGCATCTCACCCTCAAACAGATAATTTTTGTCCCGATAAATTCTCTTACTTTTGCAAAAATTTTTTACGTGAATTTCAAGAAAGAAATTGCCAGACGAAGAACTTTCGGGATCATTTCTCACCCCGATGCGGGGAAGACCACCCTGACCGAAAAATTACTGTTATTTGGTGGGGCTATACAGGAAGCTGGTGCCGTAAAAAACAATAAGATCAAAAAATCTGCTACCAGCGATTTTATGGAAATTGAACGGCAACGGGGGATCTCAGTTGCAACTTCAGTACTCGCCTTTATTTATAAGGACAAAAAGATCAATATCCTGGATACTCCCGGGCATAAGGATTTTGCCGAAGACACCTTTCGTACTCTTACCGCTGTAGATAGTGTTATTGTGGTGATAGATGTGGCCAAGGGAGTGGAGGAACAAACCGAAAAACTGGTGGAAGTCTGCAGGATGAGGAAGATCCCAATGATCGTCTTCATCAACAAAATGGACCGGGAAGGGAAAGATGCCTTTGACCTTCTGGACGAAGTAGAACAAAAATTAGGCCTAAGGGTTACGCCATTAAGCTTTCCTATAGGGATGGGATACGACTTTAAAGGGATCTACAATATCTACGAGAAAAACATCAATCTCTTTAGTGGTGATAGCAAGAAAAACATTGAAGAGACCATAGCCTTTGATGATCTAAGCAATCCGGAACTGGAAAAGTTCATAGGAAATAAAGCGGCAGAAACCCTCAGAGAGAACCTTGAACTAATTACCGGAGTATATCCGCCTTTTAATAAACAAGAGTACTTAGATGGGGCGCAGCAACCCGTTTTTTTTGGTTCTGCCCTCAATAATTTTGGGGTACGGGAATTACTGGATTGCTTTATTGAAATTGCTCCAACTCCAAGAGACAAAATGGCCGAAGAGCGACTGGTGAAGGCAGATGAAAAACAAATGACAGGATTTGTCTTTAAGATCCATGCCAATATGGATCCCAGACACCGGGATCGACTCGCTTTTGTAAAGATCGTTTCCGGTACTTTTGAAAGGAACAAACCTTACTTACATGTCCGAAGTGCTAAGAATTTGAAATTTTCAAGTCCCAATGCATTCTTTGCTGAAAAGAAAGAGATCGTTGACATCTCATTTCCGGGAGATATCGTTGGCTTGCACGATACAGGGCATTTTAAGATCGGGGACACTCTCACGGAAGGTGAACTACTTCATTACAAAGGGATACCAAGTTTTTCGCCAGAACACTTCAGATATATTAACAATGCCGATCCTATGAAGGCTAAACAACTCTTCAAAGGGATCGATCAGCTTATGGACGAAGGAGTTGCGCAATTATTTACCCTGGAGCTCAATGGCAGAAAAGTAATTGGTACGGTAGGGGCTCTGCAATATGAGGTTATCCAATATCGTCTGGAGCACGAGTATGGCGCAAAATGCACCTATGAGAACTTTCCTGTTTATAAAGCGTGCTGGGTGGAACCAAAAGATCCGAAAAGTGTTGAATTTCAGGAATTTAAAAGGGTGAAACAAAAATTCCTTGCCAAAGACAAAAGAGGGCAGTTGGTCTTTCTCGCAGATTCTCAGTTCTCATTACAATTGACACAACAAAAATACCCTAACGTTACCCTGCATTTTACTTCCGAATTCTCGTGACAGGACATAAAAAAACCCGGAACATGTTCCGGGTCTAATTGTTATGCTTCACCAGTTGGTCCAAAATTTAATGGAATAGGAGGCTGCTCGTAGTCCTTGATATTACCATGGGCCTTCTCAAATCTATTCACATTATCATTCAGTGCCTTTAAGAATTTCTTGGCATGCTGCGGGGTCAGTACAATTCTACTTTTAACCTTCGCCTTCGGTGCACCGGGCATCATACTGATAAAATCGATCACAAATTCTGACACAGAATGGTTGATAATGGCGAGATTAGAATATATTCCTTCTGCCGTTTTTTCATCCAATTCTATATTGATCTGCTTTTGTTTGTTGTCTTTCTCTGCCATGATCTAAGAATATTATCTGAGTACTTTATAAAAAACCCCCAACCGGCAGGTTGAGGGTTGTTGAATTAGAATTTTAATTCTTCCTTGCGGGCCATGATCTCGTCGTATTCCTGTTTGGAACCTACGATAATGGATTCATAGTCGCGCATACCGGTACCAGCAGGAATCTTATGTCCTACGATAACGTTCTCTTTTAAACCTTCGAGGTCATCGATCTTACCGCTTACTGCCGCTTCGTTCAATACCTTGGTAGTTTCCTGGAAGGATGCTGCAGAAATAAACGATTTGGTCTGCAAGGATGCTCTTGTGATTCCCTGAAGAATAGGAGTAGCCGTTGCCGCTACAGCATCTCTGGCTGTTACGAGCGACTTATCCGCACGTTTTAAAATGGAATTTTCATCCCTTAATTCACGTGCTGTAATGATCTGACCAGCCTTTAGGTTTTCAGATTCGCCGGGCTCAAGGACAACCTTCTTGCCGAAGATCTCATCATTCTCTTCAATAAAATCATCCTTGTGAATCAATTGATTTTCAAGGAAAATAGTATCTCCCGGATCCTGGATACGTACTTTACGCATCATCTGACGTACCACTACTTCAAAGTGCTTATCGTTGATCTTTACTCCCTGTAAACGGTATACCTCCTGAACTTCATTCACCAGGTATTGTTGTACAGCAGAAGGACCTTTGATGGCCAGGATATCCTCAGGTGTTACGGAGCCATCAGATAATGGCATTCCCGCACGAACATAATCATTTTCTTGTACCAGGATCTGATTCGATAATTTTACAAGATATTTCTTTTGTTCTCCTAATTTAGATTCTATGATGATCTCGCGGTTTCCTCTTTTGATCTTACCAAAAGACACTACCCCGTCTATCTCTGAAACTACCGCCGGATTGGATGGATTACGAGCCTCGAACAATTCAGTTACCCTTGGTAAACCTCCTGTAATATCTCCGGTTTTGGCCGACTTACGTGGAATTTTTACCAGGATCTTACCTTCCTTGATCTTATCACCGTCATCTACCATGATATGGGAGCCAACAGGTAAGTTATACGAACGTAAAACTTCATCCTTGGTATTCATGATCAATAAGGTAGGGATGAGCTTTTTGTTTCTAGATTCTGAGATAACTTTCTCCTGGAATCCGGTTTGTTCATCAATCTCTACCTGATAGGTAATACCTTGCTCAATATTCTCATAGGCGATCTTTCCTGGGAATTCTGAAACAATGACACCGTTGTAAGGATCCCACTGACAAACAATCTGATCTTTTTCAACCATCCCGCCATTCTTAACGAATAACTGCGATCCATAAGGAATATTATTTGTGCTTAGGGTGATCCCTGTTTTCTTATCTACTACCTTGATCTCTGAAGTTCTGGAAATAACAATATCTACAGGTTTCCCTTCGCTATTTTCACCTTTTACAGTTCGCAGATCTTCAATTTCCGCTTTTCCACCAAACT
>CAWAEX010000007.1:0-94066 GCA_963781045.1 uncultured Flavobacteriaceae bacterium | reverse complement strand
GTGAACATCTCGCACCTCAAACCCTGCACGTTCTCTTGAGAGTCCGCCTGGTCCTAAAGCCGAAAGTCGTCTTTTATGTGTGATCTCTGCTAATGGGTTGGTCTGATCCATAAACTGAGACAACTGGTTTGTCCCAAAGAATGAATTGATCACAGAAGACAGTGTCTTTGCATTGATCAGATCAATAGGTGTAAACACCTCATTATCCCTTACATTCATTCGTTCGCGGATAGTTCTGGCCATACGTGCCAATCCAACTCCAAACTGCGAAGACAATTGTTCTCCTACCGTTCTAACCCTACGATTTGAAAGGTGATCAATATCATCGATCTCTGCTTTAGAATTGATAAGCTCTATCAGGTACTTGATGATGGTGATGATATCTTCCTTGGTAAGGACCTGCTTGTCCATT
Organism: uncultured Flavobacteriaceae bacterium; assembly: GCA_963781045.1. Taxonomy (GTDB): domain Bacteria; phylum Bacteroidota; class Bacteroidia; order Flavobacteriales; family Flavobacteriaceae; genus Muriicola. Next base: position 93,654 of record CAWAEX010000007.1, on the reverse strand, counting down.
CCAATATCGAGACCTAATTTTTTATTCATTCTGTAACGACCAACTTCTCCTAAGTTGTAACGTTGGTCTGAAAAGAACAATTTATCTATGATACCTCTTGCGGTTTCCTCATCTGGTGGCTCGGCATTTCGCAATTGACGGTAATATGTTCCACAGCCTCTTTCTCAGAGTTAGTGGGATCTTTTTGCAGCGTATTATGAATAATGGCGTAATCACTTTGAGCATTATTCTCCTTGTGCAATAGAATGGTCTTCACATTCAGCAGCATCCATGATCTGCTGAATATGATCTTTTTCCAAGATAGTATCACGATCCAGGACGATCTCATTTCTTTCAATAGAAACCACTTCACCTGTATCTTCATCCACAAAGTCCTCATGCCAGGTGTTTAAGACTCTCGCTGCCAACTTGCGGCCCAAAACTTTGGTTAAACCAGCTTTAGATACCTTCACTTCATCGGCGAGGTCAAAGATCTCAAGGATCTCTTTATCGCTTTCGTATCCGATGGCACGGAGCAGGGTAGTTACAGGCAACTTTTTCTTACGATCGATGTAGGCGTACATCACGCTGTTGATATCGGTCGCGAATTCGATCCATGAACCCTTGAACGGGATGATCCGGCCGAGTACAGCTTTGTTCCATTGGCATGGAAGCTTTGTCCGAAGAACACACCGGTGAGCGGTGCAATTGGGATACCACTACACGCTCAGCACCGTTGATCACGAATGATCCGCGCGGTGTCATATAAGGTATGGTACCCAGGTAAACGTCCTGTACGATGGTTTCAAAATCTTCGTGTTCAGGGTCGGTACAATACAATTTCAATTTGGCCTTCAGCGGAACGCTGTAGGTCAAACCACGCTCGATGCATTCCTCGATGGCGTATCGTGGGGGATCCACGAAGTAGTCGAGGAACTCGAGCACAAAATTATTGCGGGAATCCGTGATAGGGAAATTCTCGCTGAATACGTTGTATAGACCTTCGTTTTCTCTGTCTTCTGGTGATGTTTCCAGCTGGAAAAAGTCCTTGAAAGACTTGATCTGGATATCCAGAAAATCCGGGTACTGAAGTTGATTGAGCGTACGGGAAAAATTTACTCTTTCCGGAATGTTCGATTTGGTCATGGAATTAAAGGAATATGTTAACGGAACAACTACAAACCACAAAGGGTTTAGCCCCCGGAGGGACTAAACCTTTGATCGAAACTATGATTGAGAATTACTTAACCTCAACCTCAGCACCAGCTTCTTCAAGCTGCTTTTTAAGTGCTTCTGCCTCGTCTTTAGCAACACCTTCCTTCAAAGGTTTTGGTGCGCCGTCAACTAGTTCCTTCGCTTCTTTCAAGCCAAGTCCGGTCATTTCCTTCACTAGTTTAACTACAGCAAGCTTAGAACCACCTGCGCTGGTAAGGATTACGTCGAATTCTGTTTTCTCTTCAGCGGCAGCACCGTCTCCTCCAGCAGCAGCTGGACCGGCAACTGCAACTGCAGCAGCAGCAGGTTCGATTCCGTATTCATCCTTCAAAATTGCGGCAAGCTCATTCACCTCTTTTACAGTGAGGTTTACAAGTTGCTCTGCGAAAGCTTTCAAATCAGCCATTTTGTTGTTTATTAAATGTTTAACCTAAGTTCAATTGAATTAATTTAAGATCCTCTTTCTTGAAGAGTCTTGACGATACCCGCCAGTTTGCCACCTCCAGACTGAAGTCCAGATACGACATTCTTAGCAGGCGATTGCAGCAATGCGATGATGTCACCGATCATTTCTTCTTTAGACTTAATGCTTACCAGGGTATCTAACTTATCATCCCCAACAAAGATGGCTTCTCCTATAAAAGCTCCTTTTAATAAAGGTTTGTCGGCTTTCTTGCGAAAGGTCTTAATAAGTTTTGCCGGAGCATTTCCGGTTTCAGAGAACATTAGGGAAAGTGTTGCCAATCAACACATCTGGAAGTTCTCCGAATTCTTTGTCAGAAGCTTCCATAGCTTTAGACAATAAAGTGTTCTTTACCACAGACAATTTGATGTTTGCCTTAAAGCAAGCTCTTCTCAGGTCTGAGGTAGTCGTTGCATCCAAGCCCGAAATATCTGCCAAATAAATGGTAGTATTTTCGGCAAGCTGTGCAGTTAGATCTTTTATAACGGTCGCTTTTTCTTCTCTTGTCATTACTTTACATTTCCAGAATTAAACTGTTTTCGGATCTAATTGAACACTTGGACTCATAGTGCTAGACATGAAAATACTTTTCATGTATATCCCTTTTGAGGCCGTTGGCTTTAACTTGTTCAGAGTATCTAAAAGTTCTTTGGCATTCCCTGCAATCTTATCAGCTGAAAAAGATGCTTTTCCAATAGCCGCATGCACAATACCTGTTTTATCTACCTTGAAATCTATTTTACCAGCCTTTACTTCTGAAACCGCTTTCGCGATATCCATCGTTACTGTTCCTGTCTTTGGATTGGGCATTAACCCTCTTGGACCTAAGATCCTACCTAAAGGACCTAATTTCCCCATAACGCTTGGCATGGTGATGATAACATCAACATCTGTCCAACCGCCTTTAATTTTCTCCAAATACTCATCCAAACCAGCATAATCTGCACCAGCTTCTGTAGCTTCTGCTTCTTTGTCTGGGGTCACCAAGGCCAAAACCTTTACATCTTTACCTGTTCCATGAGGAAGTGTAACTACCCCACGAACCATTTGATTTGCTTTCCGTGGGTCTACCCCTAAACGAACTGCAAGATCTACAGATGCATCAAACTTTGTACTAGTGATTTCCTTTATCAGCGCTGAAGCTTCTTCTATAGAGTAAAGTTTATCTTTCTCTATTTTTGCTCTGGCTTCTTTTTGGTTCTTTGTTGCTTTTGCCATATTAAAATGCTTTATAAGATTTTAAAAAGGTCTTTTACCTGCAACTTTGAGACCCATAGATCTCGCAGTGCCTGCTACCATGCTCATTGCAGATTCTACGGTAAATGCATTTAAATCTACCATTTTGTCTTCCGCAATTCTTTTTACTTGGTCCCAGGTAACGTTCCCTGATTTAACTCTGTTAGGTTCGCCAGATCCTTTTTTAATCTTAGCTGCTTCCATAAGTTGCACTGCCGCTGGTGGTGTTTTTACGACAAAGTCGAACGACTTGTCTTTATACACGGTGATAACAACGGGCAGGATCTTCCCCTGCTTGTCCTGTGTCCTAGCATTGAATTGCTTACAGAACTCCATAATGTTAACGCCGGCAGCACCTAAAGCGGGTCCAACCGGTGGCGATGGATTCGCAACACCTCCCCTAACTTGTAGTTTAACTACTTTACTTACTTCTTTTGCCATTGTTTAAAATTAAATTTCAAACCGTGTTTAAATTTGGAAGCAACACAGCCTTTTATATATGTAACACTTATATTAAACTTTTTCTACCTGCATATAACTCAATTCCAAAGGTGTTTTTCTTCCGAAAATCTTCACCATCACCTCCAGTTTTCTTTTTCCTCATTGATCTTTTCCACAGTACCATTGAAACCATTGAATGGTCCGTCAATTACTTTTATTGTTTCACCAAGAACAAATGGGATGGCTATATTGTCAGTGTTAACTGCCAGCTCATCTACTTTTCCTAGCATTCTGTTTACCTCTGATTTTCTCAGCGGCACCGGATCACCACCTTTGGTTTCTCCAAGGAATCCTATGACATTGGTAATAGACCGAATAGTATGTACCATCTCTCCACCAAGATTGGCTTTGACCATGATATAACCAGGGAAATAAACCCTTTCTTTATTTATTTTTTTTCCGTTCCTTATCTGTACTACCTTTTCTGTAGGCACCAGGACCTCTTCAAGATAATCACCGTAACCATTTCTTTCTACCTCAGATTCTATATAGCCCTTGATCTTATTTTCCTGACCGCTGACCGCTCTGACCACATACCATTTTTTCTCCAATACTTCAGACATAGAACGGGCTTAATTTAAAGTGTTAAAATACATTTCAATTAGCTTGCTAAACACGGTATCCACACCCCAAGTTGCCAAAGCAAAAAGGATGGAGAAAACAGCAACTATTACCATTAAATTAGAAGACTCTGCCCTGGTAGGCAAAGTAACATTATGTCTAAGTTCTTCTATGGATTCTTTTATATAGGTAAACATGCCGTATTATTTATTTGATAGGATAGGACTTACTTGTGTGCCTCATCTCACCGTTATATTTTCATTGTGCACGGGAGGAGAGGCTCGAACTCCCGACACCTGGTTTTGGAGACCAGTGCTCTACCAACTGAGCTACACCCGTATTCGTAGTTACATTGAAAGGTATCCCGCCTTAGCGGGACACCCTTATGTAATTTACTTTATAGTGATTAATCTAAAATCTTGGTAACCTGACCAGCTCCTACAGTTCTACCTCCTTCACGGATTGCAAAACGAAGACCTAAGCTCAAGGCAATAGGCGAAAGCAAATCAACTGTAATGGTAAGGTTATCACCTGGCATTACCATTTCAACTCCACTAGGAAGATTAATAGTTCCCGTTACGTCTGTAGTTCTTACATAGAACTGAGGACGATAGTTATTGTGAAATGGTGTATGTCTACCACCTTCTTCTTTTTTCAAGATATACACTTCAGCTTCAAATTTAGCGTGAGGCTTTACAGAACCTGGCTTACAAATAACCATTCCTCTTGTAATCTGAGCCTTTTCAATACCTCTTAATAGGATACCAACATTATCTCCGGCTTCACCTCTATCTAATATCTTACGGAACATCTCTACTCCGGTAACGGTAGAACCTAATTTTTCTGCTCCCATTCCGATGATATCAACTGAATCTCCTGTGTTTGCAACACCAGTTTCGATACGCCCAGTAGCAACAGTTCCACGACCAGTAATTGTAAATACATCTTCAACCGGCATTAAGAAATCCTTATCTATATCACGCTTAGGCATTTCGATCCAGGTATCAACAGCATCCATCAATTCCATTACAGTATCTACCCATTTTTGCTCACCGTTAAGTGCACCCAAAGCAGATCCAGAAATTACAGGTCCGTTATCTCCATCATATTCATAGAAAGAAAGTAATTCCCTTACTTCCATCTCAACTAATTCTAATAATTCTTCATCATCCACCATGTCTACTTTGTTCAAGAAAACAACGATACGTGGAATTCCAACCTGACGTCCTAAAAGGATGTGCTCACGAGTTTGTGGCATAGGTCCGTCTGTTGCTGCAACAACTAAGATTGCACCGTCCATCTGGGCAGCACCTGTAACCATGTTCTTAACGTAATCCGCGTGACCCGGACAATCTACGTGTGCATAGTGACGATTTGCTGTTTGGTACTCAACGTGTGACGTGTTGATCGTAATACCCCTTTCTTTTTCTTCTGGAGCATTGTCAATTGAATCGAAGCTTCTTACTTCAGATAAGCCTGCGTTAGCTAAAACAGTAGTAATAGCTGCTGTCAATGTAGTTTTACCGTGATCTACGTGTCCAATAGTACCTATATTTAAGTGCGGTTTGGAACGATCAAAAGTTTCCTTTGCCATTTTAATGAATTTTTAATCTTAGTTTATATTAGTGTACAAATTTTTCTATTGTTTGAGCCAATTACGGGTCCCGATTCCTATCGGGGGAACCCGTGACCGCTTTATGGTTCAGGGTTCAAAGCCCATTGAATGACTTTATTCTTTCGAGCCAACGACGGGAATTGAACCCGTGACCTCTTCCTTACCAAGGAAACGCTCTACCCCTGAGCTACGTCGGCAATTTTGGGTTTTGTTCTTGTTCAGGGATCTTGGACCATACCCTCACAACCCTACCCCTAAACGGCAAACGTGTACTCAAAGTTCTTGAGCGGGAGATCACGCCAACTGCGTGACGACATTCCACTCGATTGAGCGGGAGATCACGCCAACGGCGTGACGACATTCCGCCCTTCTGAGCGGGAGATCACGCCAACTGCGTGACGACATTCCACTCGATTGAGCGGGAGACCGGGTTCGAACCGGCGACATTCAGCTTGGAAGGCTGACGCTCTACCAACTGAGCTACTCCCGCATTTATTGGTATTCTCAATATGTCAGGGACATGTCCCGATCGTATCCGTTGCTTGTAAAGCGCTGTCGAATTCCTTCCGCACTGCTCTCAGCAACTGTTTGTGGGGAGAGCAGGATTCGAACCTGCGAAGACGTAGTCAGCAGATTTACAGTCTGCCCTCGTTGGCCGCTTGAGTATCTCCCCCTCCATGCTTTTTTAATGAACTTTGGAGCCGATAGAGGGACTCGAACCCACGACCTGCTGATTACAAATCAGCTGCTCTAGCCAGCTGAGCTACATCGGCTTAACCGCCTTTTAAAGCATAAAAAAGTCCGCTATTTCTAACGGACTGCAAATGTAGATAATTTTTATTTTAAACAAAACTATTTTAGAAAAATTTTAAAGATGGTGAAACCCTTGGTTTCTGTTTCTTTCTGACCAATTTTCGCTCCAGAGAATTACAGGCCGAATCGATTGCTTCTTCAAAGGTTTTACATTGCTTTTTTACAATAAAAGTGTCTTTGGGCACATGTACTTTAATCTCTACAATCTTATTTTCTTTGCTACTGGTATTTTCTACCTTTAAATACACATCCGAATTAATGATTCTATCATAAAATACCTCCAACTTATCTAGACGTTTCTGAATAAACTCCATCAGCTTTATATCGGCGTTAAAATTAACGGACTGCGTATTTACCTTCATAGATGTACATTTATTAGGTTACACTTAATTATTTCGCAAAAAACTTTTACTTTCTATTCCTTGGATGTGCCTTGGAATGCACTTTCTTCAGTTCGGCAATACTATTGTGGGTATACACCTGAGTAGATGCCAAACTTGAATGCCCCAACAATTCCTTCACCGAATTCAGATCTGCTCCCTGGTTAAGCATATGCGTGGCAAAGGTATGCCTCAGGATATGTGGACTCTTTTTTACTTTAGAAGAGACCTTACTAAAATATCCATTTATAATTCTATAAACAAGCGTTTCATAGATTTTATTGCCCTTTGAAGTCAGAAATACGGCTTCAGAATCCTGGGAATTATCTACCTCTTTTCGCAAAACGAAGTATTCCTCAAAAAGCTGAATCATACTTTCTAATAAAGGTATGATACGCTCTTTATTTCGCTTTCCCAAGACCTTTAAAGTATGATTAGAGAGATCGAGATTTTGAACACTTAGATTAATTAGCTCCGATCTGCGCATACCGGTAGCGTAAAACAGTTCGATGATCAAACGATCCCGAACTCCTTCAAAACTTTTTTCAAAAGGAATTTCATTTAGCAACTCAGCCATTTCCGCTTCGGAAAAGGGGATCTCTATTTTTTTAGCCGTTTTTAAAGCCTTATGCTTGGCCAGTGGGTTGCCCTGTATACTTCCCGTTTTCATCAAGAATTTGAAATACGATTTCAAAGAGGTCACCTTACGGTTTACACTTCTATTGCTGATCTTATGATCTACCAGGGTAACGATCCAATTTCTGATGATAGGATAGGATACACTTTCAATGTCTTGCAACTCATACTCTCTCAGACAAAAAGCACTAAAATCATTGAGATCCTTTTCATAAGCCTTAACAGTATGTGGCGAGTATTTCTTTTCGTGGGAGAGATACGATATAAAAGCTGCAATGGCCATATCACAAAGGTACAAAAGCAACATTGAGATAAGGTCAAAAAAAAATCTTGCCGAAGCAAGATTTTTCTATTGAGTGATTTTTGAGTATTATATTTCTTCCTGATCGCGAAGGCCTTGAATATATTGGGCTTTCTGGATCTGTTGTCTGCGCTCTATTGAAGGTTTTATGAACTGCTGACGTTTTCTCAGCTGCCGCATAGTACCTGTCCTGTCGAACTTCCGTTTAAAGCGTTTTAACGCTCTATCAATGTTTTCTCCTTCTTTTACTGGTATAATTAACATTGGCTACAACCTCCTTTCTTTAGTGATTAGGGACTGCAAATATAAAAGGAATAAATGAATTGAAACAAACTTATTTTAAAATATTCTTGGCGATCACCACCTTTTGTATCTCAGTAGTTCCTTCCCCGATAGTGCAAAGCTTGGCATCTCTATAGAATTTCTCTACCGGAAAATCCTTTGTATATCCGTACCCGCCGTGTATTTGAACTGCCTCATTGGCAACTCTCACACAGACTTCTGAAGCGAACATTTTAGACATGGCACTCATTTTAGTCATTTTTCTTCCCTGATTTTTCAGGAAGGCTGCCTTGTGCAACATCAATTCTGAAGCTTCTATTTCCGTAGCCATATCGGCCAGTTTAAATGATATCCCCTGAAATGAACTAATTGGCTTCCCAAATTGAACACGTTCTTTGGAATATTTTAAAGCTGCCTCGTAAGCTCCTTTGGCAATTCCCAAAGACAGAGCTCCTATGGAGATTCTACCCCCATCAAGAACCTTCATTGATTGGACAAAACCATCACCAACCTCTCCCAGCCTATTCGAATCCGGGATCCGGCAATTGTTAAAAATCAATTCTGCTGTTTCGCTTGCGCGCATCCCTAATTTATCTTCCTTCTTTCCACTGGAGAACCCTTTGGTTCCTTTTTCAACTACGAAGGCCGTCATTCCATGACTATCACCCTTTTCTCCTGTACGTACAACCACTACAGCCACATCCCCACTAATTCCGTGTGTTATAAAATTCTTGGCTCCGTTTAAGATCCAATGGTCACCTTCCTTTACCGCTGTTGTGCTCATTCCTCCCGCATCAGACCCGGTGTTGTGCTCCGTTAGTCCCCAGGCGCCAATCCATTCTGCACTGGCCAATTTAGGGATCCATCGTTCTTTTTGTTCATCGTTCCCAAAAGATAAGATGTGGTTGGTACAAAGTGAGTTGTGTGCCGCCACAGAAAGACCAATGGAAGGATCTACCTTAGAGATTTCCTCAATAATGGCAATGTACTCATGGTATCCCAGGCCAGAACCGCCTAAGGATTGTGGGACTAAAACTCCCATAAATCCCATTTTTCCCGCCTTTTTAAATACCTCAACAGGAAACTCCTGAGCTTCATCCCATTTCATCACAAAGGGACGTATATGTTGTTCGGCAAATTTTTTGGCCGACGCTGCAACCATATGTTGGGTTTCCGAATAGTCAAAACCAAGTTCAGACATTGTTTCAGTGATCATAATAGCAATTTTTACAGGGACAAATATAGCTTAATTCTGTTAATCCGATCTGTTGGGAAATCTTCAATTTTTGTTAATTGTGCAATGGAATCGAAGCCTCCAATACTTTTCCTGTAATGCACTATTTGCTTTGCGAGGCGGTAGTTAATGTAAACAAGGCTGGCTAACTCATCCGATGTGGCAGTATTCAAAGGTATCTTACTGATCTCCGGAATACTCAATACCTTGAATACCTTCATGGCCCTTTTGGCTACATCCGGTTCTAATCCATAAACATCTAAAAGTTGCTCCGTCACTAAAAATCCTCCCAAACTGTTTCTGAATGCTATTATCCTTTTGGACAATACCGGACCTATTCCTGAGATTTGTTGCAGCGATTCCTCATTTGCCAAATTGAGGTCTGCTACCACTTCCATAGAAACATACTCTACCTTTCTTTTGGCCGGTCTGTTGGTGAACTGAGGGAATTTGAAATAAGGGCTTATTTGCAATAAGAGTGAATCTGAAACCCCGGTGACTTTTTGAAACTCATGAGCAGAATTCACGTAGTTGCCTTTTTCACGAAAAGCATATAGACGGTCGAGCTCATCCGGGGTTAAGCCTAGTTGATATCCTTTATAGTCATTGATAAAATTAGGGTTAAATGCTCTTATAACCAGTTCCTTCTTAATGAGCTGCGATCTTTTTACACTATCAATATAATGTATTGCGATGCTGTCAACTGAGAATTGAGAAGAATCGTCTTGGATAATTTGGGCTGCAAAAAAGTAGTATCCAGATTGTAGCCCGGCTATAAGTAGAAGTAAAAAAAAGATCCCACGTTTTTCCTGCTTTGTAAACCGGAGGTGGGATCTCATTTTATTCCATTAGTTATTTTTCAAGGCCTTTATGGCATCCATATACTTGGCCATCTCTTCCCGTACTTTCGGGAATAAAAATAATAGCCCAAGCATATTGGGGAATACCAGTGCCAGGATCATGGCATCTGAAAAGGCAAAAACAGCGCCCATAGATGCTGATGCCCCAATCACCACGAATATTACAAAGAGCAATTTATACGTTATATCTGCAGTTTTACTGCGGCCAAACAAATATTTCCAGGATTGAAGTCCGTAGTACGACCAGGAGATCATGGTAGACACCGCAAAAAGAACGACGGCCAATGTAAGAACATAGGGGAACCAGGGTAGCACCGATTCAAAAGCCTGGGAAGTAAGTGTTACTCCTCCCATTGACGCTCCATCGACAATTACATTACCAGCACCATCCCCACCATATTCAAATACACCTCCACTATTATAAAAGATAATGACCAAGGCAGTCATAGTGCATATTACTACAGTATCAATAAAAGGCTCTAAAAGGGCAACTATCCCCTCACTTGCTGGGTATTTGGTTTTAACAGCCGAATGTGCAATAGCTGCAGAACCGGCACCTGCCTCATTGGAAAATACAGCTCGTCTAAACCCAACGATCAATACACCAAATAGTCCGCCCAATCCTGCTTCCGGAGTAAAGGCTCCTTTAAAAATCAATACGAAGGCATCATCTATATAAGAAAAATTGGCGAAGATCACTGCTAAACATGCAAGAGCGTAGATCACTGCCATAAAGGGCACTATCTTCTCTGTTACAGAGGCAATTCTTTTGATTCCACCAATGATTACTATTCCAACAATAATTGCGAGGATCACTCCTATAAAAAAGCCTGTAGAACCCCCTTGCAAGCCCATCATAGCGGCCAGTTGTTCTGCCGCCTGATTAGATTGAACTGCATTTCCTCCTCCAAAGGAAGCACCAACACATAAGATAGAGAAGACCACGGCAAGTACCTTCCCTAAACCGGGAAAGCCCCGTTCTTTTAGTCCTCTGGATAAATAATACATTGGTCCCCCATATACGGTACCGTTCTCATCCACATCTCTGTATTTTACTCCCAGAGTACATTCCACGAATTTCGTGCTCATACTCAATAAGCCGCAGACGATCATCCAAAAGGTGGCACCAGGTCCTCCAATTGCAATTGCCAGCGCAACACCTGCAATATTCCCCAAGCCTACCGTTCCGGAAACTGCGGTTGCCAAGGCCTGAAAGTGACTCACTTCACCATGTTTACTTTCATCGCGAATAGTATCGGGGAGGTCACCGTCAACAATATTTACTTCCGCTTTCTCCACACCATGACCTTCCGGTGATTCTACCTCATCATACTTCCCTCGAACCACATTAATGGCTAGTGGAAACCTGCGAATATTCACAAATCCGAAATACAAGGTAAAAAACACTGCACCCAGCACCAGGATGATCACTACCAAAGGGATCCCCGTACCGGGGACCTGCCAAAAGACAATACCTTCCCAAACAGCGGTAATAGGCTCAAACCATGCATTAATTCGCTCATCTAGCCCCATCTCTGTTGATTCCTGTGAAAAACTGAACAATGGCAACAGAAAGGCCATTAATGCAAGTGGTTTTATCTTCATGCTTCTTGTTTTTTATAAAGTTGATTGGCTTTTAATTTTTTCCAATAGGTTTTCAGATCCCCCTTAACTTCACCAGACATAATATAGAGTCCTATAATATTTGGAAATGACATGGCAAGGATCATCATATCTGAAAAGTCGAGTACAGCTCCTAAACTTACAGACGCGCCTATTACCACAAATACAAGAAATAAAAGTTTGTAGATCATCTCGGAACGTCTACTCTTCCCAAAAAGATAGGTCCAGGCCCTCATGCCATAATAAGACCATGAGATCATGGTAGAAAAGGCGAAAAGGAAGACTGCGATCCCCAGAACATATGGGAACCAGGATATAACACTCCCAAAGGCATCGGAGGTAAGTTGTGCACCAGCCATACCTTCAACCTCATGCATTCCTGTAAAAATAAGGACCAGTGCGGTTAATGTACATACTACCACGGTATCTATAAAAGGCTCAAGCAGGGCAACAAAACCTTCCGAAGGCGGATTATTGGTTTTTGCTGTACTGTGTGCAATGGCAGCCGACCCAACTCCGGCTTCATTTGAAAACGCAGCTCGCTGAAAACCAACCACCAGCACCCCTATAATTCCTCCTTTGAGGGCACTAGGACTGAAGGCGCCATCATAAATGGCCGAAAAGGCAGGTCCGATATTCTCAATATTCATAATAATAACGGTCAGGGCAGCAAGTATATAAATGGAGGCCATGACAGGAACAACGCGCCCTGTAACTTTAGCAATGCTTTGAATACCACCAATTATTACTACGCCAACCAAGATAGCCGTTATGATCCCGAACCAGAAACCGTTCCCTTCCAGCATGGAGAATTGTCCAGCCAGTTGCTCAAAAGATTGATTGGCCTGGAACATATTTCCTCCACCAAAGGAGGCACCTACGGCTAGTACGGCAAATACTCCGGCCAGGACCTTACCAAATCCCTTTAAGTTTCGTTTTTCAAGACCATATCTCAAATAATTCATGGGTCCGCCAAAAACGCGGCCGTCTGGCAAAATATCTCTGTATTTTACTCCCAGCGTACATTCAACAAATTTGGACGACATCCCCAATAATCCACAAACGATCATCCAGAAAGTAGCACCTGCACCACCTAAGGAAACGGCTACTGCTACGCCTGCAATATTTCCTAGTCCAACCGTACCAGATACAGCAGTTGCCAGCGCCTGAAAATGTGTTACTTGCCCCGGTGCATCCGGATCGTCATATTTCCCTCTGGCAAGATCTAATGAATGCCTGAAACCCCGGATATTTATAAAGCCCATCCGTAGCGTAAAAAAGGTAGCTCCAAGGACCAGCCATATCACAATGAACGGAATATTCTTAGTGACCGGGTCTCCATTGGGGTGACGAATGATTACTGGTGTGTCGTATTGAATTTCCGCCAAATAATGAGCTCCTTGCTGAATTACGTGTTCTTTATTCTCGGAATTATAAATAACATTTCCTGCATCAACCAGGTATTTTAGTTTCCCATTGGCGGTTGACATTACTGTATCTACCGAACCATCTTTACTGGATACCAGGGCAATCTTTTGGTCTTTGACCACTTCAGATCCTTCATCTACCAACCATTGCTTTAACACAAAGCGATCTTCGATGGTAGCAGACCACCCGGGAGTCGTAATAAGCTTTTCATCTGCATAGACCACAGGATCGTATATACCAATAGCTTCGAAGGGATCCCAGAAAAGTACACTGCCGAGGGCACTCACTGCAGGCGTCATATTGCCATTGAACACTTCGGTGATAGATTGGGTATCTATTTTATATTCTTGAGTTACAGACTGCCCCGAGTTATCGGTAACTGTAACGCTGTAGGTTATTCCTTCTACCAAACTACTTGCTGTTGGTGAGCTGAGCGGAGTTTGTTGATTGCTCCATTTAAAGGTGTAAGGAGGGGTGCCTCCTTCTACCTGTAACTGTATCACTCCATCATTTATATTATCTGAGGGATTTATCGTTTTTCCTTTGACTTCAAAACCTTGTGAACACAAGGAAATACTGAAAAGAAATGAGATGCAGTAAATGAAAATCTTCATGTTTACGTTGGGAGTTAAATTAGAGGAGGAAGCTTGTCATAGCGGGCAATATCCTAAAAAATATCAACCCAATCAAATATTCTTTCCCAAATGTCATGTCTGAATATGGAACATCTCGTTAAGTTTACGGATCTGTTCCGGTCTTCCTAAAACAATGACCTTACTCTTTGGTTTAAGGGGTAGATCTGCTTCCGGATTGATGATATAATTTCCGTCAGGTGCAATATATCCAATAATGGTACACCCGGTTTTCCTGCGCAAATCAAGGTCTCTCAAGGAATTGCACTCTACCTGATCAGAGAAGTCTTCTATGGCTACTTCCTCAAGGTTGGTAGTATGTTCTCCTTCCATAGACAATTTATCCATAAAGGTAATAAGGTCTGGGATCACTACCAGTGATGCCATATGGTCACCCCCTATCTTATCTGGCATAATTACCTTATTGGCTCCTCCTAATAGAAGTTTTTTCTGAGAAGTAACTTTAGATGCCCTGGAAATGATGAAAAGTGACTCGTTCAATTGCCTGGCCGATAAGACAACAAACAAATTATCTGCATCATCTGGAAGGGCCGCTATTAAATAGCTGGCACGATCTACTCCCGCTTCCGATAAAATCGTATCCTCATTAGCATCACCTTCTACGAATAAGATCTCCCCTTCATATTTCTCGATGATCTCTTTGTCTCTTTCGATGACAATAAACGGACGATTATAAGCGGTAAGCCTTTCAGCTGCCTGCATACCGTTGCGACCATAACCACATACGATCACATGATTGGATAAATTATTGATCTGATTTTTCACTTTTTTCTTTTTTAAGAGTTGTAAGGAATTTCTACTGATAATGTATTCTGTGATCACTGATATTGCAAACGAAAATATAATTACACTGCAGATTATAAGTAAGGCCGTGAATATCTTGGCATTGGCATCTAGTGGGTGTACCTCTCCAAAACCCTACGGTAGCCAACGTAATGATGGTCATATAGAATGCATCTAGCCAACTGTAGTTCGAAATAAAACGAAACCCAAGTACACCAATCAGCACGACGGTCGACATAAGGGTTATGGCTAAATAGATCTTAGATCGAAAAAGTCTAATCATAATCAGAGGTCAAAAACAGATGTTCGTTTTGTGTAAACCAGATCTTTGATCCTTAACCAAAAGGCTAAAAAAAGATACAGAGCAAATCCAAAACCCAAAGTTACAAATGTTAGATAAATAAAGGTGGTACGCACAACTCTGGCCCTGATCCCCAATCGTTCTGCAATTCGACGCGATACTTCAAAACCTCGCTTTTGAAAAAAATACAAAAGTTGATAAAAGACGTTCATGCTCTAAAATTACTATTTTCCATACAATAAATGCTTACCAACGGCACATTGTAGGCACTTATTTTTTGCACAATACCGTTGGTATAATTCCAGGAGTGCCTGACTGCCGTGCGCATCAGATGCATGCACCCCATGTGTTTGAAAGAGACGTACAATCTTATTGTTCTCAACTTTTATCTCTTGTGCCCAGGAAGTAAGGCGATTTATATCTGATCTCCCTTTATGAAGTTCGTAAGAAAGCCTTATTGGTAAAACTGAATTCAGAATTATAAGGTCTGTAAAATGACTACTCATCTTTTTAGGTGAAGGGGCCGTAGGTTTGCCAAAAATAAAATGGGTGTCCCAATATGGCCCGGCTTGTGCCTGAAGCAGAGATCGAAGAGATACTAATGAGGTAGCTTCAATGACAAGAGCAAACAAGGCAGAATGTCTGTGATAAAGATTCGCTATCTGAGATAGACGAATTGTAGGGAAGTTATGTGGCCGTAAGGAAAAGTACTCTGGTTTGTGGAATAACTCATCACTTAAATTGAATTTAACTTTTAGAAAATTATATGCTTCCCTTAGTTCAAGGTAATATGGATCCGAGACATCAACCCTATTTAACATGCCGGCCATACCAAATAAGATACTCTCCAATAGAAAGGGATCTATGGCATTCTTTCTAACTGCTTTAAAAGGTATGGCCTCTCCCAGACTTAGAAAAGCAGCACCGTTAATATTAAGACCAAAACTTTTTAAAAGTATCATAAAAAAGACCTGTTCCCAATCTTGTGAGGTGCCTTGCAGCCATTCTTTCATGAGCCTGGCTTTTTGCCTTCAATCGATTTTGAAACAAATGATCTTTCCAGGGGTTCAGAATTTCAGGAGCCTATACTGCCAATAGATCCTTCACAATTAAGCGACCTATCCTTTTTAGCATAAAAAACATTTTGAAATTTATCTAATTCATCTTGTGAGATAAACTGATTAAGGGCCATGGTTGGGATAGAAGATCCATCTTTGCGGTTAATAACGGCATCTGCTTCCCACACCACATGAAGGATAACATTGTCATAGGCAGCATCTTTATGATGCTGGTGAATATACCAATCAGACGACTTAACATGCAGTTCCACATGACCCACCCATTCCTGATCATCTATACATACTTTCGCAAAAAGGAAATCTGGCCCGGACAAACTATTGGGCTTTCCTGTATCAATAACATTAATAGTCAGCCCCAGTGTACTTACTAAATCCCTGAGAGGAAACTTTTGCCCTTGCCAAATAAAGTGTAATACCGCTTCACGCATCCCCCAAAATAAAAATTCCCACTGCAAGCGGGAATCAGGAATACGTTCATAGGATTCAGGAAAGTTCTCCCTTCCATTCCACAATACCACCTTTGAGATTATAGGCATTGGCAAACCCAAGGCTGTACATAATAGCACAAGCCTGTCCGCTTCTGTTACCAGATCGGCAATAGACGTAATAATTTTTAGACTTATCTAACCGCTGCAGAGCCTCCATAAAGGCCTGAGGATTATAAATATCGTGGTGCATCGCATCGCCAATAATTCCATCCTCCACTTCTTCCATGGTTCTGACGTCCAAAATAATACAATTGGTATCTTCCTTTATCTGAATTGCCCATTCTTCCTGTGATAGATCTGCCATAGTAATTTATTTGGGTACAAAAATAAAAATACTTCCCAATAAACTACTATGGTGAGATACCCTTTTTACGCACAAGTATTTATGTTGTAAGCAAAAAAAATTAACACACTTTTAGCGTTTAACCTAAAAAACCCAATCAAAATAATATTATATTTGTATATACAATTGTTGTAGTTACATGAATGTAGAAAAGATTTTAAAAACGACAAAGCAAATTCCGCTAAAGAGAAGAACCCTGATCCATTTAATGTTGGTAAACAATAAAGTGAAAGAGACCATTAGCACAGGGTTAAAACCCTATGGTGTTTCTTTACAACAATTCAATGTCCTAAGAATTCTAAGAGGGCAAGGAAGTAAACCAGCTAATCTCACTACACTAAATGAGCGCATGGTTACCCAAATGAGCAACACAACCAGACTGGTAGATAAATTGCTTATCAAAGGATTAGTAGATCGATCAGTTTGTGAAGAGAATCGAAGAAAGATAGAGATCACCATTACAAATAAAGGGCTAGATATGTTGAAAGAAATGGATGTAGTTATGGATAAAACAGAAGCTAAACTGGTGGGAGATCTTACAGAAAAGGACTTACTTGAATTAAATACCCTATTAAATAAATTTTGAACAATCCCATTTTTAAAACAATTATTAAAATAAAGTAACATGATTATTATGAAAAGAAATGTATTGAGTTTGGCCCTGGCCATCGTATTTGGAGCGTCAGCCTCAGCTGCTCCTACCCTAACTACAGAACCTATCAAGAAAGTTGTAAAAACAGAAGAAAGTTCTGTAATGTGGAAAGCCTACAAAGTGACAGGCTCTCATACAGGAGTGGTGCAACTTACGGAAGGTGCCCTTACTTTTGAAGGAGATACACTTGTAGGTGGAAATTTTGTAGTTGATATGACCAGCCTTATTTCAACTGACCTAGAAGGAAAGTCTAAAGCCAAATTGGAAGGTCACTTAAAATCTGATGATTTCTTCGGAATAGAGAATCATCCAAACTCTACCCTGGTATTCACAGATGTTACGTCGACCGGAAAGAATTCGTACGAAGTAACAGGAGACCTAACTATCAAAGGAATAACAAAACCGATCACTTTCGATGTTTCCATTTACGGAAGTAAGGCAACAGCCTCTGTAAAAGTAGATAGAGCGAATTATAACGTGCGCTATGGATCTGGAAGTTTCTTCGATAACTTAGGAGACAAAACCATCTATGACGAATTTGATCTGGTTGTTGACCTGCAATTCTAGAAGATTTTATTTTATTTTAAATCCTGAATAGGCCCAACTATTCAGGATTTTTTTTGTTCCACTGCATTTATATTAGGGAAGTTTGGTGTAAACCGTTATTCTTTAATAAAATTAAAATGTCTTCCAGGGCATCCTTCATTTTTGACGACCAGGGTAAGGTGCGTTGGTATTTGGATCTAAGTTCTGCAGGGGAAATGATAAGTCCATTTCAAAGACTTCAAGACGGAACACTTTTAATGGTAAGCAGAAATGTTGTCTATGAATTTGATATGCATGGAAAACCCTTAAAAAAGACCAACATTAATCCAAATTATGGGATGCACCATGACGTGGTTGAATTACCCGATGGTAACCTTCTTATTTGCGTTGGGAAAAAAAATAATTTCATAACAGTGGAGAGCCAGTTTGAAGTTTCAGACAGCGATTTTATTATTCTGTTTGACCGGAAGAAGTCTAAAATTGTCAGAGAATGGGATGTTGCCAAGCTATTGGATGTAAGCAGAAAAGACCTTAACTTTTTCAGACCTGGCGACTGGCTGCATATGAATGGTTTGGCGTATGACGAAAAAGATAATTCGATCATAGTTTCCGGAAAAAACCAGGGCCTCATTAAAATCTCATGGAACAATACGTTAGAATGGATTTTGGCTCCGAATAAGAGTTGGGGTAAAGCCGGAAGAAATGGTGATGGATTCGAAACGGAACCTTTCGTTTTAACGGCGGTAGATTCTATTGGAAAACCGTATTCCAATTCCATTCAGGAAGGTATAGAAAGTGCCGATTCATTTGACTATTCCTGGGGAACACACGCCCCTGTTTTTATGCCAAATGGAAATCTATTGGCCTTTGACAATGGCACCTATCGGAATTTTGAGAATACTGTTCAGTTTTCACGCGCTGTAGAATATCATATAGACGAAAAAGACAAGACAGTGAAGCAGGTGTGGCAATACGGTAAAGAACGAGGACAAGAATTCTTCTCTACGATCGTGAGCGATGTTGACTATCTACCCAATTCAAATAATGTGTTGGCCACCTCCGGGTATATTAAAAAAGGAACAAATTTGTTAGGAAAAATAGTTGAAGTAGATTACAAGACAGGCGATGAGGTCTTTGAAGCAACCTTATATTTTAAAAGTACAAATGGGAATAAAACAAGTTTCTGGGGGCAAACCGATATTCCTTACAGATCTGAACGTATGGAGCTGAAATATTAAATTTTAAATTATTGGCAACCCATTGATATTAGAATATTCATGCGGTGTTTTAAGAATCCGATAAATTGATTTGTATATATAAAATTCCTTTCTATATTTGAACCAATGAAAACAATTACAGTAAATACTTGGTGGTGGATTACCTTACGTCCTATGTCGTGAGCGAAGCACATTGAAGTACTACTGTACGAAAAGGCTTGTCTATCACGACAAGCCTTTTTGCTTTAAAAACCCCAGATAGTTTCAAAGTAATACAAAAAGTTCCAGTTCGATGCCTTACAAATTAAAGACCCATTATAAAAAGATCCTGGCAGATACCATTACCCCGGTGAGTGTGTATCTGAAGATCAGGGATAAATTTCCCAATAGTATCCTTTTGGAGAGTAGTGATTACAGGGCCAATGACAATACCTTTTCGTATATCTGTTGCAACCCTATTGCCTCTATCACCATTCAAAATGAAAAGATCATTGAGCAATTCCCAGATGGAGAAAAAATTGAACTACCTATTACAAAAACCACGGATGTAGCAGCTGTAATTCACGATTTTGCTCAGAAATTTGAAGTGACTCAGAAAGATTTCAAATTCATCAACAATGGGTTATTTGGATACATAGCGTACGATGCCGTTAGGTATTTTGAAGAAATTGAAATTCATAAAAAAGAAGATTCCATTCCAATTCCGGATGTTTATTACGCTGTGTACCAAAACATCATTGCCATTAACCATTTTAAGAATGAGGCCTACATCTTTGCACATTGTTATGATCAGGAAAGCAATATTGAATACATAGAACAACTGTTGAATGCCAGAAATTTTGCTTCCTATAACTTTAAGAAACAAGGAGATCCTTCAACCAATATTGAGGATCAGGAATATAAGGAACATGTAAAACTTGCGAAAGAACATTGCCATAGAGGCGATGTCTTTCAACTTGTGCTATCCAGAAGATTTTCACAGGCTTTCAAGGGCGATGATTTTAATGTCTACCGGGCCCTAAGATCTATTAACCCTTCACCTTATCTATTCTATTTTGACTATGGTGATTTTAAGATCTTCGGGAGTTCGCCCGAAGCACAACTTATTGTAAAAGACGGCAAAGCAGAGATACATCCCATTGCAGGAACCTTTAAAAGAACCGGTAATGATGAAGAAGATGCCATACTTGCCAAAAAACTCTCGGAAGATGCCAAGGAGAACAGTGAACATGTAATGCTGGTAGATCTTGCAAGGAACGATCTGAGCCGGAATGGAAACACGGTTAAAGTAGAAAATTACCGCGAGGTACAATACTTCTCTCATGTTATACACCTTGTATCCAAGGTAACAGGACAAAAGAAAAAAGACATCCCTACCCTAAAAGTAGTAGCCGATACCTTCCCCGCGGGTACGTTAAGCGGGGCTCCTAAGCACAGGGCCATGCAACTAATTGAAGCCTATGAACCTACGAATCGAGGTTATTACGGAGGGGCTATAGGCTTTATGGATTTTCAGGGAAATTTTAATCACGCCATAATGATCCGAACCTTCCTGAGCAAGGATCATTCGCTGTATTATCAGGCCGGTGCTGGTCTGGTTGCTGCTTCAGAACCGGAGAACGAATTACAGGAAACGTATAATAAATTAGGTGCTTTAACTAAAGCCCTGGAAATAGCAGAAGATCTGTAGCTATGATAGAGGTATTGATGATTGATAATTACGATAGTTTTACTTACAACCTGGTGCATTATCTGGAAGACCTGCAATGTAAAGTGGTGGTCAAAAGGAACGATAAACTAACCCTCGACGAGGTAGATAAATTCCAAAAGATCGTCCTATCCCCAGGACCTGGTATCCCGGAAGAGGCTGGCTTATTAAAAGAGATCATAGCCAGGTATGCACCAACCAAAAGTATTTTTGGGGTTTGTTTGGGACAACAGGCCATAGGGGAAGTCTTTGGAGGCAAGCTTATTAACCTGGATAATGTTTATCACGGAGTTGCGACCACTGTTGAGATCGTCAAGAATGATCCTATTTTTGAAGGACTGCCAAAAACAATAGAAGTTGGCAGATATCATTCCTGGGTAGTTGATCCGGATCTGCCGGAAGCATTGATAGCAACCTCCTTTGATACTAATGGGCAGTTGATGTCTTTACGACACAAGGAATACGATGTGTGTGGGGTGCAATTTCACCCAGAATCTGTACTTACGCCTCAGGGGAAGAAAATTTTAGAGAATTGGATACATTCTAAACCATGAAAGAAACACTAAACCGGCTCATCAATCAGGAGATCCTGGACAAGGAAGATGCCAAGGCCATTCTGATCAACATGGCCAAAGGGGCCTATAATCCGAGTCAGACCGCCGCCTTCCTTACCGTATATATGATGCGGAGCATTACAATTGAAGAATTGGAAGGGTTTCGTGATGCCCTTTTAGAACTCTGTCTTGCAGTAGATCTGAAAGAATTTGATCCTATTGACCTGTGTGGTACCGGAGGGGATGGGAAGGATACATTTAACATATCAACCCTGGCTTCTTTTGTGACTGCCGGAGCAGGGATCCATGTTACCAAACATGGAAATTATGGGGTTTCTTCTACCTGTGGTAGCAGTAATGTGATGGAATTTTTAGGAATTAAGTTCAGCAATGATGCCGATTTTCTAAGGAAGTGTATTGAGACTTCGGGCATATGCGTACTTCATGCGCCACTATTTCATCCAGCCATGAAAAATGTGGCCCCTATACGCAGAGAATTGGCGGTGAAAACCTTTTTCAACATGCTGGGACCCATGGTAAACCCTGCCTTTCCAAAGAATCAGATCGTAGGTGTTTTTAATCTGGAACTGGCGAGGATGTACGGCTATCTCTATCAGAATACAGATAAAAAATACACCATCCTTCATGCCCTGGATGGCTATGATGAAATTTCATTGACCGGGCGCACCAAAACCATATCAAACACCACAGAGGCCATGTTACTCCCGGAAGATTTTGGCGTAACTGCCATATCTCAGGAAGCTATAGCTGGGGGCACTTCAATTGAAGCGTCTGCTCAGATATTTATGGATATTTTGCAAGGAAAGGGCACCGAGGCCCAAAATAATGTGGTATGTGCCAATGCCGGTATAGCAATCGCGACTGCAAAGGAAAGCTCGCCAAAAGAGGGTTTCGAAATTGCTATGGAATCACTTAAAAGCGGTAAGGGCTTAAAAGCGCTTCGCACCCTACAAGAACTTAGCAGCTAATGGATATTCTTGAGAAAATAGTATTGCAGAAGAAAAAGGAGGTGGCCTTAAAGAAGTCGCTTATTCCAATTAAACAACTTGAAGCTTCCAATCTGTTCAATCGTAAAACGGTATCCCTTTCTAATGCATTAAGGGAAAGTGACTCGGGGATCATCGCAGAATTTAAACGCAGATCTCCCTCTAAATCTGTAATCAATTCGATAAGCCCTATACAGGAAGTAGCCCGGGCGTATGAAGCTGCGGGAGTTTGCGGAATGTCTGTTCTTACCGATAGCCACTTCTTTGGAGGAAGCCTGGAAGATCTACTTTTAGCCCGCGCCACGGTAAATATTCCGCTGTTGCGGAAAGAATTTATAATTGACGAATACCAACTAATTGAAGCAAAAGCCCATGGAGCGGATGTTATTTTGCTGATCGCAGCCATTCTTAGCAGAGATGAGATCAAAGCATTCTCAGAGTTGGCAAGGCAGCTTCAACTTGAAGTTTTACTGGAAGTTCACAATGAGAGCGAATTAAACCATGCACTAATGCCTGGACTCACCATGATTGGGGTTAACAACCGTAACCTTAAGAACTTTGAGGTTTCTTTGGAAACAAGCAGAATGCTTGCCTCCAAGATCCCGGATGAATTTGTAAAAGTTTCCGAAAGTGGACTTAGACAAACATCTGCAATTATTAGTCTACGACAAGAAGGTTATGAAGGTTTCCTTATTGGGGAGTCTTTTATGGCCAGCCAGGATCCCGGTAAAAGTGCCACTAACTTTATAAAAGATTTAGAGGCATGAAAGTAAAGGTCTGCGGCATGAAATATATGGAAAACATGGAGGCCGTTGCAGCCCTGATGCCAGACTATATGGGCTTTATATTCTGGGAGCCTTCAAAGCGATATTCTACGGCTAGCGTACCTTCGTTGCCATTATCCATAAAACGGGTGGGGGTGTTTGTAGATGCTTCAATTGATGAAATACTAGAAAAGGTTGTACAAGTTCCCCTAGATCTTATTCAGCTGCATGGGAAGGAAACAGCCCCATTCTGTGCCCGGCTTAGAGAGGAACTTCAGCTGCTGGAAAAAGCGCATCAAAAGACCAAAGGAACGTACAAAATAATAAAAGCATTCAGTGTAGGAACTAGTTTCATCTTTGACCAGTTAACACCCTATGAATCCTATTGTGATTATTTTTTGTTCGATACCAAAGGTCCCTTACCAGGTGGGAATGGATTTACCTTTGACTGGCACCTTATGAGTTCCTATACCTCCGATATCCCATTCTTTTTAAGCGGGGGAATAGGTCCGGCTAATATTCCTGAACTTGCTGAATTTTTAGCTTCGCCCATAGCGCAGAAATGCCATGCCATTGATGTGAACAGTAAATTTGAAATAAGTCCGGGTCTGAAGAATACGAAAGATTTACAAATCTTTATAAATAAATTGCAAAACGAAAATTAATACGCTGGCTATGAAAACCTATCAAGCAGACGAAAAAGGATACTACGGAGAGTTTGGAGGTGCATTTATCCCAGAAATGCTCTATCCCAATACGGAAGAACTTCGCCAGAACTATTTACAGATCATGGCTGATCCTTCTTTTCAGGAAGAATTTAATCAACTCTTAAAAGACTATGTTGGCAGACCAACACCCCTCTATTTTGCCAACAGACTTTCTGAAAAATACAAGACAAAGATCTATCTAAAAAGAGAAGACCTATGTCATACAGGTGCCCATAAAGTAAATAACACCATAGGACAGATCTTAATGGCAAAGAAACTGGGCAAGAACCGGATCATTGCTGAAACAGGTGCAGGTCAACACGGTGTTGCCACGGCTACCGTATGTGCCCTAATGGGTATTGAATGTATAGTATACATGGGGGAAATAGACATCGCAAGGCAAGCACCCAACGTAGCTCGAATGAAGATGCTTGGGGCCGAAGTAAGACCTGCCCTTTCCGGTAGCCGAACCTTAAAAGACGCTACCAATGAAGCTATTCGCGACTGGATCAATAATCCTGTTAACACCCATTATATAATAGGCTCCGTAGTAGGGCCACACCCCTACCCTGATATGGTGGCCCGTTTCCAGTCAGTCATCTCTGAAGAAATCAAATGGCAGCTGATGGAGAAGGAAGGCCGGGAAAACCCGGATTATGTTGTAGCCTGCGTAGGTGGAGGCAGTAACGCTGCCGGAGCATACTACCATTTTCTGGATAACGAAGAGGTAGGCATAATTGCAGTAGAAGCCGCCGGTAAAGGTATACACTCCGGGGAGAGTGCAGCAACTTCAGCCTTGGGACAGGTAGGGATCATACATGGCAGTAAGACCTTATTGATGCAAACAAAAGACGGTCAGATCACTGAACCGTATTCCATTTCTGCCGGACTCGACTATCCGGGAGTGGGCCCTATGCATGCCAATTTGTACAGAACTGGCAGGGGTGAATTTATTTCAATAACAGACGATGAGGCCATGAATGCCGGATTATTGGTCTCTCAATTAGAAGGGATCATCCCGGCCATAGAGACTTCTCATGCCTTTGCTATTTTCGATCATAGAAAGTTTAGTACGGATGATGTGGTAGTGATCAATTTGTCTGGAAGAGGAGATAAGGACCTGCAAACCTATATTGATTATTTTAAACTGTAACGCTTCCTAAATAGCAAATTAAACGCAGTAAAAAAAGGATGAACAGAATTCAACAAAAACTTAAGGAAGATAAAAAACTCCTATCCATTTATTTCACGGCCGGATATCCCGGGCTGGAAGATACCGTACCTATCATCACGGCCTTAGAAAAAGCAGGGGTAGACATGATAGAGATTGGACTGCCATTTAGTGATCCGTTGGCAGACGGGCCCACCATACAGGCAAGTTCAACAGCCGCCTTAAAGAATGGGATGCGCACGGACGTATTGTTTAATCAACTAAAGGATGTGCGAAAAAAGGTGTCTATTCCCCTGGTCATAATGGGGTATTTTAATCCGGTTTTACAATATGGCGTGGAGGCTTTTTGCAAGAAATGTGAAGAAATAGGCATAGATGGGATCATCTTACCAGATCTTCCTCTCGACGTGTATCAGGAGGAATACGAAGCCATCTTCAAGGCTCATGGATTGCTCAATATATTCCTGATAACCCCACAGACAAGTGATGCGCGGATTAATCAAATAGACCAGGCTTCAAATGGATTTATCTATATGGTTAGCTCGGCCAGTACCACCGGCGCTAAAACAGGATTTGGGGAAGAACAGCACTCTTACTTTAAGCGGATTGCGGATATGGCCCTGAAAAACCCACAGATCGTAGGATTTGGGATCAGCAATGCCCAAACTTTTCAACAGGCTACCGCCCATGCCAAGGGAGCGATCATAGGTTCGGCCTTTATTAAAATGCTCACCGAAAAAGGAACTCAGGGAATAGACGCTTTTGTCACATCCATAAAAACATCAATATGAACCTTCTGGATAACTGGAAATTAGTACTCTTGCTATGCCTTACCCTGGGCCTTGCGCCTTATTTTCCTGAACCTCATCTCTGGGGCAAACTTAAATGGGTAGCAGGTGGTGCCACTGGAATGGCTTTTATGGACTGGTTCGATCTGTTACTGCACAGCACGCCATTTTTGTTATTGCTTCGAGTAGTCATTATTAAATTAAGAACCCCTAAGCTATAGGAGTTGAGAAATGTTTACATTTATTCCATAATAGATCCTTGATATCATGAAGAAGCTTTTTACACTCATTACCATTTTTTGTATTGGGACAATGGCCTATCCACAGGCCGATATTGCTTTAAAGTCACAAGTAAGACATGCCATTGATGAATTGGTGCAATTTGTTGCCATTCCAAACGATGCTCTTGAAACTGCCGATATAAACCGCAACCTCAGTTGGCTAACGCAAGAATTCAACAAACGGGGTTTTAATACCTCTGTATTACCAACTGAAGGACAGTCTTTATTCTTTGCTGCACTACCCATGGTAGATGAAAAACCTACTATTCTTTTCTATATGCACTTTGATGGGCAGTCTGTAGATCCCTCAAAATGGAATCAGCCCAACCCGTATAAAGTAGTGTTAAAGGCCCCTGAAGGAGATGGTTTTACAACGAAATCCTTTGAGGATCTGAAAGATGATATTGACTACGATTGGCGACTTTTTGGCCGATCTACCTCTGATGATAAGGGCCCGATAGTAATGTTTCTCAATGCCATCGATCTATTGAGAAAAGAGAATAAGCAGATCACCTTTAATATAAAAGTGATCTTGGATGGGGAAGAAGAGAAAAGCAGCAAACCATTGCCAAAAGCAGTAAAGGCATACAAGGACCTTCTAAAAGCCAATTTCCTGGTGATCAGTGACGGACCGGTTCATGGTTCAGGTAAACCGACAGTAGTATATGGATGCAGGGGGATTACTTCGGTAAGCCTAACTACTTACGGACCAGAATATCCGCAACACAGCGGGCATTATGGCAATTACGCTCCCAATCCGGGATTTCAACTAGCTCAACTTCTGGCAGGAATGAAAGATGCTACCGGCAGGGTAACCATCCCCGGATACTATGATGGGATCACAATAGATGCAGCCACCATGGAGATCCTAAAAAGTGTACCAGATGATGCCACAGCCATTAACGAACATCTTGCTATCAACACGCCAGATAAAGTAGGTGGTTTTTATCAGGAATCATTGCAATATCCTTCTTTGAATATAAGAGGATTAGGATCGGCCTGGATTGGCGAAAAGGCGAGGACCATAGTCCCGGCAACGGCTACTGCAGAATTGGATCTCAGGCTGGTACCGGAAACAAAAGGAGCCAGGCTCAAGAACCTGGTGAGGTCCTATATAGAAAAGTCAGGATTTTATATTACGGATTCTATTCCCACTTATGAGGAACGAATGACACACCAAAAAATCCTCACCTTAAGGGAGGGTTCAGTAACGGATGCATTCCGAACAGATCTAAACAATGAATACGGGAAATTTTTAGTGCGTACGCTGGGTGACGCTTTTCAGGAACCAGTAGTTCAAATACGCATTATGGGTGGAACTGTACCCATTGCTCCCTTTATAAATGAACTGCAGATCCCAGCCTTTATTGTCCCCATGGTAAACCCTGACAATAATCAACACAGCCCCAATGAAAACCTTCGCATAGGGCAGATCGCCTTTGGAATTAAGACGTTTTATCATCTTTTAAGTAGTCCCTTATAATGTAATGATTTTGTATTTGATTGGAACTGAATTAGTGGATCAGTCTATTCTAATAATGGTACCGCCTTTATTATTTGTAGAAAACAATTTCTGTTAAAAGGGCATGAACGTTATACCAAAATACTTTGGATGTAAAATCGTCCTTTGTAGAGGCGTTAGCCAGCTCATTTTTTGCATTTTCGGCTAGTTCTTCCTTTTCTTCTGTAGTTTTTGCAAGCAGTTCAACATAGCCCATTCTCCATGATTCGAAGATCCTCTTTTTGGTATAACCGGTAGAAAGGATCTCAGCTTCTGAATGCCGGGCATCTTTTTTGATCTTCTTATACAATTCATCTACTGCCTTTTCTTCGCCTTCCAAAAGTTGAAGGAAATAACCTCTGTCATAGACAAGACAGCCAGTAATTCCGACCCGTCCGTTGAATGCCATGGCTTCATCTATGATCTGCCTGATCTGTTCCTGTTTCATAGTAGGCTGAGCCTTTGAACGGTAGATGAGTTGATATACTTTAGGATTCATAAACAAATGTCATAATAATTAGAATAGAATTAGGCTGAGTTTCTACTGGCATTGATGTTTCCATAAAGAGAACGTGTTACTATTTTCTCATATACTTCTTTGTCCTTAGTGTTCTGGCCTATCTTATGCAGGGCATATTGCTGAATAACCAGTAAGGGTAGTACAATGTTTTCCCGGATCTTAATGGACTCCCTGGAAACAGCCTCATTTTCCATCAGGATTTTAAAATTACTGATTTTAAGCAACATTTGTTTTGATAATACATATTCCTCATAAAGAATCTGCCAAAAAGGTCCATATTCCGGATCTTCTTTCATGTATGCAGTAAGTTCGAAATAGGATTTGGAAAGTGACATCATGCTGTTGAGCATCAACGCTTCAAAGAAAGGCACCTCCCTGTAAAGTTTTTTGATCTCCTTTAACCTTCCTTTTTCTACCAGGGTCTGCAAAGCCGTACCAATTCCAAAATATCCCGGTACGTTTTGCTTAAGTTGACTCCATGAGCCTACAAAGGAAATTGCCCGGAGATCGGACAATTCCAGTTTTGCCTTCTTTCCCCTCTTACCAGGTCTGCTTCCTATATTGGCCTTCGTATAATATTTTAAAGTGCTCCTATTTTCCAGATACGGAATAAACATAGGGTGCTGTTTTAGGGCATCGTATTTTGTGAAACTTAAGAGCGATAATTCTTCTATCAACTTTCTTGAATCCGCACTAATCACGTTCTCCTTCCCAAAAAGGTTATTAGACAGTCCTGCTGTCAGTAATTGTTCCGAATTATGGATAAAATGATCCTTTGTGCCGTAAGTACTGGTAATTGTCTGCCCCTGAATAGTGAGTTGTATCTCATTATTGGCGATATCCTTGGTCTGAGAGGCATAAAATCTGTGTGTTTTACCACCACCTCTTGCCGGCGGTCCGCCTCTTCCATCAAAGAACAATGCCTTTATTCCATGTTTAGAACAAACCTTGGAAAGTGTTTCTTTGGTCTTAAAAATAGACCAGTTGGCCTTGAGATATCCTCCGTCCTTGGTTCCATCCGAGAATCCAAGCATCATGGTCTGTTTTTGATCTCTTTGTTGGAGGTGCCTTTGGTATTCCGGCAGTGAAAACAAGGTGTTCATGATATCTTCTGAACGTTCCATCCCGATCATGGTTTCAAAAAGAGGAACAATATCGAATGAAATATCCCCGGGAGCGTACCCACACCATCGGAAAAGCGCGTGAACAAAAAGAACCGAAAATATATCCTCAGAATTACTAATGATATATCTGTTGCAGCCATCCTCCCCATTCCTGGCTTTAATGGCTTTTAACTGTTTGATGTTAACAATAGTATCTATTAAGATATCGTCCTTAAAATCATCTGCTTCCAGCTGAATATTGTCATGGAGCAAGATCCTGGTTAGTTCGGCATCTTCCAATTCTGAAAGTGAACTCTTGATATATCCGTTCTTTTGAAGGATCTCTTCTATCAGTTGAACATGTTTGCTGTGATCCTGACGAATATCGAGGGTGGCGAAATGGGTCTTAAAAATGCGAACCTTATCCATTAATTGTTCCAGGTCCTGGCTGTATAATCCTTGATATCTTTCATTGAGTGTTTCCTTAATTCCCGTCAATGAATCTATGATATCCTCATAGCCTAATACCCTATCCACGTTGAACATGGCGGTATACAGTTTTTCCTGTAACTTGTTCAAGGGCTCCTGAAGTGCTTTAAAAGTGAGCTTCTTACGTAGCTTCTTTAGGTCATTGTAGTAGCACTTCATCAGGGTTATCCGAAGCTCATCTGCAACGTCTTTAGTAATGGCGGCCGTAACAAACGGATTGCCATCTCTATCTCCTCCGGGCCAAAAGCCTAGTTTTAATATATTGTAATTCTCAAATTTTTCTTTTCGAATATTGGCCTTGATATAACTGTACAACTCCCCAACGGCATCATAGTAAATATTTCTAAGGATATAAATGATGTTCTTGGCCTCTTCCAGCGGAGTAGGCTTTTTTGAGTTGATCAGCGAGGTAAGCCCTAACTGTTGTAAGACGACATCTATATCGTTGATCTTATCATCCAAAATAAGTTGCCTTAACTCCTCAATTATATCGAGTACCGAAGGAGTATAGAATTGAGTGGGATGGGCCGTGAGGACTATTCTGGCACTAAAGGTTTCCAGTTGCCTGGAAATTGTATTCCATTTCTTTTTCTTATCTACCAGTTGAAAATAATCCTTTATGGTTCGCGAAGTACTCAGCTCGTGCAATTTTGGAAAAGCAGCATCCTCTACACTGTCATATAAAACAACCTGCCGTTCCACGTACTGTATGATCCTGAACATAAAATCGATCTTATCCTGTTCAGAACTTATGTTTGCATAATTCTTAAAGAAATGATCCAGGATCTGCTGCGGATTTTGACCAGATTGTAAACCCTTTTCACATTGATGATAAAGCAACGGGATCAACATCCCTACATTTTCTATATTTTGGTAAGGAAGGTTTAAAAACAAGCTATTGTAGATATAGAACTTGTTTTTGACCAATTTTTTGAATTCTTCTAATCGTTTGGTTTGTGGCATATATATATGTTCTCTTCAATATGAGCTTAAGGTTTAAAGAAAGTCCCTAATTATTCTAAGGTATAAATATCCATATTATTCCTGTATGCCTGCCCTCAATTGACCGAAATAACAAAAAAATCTATCCTGACAACAAATCCAACACAGTTTACAACATACTTTCTGCTATACAGGAGATCTAACATATATTGCATGTGTAATAATAAATAACCGTTTTTCATTTTCATATAGTGTTCTCGTAAAGGGGCCTTGTTCTGCGACAAGGCCCTTTTCAATTTGCCCTAAAAGAACGGCTGATATTGTAGTACCCTAAAATCTAATGTATTAAAATTCGAATTTTCTTCCTTCATTTTTTTATAGCTTTCCATACTGCCCACCGCCCTGTTGGCGGCTCCTGAAGGCGCTGTTAAAGAGATGGTTCTAATTACCCTTGAAGATGATCTCAAGCTAAATTCATGGATCCTCGGCACCTCATCAGAAATGCATCGCATAGTTAAACCATGTTCTTTAAGATGTTTCCTAAAAAGGTATTCAGGACCATTGAGACTGTTGCCGCCCGTAAACAATAGCGTATGTATGTTGGTGTATTCCTGCAAATAGCCCACAATGTTCCGGAGTTGGATGTCTTTCATCCCAATGTCGGAAGCATCTACTTTGATCCGTTTAGCACTGGCCACAATATCGCAAATAGCGATCTTTCGCTCTTTAAGAAATTGCATCCTTTCTTTAATAGCTTTTTCTGTGGTCTCATAGCTCAGTGAAAGGTTAAAGATACGATCAAGAATAGGCCAAAGCTGCCCATCTTTACTGCCATAACAAAAATTTACATCGCTCGTCTTTAACGCTTTCTGTGAGAACCTGGGAGGTGGCAGAGTCCCTACGATCATTTTGGTCGCTTCCGGAAAAAGAAAAGGTTTATATGGATGAGTATGTTGAAACACTAGGCAGGGGTCAAAAAAAGCAATGTACTGTTTTTAACACTACTGGCCAACAAAGGTGTTAGTCCTTTCCTTGTTCCTTTCGTCCACATTTCATATCTTATAGTAAATTAAAAACATGGGAAAAGGAGATAAAAGCAGTAAACGGGGAAAGATCGCCAATAAATCTTATGGGGCTCGCAGGCCGCGAAAAATAAGAAAGAGGCCATCCCTGGAAGAAAAGATAAATGTAAAGGGAAAGACTTAATCGATTTGGAATTCTAAGGTAACCTGTCCTTCCTCATCCACATTAAGTTCATAGGTGTATAAACCGATAGGCAAGACTTCTTCGCCTACGAAATCTATGGGTTGTAAAACAAATACTTCCTCACCAGAAGTGATCTGAATATAGGCATAGGAGTATGCGGTTTCGAATTCCTGGTATTCTGAGTAGGTATCCGGACTCAAAGTTTCATACACATGATCCTCACTTCCTACGATAACTTCATCAAAGACCAGGGAGCTCATATTTTTAACCCTGAGGTTTATGGAAATAAGATCATCATCCCTGTCTGAGCAGGCCGTTGTCATTATTCCAAAAGCCATACATAAAATGATCAATCGTTTCATAGGAGTGTTTTAATAAGATTCTATAGGATTAAAACGATCGCAATTCAAAAATATTCTATCGGATAAATACAGGTTGATGTTCCTTAAGCGTATGTTCTTTGCTGAACTGATAATCATTTCCGGTAAATCCACGAATATCATCGAGGGTCTTTGCATTGGTGTCAATAAGATACCGAACCATTGAACCTCTCGCTTTTTTGGCAAAAAAACTGAGTACCTTAAGCTTGTCATTCTTCCAATCCTTAAAGATCGGAGTAATAATTGGACCCTTAATTTTTTTTGAATCCAGGGCGGAGAAATATTCATTACTAGCCAGATTTACCAACATTTCACCTTCTTCCAGCTCCTCGTTTAAAGCATTGGTAAGGGTGGTCCTCCAGAATTCGTACAAATTTTTCTTCCTTCCTATTTTTAGGGAAGTACCCATCTCCAAGCGATAGGGCTGTATTAGATCGAGTGGTTTTAATATTCCATAAAGTCCAGACAAGATTCTAAGGCTATCCTGCATTTTCCCTACTTTTTCTTCCGGCAAGGAATACGCATCTAACCCCAGGTACACATCGCCGTTAAAGGCGTAGATGGCTGGCCTTGCATTGTCTGGTGAAAAGGGCAAATTAAATTGTTGGTTTCGCTCCCAATTGACTTCTGCCAATTGAGTAGAGATATCCATTAAGCGCTTAAGAGACCTTGGGCTCTTTTTTACAAGTACCTTGTTGATCTTCTCCGATTCCTGGAGAAAAGCCGGCATGGAATATTGAGCAGTAGGTAAACTAGTTTCAAAATCGAGCGACTTTGCTGGAGAAATTACAATCTTCATAAGCAACAATTTTCAACGAAAATAAGAAGGAAAATTGGTAATTCTGCTTGGCTCATTCTAATTGTTTTTGATACGCCTATTGAAAGTACTTATACTATCGGCTATGCTTGGAATAATGTCTCCACTTATCAATGCATAAGGCCATATCTTCCGGAAGTTCTGAATTGAATTGAACTTTTTTACCACTAACAGGATGAATAAAACCGAGGGTCTTTGCATGCAGGGCCTGCCTTGGCAAAATTTTAAAACAATTATCTACAAATTGCTTGTATTTGGTAAAGGTGGTACCCTTTAAGATCTTATCGCCCCCATATCGTTCGTCATTAAAAAGTGTATGCCCAATATGCTTCATATGAACTCTGATCTGATGGGTTCTTCCTGTTTCCAGGATACATGAGACCAAAGTAACATATCCGAGGCGTTCAATGACCTTATAATGCGTTACGGCTTCTTTCCCCTGATCCCCTTCAGGAAAAACCTGCATCTGAAGTCTGTTCTTGGGGTTACGAGCAATATGACCTTCAATAGTGCCCTCTTCTTCTTCAATATTACCCCATACAAGGGCTACATATTGACGCTCGCTTGACTTATCATAAAACTGTTTGGCCAAATGGGTCATAGCCTCACTGGTCTTTGCGATCACCAGTAATCCTGAGGTATCCTTGTCTATTCTATGTACCAGTCCGGGTCTGCCACTGGAATTCTCGGGAAGATCTTTGTTGTGATTGGCTAGTGCATTTAGCAGGGTACCGGAATAGTTGCCATGGCCCGGATGCACCACCATCCCGGCAGGTTTATTTACAACCAGTACAATCTCATCCTCGTAAACAATGTCTAAAGGGATATTTTCAGGGGTTAGGAGAAATTCATAAGGAGGGTGTTCAAATAAAACCCTTACCTCATCACCAGCCTTTACCTTGTAATTCTGTTTTACTACTTTGCTGTTTACCCAAATATTACCCCCTTTTGCTGCCTGTTGAATTTTATTCCGGGTCGCATTTTCAATAAAGTTCATTAAAAACTTATCTACACGTAAGGGTTCCTGCCCTTTAGAAGCTGTAAATCGGTGATGTTCAAAAAGATCATCTTCGGCGGGATCAGCGGGCTGGATATCATTCATATGGCTATTCTGAATCGGCTTTGATCTTGGCCCTGCCAGAAATGGAGCCATTTCCACAGATAAGTTCGATCTTGGATGTCTTTGGTAATTTATCGCCGGGGCTAACATTCTTACCCTTGAATTTTGCATAATACACCATATCCCTGCCTAATTCATCTATATAGGTTACCCGTTCAACATCCAGGCCAACTGCTCTTAACATAGAAGCAGCATTACGTTGTGTTACCTGAATAATTTTTGGAACAGTGACCTTCTTGTATCCGGAAGGATTAACGGTAATGTAGATCTTACGATTCTCCTTTACCATGTTTCCGGCAGGCGGATTTTGTTCTATGATGGAAAATCTGGGATAGTCCGGATCATAGTTGGCAGAATCGAGCACCTCATATCTCAGGTTTGAACTCTCAATAGCCTCCCGCATGTCTGTAACAGACAATTTTGAAAGATTAGGTACTTCTACAAGTTCTCCATGATGGGTAGACCCCTTGAGCCATTGCAGTGCCATCCAGGAGATCAAGAGGACAGCTACCAAAGCAAGGCCAAGGTTGATCAGCAGAGATTTGCTGCGAAGAAAATTAAAAAAATTCCTCATAAGTTTACTTTATAACCTGGCAAAGATAGGAAACCGAATGCTTTTTTCTTTACTTTGATTTCGTTATAACCAGTCAATAGATCATGAATCAAACCTCACTATTGCAAAAATGAAAGTGAATATTGCCATCATTATGGGAGGCTATTCCAGTGAGCATCAGATCTCCTTACTCAGCGGTCAGAATGTATACAAACACCTTAGTAGGGAAAGATATACTCCGTACCGCGTCCTAATATCTACGGAAAAATGGGTCTGTTTAGACGATGCTGATAAGGAATATGCTGTTAACAAGGCAGATTTTACAGTAACCATGGGTAATGATAAGATCTCCTTTCATTGTGTATTCAATGCAATTCACGGAACTCCGGGGGAGGACGGACTAATGCAATCGTACTTTAAACTGCTGGGCATACCACAGACCTCTTGCGGCTATTACCAGGCTGCTTTGACTTTTAATAAACGAGATCTTCTTAGCGTCTTAAAACCTTATGGGATAAAAGCAGCTACCTCTTTTTATCTAAATAAAGGTGATGTAATAAACGAAGATGATATCTTAAAGAAAGTAGGCCTTCCTTGTTTTGTGAAGGCAAATAAGGCAGGAAGTAGCTATGGGATTTCCAAGGTCTATACCAAGGATCAGATTCGTCCTGCAATTGAGAAAGCCTATACGGAAGACAATGAGATCATAATAGAATCCTTTCTGCAGGGAACAGAGGTCTCTGTAGGTGTTATTACCTATAAGGGAGCTACTAAAGTTTTGCCCATTACCGAAATAGTCACCGAAAACGATTTCTTTGATTACGAAGCTAAATATGAGGGAAAGTCACAAGAGATCACCCCAGCCAGAATTTCAGCAACAGAAAAAAAGAACGTAGAGCATTACGCCAAACTTGCCTATGAAGTTCTAAAAATGAAAGGTTATACGCGGAGCGAATTTATTTTGATCGATAAAATACCTTATATGCTGGAGATGAATACAACTCCGGGCCTAACAGAACAGAGTATTTTACCTCAACAGGCTTTAGCGGCTGGGATATCCTTGGCCGAGCTTTTTGAAAGTGCTATTGAAGAAGCTTTAGACGAAAAATAAGTACCTTTAATTCGTAAAAACAGCTATTGCAAATGAGACGTGCTATCTTCCCAGGCTCTTTTGATCCCATTACCTTGGGGCATTATGATATTATAGAACGAGGAATTCATCTCTTTGATGAGATCATTATTGCCATTGGAAGCAATGCCGAGAAAAAGTATATGTTTTCTGAAAAGCAACGAAAATCCTTTATCGAAAAAGCTTTTAAGGGGGAGAAGAAAGTTAAGGTTGATACCTACAGCGGACTTACCATTGACTACTGTCAAAAAGTAAATGCACAATTTATTTTAAGAGGACTTCGAAATCCGGCCGACTTTGAATTCGAAAAGGCGATAGCTCATACTAATCGTAAACTTTCGGGTATAGAAACCGTTTTTTTACTTACGTCGTCGGGAAAATCTTACATCAGTTCCTCTATTGTTCGGGATGTGATCCGAAATGGCGGCGATTACACTTCATTGGTTCCGGATACAGTTAAATTCTGATGAATCAACATGTAAAATAAACGGTTAAGACTTATGAACTAGTAGGTCGCCGAATTCCCAATTCCACGCTAATTTATTCAACAAATTTGTATTTTGTAAGTTTTTTCTTACTTTGTAGTGGTATTTGCCTACATTCCATAGAAAATTGCACGCACACAACGAGATTTGGCAGGTTCACAACAATCATTAAAGAATGATGAATAATCAGAATACATTAGTAGGAAATTACAACAGAATGTTGCGTGGAACCCCTACAGTAACCTTTAACTACCTCATTAAACAGTTGCCTACGGCAACTGCCTTTATTAATAAAAAATTTGAGGTAGAATTTGTTTCTGACAAGTGGATCAATGATTTTGATTTCGATAAGATAAATGTTATTGGAAAATCTATCAATGAACTTTTTGGGGAAATAAGTGATGACTGGAAACAAGTTTTGGATAATTGTCTTAAAGGAGAAACAGGGGATAAAGGCCATCAACGCCACTTCGATAAAGACGAGAATGAATTCTGGTTCGAATGGCAGAACATTCCCTGGTATGACGAAAAGGAAAATATAATTGGAGTCATTATTCACACTGAGAATATCACAGAGCGAATTGACAATGAACTTACCATCCAAAAATTAGAACTTCTCCACGAAGAAAAAACCCAAAGCACTATCATTGGAAGTTGGGAATTTGATTTCGTCAGAAAGAAACTTAGCTGGTGCCCAATTATAAAGTCTATTCATGAAGTAGTTGAAAGCTATGAGCCAAGTATAAAAAATGCCATCAATTTTTTTAAAGAAGGGTATAGTAGAAATACTGTGGCACTAACTTTAGATAAAGCTATTGAGAAGGGGGAGCCATGGAAAGTAGAAGGTCAGGTAATTACCGCCAAGGGCAATGAAATTACTGTATTAGGCACCGGAAAACCCGTGTATAAATATGGGAAGTGTATTGGCCTGGTAGGAACTTTACAAAATCTTACACCGGAAATAGTTTCCAAAAATAAAATCAAGCAACAAGAGCGTCATTTCAGTACAATCTTTAATTCGTCCTATCAGTTTACGGGCATCCTTGATACTCAGGGTACTTTTAAAGAGGTAAATAAAACGGCCCTTCAATTCTCTGGTCTCAAAGAAAGTGATGTTGTAAATAAAAAATTCTGGGATGCCTACTGGTGGCCTATCCCGGACTATATAAAAGATGGACTTAAAGAAATTATCAAAGCTGCAGCTCAAGGAGAGACCATGAGAAGTGAGATCGTTGTTTTAGATAAAGACAAGAATCCAATTCCGGTAGATTTTAGTTTAATACCTGTCTATGATGAAGATAATAAAGTAGTCTCTTTACTGGCCGAAGGCAGGATGATCAAAGAAATGTTTGCTGCCCGTCAAAAACTAAAGATCAGTGAGCAAAAATTCCGGGCTCTTTATGAATTGTCACCCACCAGCTATATCTTAAGCGATTTTGATACCGGTGAGATACTTGATTATAATTCTTCATTTGAAAAGACCACAGGCTATACCAAAGATCATATTGGCACTTTGAAGGTCCAGGATATTCTGGTTTCTGTTTCCAAAACACAGATCTATAGGATCAAGAAAGAGATTGAAAGCAATAATGCCTTTGGACCGGAAGAACAAGAATATATTAAAAAGGACGGCACAAAATTTCCCGTTCTGGTTAGTGGTTCCCTTGTTGGCAATAAAAAAGGGCGTAAACTCTTATGGTCCACAGCCCAGGATATTTCCGAAAGCAAATTAAAGGAGGCTCAACTCAAAGAAGAACAACAATTATTAAGGACCTTAATTGACAACCTGCCATTAAACGTATTTATCAAAGACCTTGATTCTCGAAAGATACTGGTGAATAAATCAGAATTAGCGTACCTGGGATTCAAAGATCAATCTGAGGTTATTGGCAAGAATGACTTTGACCTATATGACAAAGATGTTGCCGAAATTTCGCGGGCTGAGGATCTTAAAGTCATGAATTCTGGCAAAGCCATGCTAGGTGTTGAAACCATCAATATCAAAAAAGACGGGACAATAACTACCTTCCTTACTTCCAAGATTCCACTAAAGGGCGATAAAGGAAAAGTAAAAGGACTCATTGGCATTAGCCTGGATATCTCCGATCTTAAGCGCAAGGAAGAGGAGTTGCATGACCTGATCAACGTTACCTCCCATCAGAATAAGAAACTGATCAACTTTGCCCATATAGTATCCCATAATTTAAGGTCGCACACCGCTAATTTTTCTATGCTATTAGACTTCTTAGTAAGTGAAACAGATGCAGAGGAGAAGAACAGGATCATCAAAATGTTGATGGAAGCCTCAGATAATTTACTGGAAACCCTGGAAAATCTTAATGAGGTGGTAGCCATTAGCACAAAAATTAATCTTGACAAGAAATCCATCAATCTCAACGAGAAAATAGCTACGGTAGAACAGAATCTTATCGCATTTTTAAAGAATAGTAATGCATTGATTATTAATGATGTTGATGAACACATTGAAGTAAAAGCAGTGCCGTCATATGTGGAAAGTATCCTTATGAACTTTATTACCAATGGTATAAAATATAAAGATCCTATGCGTAAGCCGGTTATACATTTGAGCGCCGAAACCAAAGGTGACTATCTGGTCTTATCCATTAAGGATAATGGCTTGGGTATTGACCTGGAAGAGCATGGGGATAAACTTTTTGGGATGTACAAGACTTTTCATGAAAACCCCGATGCCCGGGGTATAGGTCTATATATTACCAAGAATCAAATTGAGGCCATGAATGGCAAAGTAACCGTAGATAGCAAGGTTGGTAAAGGAACCACCTTTAAAATATACTTCAATGAAAAAAATTAAGAGTATTTGTATCATTGATGATGATCCCATTACCGTTTTTGGGATCAAGAAGATGTTGAATTCTTTTGACCTTGCTGAGGAAATTAAGACCTATGTAAATGGAAAAGAAGCGATTGATGAAATCACTTCCATGGTTGAACAAAATATCCCCATACCCCAGGTGATCTTTCTGGATATCAATATGCCCATTATGGATGGATGGCAATTTCTGGAAAAATTTCTAACCTTAAAGATCGATTCTACTATAAGGATCAACATAGTAACATCCTCTATTGACCCATATGACCTACAGCAGTGGGAGCGCTTTAAGTCTAGTACACATCACCTTATAGACTTCAAGAATAAGCCTATTCGAAAGAATGACATTTTGGAGATCACAAAGGCTGCCTAGTGAAAATTGTCCACTTCGAATAGCGTTTTAATATTGGTATATGAATTCTCCAGGGCCTTTTGGATCTTGTGAGGTCCCTTCCATTTCACTTTCTCTATCTTTTCGCTTTTTTGCCCTACTAATTTGCCTTTATACGATGTTTTCATGGCATACCAATGAACTTCTTTGAGCTTGTAGGTGCCACCTTTTTTAAAAACATGATAGGTGGTCTTTAAGAAGTTTTCGATCTTCAAACCTTGGACCCCTGTCTCTTCCTCCACTTCGCGAAGCGCACATTCTTCGATCGTCTCACCCTTATCTAAACGACCCTTTGGCAGGTCCCACTTATCATTTCTATAAATAAAAAGTACTTTCCCTTGTTTATTAGTTACAACCCCGCCTGCAGCTACTTCCAGAGGAATTTTCTTTGTGAACTTTTTAAGGATCTCCTCATGATTGGGATGATAGATATAAGCGGCCTTTAACTTCTTTTTTACTAAAGCATCTATTGCAGTCTTAATGGCAGTCCCATTAAGAGGGAAGTATTCACCGTTAACGGTTTCTGAGAGCTTGTTTGTTAAAACTAAGGGGGCGTCATTAACAAAAACTTTATAC
Source organism: uncultured Flavobacteriaceae bacterium (assembly GCA_963781045.1). Classification (GTDB taxonomy): domain Bacteria; phylum Bacteroidota; class Bacteroidia; order Flavobacteriales; family Flavobacteriaceae; genus Muriicola. The sequence continues at coordinate 53,422 of CAWAEX010000007.1, read as the reverse complement.
ATTTGCGAAATGATTTTAGACAAGCATACTGCAAATAAAACCGCAGAACTACTTCTGCAAATTAATGCAATAAAGTTGAGACCCGAAAATCCATTTACATGGGCTTCGGGATGGAAATCACCTATCTACTGTGATAATAGAATTCTCCTCTCCTTTCCGGTCATTAGGAACTACGTAAAGGAAGAGATGGCAAAACAGGTAGAGGAGCTGTACGGGAAACCAGATATTATTGCCGGCGTGGCCACTGGTGCCATTGGCATCGGAGTTCTGGTGGCAGAATACCTGGGCCTTCCATTTATCTATGTACGGCCCGAAGCAAAGTCGCATGGAAGACAGAACCAAATAGAAGGTCTTTTGGAAAAAGATCAGACCGTGGTGGTCATTGAAGATCTGATAAGTACAGGTAAAAGCAGTTTAAATGCTGTAGAAGCACTTGCAAACGATGGGGCCAAAATAAAAGGTATGATCGCCATCTTTACCTATGGATTTGATATAGCATTAAAGAATTTCGAGAAAAAAGAAATAGATCTTCATACACTAAGTGATTTTGAGACCTTAATTCAATTAGCCTCGGAGACCAATTACATAAAAGAAGAACAATTACATACCTTAATGGAGTGGAGAAAGGATCCTTCGCTCTGGAAACCATAATACCATGCATATAGAAACTCCCAAGAAGACCGTTGAAAAGAGTAATGAAGCCGTCTATACATTTCTCACAGATTTGAAAAACTTTGAGCAATTGATGCCAGAGTCTATAGATAAGTTTGAGATCATTGATGAAGATACATTCTTATTTGCCCTGAAAGGAATGCCTCAAATAGTCTTGAAACGCAAGGAGCAAGTTCCATTTGAGCGTGTTGTCCTGGGTGCAGCCAGTGAGAAACTTCCTTTTACCCTAAGCGCGCATATCACCGCAATAGACGACAATACCAGTGAAGTAATGCTGAATTTTGAAGGCGAATTTAATGCTATGATGGCCATGATGATCAAAAATCCAATTACCAATTTTATGGGTACACTTTCAGAAAATCTAACAAAATTATAGCAACACGCCCACGCTTTCAACTTCTTACAGACAATACGCTATTTCTTTAAATCCGTAGGATTCAATACTTTGCGACCCTTGTTCCAAAAGTAGTCTCCCTTCCTTATTAACACCCCTGATAATGCCTTCTACCCGCTGGTCTTTGATCTCATAGGTCGCAGATTTATCTTTTCTAAAAAGTAACTGCTGATATTCTGTATCAAGAGTTGCAACCTTATTTTCCTCTAATAGGGCCAACTGCTTTTTTAGACGTAGCAGTATTTCATCTAATAGTATATCCAGGTCATAGGTTTTCCCTGAAATTAGCGTTAAAGAAGTGGCATTTGGCAAAGAATCAAAGGATTCTTGGTTAATATTAACACCAATACCAATAATTGAATGTTTGAGTTGAGATCCTTTTAATGTGTTTTCTATTAAGATCCCACAAAGTTTTCTACTGCCTGACAGAATGTCGTTCGGCCATTTTATCGAAAGATCCGGAATTTGAATGGCATTGAGGGCTTTATAAATAGCGAGTGAAACGGCCATGGATACAAGAAACTGATCCTTAGCAAGGAGATTATTGAAACGCTTCAACACACTAAACGTCAGGTTCTTACCGGTTTCTGTGGTCCAATGAGAGCCACCCTGTCCCCTGCCCTGCTGTTGTGTTTCCGCAACCAATACCGTGAAATCTTTCAAGCTACTATCTTGCAACATTCTTTTGAGATGCAGATTGGTAGAATCCGTGGCACTAACTTTGATTATGTTCATCTTGTGGAAAAGAACCGTTGCAGGTACAATGTTATGTTAAAAACAATGGTTAAGAAAACAAAAAAATAATAACTTTGTAGAAATTAAAAATTTTGGATGCAGAAACGGAAGGCTAGCGCAGATGAGTTAATCGCTTTAATATTACACGGAATAGAAGAAGTTAAAGGACTTGAAATAAATCTACTCGACCTAAGAGACATAGAAAATACCGTTTGCGACTACTTTGTTATATGTAATGGAACCTCCAATACGCATGTCAATGCGATCGTAAATTCAGTTCAAAAAACAGTTAGTAAAGGAATAAAAGATAAACCCTGGCATGTAGAAGGATCAGACAATGCCGAATGGGTGCTTTTGGATTATGTAAACGTAGTAGTTCATGTTTTTCAAAAGCAGATAAGAGACTTTTATGATCTTGAAGGGCTATGGGGTGATGCGAAAGTAACCATGGTAGAAAGTAGTTTTAATCAATAAAAAATGGCTAAAGAAAATAATAATACCCCGCAGAAAAAACCAAAATTCAGCTCATGGTGGATCTATGGTCTCATTGCGGTATTGCTAATAGCATTCAACTTTTTTGGGAGCGGGAACCTAACTTCCACACGGAAGACCACCACCTCAGAATTACAACAATATCTGAGGACAGGTGATATTGCAAAGATCCTGATCATTACCAATACAAACCAGGCCAAAGTATTTCTTACAGAAGAAGCTTTAGCAAAGGATGTGCATAAAGATGTGGCCACTAAACCCTTCTTCCCAACAACGGCAGAGATCCCTCAATATGTATTGGATTATGGGGACCTTCAGATCTTTCAAAATGAGATCACCGAATTAAAAAAGGAAAATTCCCTCAATACCATTGTAGAGTTCGATAAGGAATCTAATGTAATTATGGATCTTTTGATCACCATAGTTCCATTTGTTCTAATCATTGGAATTTGGATATATCTAATGAGGCGTATGTCTGGCGGTGGTGCCGGTGGTGCCGGTGGACAGATCTTTAACATTGGAAAGTCCAAGGCTAAACTCTTTGATGAGAAAACAGATACCAGAACCTCTTTTAAGGATGTGGCTGGTCTTGAAGGTGCAAAGGAAGAGATTGAAGAGATCGTAGAATTCCTTAAAAATCCGGATAAATATACCTCATTGGGTGGAAAGATCCCTAAGGGAGCCCTTCTTGTGGGCCCTCCCGGTACAGGAAAGACCTTACTCGCAAAAGCAGTTGCTGGAGAGGCCAAGGTTCCATTTTTCTCCTTATCCGGATCAGACTTTGTTGAAATGTTCGTGGGTGTAGGAGCTTCCAGGGTCCGCGACCTTTTTAAGCAAGCCAAGGACAAAGCCCCGGCTATTATCTTTATTGATGAAATAGATGCTATTGGGCGAGCAAGAGGTAAAAATAATTTTACGGGTTCCAATGATGAACGTGAAAATACCCTGAACCAACTCCTTACCGAAATGGATGGTTTTGGCACCAATACAAATGTTATTGTGTTGGCAGCCACTAACCGGGCCGATGTACTAGACAAAGCACTGATGCGAGCCGGAAGGTTCGACAGGCAGATCTATGTAGATCTTCCAGATATAAGAGAACGTAAAGAGATCTTTGAAGTACATTTAAGACCCATCAAAACAGCTGAAGCGCTCGATCTTGATTTTCTTGCAAGACAGACCCCCGGGTTCTCTGGAGCAGATATTGCCAACGTATGTAATGAAGCAGCACTCATCGCTGCGAGAAAAGAAAAAAAGGCAGTAGAAAAACAAGATTTCCTTGACGCTGTGGATCGTATTGTAGGCGGACTCGAAAAGAAAAACAAGATCATTACTCAGGATGAAAAAAAGACAATAGCCTATCACGAAGCAGGTCATGCTACAGTTAGTTGGATGCTAGAACATGCTGCACCTCTTGTGAAGGTAACCATAGTACCAAGAGGACAGTCTTTAGGATCTGCCTGGTACTTGCCCGAAGAGCGACTTATTGTACGGCCAGAACAAATGAAAGATGAGATGTGTGCCACTCTGGGTGGAAGAGCAGCTGAAAAGGTGATATTTAATATGATCTCAACGGGTGCCTTAAGCGATCTCGAAAAAGTAACAAAACAAGCACGGGCCATGGTAACCATTTATGGTCTTAATGATGAGATCGGCAATATTACATACTATGACTCTTCCGGGCAAAATGAATACGGTTTCACTAAACCATATAGTGAAGAAACGGCACAGACGATAGACCAGGAAATCTCCAAACTAATAGAGGCCCAGTATGCAAGAGCCATTGATGTCTTAAATAAGAACAAGGATAAGTTGACAGAATTGGCAGAAAGGTTATTGGAAAAAGAGGTTATCTTTAAAGAAGATCTTGAGAAAATCTTTGGAAAAAGACCTTTTGAAAAGCATTTTGATAAGAAAGGACAAGAGATTACCATAGAAAAGGAGGATTCTAAAGACAAGGACGAACCGAAGGATTCTAAAGACAAGGTCGAACCTGAAGACAAGAAAAAACCAGAAGAACTTGCCAAGGACAAGAAATAAATGCCTTGAATTGTTCAAGAAATTAGTACATTAAACGCGATTTAAATCAAGAAATGGGACTATTTTCCAGCTTATTTGGGGGAGGTAAAAAAAAGAAGGCCTCTAAAGCTACTGCAGAGACCAGGGGAGTTCATATGCCCGACCTCAATCTTCCCATTGATGAAAAATTTACCATTCATTTTAAGAAGAACGGAGGAAAATTCTTGTATTGCGATTCTTTCACAGAAGTATCTGATGCCTTAAAGAATATTGTAGAGGAAAATCATTGGGAGGAATTATCTTTCTTTAGTATGGACCCCAGATTAGAAGAAAAATTCTCTAAGGAAAATGTCGTTTTTACCAGCAATGCCAATGCCAGCGAGATCTTTTTTACCACTTGCGAGCACCTAATTGCCCAGAACGGATCTATTTTAGTTAGCTCCAATCAACTGAAGGAAAAGAAACTCAACGAACTTCCTGAGAACGTCATTGTTTTTGCTACCACCAGTCAATTAGTAGAAAGTATTGGCGAAGGCCTAAAGTCGATCAAGAAGAAATACAAACACGGCATCCCTGCCAATATCACTACTTTAAAGCATTTTCAAGCTACCAACGAAAATGCAGATGATTTTCTAACTTACGGAAGTAGTTCTAAGCATTTATACCTCTTACTATTGGAAGACTTATAGGATGACGGAACTTTTAAGGCGTTTACTTACGGGGGTTGTGTATGTTATTTTACTTCTCTCTGCCGTTTTCCTAAGTTCAGACGCCTTCGACTTTCTCTTTATGGTCTTCGGACTCGCATGCCTTTATGAATACAAAAGATTAGTAAACCTTCGCGGCTACCATGTCTTTGCTGCCTATCTGGGACTATGGTGGTTATTTATCTATATTATTCGTGACGAAGTGCTTATTAATATTCTAATGTTTCTTTCTATCACTGTAAATATTGCACTTATATACTTTCTATTTTCCGGTAAAAAAATATACCAGACCTATCAAAAATTCTTAATAGGTCTATTCTATATTGGAGGAGGCTGCATCTTTCTGACCATGATCCCATACAAGGATGATGCTTTTGCGAAAATGTTGATCATGGGAATATTTATACTTATCTGGGTCAATGATTCATTCGCATATTTGGTAGGTAAGTCTATTGGAAAAAGAAAACTTTTTCCTTCAGTCTCACCTAAAAAAACAATTGAAGGTACTATTGGAGGCTTTGTTTTTACCATGATAGCAGCCTACATAATGGCCAAGTATGAGCCAATTGTAAAACCTACAGAATGGATCATTCTGGCAGCTGTGATCGTTATTATGGGTAGTGTGGGCGATCTTGTGGAATCTAAACTAAAGCGGGAGGCAGGGGTAAAAGACAGCGGTGCCATCTTACCGGGCCACGGCGGCATGCTAGATAGGTTGGATAGTCTTATATTTGCAGCACCATTTGCATATTTGACATTAAATATTTTTACCTATGTTTCATAGAGAAGGGCGTGTAATCATCCTATCTACATTTTTTATCACAGCGTTGATCGTGCTGGCTGCACATTTTTACATCAATGATCCTTCTATTAAAATGATCGTACAGGTGGTATCTATTGTGATACTAATCCTGATATTACAATTCTTCAGAAATCCAAAAAGGATTGCGAATAAGAACTTTGATGAGATCCACGCTCCTGTAGATGGGAAGGTCGTGGCCATAGAGCGCGTTATGGAATCCGAGTACTTCAAGGAAGAAAGACAGCAGATCTCCATTTTTATGTCTCCTGTAAATGTACATGTAACACGTTATCCTGCCAGTGGGGTAATAAAGTATTCAAAATATCATCCCGGAAAATATTTCGTGGCTTGGCATCCCAAGTCGAGTGAAGAGAATGAACGCACCTCTGTGGTAATCAGAACTCCAAAATTTGGAGATATAATGTATCGTCAAATAGCGGGTGCCATGGCCAGACGTATTGTAAACTACGCGGAGGAAGGCGAGAGTGTGCAGCAAGGCGAGGATAGCGGTTTTATAAAGTTTGGTTCCAGGGTAGATTTATTTTTACCTTTAGATGCACGCATAGCCGTAAAACTAAATCAAAAAGTAAAAGGAGCCATAACGTGTATTGCCAGCATTAAGCTAGAAGATGAAGAAGGATAATTTACATTCTGAGTTTAAAAAAGCCGTTGCTTATGTAAGCAACTACACAGAACCTCTCCCGCCAGATCTGCTTCTAAAATTGTATGCCTATTACAAAATAGCCAATCAGAATTATAACAACCCTGGAAGTAAGACCCCTTTGATCAATGCCTTTAAAGCCAACGCTCTTTTTCAGGCAAAAAATTTACAACCAGAAGAGGCCATGGAGTTGTATATAGTTTTAGTAAAAAAGGAGTTTGGAAGAAGTACTTTTTAATGATCACTCATAGAGGTCCGAACTATCGGCCTTACACAATTCTAACATAAGATCTCCCATTTTTGCGGTTACATCCTTGAAGAATTGTTCCCCTTTTTCTTTAGTGGCATGCGCAGGATCCCCTACCCCGGTATCCTCAGATATCTCAGACCACTTGCGTTCTGCCCATACCCAGCCCTCTGAAAAGGCCTTTATTTTGAATTTTTTAGATCTTCCATCACCCCAGAATTTCCTGGCTAATACCAGTTCTGGTTTTAGATAAAGCATCAGGCTGGTTTCCACTTCATCGGCATGATCCCCGGATTCTTTGATATACTCTGGCCTACCCAAAGCCTTGAACCAATTCGAAACACATATAAACATTTCCGGAAACTTCAATCCCAATTCCCGAACAAGGGCCTTGAAGTTATTTCCCCCATGGCTATTGAAGATCAGTAATTTTTTAATTCCCTGCCTGTTAAGAACAGTGACAACGTCTGAAAGAATAGCTAGTTGAGTAGTTGGATTTAAATTGATATCCAGGTAGATATCAGATTGCCCGGTATTAACCCCAAATGGAATGGTGGGCAAAACGATGACCTTGCCTCCTTTGTCCCAGGTGTGCTTAGCCGCTTCCGCAGCAAGTTCATCTGCTTCGTATATGTCAGTAGCATAGGGCAGATGATAGTTATGGGCTTCTGTGGCTCCCCAGGGCAATACTGCCAGTTCAAAGGAAGCATCTTTGAGGGAATTCCAGTTTGTCTCCGCGAGAATGTAGGGTCTTATGGCCATCTAAATTGTTTTAAAAAGCTATTTCCTGATGTACATCAGGTCGTTCAATAAAGGTAAAGTAATAGCCTCCGACCGCCGTAATGACAAAATACAAGCCTATTAGTATACTTCCATACCCCCAATGTGCATCTATCCCAAACCAATCTCCGGTAAGACCAATAAAGATGATCCCTACCAGCGCCCTGAAAAGTTCAAGATAAAAAGCATAGGTCTTACGGTCCATCAGTGTTGTATACCCAAAGATTCCTAAAAAGACAAAGGCCCCAAACAACAACAAGCCTCCAAAACCTATAGCGGAATAATTGTAAAACATAAAGAGGATAAGTCCCAGGGTGAACACCATTTGAAATATAGAATAGCCTTTTAATAAAGACGATGCAGCTGTTTGATAACGATTAAATGAATACACGTCCTCGATCACTTCTAACGGATACCTATCCTTTACATCGGCAGGTCGCCAACCGGTGGGCATAAACCAGATCCTGAATTTGTCCAGTATACTATTCGTTCGCCAGGCATCGAGAATAAGTCGCCAGAGATGTTGAAAATTTATAAGGATAGGATTCCAGGTGTGCACTGGCTTTAACACCCCATATTGAGGGGGTACTTCCTCTAATTCTTCCTGAAAGGTGCCAAACCATCTGTCCCATATACTAAGGATCTGACCTAAATTCTTATCGATATACTCCGGATTGATCGCATGATGTACCCTGTGTTGTGAAGGGGTAATAATCACATATTCTAACCATCCCATCTTACCAATATGCTGAGTATGATACCAGAATTGAGCAAAAAGATGTATTGGAGCTATGATCGCTATCACTTCTGTCGGCACGCCAAAAAGAGCTGCCGGAAAAAGGAACAACGGAAAATAGCCCAGTAGATTGGAAATGGATTGACGAAGGGCACAGGCCAAGTTAAATTCCTCACTGCTGTGATGTATTATATGCTGGTTCCAGAAAAAATTGATCTTATGACTGAGACGATGGTTCCAATATCCTGCAAAATCAATGGCAAAAAAGGCGATTAGCCATACCAGCCAGGTGGCTTTGACGGAGGTTATCGCCAGGTTTTCCAATAAAAACGGATAGCTGACAATAATAACTCCAAGGCCCAGGGAATCCTTGACGATATTGGTAAGTCCGGAGCTAATACTGCTCACGGTATCTAACACTTTGTGTTGCTGATTTTTTACAAAATGGCCATAAAGGATCTCAACTACCAATAGAAGAATAAAAAAAGGAATGGCAAATAAGAGCGCTTTGGCGTATGTTTCCATAAGACTTGGTCAATAGGCTAAAGATAGTAAAATACCCCTAAAAGATAATTGATAGGATTTAATTAAAAAGGCCCCACCATAATATGAGCCCGGTGCGTGCCGGGATCCATCAACCAGGGCATTCCAGGGGCATGCGGCTTATCTGGAAGTCCGGTAGATTCTGTGGTTGCAAAAGGAGTATAGATCACATAGCGGAACTTGCCATTGGGCAATGCTCCGGTGGTTTTATCATAGTCCTCCTCCGATCCAAAGAAAACATAGAGCATACTGGGCTCTTTTGGCATAGGCAATATTCCCGATTCAATTTCTCTACCCCTTATTTCATTGCGCTCATCCTGGGTCTTCCCCTGGGCATTCAATTCTCTTCCCCTCGCCATAAAGGGCTCTAATCTCTTGGAATAGCAACTTACGCTGACGCCTTCTCTAAAAGGGTTGTCTGCTATACATACCAGGTTATTGGTTCCCTCGCGAAGTAACACAAGTTCCCCATCTTTATTATATCCATAAACCATGGCTCCTTCCTTCTGGCTATCTGGTACAGGCAGAATAGCGGTTTTTATCTGGACTTCCTTGGAAAGTACTTTGGATGTGTTTTCCTGAGAACAAAGGATCACAGGAAATAATGCGATGAACAAAGCAAGAGTTTTCATGAGTTTTAGCTTTCCTTAAAGATAAAAAAACGGGCTAACAAAAGCCTGTTTACCCTATAAAATTCAGGATTCTGCCAAACCGGCCAGACTTTTCTCAAGAGTTACAATCTTTTCTTCTGCATCCATCGCCTTCTTTTTTTCCATGGCCACCACCTGCTCAGGAGCATTGCTCACAAAGCGTTCATTAGATAATTTTTTCTCTACAGATTTCAAGAACCCTTTGGTATATGTCAATTCTTCCTTTATTTTTTTTATTTCAGCCACTACATCTATAGCACCTGTTACCGGGACAAAATACTCATTGCTTTTTACTCTAAAGGAAATGGCCCCTTCCGGAGCTGCCGAAATTGCATCAATAGCGGCAATATTTGCCAGTTTTTTTATAATAGCATCCCAGCGAGAAGATACCTCCTGAAGATTGAGCGCCTGCAGGTTTAAAGCCTCTTTTAAAGGAATATTCTTCTCTTTTCTGATCGTCCTGATACTGGAAATAACATCCGCGGTATAGGTAAACTCGGTCAAAAGATCCGGATCGCACTTTTTAACTTCTGGCCATGAGGAAATTACCAATGCCTCCTCGGGGGTCCTGTCTGACATACATTGCCATACTTCTTCTGAGAGGAAGGGCATAAAGGGATGTAAAATCTTTAAATTCTTCTCAAACAAAGAGATCACTTGTGTATACGTTACCTCATCAATTGGTTGTTGGTAGGCCGGTTTTACGATCTCTAGGAACCAGGAACAGAAATCGTCCCAGATCAATTTATAGATCGCCATAAGGGCATCTGAGATCCGATATTTTGAAAAATGATCTTCTATCTCCGTTAAGGTCTCATTGAATTTGGCTTCGTACCAAGCCACTCCCAGCGCCGCAGCATCTGGCTGTGGTAGTTTCGTAACTTCCCATCCTTTCACCAGTCTAAAGGCATTCCAGATCTTGTTAGCGAAGTTCTTCCCTTGTTGACAAAGTGATTCATCAAATAAAAGATCGTTCCCTGCAGCTGCGCTAAGCATTAGGCCTACGCGCACCCCATCTGCTCCGTAATCTTCCATCAACTTAAGGGCATCGGGCGAATTACCCAATTGCTTAGACATTTTACGTCTTTCTTTATCGCGTACCAGCCCTGTGAAAAAGACATTATCAAAAGGTCGCGTGTCCCTGAACTCATAACCAGCTACGATCATCCTGGCTACCCAGAAAAATATGATATCGGGGCCTGTGACCAGATCATTGGTAGGATAGTAATAATTTACCTCCTTATTATCGGGTTCCAGGATGCCACCAAACACGCTAATGGGCCATAACCAGGATGAAAACCAGGTATCCAGAACATCCTCATCCTGTCGTAGATCGCTTATAGTTAAAGTAGACCTTCCTGATTGTTCTTTGGCCAATTTCAATGCTTCTTCGGCATTTTCTGCTACCACATAGTCCGAAGCTCCATCCCCGTAATAGAATGCCGGGATCTGTTGTCCCCACCACAATTGTCTTGAAATATTCCAATCACGGATATTTTCCATCCAATACTTATAGGTGTTCTCAAACTTCTTAGGAAAGAATCGGACTTCCTGCGTATCCAATACAGCCTTGAGAGCAGGTTTTGCCAGATCTTCCATTTTAAGAAACCACTGGTCTAATAATCGCGGTTCAATAACAGCTTTGGTGCGTTCAGAAGTACCTACTTTATTGGTATAGGCCTCTACTTTAGCCAAAGCCCCCAGCTTTTCCAGCTCCTTTACTATCTCCTTACGCACAATAAATCTATCCTTATTCTTATAGTGCAGCCCATTGGCATTCAAGGTGGCATCTTCATTGAAGATATCAATGGTCTCTAATCCGTGTTTTTCTCCTAATTTCCAGTCATTTTCATCATGAGCCGGCGTTACTTTAAGACAGCCCGTTCCAAATTCCATATCCACATATTCATCCAGAATTATAGGAATTACCCTATTACAGACCGGCACAACTGCCTTCTTTCCATGCAGATGCATAAAACGTTCGTCATTGGGATGAATACAAATAGCGGTATCTCCCAATATGGTTTCTGGCCTGGTTGTGGCGATCGTAAGGGAATCTTTGGTCCCTTCTATAGCATATGAAAGGTAAAATAACTGGCCCTGTTTTTCTTCGTAGATCACTTCTTCATCGGACAAGGTGGTTTTGGCTTCAGGATCCCAATTTACCATCCTGTACCCCTTATAGATAAGTCCTTTCTTGTGTAGATCCACGAAAACCTTGATCACCGAGGCAGACATATCATCATCCATAGTGAATTTAGTTCTGTCCCAATCACATGAACAGCCTAATTTCTTCAATTGTTCAAGGATGACGCCCCCGTAGGTGTTCGTCCAATCCCAGGCATGTTCCAAGAACGCTTCCCTGCTTAGATCGGACTTGTGAATCCCTTCTTCCTTGAGTTTTGCCACTACTTTCGCCTCTGTAGCGATCGATGCATGATCCATACCCGGAACCCAGCAGGCATTTTTTCCTAAAAGTCGAGCTCTTCTGATCAGTACATCCTGAAGGGTGTTGTTTAACATATGCCCCATATGAAGGATCCCTGTTACATTTGGGGGAGGAATAACGATGGTATAGGGTTCTCTATCATCTGGAAGAGACTTAAAATACTGGTGTTCCAACCAATATGCATACCATTTGTCTTCTATCTTCTGAGGTTCATATTTTGAAGGGATGTCCATATTTGGTATGATTCTTGTCTAATTAAGTTTGAAATCTTGGGTTCTATTAAAAACAGGAGCCCGAGACACATTTAAAAAGGGCTAAAATCCTGAAATTAAATACGAAACAAAAATAAGTAACGTTAGTAGATAACAAAAGAATTTTGGATGTTGTTGCAAATATGCTACATTTGAGATTCCTCAAAAAGTAAAGTAATGAAAAAAATAGTAGTAGTATTATTTATGGGCCTTATGGCTCTTAGCCTACAAGCTCAAGAAAAAACGGCAAAAATTCAGTTTAAAGCTGAGACCGTAGACTATGGTCAAATTGAAAAAGGAAGTGATGGCATTCGTGTTTTTGAATTCACCAATACAGGTGAAGTTCCTTTGATCATTAGTAAGGTAAGCTCTAGTTGTGGATGTACTATTCCCAAAAAGCCGGAGCAGCCTATTTTGCCCGGACAAACTGGTGAAATACAAGTGAAATATGATACTAACAGAGTAGGTCCTATCAGGAAGGCAATTACTGTAATTTCCAACGCTGATACTCCTACAAAGGTGTTAAAGATCAAAGGCGAAGTAAAAGCCATTGACGGAAAATAATAGTTAGAAAATCTAGCTTTTTAATAGACCCTGGCAGAAATGTCAGGGTTTTTGTTTGAAAACGTCTTTTAAAGTGAAGGAGAACGTTAAGTCCTTATTGTAGCGTTCTATCAGCACGCGAACTTTTTTGCCTTCTTTTTCATTGATCAAATTCAAGACCTCCTGAAGCTTATATTTATGGATACGTTTACCATTTACAGCCAAGATGATATCTCCTTCTCTTAGGCCTGCCTCTTCTGCTGGGCTGCCGGCTCTTATGCCTGAAACAATGATCTCTGGCACCAAACTTAGGCGCGTTCTGTTTTCCATTAAAATTTGCACGTCTCCAAAGGACTTGTCATCATTTTTCACTACCCCACGCGAATCAGTTATACGTTCTGCAATATAACGCACGCCATTGTGCTGCAGATCTAAACCGCTCATATTAAATCTGAAAGGATCTCCAAAATTGCTGTTTTTCCTTAAGTGGATCTTATTAGCAGGATAGTTGAAGACAATATTGAATCTTCGGAGGATCTCCCCCCCAACGGTTCCATTCCTATCCCCATGATCTTTAATACTGCTAAATGAAAACATGTCCGGAAAGGCTGCCTTTGCATTCTTAAGAAGGAAATTTCCTAGTTTAACACTTCGTACTTTAGTTCTTTTGCCAAAAATATTGCCGTTAAGTCCTTTGCCCAAATAATCAACATAGTGCTTGGGAGGAACATTTATTCCTTTTTCCAGATCCTGAAACAGCCATACGGCATCACTACTCCCGGTATCTACAAGCAATTTAACCGGTACATTTTCCTCGTCATCAAAGCTTACTTCCCCTTCTATATAAGCTTTTCTGTCTATAATGGCAAGCGGTAAGGTCTCTATACGTGAGGAAGACTTATGTTTATAATATTTCGGATCTATGAATTTGATGGATCTATTACTGTAGTTCACATCTATGACAAAGTCGCGAAACAGATCGAACCCAATGATTCCGTGTATAGGTATTCCCAGAGTTGTGGAGAAATTTATATCCTTATCCAAAACCACAAAGAGTTGCTGGTTATTATTCCTTATTTTCTTCAGCTGAAAACTATTTCCGATTGAGTTCAGCGCTTTAATAGGTTCGCCGGCTCCCAGCCCATTGATGGTTATTTCTGTAACATTCTTTAATTCAATGGAATCCTGATCAGACAGGTTAAAGAGAATAGGCTTGCTTACTCCGGAATCTAATATGAAATTAAGTTTTGCATCATTGATCTCAAGAGGGATGATAATAAGGTTGTTAATGAGTTGAAAATTGACTTTTTGAGATTTTACCCCTTCCGGCAATTGGAATTTCTGTGCCATCCCAAGAAAAGAAAGGCAACAAAACAAGACCATTAAATACCAACACTGAGGTCGCAAAATATTGTGGTTTAAGGGATTACTTCTCTAAGATACAAATTAATTTAGAGGGTTCCTTTGCTTTTAACATTCCATTTGATTGGTAATAATAAAGCCATTCGCTGTTGTTTTGTCCACCAGTATTTCCCATTTTTGCCTAAAATTTAACCACAATGCCTTCTATTTCAAAGAAAGGGCGCTCCATGCCCGAATCCCCCATCAGAAAGTTAGTTCCCTTTGCAGAAGATGCCAGAGAAAGAGGTGTTGAGGTCATCCACCTGAATATTGGACAACCGGATATCAAAACTCCTCAAGTAGCTCTGGATGCAGTGAAGAATAATACTATTGAGGTGCTATCTTACAGCAGAACGGAAGGGACCGACCAGTACAGAAAAAAGGTGGCCAAATACTATGCTAAGCATGATATTCAGGTAACGCATAAGGATATCATTGTTACTACCGGAGGTTCTGAAGCGCTTGCTTTTGCGATGGGATGCATTGCTGATTCTGAGGACGAAATCATCATTCCGGAACCATTTTATGCAAATTATAATGGATTTGCCATAGCCGCAGGCATTAATGTAGTGCCTGTAGTTTCCAAAATTGAAGATAATTTTGCCCTGCCTCCTATTGAAGCCTTTGAAGCTTGTATCACCCCTAGAACAAAAGCGATCCTCATATGCAATCCAGGGAATCCTACCGGCTATTTATACACAAAAGAAGAGATCCAAAAATTAGCTGCACTGGTGAAAAAGTATGATCTCTTTCTTGTGGCAGACGAAGTATATCGTGAATTTGCGTACGACGGAGCTCAACATTATTCAATATTGCAGGAAACCGGTTTGGACAATCACGCCATAGTAGTAGACTCCGTATCCAAAAGATATAGCATGTGTGGTGCCCGTATTGGATTTTTAGTAACCAGGAACAAATCTGTGATCCAGGCAGCCTTAAAATTTGCTCAGGCGCGACTATCTCCTCCAACCTACGCGCAAATAGCCAGTGAAGCTGCCCTAGACACTCCACAATCGTATTTCGATGCAGTGATCGAGGAATATGTAGAACGAAGGAATATTCTTATACAGGAGCTTGCTAAGATACCGGGGATCAAGATCGCCAGACCTCACGGTGCTTTTTATTGCATGGTTGAGCTTCCCATAGAAAATGCCGATGATTTTGCCCAATGGCTGTTAGAAGAATTTGAGGTGAATGGAAAAACCGTTATGGTTGCCCCAGCAGCAGGATTTTATGCCACAGAAGGATTGGGGAAAAATCAAATAAGAATAGCCTATGTTCTTGAGAAAGAACAGCTTATTACTGCTGTTGCGATTTTAAAGGAAGCAATTAATACTTATTCTAAGGCGTGAATATTCAAGAACATGTCTCTTTACGACCCTACAATACCTTTGGCATAGACGTCAAAGCCCGCTATTTCGCGGAGGTTACCTCCATAGACGAATTATCCTGGGTACTGCAGCAAAATTCGTATCCAAAAAAATTGATTTTAGGCGGCGGGAGTAATATGCTACTAACAGGAGATTTGGATTCACTGGTCATCCTTATAAGCCTTAAAGGGAAAGAGGTGGTTAGCAGTGATGATAGTCATACCGTAATTCGAATTATGGCCGGGGAAAATTGGCACGATCTGGTGCTGTGGACATTAGAACGCGACATGGGTGGACTGGAAAATCTCTCATTGATCCCGGGAAGTGTTGGCAGTGCACCCATACAAAATATTGGCGCGTATGGCGTTGAACTAAAAGATCATTTTGTTTGCTGCGAGCTTATGGATATAAGCACGCAAACCCTTCACACTTTTTCTCTGGAGGATTGCAAATTTGGATACAGGGATTCATACTTTAAACATGAGGGGAAAGGTAAATATGTCATCACTTCAGTGACCTTCAGGCTAACTTCCAAAGATCATAGTTTGCGTACAGGCTATGGGACCATTGCCGCAGAATTAGAAAAGGCGGAAGTGTTACATCCAAGTATACAGGACATTTCCAAGGCTGTTATAAGTATAAGACAACAAAAACTTCCGGATCCCGCAATACTGGGCAATAGTGGCAGCTTTTTTAAGAATCCGGTGGTCAGTAAAGAATCCTTTGAAAAACTCCAACAAAGCTATCCCGATATTCCCTCCTATAAAGTAGATGAGAATGAAATAAAGATCCCGGCTGCATGGCTAATCGATTTCTGCGGATTTAAAGGACTCAGACAGGGCGATGCAGGAGTTCACGAACACCAGGCTCTGGTGCTTGTAAATTATGGGAATGCCACAGGAGCAGAAATATTAAAACTCTCTCAACAAATTCAGGAGACCGTAAAAAACACCTTTGGAATAGCCATAGTACCAGAGGTGAATGTTCTTTAAAGCTCCTTAGTCTTCGGACGAATTCAAGTTTATTTTTGATAAGTAACCTATCGTTTATTCCTCACTTATGAGCTTACCTCTAGGAGTAAAAAATAACCCCCGAATAATGACTATCCGAGGGTAATTTCAAACCAAACTAACCAAAAACTAAATGCACAATAACCAGTTGTACATTTATCTAATTAAATATGAGATAACGTTAATTTAAGAATCAATTTTATAAATTAGCGTTTCCACTATATACGCAACAAATGATATTTTTGGATGCCCCGGGGGTATTTTTTAATATCTCGATCCAATCATGAGCATACTACTTGAAAAACATATTGTTGAATTATTGCAGGAACGCAATGAAAAGGCAATTTCGCTCTTGTATGATCATTATGGAGATACGTTATTTGGTGTTGCATATAAGGTAGTAAAGGATGCAGAATTAGCCCAGGACATAGTTCAAGAGAGCTTTGTGAAAATTTGGAAAAAATCTGATTCCTACGATCCTACGAAGGCCAAACTCTTTACATGGCTGTTCCGAATAACCAGAAACACGGCTATTGATAAATTACGCAGTGTTAAAACCAAAACCGACAAAGAAATCCAAATAGACGTTTCGAACGTATATAAAATAGGAGTTGACAGCATAAGGCCCGAGTTCATGGACATTCAAGAAAACCTTGGGAAGATTGAAAGTAAGTATCAGATAGTTCTCGATGCACTTTTCTTTCAAGGAATGACTCAACAAGAGGCCAGCGATGAATTAGACATTCCCTTGGGGACCATCAAATCCAGGTTAAAAATTGGATTGCGGGAACTAAAGAAAATATATGGTAGTTCGTATGTAGTGTTAGCCCTATTAACTTTAATATCATGAAAGAAAAGATAAAAGCATTTTTAGAATCGGACCTTTTGGAGAAATATCTTTTAGGTAATACTTCTCGGTTAGAAACCTCTCAAGTTGAGCGATATATTGTAATGTATCCAGAGGTGAGGAAAAACTTTGAAGAGCTTCAGGAAAATCTGGAAATTTATGCTCGTTTGCATTCCCTTAGATCACCTGCGGGACTTAAGGAGAAGATCCTACGCCGAATTAAGTCTCAGGATCTCGGTAGGAGAAAGTTCAGGAGATTTGCTATTGCGGCCAGCATCACTGCATTTATCTTTGCCGGCTCCTCCTATTTCTTCTGGAACCAGAACATGAGTTTGATGAATGAAAATACTATTGTGAATAACAGAATCCAGAATTTGGAGGCTGATATGAAACAGCAACTGGAAGATGTGAGAAATCAGTTCATCGTTTTAAACAATCCTCAAACCAAGAAATTCTATGTAAATGGCAATGATAAGGCGAAAGACCTAAAGGCAGTGGCCTATGTAAATCCCGTTAAGAAGTTATCATATATCAATGTACGCAGTCTTCCCAACCTTCCGAAAGATAAGGTCTATCAGATGTGGGCAGAAGTAAATGGAGAAATGGTAAATCTGGGGATCATTAAGAAAATTGAAGATAGGGACCGCTTATTGCCACTTCCTTATGGGGAGAACGCCATTAGTTATATCACCATTGAGCCTACCGGAGGGAATAATAGCCCTACGGTACAAAACATAGTTGCCAACATAAAATACTAAGCGTATACTCTTAGATAATCTTTGTAAGCCCCTTTGTTGGGGCTTATTTTTTATATCTTTGTACAAAGTTGTAACATGAAGCTAGTATTATTAACCATAGGTCTGTTAGCGCTTGCATTTGCTGGGATCGCTATCAAGTTATGGGCCCAAAAAGACGGTAAATTTGCTGGTACCTGCGCCAGCCAAAGTCCATTTTTAAACAAAAGTGGAGAAGCCTGCGGAATGTGTGGAAAACTTCCCGAAGAACAAGATTGTAAGAAAGAAACCGTCGGGTGATTTTCACCAACTTTATACAAATTCGCTTACCTTAGTTAACAACACATTTTGGAAACCTCATCCCACTAAATGAAGGAAACCATAGAAAAAGCCAAAGCCGGTAGTCAAATTGCATTTAGTAATCTGCTGGATACCTATTGGAATGAAGTTTATGGGTTTCAGCTTGTCCGTACCAAAAATGAGAATGATGCGGAAGATATCACCATACAGACGTTTTCCAAGGCATTTGATAAAATTCACAGCTATGACAATGCCTATGAGTTTAAAACCTGGTTATTTACCATTTCCAAGAACCTGCACGTAGATCTTATTAGAAAAAGGAAGAAAAATGTACTTCAACATAATTCGCCAAGGAATCAGGATGTGATCAAAGAAGTATTAGATGATGCCCCTACTGCCGAAGACCAGTTGATCACCGAGCAAAACCTGGCAAGTCTCCTATCGCACATTAAAAAATTAAAACCTCATTACCAGGAGGTCATCAACCTCCGATATTTCAGAGAACTCTCTTATGCAGCCATTGCAGAAGAATTAGGCGAGCCTATCAATAATATCAAGGTTAAAATTCTCAGAGCCAAAAAACTTCTGGCAGAGATCATAAAATCGCATTAGGCGCATCTATGAAGCCCGAAAATTTCGATTATTTTTGTTCGTATATTTGCATAAAATTTTTCTATGAGCCTAGAAACCGTAGCTAGTACAACGGCCCCGAAAGGAAAACCGAAGTGGTTGAGGGTAAAGCTTCCGACAGGTAAGAAATACACTCAATTACGAAGTTTGGTTGATAAGTACGATCTTCATACGATCTGTACATCAGGTAGTTGCCCAAATATGGGTGAATGCTGGGGTGAAGGAACCGCTACGTTTATGATTCTGGGAAATATTTGTACCCGCTCCTGTGGCTTTTGTGGTGTTAAAACAGGTCGGCCTGAACAGGTAGACTGGGAAGAACCGGAAAAGGTAGCCAGATCTATCAAGATCATGGGGATAAAGCACGCCGTTGTCACTTCCGTAGATCGTGACGACCTTAAGGATATGGGCTCTATTATTTGGGTAGAAACAGTGAAGGCTATCCGAAGAATGAATCCTGAGACCACGCTGGAAACACTCATTCCGGATTTTCAAGGAATAGAAAGGCACCTGGACAGAATTGTCGGCGTAGCTCCAGAAGTTGTGTCTCACAATATGGAAACCGTTAAGAGATTAACAAGAGAAGTGCGGATCCAGGCAAAATATGAGCGCAGTTTAGAGGTTTTAAGATACCTAAAAGAAGCTGGCGTGAACAGGACAAAATCTGGAATAATGTTGGGCTTGGGAGAATTGGAGGAAGAGGTGATAGAAACTATGAGAGATCTCCGGGAAGCCAAGGTAGACGTAGTGACCATAGGACAATACCTTCAACCTTCTAAGAAACATTTGCCGGTAAAGGAGTTTATAACCCCCGAACAATTCAAAAAGTACGAAACCCTGGGAATAGAAATGGGTTTCAGACATGTGGAAAGTGGTGCTTTGGTGCGTTCTTCTTATAAAGCACACAAGCATATACTCTAACAACGAATGCTTATCTTGTACTACTTGCGTTAGATTTATCCTGATCAGTTGGGATTTAATAGCCTATGAGAACTATAAATATTGGCATCAATGGTTTTGGTCGCATTGGGAGGACACTCTTTCGTCTATTGCACGGACATCCAAATATTAAAGTTACTGTTATCAATGATCTTGCTGATAGCAGAACCATGGCGCATTTACTGAAGTACGACAGCATTCATGGTCGCTTTCAACAAGAAGTAAGTTTTGAGGAAAATGCACTTGTAGTCAATGGAGAGGTCATTGGTATGCAACAACAAGCACATCCAAAAGATATAGAATGGAAGGCTGGAAAGGTGGACATTGTGGTAGAGGCTACAGGAAAATTTAAATCAAAAACTTCCTTGGATTGCCATTTAAAAAATGGCGCAAAAAAGGTGATCTTAACAGTTCCTCCTACCGATGAGGACATTAAAATGATCGTATTTGGCGTTAACGATGATATTATAACTGCTGCAGACCATATCATATCTTGCGCCTCCTGTACAACTAATAATGCAGCACCAATGATCAAAGTATTACATGATCACTGGGGGGTGGAACAGGCCTACATTACCACTGTACATTCTTTTACTTCCGATCAAAGCCTGCATGACAGACCGCACAGAGACCTTAGACGGGCCAGGGCAGCTAGCCAATCTATTATTCCTACAACAACGGGAGCAGCTAAAGCGCTGACGCGAATATTTCCAGATCTGGCCAATGTTATTGGGGGTTGCGGGATACGAGTTCCTGTCCCAAATGGCTCTTTGTCTGATATTACGCTCAACTTAAAAAAAGATACTTCCATTCAGGAAATTAATGATACTTTTGAAAAGGCTGCTGAAAATGAGCTAAAAAACGTACTTTTTTTCACGAAAGACCCTATAGTTTCTATAGATATAAACAATAGTTATTATTCCTGTACGTTTGATTCTCAGATGACTTCTGTACTAGGTAAAATGGTGAAGGTTATAGGTTGGTATGACAATGAAACCGGGTATAGCAGCAGAATTATTGATGTAATACAATTGTTGGAACATAAAAAATACCTTTGATATTTTTAAAACCACATAAAAAACGTCTTAGATTACTAGTCCTTTTAGGGCTTTTTTGGTGTGTAAGCCCCCTTTTGTCACAAAATTCCGACACCGTAGACGAAAAGCTATCACAATTCTTCAAGGAATATACTACTTACAAGAACGAGAATAAGTTAGAACAGGCATTAGATGTCCTTGACGAAGCACGCAAATTAGCAGAAAGCAGCCTGGATGAAAAAGGGATCATAGATACCTATCATCGATTTGCCTTATTGAACCTGCTTCGGGGAGATAAGAATATGGCGGAGTTTTTCTTAGCGCGCGCGTCCAAATATCTTGAAAGTTATAATTCATATCCG
This sequence comes from uncultured Flavobacteriaceae bacterium, assembly GCA_963781045.1. GTDB lineage: Bacteria > Bacteroidota > Bacteroidia > Flavobacteriales > Flavobacteriaceae > Muriicola. The sequence continues at coordinate 32,111 of CAWAEX010000007.1, read as the reverse complement.
CGTGGTGAGGGGTTCTATAAATATGTTGAAGCAAAACTTCTTTATAGTTCTGATCTGAATTTTGCCGCTATGAGAAGACTAGCGGATGCCAAGACCCTGAGTAATGATCGTAACCTTCTAAACAACATGTTGCTGTTAGAGGGACTTATTTTTATGAGCATTGAAGATTACGAAAAGGCGGCTGTTAGTTTTAATTCGCTTGTTGTAAACACAGACGATATTGAAAAGGCTTATTTAACAACCAGAGCGCATCTGGGTCTGGCGGACCTTAATATTCGTACCGAAAATTACGAGGAAAGTATAAAAAATGGCTTGAGTGCCATGGCACTTGCCAGGGCCAATAACTTTAGTATTGAGTTACTTCAGGCCAATGAATATCTGGCCAAAGCCAATGAACTACGGTCAAATTATAAACTGGCCCTCGAATACAAGGCAGATATTGTACAAATAAAAGACTCCATCTTTACCCTTGAAAAGATTAAAGCTGAAACAAACAAGGCAGATAAACTGGCAATGCAGGAGGCCGAGACTGAGATCGACAGACAAGATGAACGAATTGAAGCTTTAAGCGAATCTGCCAACCGATCCGAAATTACCGCTATTCTAACCTCGGCATTCCTTACAATCATTTCCTTATTGGCTGTCTCACTATACAGGAACAACCAGATCAAATTAAAAACCAACGACCTGCTGCAAACAAAAAATAAGGAATTGCAGGCCGCAAGGGATGCAGCGGTCCAGGCTATGGAAGCAAAGACCAATTTCTTGTCTACTGTTAGCCATGAACTGAGAACACCGCTCTATGCAGTAACCGGACTCACCCACCTCCTACTCGAAGAAAATCCAAGTGAGAATCAAAAGGAACATCTTAAATCCCTTAAATTTTCAGGAGACTATCTTTTAAATTTCATCAATGATATCTTACAGATCAATAAAATTGATGCGGATAAATTAGAACCTTCGAGCATTGAATTTCACCTGAAGAAGATCCTCAGTGAAGTGATCGATTCCTTACAACAAAGCGCCAAGGAGAATAAGACAAAGATTATACTCGACTTTGATGATGAAATTCCTCAGCATTTGATGAGTGATCCGTTAAAACTATCTCAGATCTTTATCAATCTTATTGGCAACTCTATAAAGTTCACCAAGAATGGACAAGTAACCCTCATCGCCAAACTAGTGAAAAAGGAAGAGGAAAATGTGACCATCTATTTTGAAGTAAAGGATAACGGTATAGGGATCTCCCGGGAACAGCAACAGCACATCTTTGACAGCTTTGAACAGGGCTCTATCCAGATCAATCGGGAATACGGAGGTACCGGACTAGGACTCACTATTGTTAAAAGTTTACTCGGTCTGTTCGACAGTAAAATTCAGTTGAAAAGTGAGGAAGGCAAGGGAAGTTCATTTTTCTTTGAATTGGAACTGAAATCCAAAGACAGTATAGTGGATGACATTCCGTTCGAATTAGAGCAGAAGGAATACGATCTAAATGGAATGCATGTGTTGGTTGTAGAAGACAATAAAATAAACCAGGTGATCACCAAGAAAATGCTCCTTAAACGCGGCATAAGTTGTGATATTGCGGAGAACGGTTTGGAAGCTATAGATCAAGCAAACAGAAATCAGTTCGACGGAATTTTAATGGATATTCATATGCCGGGTATCAGCGGGGTGGAAGCTACCATTGAGATCCGTAAGTTCGATAGGGAAACACCTATCATAGCATTGACGGCCATCTCCCTGGACGACAGTTTGGAAGCTTTCTATGCGGCAGGCTGTAATGACGTGGTGACCAAGCCTTTTAAACCAGAGGTGTTCTATCAAAAAATAGGAGAGAATTTCCTGGAACACAAGGAAAAAAAGTCGGCTTCATAATTTTTCAATAGCCTTGCTAAGCAGCTCCTTTCCATTGCCTAAGAAAACATGTTTTACAGACAGATAATAAGCATTAGGCACATTCCCATCCATTCTTGTAAAGTCTTTTTCAGTAGTTAAGATCATAGGATATGATCGAAGCTCTTTGTACTCCCCCTCTGAAAAAAAATGATGATCAGGAAATCTGCGATGCGCATAACTAATTCCCTGTACCTTTAAAAACTGAAGCATGGGATCCGGATTTGCAATGCCAGTTACCAATAAGATCTCATCCCCCAGATCCTTCAGGTTTTTAGAACCTTGTAGCCCTTTTATATCTTTTCCATATTCCAATCCGCAAAACAAGATTTGTTGCCTTGGTAATGGCTTTAAACGACCCCTGATGGCTTCCTGCGCCTCGAGACTCAAATTAAGTGGACTTTTTGTAACAATGATCATATCTGCCCTGCGAGCTTCTTTTTTGTGATCTCTCAAATTCCCTGTAGGCAAATACCAATCATCTATGTACAAGTCGTTATAAGCAGTAAGTAAAATATACATGCTGGCCTTTACCTTTCTATGCTGATATGCATCGTCTAAAAGGATAAGACTCGGAGAAAACTGCTGTTCAAGCTGCTGAATGCCTCGCTGTCTACTGCCATCAACTGCCACAATATTGCGAGGAAATTTATTGGATATCTGTAAGGGTTCATCGCCCACTTCTTGGACACTAAGCTCGGGTATGACTTGTAAAAATCCACTCGATTTTCTTCTGTACCCCCTACTCAATACGGCTACCTTCCCAGGCGGGGATATATGGTTTAGCAGCCACTCTATCATAGGTGTTTTGCCTGTACCCCCTGTACTGAGATTCCCAACACAAATAGTGGGGGTTTTAAACGATTTGGATGAAAATATCCCATAGTCATAACAAACATTTCTCAGGTAAACGACCATGGCGTATAGCAGGGAAAAAGGAAACGCTATTTTTCTTAGGAGTTGCATCGGAACGAAAATATAATATTTTATCTTTGAACCTTGGTATTTTAAGAATGATTGTACAAGAAGTTGCGGATATACTTGAAGAACTGGCTCCTTTGGCTAATGCCGAGGATTTCGACAATGTCGGACTACTGGTTGGCGACCCCAAGGCTCAGGTTACCGGAATCTTGGTAACCCTCGATACTTTAGAAAATGTAGTGGAGGAAGCCATAGCAAAGAAATACAACCTCATAGTTAGTTTCCATCCCATTCTTTTTAAAGGCCTTAAGAAGATCACCGGAAAGAACTATGTGGAACGCGTCGTAATAAAAGCAATCCAACATGGGATCAACATTTATAGCATGCACACTGCTTTAGACAATGTTGCCCAAGGCGTCAATGGCAGAATATGTGAGGTGTTGGGTATTTTAGATCCCCGCATCTTACTACCTAAAACAGATAGTTTACAAAAATTAACCACTTATGTTCCGAAAGCGTCATTAGAACAAGTAAAAGGAGCCCTCTTTGCGGCAGGTGGCGGGAGTATAGGAAATTATAGTCATTGTAGCTTTACCCTGGAAGGCACTGGTAGTTTCAGACCGGAAAGTGGAGCTCAGCCTACGATGGGGAAACTTGGTGAAACACATTTTGAAGAGGAGATACAAGTGCACATTACCTTTCCGAGATCTGTTAAGAATCAACTTTTAAAGGCCTTGTTTAAGAATCATCCATATGAAGAGGTAGCATACGAAATAACAACGCTGGATAATGAGCAGCAACATCTGGGAATGGGGATGATAGGAAACTTAAAAGTTCCTATGGAAGAGCGCGCTTTCTTTGAACATTTGAAAAAATGTATGCAAGTACCTTGTATTCGGCATTCTGGTTTGCTCAACAAACCCATTCAAAAGGTAGCCGTATTGGGAGGTAGTGGTGCTTTTGCGATCTCCGCAGCAAAAGCTCAGGGTGCAGATGTTTTTATAACTGCAGATGTAAAATACCATCAGTACTTTGAGGCTGAAAATAAGATGATAATAGCTGATATAGGTCATTATGAATCAGAACAATACACAAAAAACCTATTGGTAGATTATCTTACAAAAAAAATCCCTAATTTTGCAGTCGCTTTATCAGAAAGCATAACCAATCCCATTAAGTATTATTAACATATGGCAGCAAAGAAAGAAGCTACAGTTGAGAATAAATTAAGAGCCCTTTACGATCTCCAACTTATTGATTCCAGGGTAGATGAGATACGTAATGTTCGTGGAGAATTACCTTTAGAGGTAGAAGACCTTGAAGATGATGTGTTAGGACTCAAAACAAGGATAACCAAGGAAAAATCCTGGCCTTCAGTCTTGTCCCTGCTTCCGAGTCTGGCTTCATTTGCCGCTTGACATGAACAGATCCACGCTCCTTGAGAAAACCAGCCATCACTCGCATTGCCAACATGGGAAGCTGGGCAGAGTAGGCTTCCTCTTGCTGCGTCTGGTTCCAATTGCCAAGCGCGTCTATCATGGACTTTGACACTTCTTGGAGCTCCAAAAGAAACGGCCCAGCCTTGCGCCCAAAATGAGCTCTGTGAGAGCAGGCCACTCCAATGGCAACCATGATGTTGTGGATGGCATCTGAATAGTTCTTGATGTCAAACTGCTCCGTGTTGGTGGCAGGAGTGCAAGTCGACGAAACGAGCAGCTTGATAAAAAACCAATCCTCATTGTCGACAAAGTTAGGCGGGTTCTCCATTTCTTTGGTGTGGTCGAATCGAAACCAAAGATAAAGAGCCAATGCCCCAATGACGCACATGTGGACATTTTTGTTGGCGGGATCGGTGCCGTTATCCGGTGGCAGCACCCGCACGAGTACCGAGAGGCACAAGGGAATCATCGTTCCGATCAGCAGGGCCTTGGGTAGCAGGCGCAAGATTGCCCGCTCGAGCCCGGGCGGCTCGCAGCGGTCATGAAGTCGCTTAAAGTACTTTTTCACAGGCGAAGCGTAACATCGCGCGGGTTCCGGAAAAATGCCTGGCGACTAAAAACGACTCGTTCGTCGACGATCATTTTCAGGACAACAGCGTCATAAATTTCCATAGTCTCGAACCAGCATCACCAAGAATCAGTTGCTTCCGAGCCTACCGTCGATGTAGCGAGATCCAAAATTTTCAAACTACCCGCTTGTACTTCCGCATTAAGGCCTTGCCCCGGTTTGGTGGACACCTTGAATGACCGCATAATGCGGATGGAGGTGTTCCATGACGAAGAAGAAATACCGCCGCTACAGTCCAGAGTTCAAGCGACATGCTCTGAGACGGGCCAGCGAAGATGGAGTCACCGACAGGGAAGTCTGTAAGGATCTTGGTGTCAGTGAGCGCCAACTGAGACGCTGGCGCGACCAGTTCCGGCTGGTTGGAGATGAAGCCTTCCCAGGCGTGAACATCTCGAGGGATGAGGAACTGAACGATCTTCGCAAACGGCTCGCGAAAGCCGAGCAGGAGCGAGATTTTTTAAGAGATGCGGCGGTTTTCTTTGCCAAGGAGTCGAAGTGAGATACGCGTGTATCGCTCGGCGCCGCAACCAATATCCAGTGACGTTAATGTGCGAGCTGCTCGGTGTGTCGAAGAGCGGTTACTACGCGTGGCAGAGCCGGCCTGAGAGCCAGCGAGCGCAGGAGGATCGGAAGCTTGTCGAGGCTATCAAACGCATCCATGCGGCCAGTGGAGGCGTGTATGGTGCACCCAGGATCCACGCAGAGCTCAGGGAGCAAGGCTACCAGTGCGGGCGACATCGGGTAGCGCGCTTGATGCGGCAGGCTGGGCTCCGGGGCTGCCCCAAGAGGCGTTTTAAAGTCACAACTCAGCGTGACCTGTCCCACGCCGTAGCGGACAACTTGCTGCAGCAGGACTTCTCAGCGAGTCGCCCGAACGAGCGCTGGGCCGCCGATATCACCTACATCTCGACGCAGCAGGGCTGGTTGTTCCTGGCGATCGTCATGGACCTCTACTCACGCCGCATCGTCGGATGGTCCATGGATCGATGGAATAGTCGTCACCTGGCTATCAATGCGCTCAACATGGCAATCGAACAACGGCAACCGGAAGGTGTGTTGCTGCATCACTCTGATCGCGGCGCGCAGTATACGAGTGACGACTTCCGTGACGAGCTTGCAAAGCACGGCATTGAATGCAGCATGAGTGCTCGTGGAAACTGCTACGACAATGCTGTCGTTGAAAGCTTCTTCGGGCTACTGAAGCGAGAGCGTGTTAACCGAACACGCTACCTAACTCGTGAAGAAGCCGAAGCGGATGTCTTCGATTACATCGAGCGCTTTTATAATCGTAAACGCCGACACGGCCATCTTGGTAATATAAGTCCGGCAGCGTATGAAAAACTGGCCATCGGACAATCACAACCTGTCCACTAAAGCGGGGCAAAACCACTTTCCCCGAAACCTGCCGCTCGGACGTCTGCCTCGGAGAAATCTCGACTTCCGCAATCGGCCAAAAGCGGTCACTGGTATATCAGCCGTTAATACGTCGATCGTCATGAAGCCGTGCGTGAAAAATCGCGGAAATGCCGCTTGCCGGCAAGCGCTTTCTGGTACTCATCTTTACTCAATATATTCTCGTCCAAATTCATATCGGTCTTGCAAAGCGAGTTTATGAACATTTCCATCCTTTCAGTTTGGCTTAACACTTCATCCGTTAGAAAATTCACATCGACATTTATGCAAACCGCTCCAACGAGTCCGTCGGGATCACGAAAAATTGGAATCGTTGTGCACTTAAATTTACGCGCACCGATATTGAGCTCATAATTGAGTTTGTCCTGGCTCAATTCTCTGCGAGTCTTCAAATCAAACACCAGGTTGGTGGCTGGTGATCCAATATCTCGACCAGTTACGTTGTTCTTTATGCAGGACAGGGCGGTTGCAGGATTTGTTAGATCATGCAGGATAATTTCGATTCCAGTGTCTGGAAAGCTGTCTCCAATAAGCGTTACGATTCGCCGATAATTCGCAAGAAACTTCTCGGTATCATCACGAATCTTGTCGCCTCCGTATCGACTATACAACCTCCGGTAGCGAAGTCTGCCGTCTGCAGAGAGCGAATTTTCAACGTCATTCTGTTGTCCAACTAGAAGCAGTTGTCGCACAGCAACGATGTTGCGGTGTTTCAGGAAATAGTCTACCGCTTTGACAAATTTCACTTCGTCGAAATATAGGACTTTGGCTTCATCGAGTCCGAATGGATAGAAGTCAAACTCCTCAAGGCGTTTGCCTTTTTGAGACTGCCGCTCACGGTATTTTCCCCAGAGGTATCCCGCAGCCACTAATACGGCGGAAGCCAACAAATTTATTGCCAATTCGGCGAACATTTTTCGAGCCTCCACTCAACGGCAAGGATTATAATCTAATAATGCGGGGTTTCTGCCTGACCGCCCATTTCAGGTCAGTAGCCAACATTTTACCTCAGTTTGTTCGACCGGCGGCGATGCGATGCAGAGGAGTCGTTCGTTCACACACCTGGCGACCGTCTCAGATCGCCCACAAGCGGACGCCGGAAACGTCTACTCGAATCAGCGGCTTCCCCTGAATGAGGACGGCGACCCTGCAATGTTTGCTGCTATCCTTGCTGTCGTGCTTGGACAATTAATTCGGAGGCTGAACATGAAATCCCAATCGTCCTGTGCCATCTTAACGGCGTTCCTGTGTTTGTTGCTTTCCGCCTGCGAGATCAAGGTCGAAAGTGAGGAAGCCAACGGCCCCGAATTTTCGGTCCAGTTTGATACTGCGTTATCTGACGAGGACCAAGACGGTCGCCTGTTACTTTTGTTGGCGACTCACGACGACGAGGAGCCACGTTTTCTTGTCGACAACTCCGCCGACACCCAACTTGTGTTCGGTCTCAATGTGGAAGATTGGCAGGGCGGTAATAAGATTGTCATCGATAACGATGCCATCGGCTTTCCATTGGCTGGCCTCGCAGCGGTTCCGGCCGGCACCTACTACGCTCAGGCACTCCTGAATCGTTACAAGGACTATTTTCTCGCCAACGGGAAGGTCGTTAGTCTGCCGCCGGATCGCGGCGAGGGACAACAGTGGAATCGTAAGCCGGGTAATTTCTATTCCAAGCCGGTTAAAATCGAGATCGATGAATCAGGGTCCGGCAACTTCGCGCTGATTCTCGATCAGGTTATCCCGGACATTGTGCCGCCCGAGGACAGCGAGTACGTCAAGCACATTCGCGTGCGGAGCAAGGTGCTGTCGGAGTTCTGGGGCGAAGATGTCTACCTTGGCGCGCACGTGCTGCTGCCTCACGGTTTCAATGAACACCCCGATGCGCACTATCCGTTGATGGTCTTTCACGGGCACTTTCCTTCGGATATCGGCGGATTTCGCACGGAGCCACCCGATGCCAACGTCGAGCCCGATTACAGTGAGCGTTTTGACGTGCACGGTTACAACATTATCCAACAGCAGGAAGCTTACAATTTTTATCAAACCTGGATCAGCGACAGCTTTCCGCGCTTCATTGTCATCGAGATTCAGCATCCGACCCCGTATTACGACGACTCGTATGCCGTCAACTCTGCAAGCCAGGGACCCTACGGGGACGCGCTCACCTACGAGCTAATCCCTCACATCGAGCAACAATTTCGCGGCATCGGAGAGGGTTGGGCGCGCTTTACCTACGGCGGATCGACCGGCGGCTGGGAAGCCATGGCCGTGCAAGTGTTCTACCCGGATGAGTACAACGGCGCGTTCATTGCTTGTCCGGACCCGATCGACTTTCGCGCCTACATGACGATCAACATCTACGAAGATGACAACGCTTATTGGTACGACAGTCAGTTTCAGAAACTGCCCCGGCCCGCGCATCGTGACTACCTGGGAAACGTTCATGCAAGCCAGTATGACTACAACCTCCTAGAGGCTGTGCTCGGCGATAACGGACGTTCTGGACAGCAATATGACATCTGGGAGGCGACCTATTCACCAATGGATGAAGACGGCTACCCGAAACGACTGTGGGACAAAGAGACCGGCAAAATCGATCACGATGTAGCGCAATATTGGAAAGAGAACTTCGATCTCCGATACATACTTGAGCGCGACTGGGCCACCCTGGGACCAAAGCTCGAAGGAAAACTACACATCTATACCGGCGATATGGACAATTATTATCTTAATAACGCCGTTTATCTGACGGAACAATTCCTCCAAAACGCTACCGCCCCTTACTACGGCGGAGAAGTCGATTACGGCGATCGTGCCGAGCACTGCTGGAACGGTGATCACGAGAATGGCAACCACCTATCGCGTCTTCGCTATAACACGATGTACCTGCCGAAAATTCTCAAGCGTATCGAAACGACGGCGCCGGAGGGCGCAGATCTGACCAGTTGGCGATATTAACCGGCAACGGCACCAGGTTGTCTTGATACTAGCAACAAGTTAAACCGGCCCGGTTCGAGCCATAAGAAGAAATTCGCAATTTGTCACCTGGGCGTCGGCTTACGGCCAGAAGCGGCCGGTGACTTCTCCGACCGCTTTGACGTTTCAGACCTTGAGAGTACGCAAACTAATCGCAGCACCACAACATGCCCCTATGATCGCCACAAACACATAACCAGGCCAGACTGTTGTTGTGGAAGCTCCCCCGACCCCGAAGAAATAGATCACACAAGAAAGTGTGGCTCCGGCAAATGCTGAGATCGCGGGTTTGTTTAGGCTGACTGCATCGAGCAGCAAAATACTGGGCAATCCAACCACTAGACACAGTCCCATGCCGATGAGAAAAGCGATGCCAGCAATCGCAATAATAGCCGTCAGGCTGAGTCCGTTTGAGACGGATTGTCTGGGCGTAAAGAAAAGAACCACCGGCCAAAGCACCGGGGCGAGAATTGCAGGTATGAATCCGGCGACGAAACATGCGCCCGCGAACCTGCTGATTCTGCCAATTGCGATCATGTTTTCAGTCAAGAATCGAGCGTCTCAGCCAATGGCTGCTTCGGCTCATCAGCGGAAATTTTAGCCTACACTAGACGACCGTCGACTACCGGCCAAGAGCGGCCTCTCAAATTCAACAATGCCGGTGTCGCAATGGACGACTACGAGGACCGATTGCGAGGGAAATTATCAGTATCGTCTGGGATCGGAACCCAAGGTTGGGCCGTATCGCACCAAGAGTGGAGCGTTGGTTCGAGCCAAGAGCGGTCTTCCAGTGTGCCCGCCTTGATAAAAGCAGTGCCCGGTGCAGACTCGACAATAGATACGATCGGAGAACCACAGTTCGCACAGAACCGACGTCTCACGGCGCCGCCGGATTCGCCTGAGTCCAGGAACTCAGAGAAACTCCCTTTATCCGTAAATGATATTGATTCTTCAGGCACAGCGATGAGAATCGAGAATGCTGTGCCGGTCTGTTTCTGGCAATTCTCGCAGTGACAAACGGATGTCATGCTCGGCTCAGCTGAACATTCATAACTGACGTTGCCACACAGACATGATCCGCTAATGTTTGGCACTATATTCTCCTACGTGCGGGCGGGAAAACTGACCTGAATATCTTTAGCACAAATCGCTAATCCAGCGTCCGCTTCGGCTCATGAGGGTTCTTTCCTCGTGCAAGAATAGCTATTTTACGATCGGCTGTACTGCACTACTTGAGCGTCTTCAAATACTCAGGATACCTGGGGTCATCTCGCAGAGGGTCCAATGAGGGATCGCTTTCAACCCAGCTTCGCGACGCTATGGATTGCTTTAGATTAGCAAACGCCTTGTCCAGGTCGCCAACTTTGGCATAGAAGCAGCCAATGTTGTAACGCGTCGCGGAATCTTCAGGCGCGATCGCCAGAGCCTTCTGCACCCATTCGAGCGCTTTTTGTTTCTCACCCATGTCATTGAGCGCAAAGGCGCCAAGATAGTACGCACGCTGATTGTTCGGATAGACCTGGAGAAATCGCTCGACACGCCTCAGACCTTCGCGGCAAGCTGCAACCCTGCCCGTCTCGTCACTGAACTTCTGGTATAGCTGTATCGACAACAGCACAGTTTCCCAATCTTCCGGGTCACACAGTGCGGCTTTCTGAAACATCTCAAGCGCCGTTTTAAGGTCGCCTTGATGGAACGCTGCGCGAGCATAATTGTTATGGGCGTCAAAATTGTTGGCATCGATTGCAATCGCCTTCTCGAACTGCACCATCGCCTCGCCATATCTTTCGGCTGCGACTAAAGACATGCCATAGGCGGAAAAGGTATCGGCTTCTCCGGGCGCCAGCCTGAGCAGTTCGGCCGCGGCTTCTTTAGCCATTGCGCGGGCGCTTTCTTTGCCATGATAGATAGCGCTCATCGCCAGGCTGATGGTCAGCTTCATCCAGGCCTTGACGAAATTATTATCAAGCTGTGTTGCTCGAGTAAACATGTCTATGGCGAAATCGAGATCAGCGCCGCCTTTCGCAGTGAAGAAACCCAGGCCGCGCAGGTAATAATCATAGGCCTGCGGGTTTTCAGTAGTTGGGTTCGGAGCGTCTTTCTCATGCAAGGTAATCTGCAGAGCGTTGCAGATTCTCCTGGAGATATCTTCCTGCATCGAGAAAATTTCATCCAGATTCTCGTCATAGCATTCCGACCATAAGTGCGCGTCGCTGCTGGTTTCAATAAGCTGAACCGCTACTCTTAGCTTGTCACCGGACTTCCGAACACTGCCTTCCACAAGATGACTGACGCGGAGTTTCTCCGCCACCTCGGCAACGTCTGCATCTTTCCCCTTAAACGCGAAGCACGATGTCCGCGAAGCGATGCGTAAGTCAGGGATGAGCCGGAGTGCGTTTAGAATTTCTTCGGTGAGCCCATCGGTGAAATGCTCGTTGTTGCAACCCGGACTGATGTCCGCAAAAGGCAGCACGGCAATAGAGCGCTTGTCCGGCGCAGGCGATTTCGCTTGGGACCCTGACGAAGGCTCGTCGGCGCTATCGCCTCCAGCGTCACGCTGCACGCCTCCGGGGGTTAGCTCAAACGCCCACGCCATGATCAAGGCAAATGGAAATCCCAAGGCAACGAGAACGATCAGCGCGGGCATAAGCCACTGTGGTACTGGGAGCGAATCAAAAAGCACGTCGGCTACCTGCAACAACAGCCATCCCGCGACCAGGTAGGCGACGCCAACACGTATTACCTTGCGTCTTTTTAGTTCCTCCATGAATGACATGCTTGCTCCGCGCCTATTTCTTGTCGGCATTCTACGCTAATGCGGGTACCCGATGCCGCCGTATGACTTAGGTGTCGATGCCGCGTTCAAGTGGTATACAGAGGTGCCAGGCTTCTACCCCATCATGACACCGACAGTGATCACCAAAGACGACAGTCGGAACTACCTCGAAGAGAGCGCGCAAGAATGCCCCAACCGAACGCCGTGAAAACAAGCGCAAACGGTGCGACAACACTTAGAGTGACAGTTTTCCATTCTCAGATCGGCCATTTTGGTCAATGATTGCAGCATCGTTCTGGTAATCAATTCACTCTTCTGCGTCTGCTTTTGCCTGTTGCTGACGCCGCAGGATCAACCACGGCGCAACTCCCAGTACGGCGAACACCATTGCCAGCACGGCGTTGCCGACCACACCACCGCCAATCGTGACATGAGCTGGCGCGGCGGCCGCCGCATAGACTCGGTATGCCGAAGTGGCGAAGAAAAGCGAACAAAAGCCGAGTGATATCCAGCAAGCACCACGATACCGTCGTTCTCCGACCAGCCCACCGACCGCGCCACCGCCGTACCAAATGAGGGCCAATACAGGCGAGGCAACCAGCAGAGCAGGAGCAGCAAACAACATAGGCGTCAGTAAAGCACTCGTTTGCTTCGAGCGGTTTGCCCAATAACAAAGCACCAGATTGACTAGTGCTCCGGTGAAAAACAGTCCGTACATGAGCGCCGCCAGCCACAACTCACGCCGTTGATCAATAGAAATGAACGCCTGCATTATCGTTACCGCGACAACGCCGAAAAAAACAAACTTGATCTTATGTGCTCTGAGAAAAATGTCCGCAGCCGAGGGCGGCCATTCGTTTTGGGCGGTGCGAAGTGCCGGGACGCCAAATATCACGCCCAAAGCAATAATCCAGATGATTAGCATCGAACCAAATGTGAAAATTGAGGGTTGCACGTAAAGGGTGAACAGCGTCGGGGCAATACCAAATCCGTGCCCGACAAGAATTCCCGGAGAACACAGGAGACTGATAATCGTCGCGCGAAGAATCCCGCGTGGGACACGAGCGGGAATAATGTTGCAAAGATACCAGGCGACAAATGTCGCTATTAGGCTGGCAGCATAGATCAGCGTCAAAATCATCATTTCTTAATTCGCCAAATTACCGGGGACTTCAGACACGATTAGTACGCGAAGTTGGCCGGCTTGGCCAGGTAAGTACCTGTCGAGAAGAAACTCCGCATTGAATTTGTCCTCGCCTACCGCGAACGCAAGGAAGTTGCCGTTGAGTAAACGTAATTAGCTGTTATATCCTCAAAACAGCACCCCCTCCAAGCAGAAAGGAATCAAATGGCACTTGTCAGCTACCGTACGCAGGTTAATGCACCGATCGACGTACTCTGGACGCACCTTTTAGAAAAAGTCGAAACGCCTGAGAAATTCATCCCCGCAGTGACGCGCTCAGAGATTCTCGAACGGCCGGGGCCAAATACGGTTGATCGGCTGATGTATCTGGATGATGGTACCGGCGAAAAACCGACGCGTGAGATCATCACGAGCGATATCCACACGCGTAGCATTGTGTTCAAAATGATCGATAATCCCGTGTGGAGTGGTTTCGTCACGAACACGATAATCGACGATCGCGACGGCTTGGAGCTCGACATCACCATGCACTGGCAAGCTAAGGAAGACGGCCATCCTGCCGAGAATGCGCCCTGGGCGGATATCGTCAAGGACGCGGTTTTGCAGACCAAGGATCTCGCAGAAGCAGCTCAACGAGCATGATCCGACTTCGGAGCAACCCCGCGCGCCGTGTAAATGGTATCCATCGAACGCTTCAGGTGTGTCGGTGACGCGGACGTTCCCGTCTTCATCGTAGAGCATCCAATGGTCGTCGTCGTACAACTGCGGTCACGGCCAGTACTTTGGATTATGGAACAAGAACAATTTTACCGTACGCTCCGGGCTCAAGCACCGCCACATGAGCCGCGGCAGCTTCCGCGAGCGGCATCTGGCGACCAATGATGGGCCTGACCTTACCTTCCGCTACTCCGTTGAGGATGTCCTCCATCATGAGCGCCACCTGTTCTGCCGTTGCATTCCAGAGCGCGATGCCGCGTATGTCCAGCTCTTTCATCATTGCGACGCGGGGGTTGATCGTGATCTCGCCTCGGTTGCCGATAATGACAATTCGCCCGAATTTTGCCGCGAGATCCATGTCGACTGCAAGATTTACGTTGGCGAGCATCTCGAGGATCAGTTCCGGGCCGTTTCCACCGGTCAGTTGCGTGACCTCGTCGAGATAGTGCTCCTTGCTGTGGTCTACCACATGATCAGCACCCTCTGCTCGAATCAGATCCAAACCGTTCGTGGTTCCGCCACTGCCGATAACCATCAACCCAGCCCGCTTGGCCAGTTGAATCGCCGACGTACCAACCGAGCCGGTCGCGCCATGGATGAAAACCGTTTCGCCGGCGATGGCTCCACCCCGCTCGAATAATGCGTAGTGAGCCGTCGTGTAAGAGACACCGAAGGCTGCCGCCTCTGCAAAGCTGACTCCCTCTGGCAGAGGCATCACCTCGCTAGCCTTGCGCTTGACCTTCTCGGCGTAACACCCGGTAAGGTCAAAACTTAGAGCGGTCCCGACAAAGACCCGATCACCGACTGAATGCGCTTTGACGCCCGCGCCAACGGCCGAGATCACTCCACCTGCGTCGCCGCCAGGGATATATGGCAGTTCGGGAACGATGGCGTAGGTCCCATTCCGCATATAGGTATCGGCTGGATTGATTCCCGCTGCATACACGTCCACTACGACTTCGCCATTGCCAGGAACCGGATCATCCAGCTCTTCAAGTTGAAATACTTCGGGCCCACCAAAGGAATGTGCGCGGATGGCTTTCATTCTTTAACTCCCACTCTTGGCCAACAGATGCGGGTTGACACGCCGCTCAGTGGTCGTCATTTTACCTCAGGACTCTCGGGTTTCTTTTCAGAATAGCCTGCGAATGCCTGAACTCTTTGGCGGGAGCCAGCATCGAAATCAGACGAGGCTGAATCAGTTTTGGAGAACAAGATGAAAAATACGCACTTTGCGCTTGCTTTGCTCGGATGGTGCTGTGGACTGGCTGCTCCCGTTGCAACCGCTAGTGATCACCAAGACGATGTCGCCGTCCTTACCGAGAAGAAAGTTACGGTCTGGCCCAGGCTCTACGCCGAGCGAGATGCGGATGGCCTGGATGAATTCCTCGCCAATGGATTCAAGGTTCTCGAACCAGACGGGTCCGTTCGAACCAAAGACGAGGAGATTGCTTGGTTACGGGAAACTCCGCCGGATGAAGAGAAGAGCGATTTCCTCTTCACGATCGAGGAAATCGTCTTTGCCGCCGACAGCATTGCAATTGTATACGGTCATGGCGACTCAACACGTGAGACGGAAGACGGTCAACCCTGTCGTCATAACTATTGGTCATCAAACACTTTCATCAAGCAGGATGGTGTTTGGAAACCCGTCTTTTCTCATATCTCTGGCGTCACGTGCATGCCAATTGAGTAACCGTCTATTTTCCCCTCGCAGATCTACTTGCCAATTCGAACGTCCACCTTGGTCAGCAGCGGTCACTCAGTGTCAGTTGCCGAGCGGCTGTTATCTTCGAGATCGTATATATCCATCGTTTGAGCGGCACCCTGAGCGGAAATCTGCTCTACCCATTCAACAAATCCGGAATGGAGGTAGGCCCTTCGTTGACTCCAGTATCGCCCCATGCCGGGGAGTTGATTGATGTTGCCGATAGTCGTATTCAGCGAGTTGCGCAATTCCTCGTCGATTGTGCCCTCTTCAGCCAACAAGAAGCTGTTCTGAACGCCTAAGAAAAATCCGTGGGTCATCATTAAAAATTGAAATTCTTCTTCGTCTGGAAGTGCTTTTTCGCTCATGAGGGCTCGGTAAAGCAGTTCGCTGGTTTGTTTATCTGAACCAACTTGCATATACCACTCTTGCAACGCAACGTTGACATCATTTGAGGCGGCCGATCGAGTTGCGCCTGCACTGTCATTCACCTGAATACCGACGTATACCAGGGAGATGACAACGGCCAGGGCGCCAATGATCTCGGCGAGGCTCGCCCAATTTTCTAGTTTCATTTTCGTCACAGACAGACTCACCGATAAGCAAGTTAGATCTTAACCCAATTCGGTCCGTACGCCTCGCATACGGCCGCGCTGGGTCAGTAGCCGACATTTTTCGTCAAATTGTTCGAGCGACCGCAATGCGAAGTGCAGCAGCAGTTCGTTTATCTTCCAGGTGGCCGTCGCCTAGCGGCCAGAACCGGCCCTATAGCCAATAGTTTTCTTGAACGTTACGTGAATCGCAACAAGCCAGCACAGCTTGTCTCACCCGCCATGCGCTAGCCTGCGAGGTACAGGCCGAGGATGCCGATAGAATTGCTTGAGCCATGGGCGAGCG
Organism: uncultured Flavobacteriaceae bacterium; assembly: GCA_963781045.1. Lineage (GTDB taxonomy): Bacteria > Bacteroidota > Bacteroidia > Flavobacteriales > Flavobacteriaceae > Muriicola. The sequence goes on along the minus strand of CAWAEX010000007.1, from coordinate 15,596 downwards.
CAGCGGGCCAGATACTGCCACGCGCTGCCAACGTGAGGCCGCCAAATATGAGTCCGTTAATCCCGGCGCCGATGATACCTGCTGGGCCCTGGTAAGCATGGATCAGGCCAAACACGGCCGCTTGGACCATCAGCGCAATACCGAACGCAGTTCGACTGTCACCCAGGGCGAATGCGATACCGCGCATTAGCACAATTCGAAATGCCAATTCCTCGCCGAAAGCAGCTACCGTCCAGTTAAGCGCCATCAACTTGATTAACGCGGTGGGCGATCCCGCCACATCCGAGAACCGCGTCAAATCACGTGTCTCGCCAAAGATGCGGTCCGAGACAGGATCGAGCAACAAGCCGAACAATTGTATTAACCCGACACCGACCGCCGCCAATACAAGGTACCGCGCTGGATGGAATGTCAATCCGAAGCCCAGGCGCTTCATGGGGACCCTGGCACGCGAGAGCAACACGGCGGCGATTATGGTGACAGTGATATAGATAATGGTCGAGTAGCCGGTCAACGACGGTGGGTTTTCAGAGTGCAGATTATAAAAACGCAACACGCCCGAAACGACCAGGCCGGCACCAAATAATGCGACGACACCGGCGACCTTCCAATTACGGTTCTCGAATTTCATTTCCTGTTCTTGTTCGTTCATATACAAGCTGGGCCGTGAGCGAATTAATGTTCCCTACTAGAGGTGAAGACCTTGTTTGAATCATCAACTAGACATTGCAACGCTAACGATCCAATGACCGCGTTGGCCAATGTGTTGTATCGACCGGTTGAAACCGCAGTCATCAACGGAAATTATAGCCTACACCAGACGACCGTCGCCTACCCGCCATAAGCAATGGGATGGACTCTTCCTCGACAGGAAGAGAAGGCGTCCGGTATGAAGCTTAGTAGAGTTGGTGTGAATTTGAAAAAAAACGTCTATCAGTTGCACGGTGTTGATCGGCATCGGAAGGCGGTCTGGAAGCGGCACTAGGACTGACGCCAAGACAAAATAGGCCCGGCGACACCGTAATGTCGCAGCTGTTGCGCGGGCGAACAAAATTGCACGCATGGTCTGGGTCACACTGCAAAACGATACAGACTACAACCCTGACTTGGCTGTTGGCTAAGCGGACAGAAAACAGGAGAACTTCAATAGCGATTGCTTAAGCAAACTGCCTGATGGCAAACAAGTCGAAGCGAAGTCTTTCAGTGCTACGGATCAGAAACCGCGGTTCGACCCCGGTTTTCCGAAAAGGTATCTTAGACACATGAAATCACTAAACCTCCTCTGGCTGATCGCGACCGTATTCATCATCTCGTGGCTTGGGGTGATCCCCGGTTTGTTAATTGCCTATGGCGTGGAAATCCCGACGGCGCTGACCTATCTGGAAATCCTGATGACACTTGGCCCCATTCTGGGGGCGCTAACCTTTATTTATGCCGCCCATGGGAGGCAGGGGCTTAAAGACCTATTCAGACGGCTTCTAATATTCAGGGCTTCTCCCCTGCTGATAATGGTTGCGATTGCCGCACCGATATTGGTTAGTTTCTTGGCAGCATTTGTGGGTCTTCGCTTCTCGGATACTGCGTGGCCGGCAGGATTTACCGCCCTTACGATACTCACGAATGGCCTAATGATCTTTGCCGTATATCTGATTGTTAATACCGAGGAGATTGTCTGGCGGGGAGTGGTATTTGATCGTTTCCTGCAGAAGCATGGATTCATCAAATCCTGCCTGATACTTATGCCGATTTGGTGGTTATTTCATATTCCACTCTTCCTTTATCCCGAGGGACATCAGGCAGGGTACGGCATACTGGAATTTACCTTCATCGTGATTGCCCAAACTTTTATCTTGGGCTGGATTTACGTAAGTAGTAATCGGAGTCTGTTTTACGTACATATCCATCACCAACTGATAAATGGTTTTGGTCAGGCATTTCCCATTTTCCCGGTTTTTATCGGCGGTGATTTACTTCCAGTCAGAACGCTCTGCCTGCTGCTTATAGTATTGGCAGGTGGGCTGGTTATTCATCAACAGATCCGGCCAAAATTGGATTGAGTATACAGCCGATACGTCGCGCGGGGAAAATTGCACGCGGAGTGTCCATGGATGCAACTCGCAGCAATTCGACAGGGGATAGAAAACCCTTGTCTACACCGGCAATCATGCCATCTGTCAAAGTCGCTCCATAGGCATCGACTCCGACGGCCAAGGGTGCGCCTGCCTCATTGAGCATATTGATATTTGCTTTTTCCCATTCAACTTGTTCATCCGGACGTTCTTTTGCCCATTCGGTCACGATCAAGGTTGACATCATTTGTTGAGTAGCTGCGCGCTGGCAAGAGTTCCGGATTGATGCCAGCTCCAGGGCCCCTTTTGCCAAAACCTTCTTCGTACAACTCGCTGGAACGCAAATAGACCTTAATGTGATCCGGCCGGCTTGCAAGCAATAGAGGCCATTTCTTTCGGACATCGTCTTCTGTTTCGACGATGAAATACGCGTCGTCAGCAACCAGGCTACTTGCATGAATTTCATCTGCGCGAGCTAGCTGGTCTTTAAACGTGTAGGCACCCAGTGCAAGTGCCTCGTATATTTCAATCGGGTGACTGTCAGGTCCTGTAATGGCTCCCATGAGAAGTTATCGTCACGGCATAAAACGCGCCTGAGCGAATCCCCAAACTGGTATGTGCATCAACGGAGTATGGGCCATCGAAATGATGTGTATGGCATCCCCGAATGGAGGTGTTATGAATACTCCCTTAATCTTAACTTGTCTTGCAGGTGCATTTGGACAAGTTACAAATTCAATTTCGTCAACGCAAATCTTGCGTTGGGCAAATTTCGTGCCATTAAAGACGTGACCACCAACGAAAGCCACCACGTCCGATTGTGACGTATTTACACTTTGTGGAGAGTAAACGCAGGCGGAAATCCCGATTGCTGTCATCAAACCAATAATTGCCCGAGTCACAATATCTCCTGTGCCTATAGCAAGTTCCTTAAATAAATCATTTGCGCTCTCGCGAAACCTCTGCGAATGGAATGTTTTCAAAAGCGGACATTCACAATTTGGTTTTGAACTTCCGATTTTCGTTGCGGTTCAAGTGATCGATGTAACACGCAAATGCTCACTATAGAGATGGACGTGACGATTGGGACGCGATTTCGGCAAACCGGCAATGTGGTGACCACGTCGTTGTATTTAGAATTCCAAGCGCCTACCCTCAGAGCCCATAGCCCTTTTGGAGAGCGACATGTCGAACGAAACCCTGGACCGTATTGAGCAGGAATTGCAGCTGATAAACGTCAACCTGGCGGAAGCGAACGACATCGCAATGCTGAGAGCATTCTCATCCATGCCTGCTGATCTTGACAATGACAGCAGGCAGGCATTGCAGCGGCTTCGTGACAAAATGATGGAACGAGCGAAACTGCGCGGCGACAGCTGAGGGTTGTAGCCTTATTAGTTGGTGAATGATGAATGTTCTGATTAGAGACGAAAAAGAAACGGATTACAGAGTCATCTCGGATGTGACTAAATCGGCATTCGAAACCATGCGGATCAGCAATCACACCGAGCAGTTCATCATTGAGGCACTACGGTCCGCGAAAGCCTTAACAGTATCGTTGGTTGCGGAGGCAGACGGTGTCGTTGTGGGACATATTGCCTTCTCGCCCGTAACCGTTACAGACGGCACCAAGGGCTGGTACGGACTCGGCCCGGTTTCAGTGCGCCCGGACTTTCAGCGCAAAGGTATTGGAAAGGCACTAATACACGAAGGATTGTCACGCCTGAAAAACCTTAAAGCGAAAGGTTGCTGCCTGGTCGGGCACCCAAAATATTATCGACAATTTGGGTTTGAGAATGTTGAAGGGCTAGTTCATGAGGGCGTTCCCAGAGAAGTGTTCTTTGCTCTTTTATTTGAGGGGAACATTCCACAGGGCAAGGTCATGTTTCATCAGGGGTTCAAAGCGGACATACCCTAAAGATAGGGAGTCTCGTCGACGTCAAACTCGACTTCGTCGCTAGCGCTTTTGGGCAGCTTGGCCATTGCCTCTCGCAGCATATCTGCGTGCTCCATCTCCTCGTCGCGGAGCTCGGTGAACAGCTCCCGGACCTCAGGATTCGTGATGCCGGCCAAGGCCATATCGTAAAAGTCGTAGGCCTTCTTCTCAGCGGCGAGCCCGATCTCGAACGCCTCGAGAGTGGACATGCCGCGGCGCGGCGCCCCCATGTCCGGGGCCTCGACGTCAAACAGGTCGTCCAGCGTCAGCTTCGCGGGGGCATCGCCAAACAAAGCCTTGCGCCGGACCTCCAGTTCCTGGCCGTGCTTGGCCTCATTCTCGACCATCGTTGCAAAGAAGGCTCCAGCATCGTAGCCGCCGCTGTGGCCGAACTGGGAGGCGAACATCTGGTAGCGGTGGCACGCCTCCATCTCGATGAGTTTCGCGAGATCGAGGGCATCCATTAGGCTGAGCTTGGACAGGTCAAGACGGGTGGACATTGATTTGACTCCTGGTTGGGGATTTGCGGTGCGATGATAACACCGCCGGGCTGTATCGTGCAGTTTGAAGTACCGATATTGTGGGGTGATCTAATGCGACGGGTTTCACTCGGTGTGTTTCTCCCGGTGGGCGCGATCCTGGCTATTGTGGCTTGGCTACTCGACAGGCGATGCACAATGTCGGTGGTGGAATTCAATATATCGGTGGTGCCTTAGCATTGCTGTGGATCGCGGAAACTGAAGGGCCAGTTTTTCGCGCTGCAGGATTGCTCGTTCGTCATCCAACCGGTCGCTTTTGACAATACCTGCTGTCTGGATTGTGCGGCGAGGGTCATACATACTCGAAGCAATGAATTACTTTACGGATTGCAAATGCAGCTCTTTGCCGAACTAAGACGCCGAAACGTATTTCGCGTCGCCGTTGCATACGTCGTATTGGCCTGGCTGATCATCCAGGTGGTCGAGACCATCTTTCCGCCTTTCGGTTTCGGTGACGGCGCGATTCGGGCTGTAGTCATCACATTGGGCATCGGCCTGGTACCCGTATTGGTACTTTCCTGGGTCTTCGAGCTCACTACGGAAGGACTCAAGCTCGACAAAGACGTTGACCCATCGCAGTCGGTCGCCAGGCAGACCGGCAGGAAGCTGGATCGCAGCATCCTCATCGTACTCGCAGTGGCAATATCCTATTTTGCGTTCGACAAATTTGTTCTGGATCCGGCACGCGACGCGGAGCAGCTTGAAAGCGCGCGCCAGATGGGTCGTAGCGAAGCGATGATTGCGACCGTTGGTGATCGTTCGATCGCGGTACTGCCGTTTACTGATATGTCACCGGGCGGTGACCAGTCGTATTTTTCGGACGGAATTTCAGAAGAATTATTAAATTTGCTGTCGGGCATCCCGGAGGTGCGGGTAACCTCTCGTTCTTCCGCATTCTCGTTCAAAGGCAAGAGCCTCAGTATTCCCGAGATTGCAGAGCGCCTAAACGTTGCCTACGTACTCGATGGCTCTGTTCGCAAGGCTGGCGAGCAGCTTCGCATCAGTGCCCAGCTCATCGAGGCGCGATCTGATTCGCAGCTGTGGTCGAAGAACTTCGACAGAACCCTGGAGAACATTTTTCAGATTCAGGATGAAATTGCCGGCGACGTTGTTGCCCAGATCAGGGGCACGTTAAACATTGCGGCACCTGAACAACGGCAAACCGACCCCGCGGCATACGCGCTGTTTCTGCAGGGGCGGCAAAAGCGGCGCCTCGGCACCAAGCAGGGCTATGACGAATCTATTGTCTTGTACCAGCGCGCGTTGGAAATCGACCCGAATTATCCGCCCGCCTGGGACGAAATGGCGGCAGTTTACCAGAGCCAGGCTTTGGTTGGGATGCGGGACGCGGACGAGGGCTTCCAGCGTGGACGTGAAGCCGCGCTGACGGCAATCAGGGTTGATCCCGGCTATGCGCCGGCCTATGACAGCCTTGGCTACATTGCCCAGTACTACGAGACCGACCTGGCGATGGCCGCCAGCTTCTATCGTCGGGCACTCGAGCTGGCGCCGAGCAGCGCCGCGATCATTGGCAGCGCCGGTATGCTTCTGCAAAATTTGGGTCGCACCGAACAGGGGCTCGCCGCCATTCGGTATGCAGTCGCCGCTGATCCCGTCTCGCCAGGCTGGCATTACACGCTTGGGCTCGCCTATCTGTCTGTTGGCCGTTATGGGGATGCGGCGAATTCATTTACAACGACGCTCGACTTAAGCCCCGACATGTACATTGGCTTCTTCAATCTTGGTGTTGCGCTAATGCTGGATGGCAGGCCAGAGGAAGCGCTTGACGAACTTGACAAGGAGAGCGAGGAGAGGTGGCGGCTGGTTGGTCGTTCGATGGCGCTTTTTGCGCTGCAGCAGAAGACGGGACTCGCCTCGGATACCGCGGTTGCAGACTCTGTGCTTGCAGAGTTGCAACAGAAATTTGCCAAGCGAATGACTTACAACATCGCCTACGTGCATGCTTACCGGGGCGACATCGATGCAGCTTTTCAATGGCTGGACGACGCTATTGAAGTCAAGGATGCCGGTCTGGGTGCAATTCTTTCCGAAGCGTTGTTCATCAACCTGCACGATGATCCGCGTTGGTTGCCTTTGTTAAGCAGGCTCGGGAAGGCGCCGGAACAGCTGGCCGACATTCAGCTTACGGTGGCCATTCCGGACCAGGCAAACTGAAATACGAGTTTTCGTATCACGCGGGGTAGAAGTCCGCTGCGATGAAGCCCATCAAGGACGACCCCGGCGTGACGCCGTACATCACGGTGACACAAGGCAACATCTCTCAATACAGAGAAGCTGACGGCATAAGGACGATGGAACAGGTCCTGTCCGTAGCTGCTGCTATCACGGACAGGCGCAAATCATTGGCATAGAAATTGCTGAGCAATACCTGCAGAATCACCGGAATTGGAATCAGAACCCATGAATGCCCTGAGGAGCCACACAATGCCTGCAAATAGCCGTTCGTCAAAATCACCGAGAAAAACCAAGAAGAAAGCCGCGAAGAAAGCCACCAGGAAGGTTGCTAAAAAGGCGAACAAGAAAGTCGCCAAGAAGGCTGCCAAGAAAGTCTGCCTGAAGAAAGTCGCCAAGAAGGTCGGCAAGACAGCAGCCAGGCGCCCGCAAGGCTCCCGGAAAAAAGCTGTCGAGGTCTCTGCAGGGGCGCGCCACGAGATGATTGCGAAGGCGGCGTACTATCGCGCAGAAAAGCGCAGCTTCCATGACGGCGATCCTGTGGCGGACTGGTTATCTTGCGAGAAAAAGGTCGACGATCTTTTGTTGAAAGCTGCTCGCTGAGAGCTGTGCTTCAATCAGTCCACCGAGTCAGGTGCATGGACGCGGGAACGCTCGGCAATGTCGCGAACGAACTTGAGGATCTGCTTCGAGGAGTAATGCCGCGAGGGTTCCAGCTGGCCCTCGTTCGTGGTGCCGATGACCTCGCCTTCAGGACTGAAGAAAACGGCGACGGGAATGCCTCTTGTCAACGAAACGCCGAGGGACTCGGCGACATCGCGGTTCTGGTTGAACTTGCCGACATCGACATTGACGAATCGGAACAGGTCACGAGCGTAGCCGGCGACCGGCTCGCTGTTGAGATGGTGATGTAGTGTCCGGCAATCCAGGCACCAGTTGGCGCCGAAGATCACCATCAGGAACTTGCTCTCCGCCCGCGCCTCTGCCCGCGCCTTGCGGACTACCGCAGCGGCGTCCGCCTGCCCATCGTATGGTAGCTCCTCCTGGCTAAAGGCGAAGCTGCCCTGAACTCTGGGTCTGAAAAGCTCCTCCGTGAGTTCGAGGTTTTCCTCCTGCAACAGGTCCAGCCGAGCCCGCTGCTCATCGAGAAGTTCGCGTTGGACAGGAGTCTGCCCGCTAACCATCAACGCGCCATGGTAGACGACCAGGCCCAGTAACAGCCCTGCTAGAAATGCAAATATCGTTGTCCGTGGTTGTCTCATGGCACAGCTTCGAGGTCACGCAGGTACAACAGCGCGTCAGCGAGTCGGCTGTGAGCCAGCGCGGAGCCGGGGTCGGCCAGGGTTGATATCCACTGCGGCAGAAACAGCTGATCAGTGACGGTGACGACGACCTCGGTCACACCCCAGGATACGGCGCCATAGATGGCAGCAGCCTGCAGGACCTTGCGCTTGCGCAATTCAGCGAAGAACGAGACGCCGGTCATGATTTACAGGAATTGTGCGGTACTGGTCATGCAGTAAAGCATAACCTATGAGAAACCCAATCTGGCACGCGGACGGCTAGTTACCACCAGTGCCTGCGCAAACGATTGAACAAGGTCATGAGTGACGCTAGAGATACCCGCGTGCCTCGCTGGGGCTTCTGCTGTTGATACGGGCGGCTTTCTGAGTCGCTATCGGCGGGACCGCTAGGGCCGATTACGACCATATCGGTCGTGTGCCTCAACCCACTCTTCTGATGCGACCGCGCCGCTGAGCGACATTTCACCGCACAGTACAGTTGCAGCAACAATTTCGGCGAACTTCAAAACCTTGTCTTTACCGTAACAACCGAGCAGTTCGAGGCACTCGCGCTGGGTCGTGATTCCGGTGCCGCCCCCGTAGGTTGCGACAATCAGCGATGGGATCGTGATCGAATAGTAGTAGTCCCCGTCTGGCATGAGTTCGGCATAGACGGCCGCCGCCGAAGATTCGACGACATTGGCAACATCCTGGCCGGTTGCGATGAACATTGCGGTGATCCCATTCGGTGAATGGGCACCATTGTTGTTGACGCCGGCCAGCATGCTGGCCAGGTTGATGATCTGTCGGCCGCGATAGAATTTGTGCACGTCGCTGCGCATCATCAGCTGCATCAGCTTGGCCGGTATAGTTGCCTCCGCGGTAACGTGCTTGCCGCGAGTGTGCAACAGGTTAATCTGCGACGCCTTCTTATCCGTCGCGAAATTGGATTCCAGGTAATAGTGCCGGACCTTAGGGTAGACGCTGCGGATCCAGTCGCAGGCAACCTTGGTGGCCTTGCTTACCATGTTCATGCCCGCGGCATCTCCGGTCGTGAAGTTGAATCGCAGGAACAGGAAACGGCTGGCAGCATACTGTTCGATGTTGATTAGTTTACCGACTCGCGTCGAAGTTTCCGCATGCTCTTTGAGAGTGTCGAAGTTTGCCGTAATCCACTCGCCGAATTCGCGCGCATCGCGCGCGTCGTCAAACACGAACACGGGCGCACGCTGCATCGCATCGTCGCTAACCGTTGTCTTGACGCCGCCCGCCGCGTGCAGCATTTTCATACCGCGGTTGTAACTTGCAACCAGCGTTCCCTCGGACGTCGCAAGTGGCACATAGAACTCGCCCCTGGCGTGTTCTCCGTCGATCAGCAAGGGCCCGGCGACGCCGAGCGGCACCTGTGCCACGCCAATGAAGTTCTCGATATTTCCAGGCAACGCGGAAACATCAATTGAATAACGACCGACGTTGTCCAGGCTTGCGCCGGTTTGTTCCGTCAGGAAGTCCCGACGTTTTACTGCCATCGTATCCGTGTAGTCGTCGTTTTTTGAGCGGGGAACAGATTGCAACATCAAATTGCTCCTTCAATCATTGGGCTGGTTTCTTTTTTCTTTGTGCTCGCTTGCGCTTAGGCTTGAGGCCCATGGCCTTCTCGAGATCGTCCAGCGCTGTGCGCATACTAGCGGCGATAGGCTCGAGATCAGGGATAGCGCTCCGCCCCGCAACAAGGCCGACGTGCAGCGTGTTATTGCAGGTATATATCGTGATGTTCAATGCCAGCCCTGGCGCAATCGTCGATATCGGGTAGATTGCCAAAAGGGGTGCACCGTAAAAATAGAGCTGTTTTCTCGGGCCGATGACATTCGATATCACAACGTTACCCAGCGGCGGCAAAAGGCGGCTGGCACCCAGGGTCTCGCCAAGTTGTGCGACGCTTTGCATCAGCAGGGTATAGGTCTCGGCAGTCTCCGGCGTCATATCCGTGAATTCGTGCTTCACGTCGCTTGCATGGGCATGGATGTCCTGCAGTCGGCGCACGGGATTCGTTTCTTTCGATCCCAGTTCGAGAAGCGCAATCGTTATTTGATTGCCCTGCTCGACGTTCGGGCGCCTGAGCGAGACCGGCATTTGTGCCACCAGCGGCTCATCCGGCGCGCCCCCATGTTCGTCGAGGTAACGGGTCATGGCCTGATCGCAGAGCTCGAGAAAGACATCGTTCACGGTTACGGCAGCATGCTGGGCAACTTTCTGGAGGCGGACGAGAGGTAGATCGAGGACGGCGACACTTCGCTCGGGGGTCAGCGGCGAGTTGAAAGCTGTGCGAGGCGCCGTGAACGGAACCGGCAGATCGTCCCCACCGAGATGCATTATTCTCAGGCCGTGTTTCAGGCCGAGCTTCGCCAGGGCAGGCAGAACCAGGGCCGCCCTGCCGGCACTCTTCGCGGTGCCGATCAGGTCGCCTATCAGGTGCTTGCGGACTTCCTGATGCTCATGATCGTCGATTCCCCAGGGAGTGCCGACGTCTTCAGAAGCCGGGCTTTCGCTGAGCGCCAACATGCTGCGTTGTGACAGGCTAATGCCGTCCATATAGGCATGATGGACCTTGAAATAGACGGCAAAACGGCGCTTGTCCAGCTGGTCGAAAACATGCAGCTGCCACAAGGGGGCTGAACGATCGAGCATCTCGGCATGCAGAATCTCGATTTGCTGGAGCAGCGCAGCAAGGGTGTGAGGTTTTGGTACTGATTCGTAATAGACGTGGTCATCAAGATCGAGGCTAGTGTCCTCAACCCATTTCGGCATGCCGATGATCGGAGACCTGAGCTTCTGGTTGAACGGCGATTCGGGTTTGACGCTTTTGAGCTTGTTGACCAGGGTGGCGACAAAATCGTCGGGCGCGCCCTGTGGCAATTCAAAGATCTGCAGTCCTGCCACGTGCTTGGGACTCGCTTCGCTTTCGAACGCGAGAAACGCATAGTCGAGAATAGAAACGTCAGTCATGCCTTTGCATCACCGCGATCGCCACGCGGCCTGAAACCTACGGATAACCGGATTGGCAATATAATACTGCAAGAAAAGGACTTCGGAAATCGTGTCCTGCCAGCGTCGCTTATGTAGTTGTCCGAATTGACAACAAATATTCCACGAGGAAATCGAGAGTTTTATGACCGCAAAGAGCGCGCTGGTTTGTCCGATTATCCACCCGCTCCGAGCGTTGATTTTTCCGTCGGATACCATATACCACAATCCGCGTAGGCGCATTCCAGAATTGACACTCTGAGTGTTTGTAGGATGATTGTGCTGTGACGAGGCAAGCTTTTCAAAAGCGTCCAAAAGGAGGCCGGTCATGTTCTTGGTCAAGAAAATTCCTGTTTCTTTGATGCTGTTAACTCTGCTGATGTTGTTCTATTTCGCAACGGGTGCATTGCCCTAGGCACGACGCGTAGCGAAGAACATTAGCCGGCGGGGCGCGCTGTTTATGCGCGGGCCTTGCTGTTTCTCGGTGACACCCACATGGTTATCACCGCACGGAAGACGGGTTTGCTCGCCGCGTCCGTAACGGTAACCGTGACCGGTAGTTCAGCCGCCTCAGCAAACGCCGGTATCGGGTCAATTTTCGCAACCGCTTTCAGGTCGGTTTCGGCTTTTGCCAGGTATTCCACCGTCATACCCTTCGGAATCCAGCGATAGTCTGAGGGTACTGTCACCTCAGTCATGGTGCCGCCGGCAAGCTCGGCCATATTGCACATCGCGATGGCGTGCACTGTGCCGATGTGATTAAGGACCCGTCGGCGCTTTTTCATATGCACTTCGCAAAATCCGGGGCGCAGGTCTGTAAATGCCGGTCGTATGCTGCCGAAATAGGGAGCTTTCCAGCAGACCAGCCGCGTAAACGCCCATTTCCCGGCGGGCTTCCTCAAAAGGCGCTGCCAGGCAGCTAACGAAGAGTTAGGTTGCTTCATCAGGTTTCCCCTTGCAGAAAAATCGCGACGCAGTCGATCAAATTCAAGTCATCAATGCGCTTATACTCTACTGGATTTCGTTGCCCGTGAGTTGTTCAAGACGTGTGCGAATTATTTGCAATGTCGAGCCGGTATCCGACCTCCGTCGGTTTCTCGCTGGAAACGCTCGCCCGGCGCGGCGGGCATGACGGACCCCACAAGGACGGCTGGGGTGTCGCGTACTTCGAAGATCAGGACGTGTTCCTGCTGCGCGAGTCGAGTCCTGCCGCAGAAAGCGGCCTGGTCCGGTTCATGGAGAAGAACGGGCCGCCGAGCAACCTCGTACTCTCGCATATCCGCCTGGCAACACAGGGGGAACCGGCGTTACGCAATACGCAACCCTTCCAGCGGGAACTTGGCGGTCGCGCGCATGTATTCGCTCACAATGGCAACATGCCGGGCATCAAAGACAAGTGTTTTCTCGAATCACACCGCTTTACGCCCGTCGGCGATACCGATTCCGAGTTCGCGTTCTGCTGTCTGCTCGAGCGGCTTGGAAAATTGTGGGATCAGTCAATAAACGGGGCGCCGTCAGTCGATCTGCGTCTCGAGATCGTAGCCGACTTTGCCGCCTGGTTGCGACCGCTCGGCCCCTTCAATTTCGTCTACTCCGACGGCGACGCGCTTTTTGTTCATGCGCACCGCAGGACTCAGAGCGACGGCGACGTCCGGCCACCCGGACTGCATCTGCTCGTGCGCTCCTGCAACGAGCTGGCCGTCGACCTGAGCCAGTCCGGCATCATGCTTGCCCCGCTGGCGCAGGAACTGGCGCTAGTTGCGAGCGTACCTTTGACCGACGAGCCGTGGGAGGCGATTGGCGAGGGTGAAGTTATTGCTCTGACGCAAGGAATTGTCTGGGCACGAATACCAGCGTCGCCAGCCACTGCATAGTGCCAGCGTCTTTCCGGCGTGCCTGATCATGCGGCCGCGGATGTCGCGGCGCTCCGTTCATTCATTCTCACTCGTGACCCGCACACTGGCGTCGCCGTCAGGCTCGATTTCAATACTAAAGTTGATCGGACGACAGCAAACCTGGCAATCCTCTATGTAGTCTTGTTGAGGAACAGATGGATCGACCAATACGCTCAATATTCTCCCCACAATACGGACAATCGACGTGGCGTTCGCTGAGCTCTCTCATGCGCATCTAGTCTCGCGCATCGTCATTTGTCGGGGCGTCTCCAAACCGTCGCGGACGAACCCAAAACCAGCTGGCAACAACCACGGCCGCAAAGGTCGTATAACAAACAGTGAATACCCACGCGGGAGCCTGATAATAAAGAAGCGCCTCCAGCCAATGCGAAATGAAAGAACCGGAGTACACCGCCGAGCCCGCGCGTTCACGCAGCGCCATTTCCCAGGTTGTAAGCGGGCAAATTACACCAACCCAGGACTGCAGCACGACAATGCCAATAGCTGCGAGGTGGGCGACACGAAACCATGGGTTCAGTATCCATGTCCAACCGAGAAGTTTCCCGATAAGAATCAGCACCAGGCCAACACGACAAACACAACGAACAAGACGTGACTGAAAAGAAGAACGTCGGCAGCGAGCAGAAACAAGAAGTCGGACTCCATCTGTGCCACCTAACGGCAAAGCGAAATTCCAGTATACTGTGCCGCTTGGCCGCATGTCGCGGCAGGGGAAATAAAAATGAAGAATGCTCACAAGTACATCGCCCTCGTTCTACTGGGGGCTTTTCCGGCGGCAGCTCTGGCTCAGGGGGAAGAACAGGACGCATCAAAAAGCTACATCTATGCAACGTATTTTTATTGTGACGCAGGCGGTTCGGAACGTGCGGACGAAATTATCAAGAAAATCAATGCACCCGATTTCGACAAAGGCGTCAAAGACGGCACCATTAATGCCTGGGGCTGGCTCGCGCATCACACCGGCGGTTCATGGCGACGGGCGCAGTACTATACGGCCCCCACGTTGAATGCTTTGCTCGATGCACCAGAAGCAATGAGCGGTGACAGCGACGCAGCGACCAAGAAGCTCGAGGCCGAATTTGCCTCGATCTGTCGTTCACACCAGGACTATATCTGGGAGCGAAAAAGCGGTGGCGGCAGTGACGATCGCGGTGAAGCTTCGTTTTCCGTCTACTACGTATGCGATGAAGCTCGGGAAGAACGGGCTGACGAAATCTTCGCCAAGGACTTCGCACCTATACTGGACAAGTTCGTAGAAGACGGAAAATTCACGAGCTGGGGCTGGAACAGCCACTGGGTTGGTGGAAAATACCGTCGGCTACAGACTCTGACAGGCACGGATCACAAGTCTCTGTTGGCCGCCCGCGGCGAGCTCATCGAAGCCATGTATCCGGAAGGTAGCGAAGTCGGAATGGAGTTTACGTCCATATGCGGTTCGCATGAGGATTACATGTGGGACATCGTACACGAGACGCCATAGTCGGACGCTAAACGTTCTGTAAAGGCGCTCCACCTGGGGCGCCTTTTTTTATTCTGCGCATCTGACTGACTATTGCCGCGGCTTTATTTCGGCGCACGACGTCGGGGTCGGGTATGCAGGACTGCAGTTCGAAGCCACGTACATATTCATCGGGAAATGCATGATAACGAGCGCCCTCAACAATCATGGACTTGTACCAATCATAAGGTAGTAAGTCATCAGAGACATGCGTCGCTGCGGCAATGTAGGTGAACACATTGAAAGTCACGTCGGCGACCGTCACTTGTAATTTCGTCTGATCGTAGCCCTCGCCAAGACCCTCTGCGGCGTCGAGCCGGTGTTTCTCCGAAAAAGGAAGTTCATAGATTGCCACGTATGCGGCGCAATCCGCGCTTGCCGCTGTGGCCAGACTGCACTTGCTCGAACCATCCTTGCTGCGTTTCGTAAATGAAACCGCATGGCCGTCCAGACGTGTCGTTGTAACGAGTCTTGCATTCGGAACTCGCTGGATAAGGCGATACGGGTGCAGATTCGAACCGTAGGTAAGGTAGTGCAGGACATCCCTCGCTGCGCGCATGGTTTTCCTGTTATTTGCGAGCGCATTCATTTACAGGCAGTCTAGCATCGCAGACAAAGCGTCGGACAAACCGCAGTTATGAAGCAAGCCCCCTCACATTCGCCGCTAAGACTGCGGAAGAAACACGGATCTGGCGCGCGCCGCGATGTCGGTGCTGCAGACGGAGAACGCCTCGTAATTGCACAATCGTTCACGTACGGTCTCCTTGCCGGGCTGATAACAATCGTGGTCTTTTCTGCTCTATGGGTCGCGCTGACGTCGCTGACCAACCGTGTTTTTCCATGGATGACGGTGGTGCTCGGCGCCATGCTTGGATTTGCAGTGCGGCGCGCCGGTCGCGGCGTCGACTGGCGGTTCCCCGTCCTGGCGGCCGCACTGGCGCTGCTTGGCGCACTGCTGGCCAACATCGTCGTCGCCGCTTCTTATACGGCGGAGACCTTCGACACGGGAACGTTACAGGTATTGCGCGCAGTTACGAGCATGACCTGGCCCGTGTTCTTCGACGAGGTGCTTACTGCAGCCGATGGTTTTTATGCGCTGCTGGCCGCCAGCCTTGCTGCTTTTCTTGCAAACAGGCAG
>CAWAEX010000006.1:0-69655 GCA_963781045.1 uncultured Flavobacteriaceae bacterium | reverse complement strand
TAGATCTTTCTAACCTGTCTACTACCTTAATCGGGATCAATACCCCACAAGCTGTTGGGAACATTACCGATAACGATGCTGTTGGTGGAACAGGGATCGATTTTGATGCTACCTCTGTGACTGTTGATGAGTCGGCCGGTACTGCAACCTTTACGGTGATCCTTACAGGTGACGTGCAAGGTGGATTTACCGTTGACTATACCACTGCCGATGGTAGTGCTGAGCAGCCAGGTGACTATACAACTACCGCTGGTACTCTTACATTCGTAGGTACCGATGGGGAGTCTTATGATATTACTGTTCCGATCATTGATGATTCTTTGATTGAGAACACCGAAGATTTTGTTGTAGACCTATCTGGTTTATCTACTACCTTAATCGGGATCAATACCCCACAAGCTGTTGGGAACATTACCGATAACGATGCTGTTGGTGGAACAGGGATCGATTTTGATGCTACCTCTGTGACTGTTGATGAGTCGGCCGGTACTGCAACCTTTACTGTGATCCTTACAGGTGACGTGCAAGGTGGATTTACCCTTGACTATACCACTGCCGATGGTAGTGCTGAGCAGCCAGGTGACTATACAACTACCGCTGGTACTCTGACTTTCGCAGGTACCGATGGGGAGTCTTATGATATTACGGTTCCGATCATTGATGATTCTTTGATTGAGAACACCGAAGATTTCACGATAGATCTTTCTAACCTGTCTACTACCTTAATCGGGATCAATACCCCACAAGCTGTTGGGAACATTACCGATAACGATGCTGTTGGTGGAACAGGGATCGATTTTGATGCTACCTCTGTGACTGTTGATGAGTCGGCCGGTACTGCAACCTTTACGGTGATCCTTACAGGTGACGTGCAAGGTGGATTTACCCTTGACTATACCACTGCCGATGGTAGTGCTGAGCAGCCAGGTGACTATACAACTACCGCTGGTACTCTTACATTCGCAGGTACCGATGGGGAGTCTTATGATATTACTGTTCCGATCATTGATGATTCTTTGATTGAGAACACCGAAGATTTCACGATAGATCTTTCTAACCTGTCTACTACCTTAATCGGGATCAATACCCCACAAGCTGTTGGGAACATTACCGATAACGATGCTGTTGGTGGAACAGGGATCGATTTTGATGCTACCTCTGTGACTGTTGATGAGTCGGCCGGTACTGCAACCTTTACTGTGATCCTTACAGGTGACGTGCAAGGTGGATTTACCCTTGACTATACCACTGCCGATGGTAGTGCTGAGCAGCCAGGTGACTATACTACTACCTCTGGTACTCTTGACTTTCGCAGGTACCGATGGGGAGTCTTATGATATTACTGTTCCGATCATTGATGATTCTTTGATTGAGAACACCGAAGATTTCGTTGTAGATCTTTCTAACCTGTCTACTACCTTAATCGGGATCAATACCCCACAAGCTGTTGGGAACATTACCGATAACGATGCTGTTGGTGGTACAGGGATCGATTTTGATGCTACCTCTGTGACTGTTGATGAGTCGGCCGGTACTGCAACCTTTACTGTGATCCTTACAGGTGACGTGCAAGGTGGATTTACCCTTGACTATACCACTGCCGATGGTAGTGCTGAGCAGCCAGGTGACTATACTACTACCGCTGGTACTCTTACGTTCGCAGGTACCGATGGGGAGTCTTATGATATTACTGTTCCGATCATTGATGATTCTTTGATTGAGAACACCGAAGATTTCACGATAGATCTTTCTAACCTGTCTACTACCTTAATCGGGATCAATACCCCACAAGCTGTTGGGAACATTACCGATAACGATGCTGTTGGTGGAACAGGGATCGATTTTGATGCTACCTCTGTGACTGTTGATGAGTCGGCCGGTACTGCAACCTTTACGGTGATCCTTACAGGTGACGTGCAAGGTGGATTTACCCTTGACTATACCACTGCCGATGGTAGTGCTGAGCAGCCAGGTGACTATACAACTACCGCTGGTACTCTTGACATTCGCAGGTACCGATGGGGAGTCTTATGATATTACTGTTCCGATCATTGATGATTCTTTGATTGAGAACACCGAAGATTTCACGATAGATCTTTCTAACCTGTCTACTACCTTAATCGGGATCAATACCCCACAAGCTGTTGGGAACATTACCGATAACGATGCTGTTGGTGGAACAGGGATCGATTTTGATGCTACCTCTGTGACTGTTGATGAGTCGGCCGGTACTGCAACCTTTACGGTGATCCTTACAGGTGACGTGCAAGGTGGATTTACCCTTGACTATACCACTGCCGATGGTAGTGCTGAGCAGCCAGGTGACTATACAACTACCGCTGGTACTCTTGACTTTCGCAGGTACCGATGGGGAGTCTTATGATATTACGGTTCCGATCATTGATGATTCTTTGATTGAGAACACCGAAGATTTCACGATAGATCTTTCTAACCTGTCTACTACCTTAATCGGGATCAATACCCCACAAGCTGTTGGGAACATTACCGATAACGATGCTGTTGGTGGTACAGGGATCGATTTTGATGCTACCTCTGTGACTGTTGATGAGTCGGCCGGTACTGCAACCTTTACGGTGATCCTTACAGGTGACGTGCAAGGTGGATTTACCCTTGACTATACCACTGCCGATGGTAGTGCTGAGCAGCCAGGTGACTATACTACTACCGCTGGTACTCTTACATTCGCAGGTACCGATGGGGAGTCTTATGATATTACCGTTCCGATCATTGATGATTCTTTGATTGAGAACACCGAAGATTTCACGATAGATCTTTCTAACCTGTCTACTACCTTAATCGGGATCAATACCCCACAAGCTGTTGGGAACATTACCGATAACGATGCTGTTGGTGGAACAGGGATCGATTTTGATGCTACCTCTGTGACTGTTGATGAGTCGGCCGGTACTGCAACCTTTACGGTGATCCTTACAGGAGACGTGCAAGGTGGATTTACCCTTGACTATACCACTGCCGATGGTAGTGCTGAGCAGCCAGGTGACTATACAACTACCGCTGGTACTCTGACTTTCGCAGGTACCGATGGGGAGTCTTATGATATTACGGTTCCGATCATTGATGATTCTTTGATTGAGAACACCGAAGATTTCACGATAGATCTTTCTAACCTGTCTACTACCTTAATCGGGATCAATACCCCACAAGCTGTTGGGAACATTACCGATAACGATGCTGTTGGTGGAACAGGGATCGATTTTGATGCTACCTCTGTGACTGTTGATGAGTCGGCCGGTACTGCAACCTTTACGGTGATCCTTACAGGTGACGTGCAAGGTGGATTTACCCTTGACTATACCACTGCCGATGGTAGTGCTGAGCAGCCAGGTGACTATACAACTACCGCTGGTACTCTGACTTTCGCAGGTACCGATGGGGAGTCTTATGATATTACTGTTCCGATCATTGATGATTCTTTGATTGAGAACACCGAAGATTTCACGATAGATCTTTCTAACCTGTCTACTACCTTAATCGGGATCAATACCCCACAAGCTGTTGGGAACATTACCGATAACGATGCTGTTGGTGGAACAGGGATCGATTTTGATGCTACCTCTGTGACTGTTGATGAGTCGGCCGGTACTGCAACCTTTACTGTGATCCTTACAGGTGACGTGCAAGGTGGATTTACCCTTGACTATACCACTGCCGATGGTAGTGCTGAGCAGCCAGGTGACTATACTACTACCGCTGGTACTCTTACGTTCGTAGGTACCGATGGGGAGTCTTATGATATTACTGTTCCGATCATTGATGATTCTTTGATTGAGAACACCGAAGATTTCACGATAGATCTTTCTAACCTGTCTACTACCTTAATCGGGATCAATACCCCACAAGCTGTTGGGAACATTACCGATAACGATGCTGTTGGTGGAACAGGGATCGATTTTGATGCTACCTCTGTGACTGTTGATGAGTCGGCCGGTACTGCAACCTTTACTGTGATCCTTACAGGTGACGTGCAAGGTGGATTTACCCTTGACTATACCACTGCCGATGGTAGTGCTGAGCAGCCAGGTGACTATACTACTACCTCTGGTACTCTTACGTTCGCAGGTACCGATGGGGAGTCTTATGATATTACTGTTCCGATCATTGATGATGTGATCATTGAAGACAGTGAACTGTTCACAGTAAACTTATCTAATCTATCACATACTGCGATTGGCATCAATACGCCAACTGCTACCGGAACTATTCTGGACAATGACAGTGAGGATGATTTTCCTTCAGATACTACAATGCAGTGTGAGGAAATACCTGTATTAGATGATATCATCTATATCGGTGAAGGTGAAATAACACTGAATGCCAGTGGTTGTGATTATGTACAGGAATACACTGAAGTAATTTCCGGACAAGATGATGAATGTGCTACAGAATATACCATAACCAGAACTTGGACCATTACAGATTGTGTTGATAATGTTCGTACACATACACAAGTTATTACAGTAGTCGATACCGCAGCACCTGTCTTTGTAGAAAGTTTACCTGCAGACATGACAGTTTCTTGTGATGCGGTTCCAACAGCTGCAGAAATGACTGCCATGGACAATTGTGATACGGATGTTACTATAGCCTTTACTGAAAACATAACTGGTCAGGATGATGAATGTGCTTCAGAATATACCATTACAAGGACTTGGGTAGCCCAGGATTGTGCCGGGAATTCAACAAGCCATACACAGATCATTATTGTAGAAGATGTAATTGCACCGGTCTTTGTAGAAGAATTACCTGCAGACCTTACTACAACTTGTAATGAAGTACCGGATGCGGAAATTCTAACAGCGATTGACAATTGTGATCCTAACGTTTCTGTTTCCTTTGAGGAAGTCATTACAAATGATGCTAATTGTGCAATGGGATACACCATCACAAGAACCTGGAGTGCCAGTGATTGTGCCGGAAATACCGTTTCACATACCCAAGTGATCACTATCCCTGCAACCGGACCTATCACAAGCAGTGACTATGATGATGAAGTTATGATCATATGTGGGGAGGACATTCCTGAGGTGCCAGAATTGACCTTTATGGGGGGATGTGGCGACTATACCGTAGTGTTCAACGAAGAAACACAATTTTCAGAGGATTCTGATGATTATATGATAATAAGAACCTGGGATGTAACCGATGCCTGTGGCAATACGGAATCCTTTGAGCAGCTCATCTTTGTGATGCAGCCGCAATTAGAAACAGTGTTTATTGACATATGTGTAGAAGATCCATCCATTGATCTGGTAAATTATTTACCTGAGTCATTCGACACAAACGGCACCTTTGAAATATTGACTGCCGGAATGGTCTTAAATGGAAGTATCCTGGATCCTTTGGCTGTGCCTGTTGGTGAGTATCAGATCGCCTATAGCTCAACAGACGGAACATGTAAATACTATGTTGATTTTACCATAACGGTAAATGCTGATTGTGTGCCTTGTGGCGTGGCAAATATTACGCCTTCTAAAACCGTAACGCCAAATGGTGACGGTGTAAATGACGTATTTGAAATTAAGGGCGTGGAGTTCTGCGACTTTAATTTCGACCTGATGATCTTCAACAGATGGGGAGCTAAGGTATATGAAATACAAGATTATCAAAACAATTGGGGAGGTAACTCTCCGAACAATTCCTTCGGGAATTCGGGTATGCTACCGGCAGGTACTTATTACTATATCATTAAGGTAACCAATAAGGACTTTAAACCGGTGAATGGATATATCTATCTCGGATCTAATTAAAACCTACTAGTATGAAAACGGCAAAAAAGATCTTATTTGTGATCATCTTTACTTTCAGTAGTTTGATGACTGCACAACAGTTACCACAATTCACACAGTATATGTTCAACACCATCTCTGTGAACCCTGCCTATGCAGGTAGCAGAGAGACTCTGAATGTCACTGCATTGCATAGAAATCAGTGGGTTGGGATCGATGGAAATCCAAGGACGAGCACCTTTTCATTGCATGCTCCTTTGCGAAATGACCGGGTTGGACTGGGACTTTCTTACATCAGTGATAGATTGGGCTTTGAAAGTACCAATTACATTTATGGTGATTTTTCATATACCATTCCTGTGAGTCTGAAAGCAAAACTTTCCTTCGGATTAAAAGCTGGGTTTACAAACTATCAATTAGAAACTCCTGACAGTAACGATACATTTTTTGCATCAAGTTTTAACCAGTGGTCTCCAAATGTTGGTGCTGGTGTTTATTTGAGTTCCAATAGATGGTACGTAGGGGTGTCATCCCCCAGAATGCTTACAACAGACTTAAATCAAGGTGAGTTTGAAGCCTTGGAACGTCCTAGTTATTATTCTATCGCGGGATTGGTTCTTGATCTATCTCCTACTGTTAAGTTCAGACCTTCTGTGTTAGCCAAAATAACCAACGGAGCACCCACCAGCGTGGATGTTTCTGCACACTTTTTGTTTTATGATAAACTTTGGCTGGGTGCTTCCTATCGCTTTAATAATGCCGATGGATTTGGAGCACTTCTGGATTTCCAGATCTCAAAAGACTTTAGACTGGGATATGCCTATGACATGCCAACTGGTGAAATTAGGCCCTACTCTACCGGGACCCATGAGATCATATTGATCTATGAGACACTTTTCAAACAAAAAGGTCCGGCTAAATCACCTAGATATTTCTAAAAAAATAATCTCCATGAGACACATAGCAAACATAATATTCACTCTAATTTTTTCCATGGTCATTACCACGGGTCAGGCTCAATACGGAGCCCAGAAACGTGGCGATTATTACTTTGGCCAGTTTCAATACAGCAAAGCCATCAAAGAGTATGAAAAGATGGTGGAAGGAAAGTTCAATAGCGACTATGCTCACCAGCGTCTTGCGGAATGCTATCTGCTAATTCGTGATTTTAAGAAATCGTTACCTCATTTTGAGGTGGTGATCAATAAAACGAGCATCCCTACGGATTACTATTTCAAATACGGCATGGCCCTGTATAGTGACGGACAGTTAGACGAAGCAGCGACCTGGTTAAAGAAATACAAGAAATACAATAAGAACGATTCCCGGGTAAAACGATTCCTAAAGGATGGGAATTTGGCCTCGGTAGTTTTCAATAGCAGAGAGCGTTATGAAGTTAAAACTGTTCCCTTCAATACAAGCGAAAGCGACTTTGGTGCTTTTGTAGAAGGTGAATATCTTTATTTCTCATCTTCCAGAAAAGATCTGGTTGATGGCGATGAATACGGGTGGAACGATGAGCCCTGGCTAGATATTTTTATGGTAAAGGAAGATAATCCGGAATCTATTCCTGAAAAAATTAAAGGGGACATCAATACAAAGTTTCATGAAAGTTCTCTTGTCTTCTCAACAGATTACAAGAATGATACAATCATCTATTTTACCCGTAACAACTACTTCAAAAATAAAAAGGCTTACGGTGCAGAAGATGAGCTTAATCTAAAAATTTTCAGCGCCATAAAGGAGAAAGGTGTTTGGAAAGAAAACAAGAATTTGCGGATTAATAGTGACTACTATTCTACTGGCCATCCCTATGTTAGTCCTGGTCGTACGCGTTTGTACTATACTTCAGACAGACCGGGAGGATATGGCGGAACAGATATTTATTATTCCGATATCCACCCCAGAGGAGGTATTGGTAAACCGGTCAATGCCGGTCCCGTAGTAAATACCGAAGGAAATGAAATGTTTCCATTTATAAACAGTGAAGGTGTCTTGTTCTTTTCTTCGGACGGACATGTTGGTTTTGGACAACTGGATATTTTCTCAACGATCAGTAATGAAAATGAGGAAATTGTAGATGTAGTGAATTTGGGAACACCGGTAAACTCTCCCAGCGATGACTTTGCCTTTTATGCTCATGATGATGGTATTACAGGGTATTTAAGTTCTAATAGAGAAGGAGGATTGGGTGGCGACGACATATATAAGTTTAAATTTACTCCGGAACTTTCGTTAGAGGGTATTGTGATCGACGGTGTGAATTTAAAACCTCTGGATAGTGTTAAGGTCGCGATCTTTAATCAAAAGACAGGTGCCCAGGAAGGTGAAGCACTGACAGATGCAAATGGATATTACAGAATGTATATAAACAGGGAACGCAATTATGTAATTGAAGCATCGCGTAAAACACACCCCACCAAGAATGTATATTTTAATACCTATACAACACCGCTTACTACCAAAGTAATTTCTCAAAATATCACCTTGGAACCGGTCATGGATGTAAAATTACTGGCAAATCTCGACAAGATCTACTTCGATTTTAACAAGAGCGACATACGCCCCGATGCAGCCAAAGAATTGGATAAAGTAGTAAAATTAATGACCGTAACATATCCGGATATGATCATCCATTTGGAAGCTCACACAGATCCTATTGGGAGTCATGCGTACAATGATAATCTTTCAGAAAGAAGGGCGAAATCTACCTATGATTACTTAATTGAACACGGTGTCCTAAAAGAGCATATTCTTTCATACAAAGGATATGGTGAAAGAAAGTTGATCAATCATTGTACAAGTAGAAAAGATTGTACGGATGAAGAATTGGAACTCAATAGAAGGACCGAATTCCCTATCGTACAGATAAAACGTCCAAAAGACCTGATCGTAAAGAGCAAATAATAATTCCTGCCATTTTAGTTAACAAAAATCCTGAGATCCTTAATCTCAGGATTTTTTATTGGAATACCTCCAAAATACACTAGGGAGATCTATATGTCAGAAACACCTTATATTTGGCAAAAATTGTACTATGAACAAGTCATTTATATCTCTTTGCACCCTATTAATCCTTTTGGTAAGTTGTAAATCTGAAAAGAATACCACCCCTGTCAAAGAAGACACTATCCTTGAAAAAGTGGCAAAAGCTCATGGATATGACGAATGGAATAAGGTCAAGGAAATCAGATTTACCTTTAATGTAGATCGCGATACCATGCACTTTGAAAGATCCTGGATCTGGAACACCAAAAGTCAGGTTGTACAAGGAATATCTAACGGAGATACCATAATCTACAATAGACAAGCGGTAGACAGCCTGGCTATAAAAGCGGATGGTGCATTTATCAATGACAAATTTTGGCTGTTGGCACCCATTAACATCTTATGGGACCAGAATAGCCTTAGCTATACGTTCGAAGAAACTGCCCTTGCCCCTATTAGCAATGATTCCTTACCAAAACTTACGGTAGTGTATGGAAATGACGGTGGCTATACCCCGGGAGACGCGTATGACTTTTATCTGGGCGATGACTACAAGATCAAAGAATGGGTCTTCCGCAGAGGTAATAGCCTTGAACCTGGAAGCGTTGCAACCTGGGAAGGTTATGAATCTATCAATGGTCTGAACATCTCAAAGATGCATAAGAACAAGGAGGGGAATTTCTCGCTGTATTTTACAGATGTGGAAGTTCAAAAATAGGCTCAGCTCGCCTTTTTAGTATTTCTTTTAAGGAGAAAGGTAGTTGCCAGGACAGCAATAACACCCCCCAGCAGAACCATAAAACTGGTATTGAGTGAAAATTGTTCTGCAAGGAATCCAAGGATCACTGGTCCAATTAGAAAGCCCGAATAGCCGGTGCCTGCAATAAAGGCAACTCCCTGTGAAGATTCAACTCCCTTTACGTTCCCACCTATCCTGAAGAGTTCTGGAATGATCACCGAAAAACCAAGACCTGTTAAAGCAAAACCAGCGATCGCTAAATAAGTGCTGCCCAATAAGACCAATACATAACCCAAAATGGCTATGGAAGATCCCAGTGCAACTATCTTTACTGAACCAATACGAGCACTAATGGCGTCTCCCAGAAAACGGCCGAGGGTCATCATTATTTGAAACCCTAAGAATCCGGCACCCCATATAACTTCGGGAGCCAGAGATACTTCTTTTAAAAATAGACCGCTCCAATCAACAATGGCACCTTCACTCCCCATGATCACAAAGGATACGACCCCCAGGAGAAGTAACGGTTTAAAATTACGAAGGCTAAAAGGTTCCTTTTCTATGGGTGCAGCTATAATATGCTTATACTGCTTATGAAATATGAAATTAATGCCAAAAACAAGAGCAATTGCCAATAGCATGTGCAACATTCTATTTCCAAATGTCAGGATCAAAAAACTTCCCAATCCGGCGATTACCCCACCTAAACTAAAGAAGCCGTGAGAAGCCGACATAAAATTTTGTTTATCCTCCTTCTCTATCTCGGTAACCAGAGTATTCATTGAGATATCTAAAAATCCATTGGCAGAACCAAAAAAGAATAAAGCAATAGCCAGGGTAACAAAGCTAGTGGCCATCAGTGGAAAGATGGCGGTAATACATAGAAGAATTAGCCCTAGCCAAGTGGCCTTTCCAACCCCTAAGCGATTAATGATCCGTGAAGCTACAGGGAATACAGTGAACACTCCAAACGAAAGGAAAAACAAGGCAATGCCCAGTGTGGCTTTGTCAATTCCCAGGTCTTCTTTAACCGTTGGGATATAAATTGCCCAGGTACCAAAGAGAATATTTAGACTGGCAAATGCCCACGCAGGACCAAAGTACCTGGAGTTTGACAAAATTAGGCGTAAAGATCTCATAGTGATCAGGAATTAGAGGACGGGTAAGATACCTACTTTTTTGTAATGCCTTCCTTTAATATTTGTCCGAAGCGATACATATCTTCATAGGAGCAATAGAAAGGTGCCGGGGCCAAGCGTATCACATTAGGTTCCCTCCAATCGGTAATTACACCCTTTTCCATCAGATAGTCGAAAAGTGGCCGTCCTTCGCCATGCAGAAAAACGGATAATTGGGTCCCGCGATCTTGTGGCGTTATAATTTCGAAGGAACTTTCTACTTCCTTATCAATTTCCTGCAGAATAAATTCCAAATAGGAGACTATAAGATTTCGTTTCTTGATCAGTGCCTGCATTCCTACCTCTTCAAACATTTCAAGAGAGGCGAGATATGGTGCTACTGCCAAAACGGGGGCATTACTTATTTGCCATGCATCTGCCGTTTCCATAGGATCGAACTCTGGCTGCATCAAGAAGCGTGTTTCTTTCTTCGTTCCCCACCAGCCTTCAAATCGCGGAATGTCTCGCCTATTTAAATAACGTTCATGCACGTAGATACCAGAAGCATTTCCGGGCCCGCTATTCATATATTTATAACTGCACCAAGCAGCAAAATCTACATCCCAATCGTGAAGCTGAAGTTGAATGTTTCCTGCTGCATGGGCAAGATCCCACCCTACCATAGCTCCGGCCTCCTTACCGGCGCGAGTAATGGTCTTCATATCGAAAACCTGCCCATTGTAATAATTGACACCCCCTATCAGGACCAGGGCAAGCTCATCTCCTATTTCATTTATTTTGGCCAGCACATCCTCTGTACGCCAAAAATTTTCACCTTCACGCTTTTTGATCTCCACCAGGGTATCAGAAATTTCCAGTTTATGAAACTTAATCTGACTTTGAAACATATACTGATCAGACGGAAAAGCCTTTTCCTCACATAAGATCTTATAGCGTTTTTTGGTTGGTCTGTAAAAAGAAACCATGAGCAGATGAAGATTAACTGTCAGGGTATTCATGACGGATATCTCAGCAGGTTTGGCACCTACAACTTTTGCCAGGGGTTTGGCAAGGCGTTCATGATAATCCCACCATGATTTCTCTGCGTAGAAATGCCCTTCTACAGCCAACTCCCTCCAATCTTTCATGATCTCATCTACAAAAGCCTGGGTTCTCTTAGGTTGTAATCCAAGGGAGTTTCCAGTAAAATAAATTACTTCTGAACCCTTTACCTTCGGAAAATGAAACTCTTTCCTATAAGGCGCTAAAGCATCTTGCGCATCGAGTTCACGGGCAAAGGACAAGGTGTTCTGAAACTTCATAGACATCTTTTTCGCAAAAATACAACACTCCTCTTAAACTAACTGCCTATGCTTGTGATTCATGGTTATCCAAAGACATACGCATCTCAATAATATGCTTCTTGAACCCTACTTTTTCATAGGCAATAATAGCCGGATCATTGTCTTGATACACAGTAAGCCTAATCTCCATCAACCTTTTACTTTGTGCCCATTTCGTAAGTACTTCCACGATCTTGCCATTAATGCCCTTCCCCCTATATTCAGGGAGGGTATACATAAACCCGAGATACGCGTATTGCTCATGATCCAGATACGATCTTGCGACTTTAGCAATGCCGAATCCTGAACTTACAATTTGCCCGTCTACCACGGCAACCACAACCTTGGCCTCTTTATTTGCTATAAACTCTTTTAGGTCATAGTAATGAAGATGGCCAGTTCTAATAGTGGGATCAAAGGGGCGTTCAGCTTGGATAAGTGCCTGTTCAAATTGCAACAGTGTTGGCAGATCACTCTCAACGGCTTCCCGAATAAGGACATTTTTCATAATAGTTAGGATAATGATGGCTTCAACAAAGTAGGTCAAAAAGCCTATTTTTACAAAAAGAATAGCATGCATTTTCTGTCGGAAACACTTCAGGAGTACATCACTAGTCATTCGGAGGATGAACCCTCCTATTTAACTGAGCTTAGCAGAGAGACTCATTTGAAAGTGATACAACCCAGAATGATCACCGGCCATTACCAGGGCAGAGTGCTCAGTATGCTGTCAAAAATTATCGGACCTACAAATATCCTGGAAATTGGGACCTATACGGGCTATTCGGCTTTATGCCTGGCAGAAGGTCTAACCCCTAATGGAAGTCTTCATACCATAGACATCAACGAAGAATTGGCGGGGATCCAAAAGAAGTACTTCAATAAAGCCGGATTTTCTGACCTTATTTACCAACATACAGGGGATGCCCTGCAAATTATTCCTTCTCTTCAGCTACAATTCGATCTTGTATTTATTGATGCAGAGAAAAAAGAGTATGCACGTTATTTTGAAGCTGTATTACCCAAGACCAGAAAAGGCGGCATTATCTTATCAGACAATGTGCTTTGGTCTGGCAAGGTGGTTGAAGCATTAGAAGCTAATGACAAGGCAACCAGAGCTCTCCTGGAATACAACCAAATGTTAAAGGAAGACCCAAGGGTGGAGACGGTTATGCTTCCTATAAGGGACGGTCTAACCCTAAGTAGGGTACTATAAATCGATAATAGATCTTATAAAAAGAAACGGCCATTAGCAGGCCCACCACCGCACCTACGATCAGATCTAATGGGTAATGCACCCCTACATAGATCCTACTCAGAGAAAAAAGTAGTGGCCATAGATAAAAGATATAAACCCATCTCAATTTTTTTCGAAGAAAAAGGACGATCAGGGTAGTAATGGCAAAAGAGTTTGCCGCATGTCCCGAGAAAAAACTATAGTCAATAGGGTTAATAAGTATACGGATAAAGGCACTGATCTCTTCGTTGTTATTGGGACGAAGCCTGGCAATAAGGTTCTTGGTGATATCCATAAAGGCCATGACAAAACCAAATAATAACACTGTCATAAGGATCATTACGATCGCCTCTTTTTTCGGATATTTTAGTAGAAGTAGCAGGAAGAATAGTATAAATAATGGGATCCATGTAGTTGTATGGGTTACCAAAGACCAAAACCCGTCATATTCTTCTATTCCAAGGCTATTTAAGTAGATAAAGGTATCGCGGTCCCATTGTAATAGCCTTTCCCACATACGCGCGTTTACTTTCTTTTGATGGTCCCGGAAACATCCTCAATATTCTTTTTCACCTGATTCATTTCCTTTTTTATATCGTCCGCAATGCTTGTATCTATTCCCTGTTTCTCAGCACTTTTCTGGATCTCCTGCTTAATATCTTCCGTGGCATCTTTTAATTGTCGCATCCCTTTTCCCAGCCCTTTGGCGATACCGGGAATCTTATCGGCGCCAAAGACCATGACGACAATAAACATGATGAAGAAGATCTCTGCACCACTAATAAATAAAATTACCATCGATTGCATACTACAAATATAATCAAGTTTAGAACCCTTTTATAAAATAAAAAAGTCCCAAACAAAAATAGTCAGGACCATTTCATATATACATAACGAAAATTATTCTCCTTTAATACTTTCCTTAAATTGATTGAATTCTGAAGGAGTTTCCATTTTTGGCCAGCTGTTGTTAGTTACGTCTATATCGGCCGTTTCTCCCTTCGGATCCACTACGATCCCAACGATCTCTTGTTGAGAAGAGATCACTCTTTTTACCTCAACATCATTCTTCCTCCAAATTTCAGGTGGATAGGTCACAGTTTCCGAACTGCCATCGGCATAGGTATACTCAACAATTAAAGGCATTGGGATACCCCCCGGCTTATTAAAGGTTATTTCATAAAAGAATTTTGGTTCTTTTACCGCAGTCCTTTCCTCAGCGGTCATGTTGTCCATCATAAATTCCTTTAATGGTACAGATAATTCGCTCGGTGCCATACCACTCATCGCTGGGTCGAAATCTTCGCTTTCAGCATCAAGCAGGTATACTAGTGGACGGAAGTCGGCTTGCGTTAAATTCCTGGCTGTCATATATTTCTGCATTTTCTTGCCAGGTGTATTACTTACATAATATTTTTTTACTCCTTTCACTCCAATATCCACATAATCCGTAGTGTAGAACCAACTTCTCCAGAACCAATCCAGATCAACGGCAGAAGCATCTTCCATAGTGCGAAAGAAATCTTCGGGAGTAGGATGTTTAAACATCCAACGATTAGAATACGTCTTAAATGCATGATCGAACAATTCTCTTCCCATAACCGTTTCCCTCAGGATATTCAAAGCCGTAGCCGGTTTACCATACGCATTTGGCCCCAGTTGATACACGTTTTCAGGATTTGCCATGATAGGAGCAATAGTGCTTTGATCACCACTCATATAGGGAACTATCTTGGAAGGATCCCCTCTTCTCGAAGGGTACTTTTCATTTGGAGCAATAACTTCCGGGAAAGCCTCACCAAATTCCTGCTCTGCCAAATACTGCACAAATGTGTCTAGACCTTCGTCCATCCAAGCCCATTGGCGTTCATCAGAATTCACGATCATTGGAAAGAAATTATGCCCTACTTCATGGATGATCACACTGATCATTCCATATTTTGTCCTTTCAGAATAAGTCCCGTCTTCATTGGGTCTGCCGTAGTTCCAGCAGATCATTGGGTATTCCATTCCCTGATTCTTGGCATGCACGGAAATGGCCTTGTGATATGGATAATCAAAAGTATGAGATGAATATGATTTTAAAGTACTGGCAACCGCCTTTGTGGATAATTCTTCCCACAAAGGATTCCCTTCCTTTGGATAAAGAGACACGGCCATCACGTCTTTATTTCCGATCTTAACTGCCTGCATATCCCAGATGAATTTCCGTGAGGTAGCAAAACCGTAATCGCGTACATTCTCAGCTCTGAACTTCCAGGTCTTTTTCTTCTCAGAAAATCCTTTTTCAGCAGCTTCTGCCTCTGCCTGAGTTACTATAAGCACAGGCTTGTCATAAGTCCTCTTAGCTTGCTCATAGCGCTTCATCATTTCCTTGCTAAAAACATCCTTTCGGTTTATCAACACTCCGGTAGCGTCAAGGATATGGTCTGCAGGAACAGTAATGTTCACATCGTAATTTCCAAAAGGAAGTGCAAATTCACCACCTCCCCAGAATTGATGGTTTTGCCATCCCTCCACATCACTGTATACGGCCATTCGCGGAAAAAATTGAGCAATAACATAAGCTCTGTTTCCATCTTTTTCGAAATATTCATATCCGGAGCGGGCACGGTCTATGGTATGATCAGGGATATTATACCACCATTTTAAATCAAATGACACTTTTTCTCCGCTTTTCAATGGACTGGCCAGGTCTACCCTCATCATAGTTTGATTAATAGTATAAGGAAGTGGATTGCCATTAGTGTCCTTCACGTACTCTATCTTAAAGCCTCCATCAAATTTTTCATTTATAAATTCCTTTGAGAAAGCGTCGGGTACATAGCCATCTTTAATGCCATTTCCGTTTCTTAAGGGTGACTTTGAATCTTTGGCTCTAACATTTTGGTCTAATTGCAACCAGAGAAATTCGAGTGCCTCCGGAGCATTGTTATGATAGGTTATAGTCTCTTTCCCATAAATCCTGGCGTTCTTATCATCGAGCTCAATATCCATCTTGTAATCGGCTTGTTGCTGATAATAGCTGGGACCCGGTGTCCCGGAAGCCGACCTGTACATATTGGGGGTAGCAAACTCTTCATACATCTGCTTGAATTTGCTTTGATTTAAATGTCCAGGGGCACGTTCTTTGGCAGTCTCAACCTGTGCAAAAAGGATCGAAACAATTAGTATTAAACCTGCGGTTGTATAAAATCTTAATTTGTTCATGAATAAGTGTTGATTTGATAATTTCCCGGCGCGGAAATTAGGATTTTTTAAGGAGTTTATTCCCAGTAGCTCAGAAGTTTAACATTCCTTTATTACTTTCCCTGATGAGCACAAAACTCTTTTTCTTTTCAAGAATTTTGAAATGAAGAATATTCTTTTGTTCTTCAAAAATATCCATCAAAAGTTCATTCTGAATTTCAATAGAATTTAATTGCTCTAATGAAATTTCAGGGATCTCCAGGAAACATACCATGATATCATTGTCGTACTTCTTTCCAAGGAACTTATACCGGGCTGGCTCCCCGTTGATCTTCACCAGGAATTTGGCATTCAGATATTTCTCTATATACACATCTGCATTTAACATTTCTTCAGGAGTCCCTAACAAGGTCTTCACATCATAGCGTTCTTCCAGGGCTTTTTCAAAATCGTCGATAAAAACCCGACTGGTTATCTGTAATGTCTTCCCTTTATCATAGTACTCTATGTTGGTAACGCTTACATAAAACTTATGCACTCCTATGACCATAAATAGCGGCAAAAACAATAAGAAAAGTCCTTTTATTCCAGCTTGCATATTAATAGGTTTGATACATTAAGAGCAATTCACGTGCCATATAAATTTACTCCAGGCGATTATTTTTTCGATAGTCCCTGCTCTTAAGAACCAGCAGATTAAGGATCTTTATATGGTCTTCTGTTGCCACAATAGAATCGAAGTTTTCATCTACCTCGCAATAGTACATAAAATCTGCTATGCTTTCTTCCGGGATCCCCAGTCGTTTGACAAAAATGCTATCGGGATAATAATTTCGAACTCGCTGCGAAAGCAAATACTTCTTATCGCGGGCCACTCTTTTCTTAAGCATTTTAGTACGGCCCGAAATGGCATTGATCAATGGATTAAAAGGGATACTGGTTAACATTCCAATAGAGAATGGTCCTAAGGATGCTTCACGCAGCAAACGTTCGCTTTGCATCATTGGTTTCACATAGGCGTTGGGTAAACCTAAGGTAGAAGCGGTAACTACAGGATCTATCTTCATTTGTTGCATATCCCGAATCAGGTCTCCACTGAGATTATAGGGTCTTACCACCACCTCATCTAACTCATTTACAAATTCTTCCAACCTGATAAAAGCGATTTTGCTTTCGAGGATTGAAGCAGAGACCACAAGGCTTTTACGCTTGTATTGTACAGCCGAAAACAAAAGAGTGTCCCCAATGGTTACCTCGATGGCAAATCGGCCTTCCTCGTCCGAAATGGTCGCCTTCCCGGCGGAAGTATTCATAATATGTACGTCTGGTATCCCCTTGGAATCGAATATAACCCTGCCTTCCAGGGATTTGATGAAGTAAGACTGTGCCGATAGCAGCTGAAAGGCTAAAAAGAAGCACAGGAACAAACAATTATTCTTCCACATTGAGTCCTTTTCTGAATTCCATACTTTGGGTCACGAGAAATTCAATGAGCTGAAATTCATTATCCTTGCGTAGCAGAGATTGTGCCGGCAGCTGACCATCACAGTACAAGAGAAAAACATCGATCTTATCCTGGGGCAATTGCAGG
This sequence comes from uncultured Flavobacteriaceae bacterium, assembly GCA_963781045.1. Lineage (GTDB taxonomy): Bacteria > Bacteroidota > Bacteroidia > Flavobacteriales > Flavobacteriaceae > Muriicola. The sequence continues at coordinate 51,682 of CAWAEX010000006.1, read as the reverse complement.
TCCTGTACAAAAAAATCATCACTATAGACTTGCCTGAGAACTTCACTTACTTTTAGCGGTGTTCTGGTTTCTCCGGTATCTTTAGACTTAGACAAAAAGAGTGCTTTAAAAATATTGACAAAATTAACTCCGTCCTGCATTCCCCTTACCGTTGGGTCTAGCGCTATGTTTTGCACCTCTCCGGTTGCATCGGTCTCATAGGTGTATTGCTTAAATTCTTCATTCTGTAATTGCAGGAACTTTTTCTGATTCTCGGGGCTCACCGTAACCTCATCCAGTTCTGTTACCTTTTCATTCACCTCAATTACCAGGCGGTTCTTTGCTAATATTTCATCGGTCACTTTAAGTATCTCAATTTGGTAGTTGATCGCCGTAAAAACCAATTCATCACCTACTTTCACATTGATAAGGAACTCTCCTTTTTCATTGGTGATCGTAGCCTTCTCAGCGGTGGTATTGATGACATTTTCATTAGGTACAGGGACGTTTCTATACATCACTTGGCCTCGTAAGGGTCGTCTGTCATCTGTTTGAGAATACCCTAAGGTGATCAGGAATAAAGCAGGCAATAAAATAGCAAGAGTTTTCATAGAAATAGTTAGTATGGTGTACCGGCATTTTTTGGCCATATTTGTAGGAATCACCATGTTTTGATAAAGAAAAAATAAGTTGGCCGCATAAAAAAATAAACTGCCATTAAACTTATGTTAAAAAGCGGAAGAATCGTGCTTTTATAGTGCTAAATAATCAATAATATTGCAAAAGAATAGGCCATCTACCCCCGCATAGGGACTTTAAGAGTGGTTTATCTTATTATTTCGTATTTCGGGGTATATGTTTAGTCCAATGCCGATATAATCCTACTTTTGTAAATACCATTTTCCCTTTGTAAATTAATTACGATGAAACTGAAATTACTACTGTTTGTTGCGTTATCGGTATTGTCTACCACGCTTTATTCGCAAATAAAGATTGGGGACAATCCACAAAACCTCGATCCCGCTTCAGTACTAGAACTGGAAAGTACGAATAGGGTATTTGTCATTACCCGTATCACCACGGTAGAAATGAATGCAATAAACCCTTTGCAGGGTGCCATGATTTACAACACAGATGAACAATGTCTCTACTATTTTGATGGCACAGAATGGATCAACCTTTGTGATGCCCTCCGCCTTACGTTTACCTCAGACCCAATTTTCAATGATTACAGTACCATCGTTATTACCGAAAGTGAGGATAATATAAATTTTGAGGTACGGGAGATTCGCGGGCAGAATATTGTTGATTTTACCATTACCAGTGTGGATATTCAAAACAATGCAATTACCTCTTCTAAACTGGCCCCAGATTCTGTTGGGAACGAAGAATTACAGGATAACACTGTGTCTGATGCGGAGATAGACTATGCGCAGGTTACTTTAAATGATTTTACCAATGATGCCGGTTTTATTACGAGTGCGTCTATCGTAAGTGCAGATGTTGGGAATACTATTATTGCAGGTTCTGATAACGGGGCATTCTATGACGTTACTCCTGTACAAAATGCACTCGATGCCCTGGATGTTGCTGTCACTACAATTTCATTGATAGACAATGGGGATGGTACTTATAATTTTTCAGATTCTGTTGGGAACATTCAGCTTATTACCACCAATGGGCTTACTGTGACAAATACCGTTGCAGGCAACCTGATTGCTACGGTAACCCTGGCGGATGGGACAACCTTAAATATAAATGAGACCATTACCAGCTTAACAGATAACGGGGATGGACTCATTACTTACACAAAAGAAGATGGTAGTCAGGAAACTGTGGCCAAGGCAGATATTACTGATCTGGGAGATGGTACTTATACGTTTACCAATAATGACGGTTCGGATGTAACCCTAAATACAAATGGACTTACAGTGACCAATACCATTCCAGGAAATTTAATTGCCACCCTCACGCTGGCTGACGGAAGCAATACAGATGTGAATGAAACAATTACCAGCCTGATCGATAATGGAGACGGGTTTATTACTTATACTACCGAAGAAGGTCTGTCAGAAACGGTGGCTAAAGCAGATATCACTGATCTGGGAGATGGCACCTACACCTTTACCAATAATGATGGCTCGGATGTAACGCTCAATACCAATGGTCTTACAATTACCAATACGGTAGCTGGAAATCTTATTGCCACCCTTATCCTGGCAGACGGCAGCAGTACTGCAGTAAATGAAACGATCACCAGCTTAATTGACAATGGAGACGGATTTGTCACCTACACAAAGGAAGATGGCACCCAGGATACCGTGGCAAAAGCGGATATCACCGATAATTTAGATGGCACCTATACCTTTACCAACAATGACGGAATAGATGTTACCCTGAATTTTAATGCTGCTGCTTTGCCTTTTGATAATACTATACTGGGGAACCTATTAGCCACCGATGTACAGGCCGCTATCGATGAGGTCAGCACTGCTGTGGCAGGAGGTTCGGATAACCAGGTAATTTCCACAGATGGAACACCGGGTAACATCGATCTGGAAGATGGAGGTGGGCCTATCACCATCAATGTGGAAGATGGAGATTTCGATGACACTAATGAACTGAATACAAGTATCGCCATGAATGCAGGTGCTTTGGAGATCACAGATGCAGGCGGTCCTTTAAGTGAACCTCTTATAAGCGTTGATGTCAATAATGACATTATTTTTGGTTCAGACGGACGCTTATACATTAATGTTGATACTGCCGCCAGCGGGGAAACCACCACAAATCTGGTAGATAATGGTGATGGTTCCTTTACTTACACAAATGAAATTGGAACTCCACAACTTGTATTTAAAGCAGACGTTACAGATATTGGTGATGGCACCTATACCTTTACTAACAATGACGGCTCCGATGAAACTATAGACACAAGGGCAGCGAGTAATCCTTATGACAATACCGTAGTTGGTCTGTTAACTGCTACCGATGTACAGGCAGCCCTGGATGAATTGGCTGGAGGGGCAGATAGTCAAAATATTAGCACAGACAATACTCCAGGAAATATTAGCATTGATAATGGAAATACGCTGGTCTTAAATGTTGATGATGCTGATGCAGATCCTGCAAATGAAAATCAAACAGTATCCGCAGGAACAGGCATCAATGTGAATCAGGTTGGACAAAACTTTGAAGTGGTCAATGCAGCGCCAGATCAAACTGTCACACTTGCAGATGGTGGGAGTGGAAATATCACCGTAGGAGGAACCTATCCAAACCTTACCGTGGATGTGGCTTCACTCAATGATGCCGATAGCGATCCTGCAAATGAAAATCAAACCGTATCCGCAGGAACAGGCATAAATGTAAATCAGGTTGGTCAAAACTTTGAAGTGGTCAATGCAGCGCCCGATCAAACTGTTACTCTGGCAGATGGTGGAAGTGGAAATATCTCCGTTGGAGGAACCTATCCAAACCTCACTGTGGATGTGGCCTCTCTGAATGACGCGGATAGTAATCCAGCCAATGAATTGCAAACCTTATCTCAAGTAGGAACCAACGTTACATTATCCAATGGTGGTGGCACCATTTCAGTCATTGATAATGATAACGATCCAGCTAATGAAAATCAAACAGTATCCGCAGGAACAGGCATCAATGTGAACCAGGTAGGACAAAACTTTGAAGTGGTCAACGCAGCGCCCGATCAAACTGTCACACTTGCAGATGGTGGAAGTGGAAATGTCACTATTGGAGGAACTTATCCTAACCTTACTGTAGATGTAGTGTCGTTGAACGATGCAGATAGCGATCCGGCAAATGAAAATCAAACCGTTTCTGCAGGAACGGGCATAAATGTAAATCAGGTTGGTCAAAATTTTGAAGTAGTCAATGCGGCCCCAGATCAAACAGTCACCCTGGCTGATGGTGGTAACGGAAATGTCACCATTGGAGGAACCTATCCGAACCTAACTGTTGATGTTCCTGACAATAATGATAATGACCCAACAAATGAAAATCAGACAGTATCAGCAGGAACCGGAATTAATGTAAATCAGGTAGGTCAAAACTTTGAAGTGATCAATGCGGCCCCGGATCAAACAGTCACACTTGCTGATGGCGGGAACGGAAATGTCACCATTGGAGGAACGTATCCCAACCTTACTGTTGATATTCCCGATAATAATGATAATGACCCAACAAATGAAATACAGGATGCTTCACAAGTAATATATGATGGAACAACTTCCGGACTTTCAGCAATAAACACCCAAGCCGCAATCGATGAAATAGCAGCCTTAAATCCGGGTGCAAATCTTTCCAATATAAATTTAACCCAAACTACCGGAGGAAACAGATTTTATAATTTGGCTGGAGGAAATTTAATTTTTAGTGGAGCAGTAGGAAATGTCGGCGTAGGAGATTTAGGAGGTGCTCCAACTGAAAAATTTGATGTGAATGGAAAGATTAGAGCTAGAACAGGTTTTGTGGCCAATTTTGGTTCTGGTGGTTCGCCAAGTTATTCCTTCATTGGAGATACCGGAACTGGATTATTTAGACCTTTAGCAAATCAACTCGGTATTTCAACGGGAGGTTTACAAGCAATGAGAATTGATGACAATCAAAATGTTGGGATTCAAGAGACAAGTCCTACATCTACCTTACATGTTAGTGGATCTGTTGCTACAGCAGTATTAGAAGGCAGTGGTGCTATCAATTTAAATGATACACATCATACTGTTCTATTTACAGCAAATGGCAGCATCGTTTTACCAAGCGCTGCATTATCACCAGGGCGTATTTATATTATTAAAAATCCGTCTTTTACAGTAGGTTCAAATTCTTATTTAGATGGTTCAGGTACCGCCCAAACCTCCATCCCTTCTGGAGGAAGCATTTGGCTGCAAAGTATTGGAGGCAACTGGCATCAAATCAATTAGATATGAGAAATTATATTTCCATATTCTTATTGCTGATGGTCTTCTTTCTAAAGGCCCAACCGGCCCTGTATAATGCCGGGAATTTACGCATCCACGACCAGGGTCAACTTGGCTTCCATACAGACCTTATCAATAACGGCATCTTTGATGAAAACCAGGGCCTGGCTGGCTTCTATAGTGCCGCTTCCCTGGAGATCTCGGGTGCCCTTAGTCCGGTATTTTTTGATGTGGAAATAGCCGCAGACGGGGGAGTCATCCTAAACACCAGTGTAAGCGTTCTAAATAACACCAATTTTATCAACGGGGATTTCCGTACCAACAAGGCGCAACCTCAAATTTTCTATGATTTCCTGCAAGACGCTTTCTATGTTGGGGATAGCGATGTTTCCAAAGTAGACGGTTATGCTACCTTAACGGGCCAGCAAGGGTTTACTTTTCCTGTGGGAGATACACAATTCCTGCGGCCTTTGATCTTAAACTCCGAAGGAGTAAACGCTTTTGCCAAATGCGCCTACTTCTTTGAAGATCCTAATTTTCCCTCCACGTTCAGCCCTTTTAACACCCAGATAAAACCTCGTTCTATTGAAGCCGTAAGTACTTTTGAATTCTGGCGATTAGAAGGGAGTGTTTCATCTAACGCAACCCTAAGCTGGAATGCGCGCAGCAACCTTTCTTTAATTGCCGAAGAGGTTGGTAATATTTTGGTAATGGGTTGGAGCAAGTCGGCCCAGCAATGGCTATCCTTGGGAAATACAGCTATTGGTGGTGACCTTAGTGCAGGTTTTGTTACTTCCGGACCCTTTGTGCCAGACGATTTTGAGATCCTTACATTTGGTAGTCTGGCCATAGCCGAAGAGATCCTCACCCTGGATAATTACTATATTTCACCAAATGGGGACGGGATCAATGACTTTTTACAGATCCCGGAATTAGAGCAATCGCCCAATAATTCCCTCGAAATTTATGATCGAAGAGGGCTAAAAGTTTTTCAAATAACCAATTACCAGAACGAATTTACCGGTATTTCCAATGTGGATAATATGGTTTTAAATCGTGGAATTGGACTCCCGGAAGGACTCTATTATTACATAATTTCCATGGATGATCTCGGACTTAATTTTCAGGGCTTTTTGTTCCTTGAACGCTAAATGTAAGAGGTCTCCTACCCGCCGAACTACCATATTTTACGACGTTTTTCATCAATTTTTGAATTCACCACAGCTTTCTGTGCCTACACAACAATTATTCCCATTCCGGGACTTTCAGCACTATTTTTACTTCACTGTTAAAATTGCGCAATTTTTTAAAGATGAATTCAAAGAAAATATTATTTCTCTTTCTTATCCTGGTTACCCAATTTGCGGTTTCCCAGGTGAAAATAGGTGAGAACCCCAATCAGATCGATTCTGCTTCCATTGTTGAATTGGAATCTACCTCCAAAGCTTTTGTACTTACAAGAGTAACCACAGCTCAGATGCAAGCCATCAAACCACTGCGGGGCGCACTTGTCTACAACACAGAAGATGATTGTGTTTTTTACTATACCGGAACAACATGGGTAGATCTTTGTAATACCAATGCCAACAAAGATAGTTTCACCTTTGTGGACAATAATGATGGAACCTTTACCGTCAACTATTCGGACGGTACTTCCTTTACATCTTCAGATCTCACCGGACCGGCTGGTGCACAGGGACCTGCAGGAGTTGACGGGCTAGATGGTGCACAAGGACCGCAAGGTGATCCCGCCACTGATGATCAAACCTTAACAACCAATGCATCTCCCGGGGAGATCTCAATTTCTGGAGGAAATAGTATTACACTAAATGTGAATGATGCCGATTCTGACCCAGCCAATGAATACAATACAGCCCTCACCTTTGACGGTACCAGTGTAACAGTAACCGATGCAGGAGGCGACCAGTCGGTAGACATCTCTGCCCTGGCCTATGATGATACACAATTGCAAAACGACGTAGCTCAGAATACAACTGATATCACTACAAACGCAAACTGGTGAATACAACTGATATCGCCACGAACATCGCATACAAATACAATCGGATATTGCTACTAACACAACCGATATAGCTACAAACAGTGACATCGCCACCATTGTAACGAATAGCAACAGACATCGCAACCAATGCTTCAGACATCGCTACTCATGTGGCGGCCGATCTTGATCTGGACCCAACCAATGAATACAACTACAGCCTTCACCTTTGACGGTACCAGTGTAACAGTAAGTGATGCAGGAGGCGACCAGTCGGTAGACATCTCTGCCCTGGCGTATGATGATACCCAACTGCAAAACGACGTGGCCCAGAATACAACTGACATCGCTACAAACTCTAGTGACATTGCCACTAGCAGTTCGGATATAGCTACAAACGTTACAAACATTTCAACGAATACTACTGATATTACTACAAACACAGGTGACATTGCTACTAACACAACCGACATCGCAACCAATACTGGTGATATCGCAACTAATGCTTCAGACATTGCGACGCATGTGGCGGCCGATCTTGATCTGGACCCAACCAATGAATACAATACCGCCCTCACTTTTGATGGTACCAGTGTAACGGTAAGTCCGATGCAGGAGGCGACCAGTCGGTTGACATCTCTGCCCTGGCTTATGACGATACTCAATTGCAAAATGATGTAGCTCAGAATACAACTGATATCGCTACAAACGCAGGTGACATTACTACCTTGCAATCTGATGTAACCACTAACACAACCGACATTGCAACTAACAGTACAGACATTGCAACCAATAGTGCTGACATAGCAACTAATGCTTCAGACATTGCTACTCATGTAGCTGCCGATCTTGATCTGGATCCGACCAATGAATACAACTCAGCTTTAACTTTTGACGGCACCAGTGTAACGGTAAGTGATGCAGGAGGCGACCAGTCGGTAGACATCTCTGCCCTGGCCTATGACGATACTCAATTGCAAAATGATGTAGCCCAGAATACAACTGATATCACTACAAACTCTGGTGACATTGCCACTAACAGTTCGGATATAGCTACAAACGTTACAAACATTTCAACGAATACTGCTGATATCGCTACCAATACAAGTGAGATCGCAACGAATGGTACGGACATAGCAACCAATACTACTGACATCGCAACTAACACTTCTGATATAGCAACAAATACAACGGATATTGCGACCAATAGTACAGACATTGCCACTAACACAACCGATATCACAATCAATACAACTGACATTGCAACAAACGTCACTAACATCGCTACAAACTCTTCTGATATTACAACATTACAATCAGATGTAGCCACTAACACTGGTAACATTACGACAAACACAACCGACATCGCAACCAATACTGGTGATATCGCAACTAATGCTTCAGACATTGCGACGCATGTGGCGGCCGATCTTGATCTGGACCCAACCAATGAATACAATACCGCCGTCACTTTTGATGGTACCAGTGTAACGGTAAGTCCGATGCAGGAGGCGACCAGTCGGTTGACATCTCTGCCCTGGCCTATGACGATACCCAACTGCAAAATGATGTGGCCCAGAATACAACTGATATCACTACAAACGCAGGTGACATTGCAACTAACAGTTCGGATATAGCTACAAACAGTGCAGACATCGCAACGAATACAACAGACATTGCGACGCATGTAGCTGCCGACCTTGATCTGGATCCTACCAATGAATACAATACCGCCCTCACTTTTGATGGTACCAGTGTAACAGTATCCGATGCAGGAGGTGACCAGTCGGTTGACATCTGCTGCCCTGGCCTATGACGATACCCAATTGCAAAATGATGTAGCTCAGAATACATCTGATATTGCTTCAAACGTTTCAAACATTTCAACCAATACAACTGATATCGCCACGAATGCCGGTGACATTACAACATTACAATCAGATGTAGCCACTAACACTGGTAACATTACGACAAACACAGCCGACATCGCAACCAATACTGGTGATATCGCAACTAATGCTTCAGACATTGCTACTCATGTGGCGGCCGATCTTGATCTGGACCCAACCAATGAATACAACTCAGCCTTAACCTTTGATGGTACCAGTGTAACAGTAAGTGATGCAGGAGGCGACCAGTCGGTAGACATCTCTGCCCTGGCCTATGATGATACCCAATTGCAAAATGATGTAGCTCAGAATACAACTGATATCACTACAAACACAGGTGACATTACCACTTTGCAATCTGGATGTAGCTACTAATACCGGTGACATCGCGACTAACAGTACAGACATTGCAACCAATACTGCTGACATTGCTACTAACACAAGTGACATTGCGACCAACACTGCCGATATAGCAACCAATAGTGCGGACATTGTAACCAATACATTGCTGATATCGCAACTAATAGTGCTGACATTGCCACTAACACAACCGACATTGCAACTAACACTACCGACATCGCAACTAATGCTTCAGACATTGCTACTCATGTGGCGGCCGATCTTGATCTGGACCCAACCAATGAATACAATACCGCCGTCACTTTTGATGGTACCAGTGTAACGGTATCCGATGCAGGAGGCGACCAGTCGGTTGACATCTCTGCCCTGGCCTATGATGATACGCAGTTGCAAAACGATGTGGCCCAGAATACCACCGATATCGCTACTAATGTAAGTGACATTACTACTAACAATACAGATATCGCTACCAATACAGCTGACATTACAACATTACAATCAGATGTAGCCACTAACACTGGTAACATTACGACAAACACAGCCGACATCGCAACCAATAGTGCTGACATAGCAACTAATGCTTCAGACATTGCTACGCATGTGGCGGCCGATCTTGATCTGGACCCAACCAATGAATACAACTACCGCCCTCACTTTTGATGGTACCAGTGTAACGGTATCCGATGCAGGAGGTGACCAGTCCGTTGACATCTGCGCCCTGGCCTATGACGATACCCAGCTGCAAAATGATGTGGCCCAGAATACAACTGATATCACTACAAATTCAGCTGACATTGCAACTAACAGTTCGGATATAGCTACAAACAGTGCAGACATTGCAACGAATACAACAGACATAGCAACGAATACAACAGATATAGCTACTCATGTAGCTGCCGATCTTGATCTGGATCCTACCAACGAATACAACTCGGCTTTAACTTTTGACGGCACCAGTGTAACAGTAAGTGATGCAGGAGGCGACCAGTCAGTAGACATCTCTGCCCTGGCCTATGACGATACCCAACTGCAAAATGATGTGGCCCAGAATACAACTGATATCACTACAAACGCAGGTGACATTGCCACTAACACAACCGACATTGCAACTAACAGTACGGATATTGCTACAAACAGTGCAGACATCGCAACGAATACAACAGACATAGCAACTAATGCTTCAGACATTGCGACGCATGTGGCGGCCGATCTTGATCTGGACCCAACCAATGAATACAATACCGCCCTCACTTTTGATGGTACCAGTGTAACGGTATCCGATGCAGGTGGCGACCAGTCGGTTGACATCTCTGCCCTGGCTTATGATGATACTCAATTGCAAAACGACGTAGCTCAGAATACTACGGATATCACTACAAATGCTGGTGACATTACCACTTTGCAATCGGATGTAGCTATTAATACCGGTGACATCGCGACTAACACTTCTGATATAGCAACAAATACAACGGATATTGCGACCAATAGTACAGACATTGCCACTAACACAACCGATATCACAACCAATACAACTGACATTGCAACAAACGTCACTAACATCGCTACAAACTCTTCTGATATTACAACATTACAATCAGATGTAGCCACTAACACTGGTAACATTACGACAAACACAGCCGACATCGCAACCAATACAACTGACATTGCAACAAACGTCACTAACATCGCTACAAACTCTTCTGATATTACAACATTACAATCAGATGTAGCCACTAACACTGGTAACATTACGACAAACACAGCCGACATCGCAACCAATAGTGCTGACATAGCAACTAATGCTTCAGACATTGCTACTCATGTGGCTGCCGACCTTGATCTGGATCCTTCCAATGAATACAACTCAGCTTTAACCTTTGATGGTACCAGTGTAACAGTAAGTGATGCAGGAGGCGACCAGTCGGTAGACATCTCTGCTCTGGCCTATGACGATACGCAGTTGCAAAACGATGTAGCTCAGAATACCACTGATATCACTACAAACGCAGGTGACATTGCAACTAACAGTTCGGATATAGCTACAAACAGTGCAGACATCGCAACGAATACAACAGACATTGCGACGCATGTAGCTGCCGATCTTGATCTGGATCCTACCAACGAATACAACTCAGCCTTAACCTTTGATGGTACCAGTGTAACAGTAAGTGATGCAGGAGGCGACCAGTCGGTAGACATCTCTGCTCTGGCCTATGATGATACCCAACTGCAAAACGACGTGGCTCAGAATACCACGGATATCACAACCAACACTGGTGATATTGCAACAAACGTCACCAACATTGCTACGAACACTTCTGATATCGCTACTAATGTAAGTGACATCGCGACAAACGCAATTGACATTGCTACAAATGCAGCCGACATTGCAACTAACAGTTCGGATATAGCTACAAACAGTGCAGACATTGTAACGAATACAACAGACATAGCAACTAATGCTTCAGACATTGCGACGCATGTGGCGGCCGATCTTGATCTGGATCCAACCAATGAAATACAAACCTTATCAATTGCCGGTAGAGACCTTACCATTTCAGGAACGGGAGGTAATACGGTGACCTTACCTGTGCTGGTTAATCTGGCTACAGATGATCTTACTCAGGATGCTGAAACCAGAACCTATAATATGAACTCACAAAATCTTGGTTTTACCAATGGCAAAATGGGAATAGGGAATACCACGCCTAATTCCACCTTACAAATCTCCGGTTCCTTTTCCACACCAATCCGTTCAACCGCAGTAAACACAACCTTGGGAATTAATGATCATACATTGATAATGACAACTGTAAAAGACCTGATCATTACGCTGCCGGCAGCAAATACTTGTAGAGGCAGGATATATGTTTTAAAGAATATTGGATCGGGAGATAATTTTACGAACATAGGCTATATCAAAAATGACGGTAGCACAGAAACAAAATTACAGGACAAAAAAGTGTATTGGTTACAAAGTGATGGAACCAATTGGCAATTAATAAACATACTTTAATTTACACTTGTCTCCGAAGTACCTCTATGAAAACTATAGTATACATAGCAACTATTATTGCCTTGCTTTTTAAAGGCTCGCTATTTGCGCAGGATGCGATCCATAATTATGGCACCATTCAGGTCCATGGCAATACCAATGTGGGCTTTCATATAGATCTGGTCAATGACGGTACCTTTGATCAAACTACAGGGTTGGTTGGTTTTTACAGTGATCAGGATGCATTGACCATCTCAGGTGCTTTTATGCCCGTACTTTTTGATACAGAGGTAGCAGTCCCAGGTGGTTTGGTATTGGAAACTTCTGTAAATGTTCATAATAATGTAAACCTTATTACCGGCGACATTGTTACTGAAAAATCGGGTACTGCCGTATATTCCAATTTTCTTGATAACTCCTTCTACATTGGAGAAAGCAGCGTATCCAAAATTGATGGGTATGGTGCCATGACCAACAAGGAATCCTTTCTGTTTCCAGTGGGGAATGAAGATAGGTTACGCCCTTTAACCATAGAATCTGTCGCCATCAATGCCATGGCTAAATGTGCCTATTTTTTCGAAGATCCCAATAACTCAAAAACATTAAATGTTGATTTCAGTACCAATAAAAAAGCCACAGATTTTATTTCAGTGAGTGATAAAGAATTTTGGCGCCTGGAAAGCGATGTTCCTTCTAAAATAACCCTTACCTGGGATGAATACAGCAATGTTCGTGCCCTGGGAGAATACTTGAACGAGCTAAAGGTTGTAGGCTGGAGCAAGACGGAAAACCAATGGGTAAACCTTGGGAATTCAGCCGTTGAAGGTGGTATGGGCTATGGGTCCGTTACCTCAGAAACTGTTGTACCCAACGAATATGAAATATTTACTATTGGAGGAAATGATAGTAGACTGGAAACATACACCACTATGGATCTGGACAATTACTTCATGACGCCTAATGGTGATGGCACCAATGATATGCTGGTATTAGAGGGAATGGAGAATTCGCCCAATAATCTTTTGGAGATCTTTGACCGCTACGGGGTGTTGGTCTATTCCAAAGCGAATTACCAAAACGATTTCAATGGTCAGTCTAACCGGAAAGCAGTTGTGAAAAGAGGAACCGGACTAGCTTCGGGGATCTACTTTTATATTATTACCATGCATGACCTGCGGCAAAAACATCAGGGGTATCTCTATATCTCAAATTAGGTCCTCTAATTTAAGATGCTATTTTCAATGTCATGAATGCGAACTTTGATCGAGAGGCACTTTCAACATTATATGATGTAATCTGCCAATAACTCTTGAATTTATTTTAATTTAGGGATCGCAAATATGTGGCTCTGAAGTCTTATTTTTTAACCTCTTAAGGAATCTAATATGCTTAGAAGATCTTTTATTGTAAAAATCAATTTGATAGTGATAATGGTTATGACTATTCATACTGCTGCCTGGGCTCAAACTGCGGCCTACGATATTTCGGAATTGATGGGCAAAGCAGACATCGAATTATACGGGGAGGGAATCAACCTTCGAAAAGAAGCACACGATGCCTTTATTGAAATGAAAAAAGCCGCCTATCAGGATGGGATATCAATTGAGATCGTATCCAGCTATCGAAGTTTTGACCGCCAACTGGCTATTTACGAAAGGAAATACCTGCAGTATACAGAAGATGATGGAATGGAACCATTGCAGGCAATAGATAAGATCATTGAATATTCAACCATACCAGGTACCAGCAGGCATCATTGGGGTACAGATATCGATATCATTGATGCCAGCAAAAATACGGAAGGGGACGTGTTGGTTCCTTCTAAATTCGAAGAAGGCGGACCATTTGAAGACCTGAAGGTTTGGATGGATGAACATGCACGGGAATACGGTTTTTATCTGGTCTATACAAATGAGTCGAAACGCCGTGGATTTAAATACGAGCCATGGCATTATAGCTATGCACCGCTTTCTGTTCCTATGCTCGAGATCTTTCGTAAAAAGAACATTCTTCAATTGTTGGTTGAAGAAGATTTTGTAGGAAGCGAATTCTTAACTACCGGATTTATCAAAACCTATATCAGGGATAATATATTGGATATAAACAGAGTACTTTTGTAGGTAATTATATGGCATATCATTCAAAATTACTTGTTCCATGAGAAGAGCCAATTGGAAAATTAGAATTTTTATTGGCCTGGTAATCGTTGGCTTTGCTTTAGTACAGCGTTGCAGTAACAAGGAAAAGAACCCCTACACCGGCAGGGTTCAAAATATTAATATGACGACAGATCAGGAGATCGCCATCGGACTTCAAAGTACTCCTCAAATTGCTCAACAATACGGCGGCTTATACCCCGATGAACGTATGCAATCTTTTGTAGATGCCGTAGGAAACAAACTTGTACAAAATAGTATTGCCAGGGAAACACCTTATAAATATGAATTTCATTTACTGGCAGACGATCAGACCATCAACGCCTTTGCGCTCCCCGGAGGACAGATCTTTATTACCTATGCCCTGTTCTCTAAATTAAATGAGGCACAATTGGCTGGCGTTCTTGGGCACGAAATTGGGCATGTTATCGGCAGACATTCTGCAGAACGTATTGCCGAAAGTAATTTCTGGAAAACTGTAAGTATGGGTGCTCAGGTTGGAGCCGATGCCGGAAATATAGTTGGAAGCATAGGGCAAAATACCCTCTTAACAAATGGGCGTAGTGATGAATTGGAAAGCGATGATCTGGGCGTTTTATTTATGATACGTTCTCACTACAAACCCAGCGAAATGATCCGTGTAATGGAGATCCTTAAAGGTGCCGCAGGAGCTAACCGGGTCCCTGAATTTCAAAGTACTCACCCAGATCCGGATAACAGGATCGATAAGATCAAAGAGTCTATTCGTAAGTATCAGGGCGGATAAGAACAGCAATACATCGACCAAAATTAGGTTAGTATCCTTTTTTTTCTATCTTTGAGATTCTCCCAATCTTACTATTACACTCACATTTAACCCTTATAGCTTTGTGAACACGAAAACTATATGGGAACACTTTTACACTTTAAAAATCTATACCTGGAAGCCTTTGATGATTGTAAACCAGAATTTGTGGTTTTCTTATTAAAAGTCTATTCAGTTTTTTGCGTCTTAATGTTAGGGATGGCAGTCTATGCATTTCTATACAGAGCCTTTACAGGTTTTCAATTTTAAGGACCCTTTTGCGAGAACACTTGGGCTACTCAAAATACGCCTTGATCCCCGGCTAGAACCGGGGTTTTTGTTTTTTATCAAATCTCCTTGCATATAATTAGATAGTATTATTCTCTTTCGATTCTCGCTTCCCTATGAAAAAGGAAGGGGAAATGTGGTAATCCCCGTAAAATCATACTATTTTTGATAGATAATTTGAATTACACCCATGGAAATGCATAAAAAAGTGATCTTGATGATCCTTGATGGCTGGGGAAAATCTCCGGATCCAAAGGTCTCTGCCATTGATCAGGCTAAAACGCCCTTTATTAGCTCCCTCTATAAAAAATATCCGAATAGCAATCTTCTCACCGATGGAATGAACGTGGGTCTTCCGGAAGGCCAAATGGGGAACAGTGAAGTAGGCCATATGAATTTAGGTGCAGGTAGGATCGTTTATCAGGATCTGGCCAAGATCAACAAAGCAGTTAAAGAGGATAAACTAAAAGATGAGAAAGTGATCAAAGAAGCTTTTCTCTATGCAAAAGAACATCAAAAACACGTTCATTTACTCGGCTTGGTAAGCGATGGAGGTGTTCATAGTCATATTACCCATTTAAAAGGATTGATCTCTGCTGCAGAAGATCATGCGCTTGCAAATGTGTTTATACACGCCTTTACGGATGGACGGGATGTAGATCCTAGGAGTGGAAAAGGATTTATGGAAGACCTGATTCATTTCTGTAAGGATAAGAAAGCAAAACTCGCCAGTGTTATTGGTCGCTATTACGCAATGGACAGGGATAAACGCTGGGAAAGAGTACAATTGGCCTACGATCTGGTCGTAAATGGCAAAGGAGAAAAGACTACAGATGTTCTCTCTAGTATCCAAAAAGATTATGACAATGGCCTTACGGACGAATTCCTGAAACCTATTGTTGTTACCAATGAACAGGGATCTCCACTCACCACAATAAAAGAAGACGACGTAGTGATCTTTTTTAATTTCAGGACAGACAGAGGTCGTGAATTTACCGAAGTGCTCTCACAAAAGGATCACCCAGATTTTCATATGAAGGCGCTGAAGCTGTACTTTGTGACTATGACCAACTATGACGTTTCATTTAAAGGGATCAAAGTGGTTTATGATAAAGAGAATCTTCATGATACCCTTGGAGAGATCCTTGCCAATCAAGGAAAAAAACAAATTAGGATCGCCGAAACAGAAAAATACCCGCATGTTACTTTCTTCTTTAATGGAGGTAGGGAAGTCCCCTTTGATGGTGAATCGCGCATTATGTGCCCCTCTCCAAAAGTTGCCACCTATGATCTTCAACCAGAAATGAGCGCATACGATATCAGAGATGCTATCATCCCGGAATTACAAAAAGGTGAAGCCGATTTTGTCTGTCTAAATTTTGCAAATCCGGATATGGTTGGGCACACCGGTGTCATGGAAGCTGCTATAAAAGCGGTGGAAACGGTTGATAGTTGTGCCGAAGCTGTGGTTACCGCCGGTTTGGAAAATGGCTATAGCACCCTTATAATTGCAGATCACGGGAATTGTGATACCATGATGAATCCAGATGGAAGTCCTAATACAGCTCATACCACCAACCCGGTGCCTCTGATAGTAGTAGACAAGGACATTAAAGCAGTAAAAAACGGAGTCTTAGGTGATATAGCACCAACCATTCTTCATATGATGGGTCTGCATCAACCGAATGCCATGACTCAAAAATCACTGGTATAAAAAGTATAGGAAGCAGGTAAAATATGATCGTAGTAAAAACATCGGAAGAAATTGAACTAATGCGCGAAAGCGCACTCATAGTTTCCAAAACATTGGGAATGTTGGCATCCGAGATCAAACCCGGGGTTACAGGATTATATCTGGATGAACTTGCCGAAGCCTTCATTAGGGATCACGGGGCGGAACCCGGTTTTTTAGGGATGTACGACTTTCCAAATACACTAAATCTAAGTCCCAATGCACAGGTAGTACATGGGATACCAAGTAATGAACCTTTAAAGGATGGAGATATACTCTCAGTAGATTGCGGAGCCTTAAAAAATGAATTTTATGGCGATCATGCCTACACCTTTGAAGTTGGTGAAGTGGCACCCGAAACCAAAAAACTATTAAAGATCACCAAGGAATCTCTTTATATTGGGATAGAGCAATTCAAAATAGGCAACCGTGTAGGTGACGTTGGGTATGCCATACAACAGTATTGTGAAGCTCAAGGTTATGGCATTGTACGAGAATTGGTAGGCCACGGATTGGGGAAAAAGCTTCATGAAGCCCCTGAAATGCCCAATTACGGGAAAAGGGGAAGAGGAAAGAAATTTGTGGAAGGCATGGTAGTGGCCATAGAACCTATGGTGAACATGGGAACCAGAAGAATAAAACAATTAAATGATGGTTGGACAATCCTGACCGCAGATGGGAAACCCAGTGCACATTTTGAACATGATATTGCCCTGATCAATGGCAAACCCGAACTCCTTTCTACCTTTCAATATATTTATGATGCACTAGGCATAAAGAGCGGTGAGGAAGACGCGTACAGAACTTCTAAGTTGCAGCTTTAACATTTAAATAAAGAGGTGAAACAGGTATTTAAATTTGTCTTAAAGATGTTTCCCAGGCCTTTGTTGATCAAATTCAGCTATATGGTGCAACCTTTACTTGCCTTTTCGCTCAAAGGAAATAGGTATACAGATCCTATTGACGGAAAACAGTTTAGAAAATTCCTGCCCTATGGGTATGAAAATCCTCGTGAAAATGTACTATCCCCTTCTACCCTTTCGCTTGAAAGACATAGACTACTTTGGATGTTTTTAATAAATGAAACCGATTTTTTTACTGCATCTCATAAGGTGTTGCACTTTGCCCCGGAACAGGCTTTTTATAAACGATTCAGGAAACTCAAAAACCTGGATTATACTACCACAGATCTGAATTCACCACTGGCGGACATAAAAGCTGATATTTGTAACTTACCCTTTGAAGACAATAGTTTCGATGTGATCCTTTGTAATCATGTATTGGAACATATACCGGATGATACTAAGGCTATATCAGAATTATTTCGGGTCATGAAGCCGGGAGGATGGGGCATTTTTCAGATCCCTCAAGATCTGGATAGAGAAACCACCTATGAAGACGATAGCATCACCGACAAAAAGCAACGCGCAAAGGTCTTTGGGCAGTATGACCACGTTCGTATCTATGGTCGCGATTATTTTAAAACATTGGAAAAGGCTGGATTTAAAGTGAGTTCCGTGCCCTACGCCTCACAACTTTCTAAAGAAGAAGTGGACCGGTATCGGCTGGCACAAAGAGAGATCATTCCTCTGGTAAAAAAGGCCTAATTATCGCCTTACCTTCTCACTAAATCCGGGTGTCATAAACTCGGTTACTTTTCCCTCAGTATCCAGATATATCAAATAGCCCTCTAATATCCCGTTCGAGTTTAGCAGCGCAATAGAGGCTTCGAGATCCATGGCCATAAAGGCCGTTGCATAGGCATCTGCTACTGCACAGGAAGGGGCTATGACACTAGCTGCCAGCACGTTCGAATTCTTGGTAAATCCGGTTTTGGGATCTATCGTATGCACATATTTCTGACCCGTAATAGAATCGATTCTGAATTTGCGATAATTCCCAGAAGAAGCCAAAGCTTCGTCCTTTAGATTCAGGGTGATCTTTAATTGGCGGCCCAGGGTGACCTGAGGATCGTCTATCCCCACAATCCATTCCTGAGATTTGATCTTATTCTCTCCTTTAGCCACGATCTCTCCTCCTACTTCAACAAGATAATTTTGAAGTTCCTTATTATCCAAAAAAGCCGCAAGGCGATCTATGGCATATCCTTTCGCTATTGCATTAAAATCGATCTGTATTTCCGGCGCTTCTTTTTCGATCCTAAAATCTTCTGTCACCTTAATTTTATCCAGGCCCACAAAAGATCTTAGGGTTTCTACCGTTGCACTATCCATAGACGTTTGCACTCCCGGGCCAAAACCCCAGGCATTGACGAGGATCCCTACAGTGGGATCAAAATAACCATTGGTTTCTATATACACCTCTCTCGAAATAGCCATCACTTCCCTGAACATGGCATCCACCACTACAGAAGAATCTCCCTTGTTTATTCTGGAAATATCTGAACTTGGGATATACGTAGACATGGAGGCGTTCACTACTTGAAATACAGAATCTATGCCTTGCTTCAGATCTAAGGAATCCTTCGCCAAGTATATTATACTATATGAGGTACCAAGCGCATCCCCGGTATTGGTATTTTTGATCCAAGGATCTTGTTGCTGACAAGAGACCAGCAAAATTGATAGTAAAGGGAATAATAAGATTGTGTGTTTAGATCTCAACAAGGCCTTCATAATCTACGATATAATCTTCATTTAGATAAACTGGCTGAGTACGGTCTGCTGCATTGGAAAGTCCAACCCCTGCAAAATAGGTCCTGGCCTCGTGTTTTAAAGCGTGTTCCTTGATCTTAGTCATAAGCGAAGTGTCGTACTTGCTCGGATCCTCAGGATATGGAATACTACGCACCACAATAAAATGCAGTTCCTTTTCCTTTAGACAGACAAATTGCGGATTTTTCTTGAGCTTACTATTTACTCCCATAAACTCAAAACCTTCAGCTTCTAATTCCTTCCCCACAATATTCATGGCCAGGTTATGTAGTTCTTGTTCCGTAAGTGCTTTCATGATCTTCCAGGATCAAAAAAACCGATACATGCAGATATCGGTTTTTATAGATAAATTATAGGTGCTATTATCCTCCAAAATCATCAAAACGTATGTTCTCATCTGGAATTCCGAAATCTTCTCCCATCTTTTGCACCGCTTTGTTCATTAATGGTGGGCCACAGAAATAGAGTTCTATGTCTTCCGGACTTTCGTGCTTGCTCAGATAATTATCGATCACACAATTGTGAATAAATCCAACAAAGCCATCACCGGGACCATCAAGGTCTTCCTTCACTTTCCAATTATCTTCCTCCATTGGTTCGGATAGAGCCATATAGAATTTGAAATTTGAGAATTCCTTTTCCAGGCTTTTAAAGTGATCTAAATAGAATAATTCTCTTTTTGAACGACCTCCATACCAGTAAGTAACCTTTCTGTTCGTCTTTAAGGTCTTGAACAGATGATACAAATGCGATCTCATTGGTGCCATACCGGCTCCTCCACCTACGTAAAGCATTTCGGCATCCGACTCATTGATAAAGAATTCGCCATAAGGGCCTGAAATGGTAACTTTATCTCCTTTTTTCTGACCGAAAATATAGGAAGAAGCTACGCCAGGATTTACTTCCATCCAACCATTCTTAGAACGGTCCCATGGCGGTGTGGCGATCCTGACATTCAGCATGATCTCCCTTCCTTCTGCAGGATAGGAAGCCATAGAATAGGCACGCTCAACAACCTCATTATTTTTCATAACCAAAGGCCATAGGTTGAATTTATCCCATTCTGTCTGGAATTTATCCGGAGTCTCATGTTCTTCCGGGTGAGCCGTAATATCAATATCTGAAAACTTGATCTCACAAGGAGGGATTTCAATTTGAATATATCCACCCGCTTTGTAGTTCATATCCTCAGGGATCTGCACTACAAACTCTTTGATAAAGGAAGCCACGTTAAAATTTCGAACTACGGTACCTTCCCATTTCTTGATCCCAAATACCTCTTCGGGAATGGTAATGTCCATATCCTGCTTCACCTTTACCTGACAGGCCAAACGAGCTCCATGATTTAATTCCCTTTTAGAAAAATGAGGAGTTTCCGTAGGCAATGCTTCTCCTCCGCCTGCCAAAACATGGCATTCGCACTGAATACATGTTCCTCCGCCACCGCAAGCCGATGGAAGAAAGATCTTTTGGTTACCCAGGGTAGATAATAATGAATTCCCTGAGGCTACCTCTATCTTTTTCTCCCCATTGATGGTAATGGTCACCGGACCTGAAGGAGATAATTTTTCCTTTGTAAAAAGTAATAGGGCTACCAAAAGAAGTAGTAGCACCATAAATGCTATTACTGTGATTAGAACGGTACCAAGAGTACTTGTAGCTAAAATCATGCTTATTCTTTTACGATTGTGTTATAAGAGACTGCTTTTTCTTGCTTCTCTTTTTCCAATGTTGTTTTTTCAATTTCAGATTTCTGAGCAGTAGTGGGTTCTGGAGCAGGAGCTTCATCTCCTCCTGTCAGCATTCCTCCAAAACTCATAAATCCAATGGCCATAAGTCCGGTAATTATAAAAGTGATACCTAAGCCCCTTAGTGGTGGTGGTACATTAGAATACCTGATCTTTTCTCGTATGGCGGCTATTGCTAGAATTGCCAGGAACCAGCCAATTCCAGAACTAAGTCCGTAGTTAAAAGCGAGGCCCAGTGTTGCAATCTCTCTGGCCTGCATAAAAAGAGAACCTCCAAGGATGGCACAGTTTACTGCGATCAACGGGAGAAAAATCCCTAAAGAGTTATACAGAGCTGGAGAAAATTTTTCCACTACTATCTCAACCAGTTGTACCATGGTAGCAATGGTTGCTATAAATAGAATAAAAGAAAGGAAACTTAAATTATAGTCGGCATACTCTGGTCCTAGCCAGGCCAAAGCACCATCTCGCAAGATATACTGATCTAACAACCAGTTCAGTGGCACAGTAACGGCCAACACAAAAATAACTGCAGCTCCCAGTCCTACCGCGGTAGCTACCTTCTTAGATACTGCCAAATAGGAACACATTCCCAGGAAGGTGGCAAATACCATGTTATCTATGAAAATAGACTTAAAAAATAATTCTACGTGTTCTAACATATTGTGTGTTTAAGATCTATTCTAATTCTCTTCAATTAATGCTTTGTTTCTTGACCGTTGTACCCATATCAAAATTCCGACGACGATCAGGGCCATTGGCGAGAGCAACATAAAACCGTTATTCTCATACCCTATAGCATACAGTCCTGTTTTATCAATAGGATTTCCCAATACAGGAATACCCAGTAAAGTTCCTGAGCCAAGTAATTCCCTAAAGAATCCAACAATGATCAAAATAATTCCATATCCTGCTGCATTTCCTATACCGTCCAGAAAAGAACGCCATACCCCATTTCCAAGGGCAAAAGCCTCAAACCTTCCCATGATAATACAATTGGTAATGATAAGTCCAACAAATACTGCTAAGGTCTTACTCAATTCATAGGCAAAGGCCTTTAAAACCTGATCCACAATGATCACCAGGGCTGCCACAACCACCAACTGAACAATGATCCTGATCTTGGATGGAATGATATTACGCATCAAGGAGATCACCACATTACCAAGGCCGAGCACAAATAGAACCGACAAGGCCATTACAATAGATGCCTTTAGCTCCGCAGTGATCGCCAGGGCAGAACAGATCCCGAGTACCTGAATGGTAATGGGGTTGTTATCCGCTAAGGGATCTAAAATTAATTTGGTATCTTTTTTAGTAAGTATTGCCATGTTATCCTTTATTTCTTAATGATTCAAAATAATCCTTATACAGGCGAACGGTCTTGGAGATCATCGCAGATACTCCGTTCCCGGTAATTGTTGCGCCGGCAAGGGCATCTACCTCATTATCGTCCTTAATATTATTTACTGGGTCATTATTTCCTTTGGCTACTTTGATTCCGGCATACTGAGACCCATTCAAAATGGATTCTCCTTTAAAATCATCCATAAAGTAGCGCTGCTTGATATTGGCACCCAAGCCCGGAGTTTCTGCTTTATGATCAAAATAAACTCCCTGCACTGTCATGTTTTTATCCAAGGCCATAAATCCCGAAATGGCATCCCAAAGACCTTTGCCGATCATTGGCACTATATAGAACTTCTCACCGTCCTTCTCTCCTATAAAAACAGGTAGTTTTGGTGTTTTACCGTCTTTTATGAGATCAAGTTCTTTTTTGATGTTTATTAAATAGGCCTGATCATTCTGTGTAATTTTATCGCCCTCAATTACGAGTTGTTCAGTTATAAAGGATGAAAACACTTGTTCTACCTTGTCCGTAGGCACAAAATCAACACTGCCTTCGTCCTCATTTTGGTTCACCCCCATAGCATATAAGATATTCTGCTGCTTTTCAAAGCGTTCGTTCTCTTTGATCTTTGCACTTAGAGCAGAAGCCAGATAAGCCAAAATACTCCCTACCACTATCACCATTGAAGCGGCAAAAAGAACCGTATATATGTTACTTTCTTTATTCATAAGTTATATGGTTTCAACTTTTACTGCTGCTTCTTTTGTATCTGTATCCTTTGGAATTATCACTGCATCCTTAAAACGCTTCATTCGTCTGCTGATATTGCCACGAACAACATAATGATCAATAGTAGGCGCAAAAACATTCATAAGTAATATGGCAAGGAATACACCTTCGGGATATGCCGGGTTAAATACCCGAATCATCACCGAAATAAATCCGATAAGGAAGCCGTAGATCCATTTTCCTCTATTGGTCTGTGATCCGGTTACCGGATCTGTGGCCATATAGACTATACCGAATGCCAGGCCACCTACAATGAGATGTTTCCAGAATTCAAAACTCATCAAACCGTAGAATTTGCTCGATTCAGAGATCCATCCTGCATCTACCACCCCATTAAAAATAAGTCCCATAGCCAAGGAGCCTGCTACAGCGCTTACCATGATACGCCAACTGGCGATCTTGCTAAAGATTAGGAATAACCCTCCAAGTAAGATTAAGAAAGCAGAAGTTTCTCCAACCGAACCCGGAATAAATCCGAAGAACATATCGGAAACGGAATATGAAAATTCACTGGCATTGTTCTGGGCCAAATAACCCAAGATTGTTTCTCCTGAGATCGCGTCTGGTGTCCCGGCTCTTTCAACTGCTCCATAGACCCATACTTTATCACCACTCATCCAGGTAGGATATGCAAAAAACAGAAAAGCTCGTATGGTAAGCGCAGGATTCAGGATGTTCATCCCCGTACCTCCAAATACTTCTTTTCCTATAACTACTCCGAATACCACGGCAACAGCCAACATCCATAGTGGAGTGTCAATTGGTACTATCAATGGTACGAGCATCCCGGTTACCAAATACCCCTCTTCTACTTCATGCCCTTTAATGACGGCAAAAATAAATTCAACCAACAAGCCAACGCCGTAGGACACAATCACAAGAGGCAAAACCTTAATGATTCCTATCCAAAAATTATCCCATGTGAGGAAGTCGTTCCAAACCGAAAAATTTTCCGGAAATCCGTTTATAGCAGAATAATATTGATACCCTGCATTGAACATAGAGAACAACAATACCGGGATCAAAGCCATGATCACTGTATTCATGGTCCTCTTAAGATCATCGGCCCCTCTGATATGGCTTCCGGAATGGGTGGTCTCATCTGGAGAGAACAAAAAGGTATGAAAGGCATTAAAAGCCGGTGCTAACTTTTTGTCCCTGTAGTGATGCTTCAGGATATGCAGTCTTTTCTTAAACGTTAGTCTTTTATCACTCATCCTTATCCTATTTCTTTATAAAGTAAATCCAATCCTTCTCTAATAATCTTCTGATGGGGTTGTTTTGAAATGCAAACAAATTCGGTTAGGGCAAAATCCTCCGGAATCACTTCATATAATCCCAATTGTTCCATCTCATCCAGATCTTGCACCATACATGCCTTCAACAATTGCAATGGGTAAATGTCTAGTGGGAAGACTTCCTCGTATTGCCCGGTTACCACAAAAGCCCTGTGTTCACCATTGGTATTGGTGTTTAAGTCATATTTCTTTTTAGGCTGTAACCATGAAAATGTAAGTGCCCTTGTTGTAGAAACTTTGTCGAATACCGGCTTATTCCATCCAAAAAATTCATAATCATCCCCTTCAGGAATAGCCGAAACCGTGGTATTATAAAACCCTAGGTAACCATCTGGACGGGTTTTTAAACCTGTGAGTACATCACCATTTATTACCCTGAAATTCTTATCATTTACGCCGCTTGCATATAAGAAAGTAGCAATCTCTGCTCCAATTTTTGTCTTGAAATAGTGAGGCTTCTTAATGGAAGAACCTGCCAGTGCAATCAATCTTTCCGCATTGAATTTACCGGTTAGCAAAGCTTCTCCTATAATTACCAGGTCTTGTGGACTAATGGTCCAAACCAGCTCCCCTTTATTTATAGGATCTATCTTATTGATCTGTGTTCCAACGAGTCCGGCCGGATGAGGCCCTGATACTTTATGAAGAACTACACCTTCCATTACAGCAAGGGGAGAATTAGAAGAAGAACTCACGGAAACGTGAACGGCACCGGGAGTTAATTTTGAAAGAGCAGATAATGCGGTTTGTAATTCTTTTTCTTTGCCCTGAAGCACATAATCCATATCGGCTGCCAATGGCGCAGAACTGAATCCGGAGATAAAGATCGCCTTAGGCGTGGTCTCCGGGTTTGCAATCAGGTCATAGGGTCGTTGTTTTATAAAAGGCCAGCACCCCGATTTCAGAAGAAATTTTTTGATCTCTGCAGCAGAGGCTTTTCCAAGGTCTATGGTTTTATGAGCTAGCTGCTCTTGCGTCTTATCTGCCAGGATCTTAATGGTAAGAATCCTTCTGCGAGCTCCCCGTTCTATTTCAATTAGTTCACCGCTTACAGGCGAAACAAACATCATATTCTCTATCTTCTTATTGATAGAACAAGGGTTCTCCTGCTTTTACCTCAGCTCCTTCCTTAACCAGCATCTTTGGGGTAAGCCCATGAAAATCGGACAAGTTTATAGCATGTACATTGCTTAAAGCGGCTTTGGAGGTCGTAGGCTCCGCAGCGCCTACCAGGTTGATGTTTAACCCTTTTTTAATTCGAATGTCTTTTGACATGAAATGGAAACCTTTTATGGTTATAAAAATTTGCCCAAAAATACCAATTAAAAGAAAGTATTCATAATTATTGACTATAAATTTGGGCATTACAGCGAAGGGAATTTGCAGGGCATAGTTTTTGTTTACCTTTGGCTTAAAAATAGCCCTTAAATGCGCTTATATCTTAAACAAATATTTTTGTGTTGCTTTGTCTTCCAGACCTTTGCGCAGGTTCAGGAGGAGGTAAATCCTCCCGAGAATATTAAATCTATCATCTTTAAAGGAGAGACGGAGGACCAATTTCCAATAGTACAATTAGGCCAGGATATCTACCTTGAATTTGATGATCTCCTTGCCGCAGAACAAGACTACTATTATACTATTATTCATTGCGATTATGATTGGACACCTTCACAATTATTAAAGTCGCAATACCTGGTTGGGATAGACAATCAGAGGATCATAAATTATGAAAATAGTTATTCTACGCTTCAGCCGTATTCTAACTATCAACTTACCATCCCCAATACTAATGTCCGACTTAAAGTGAGTGGTAATTATATGTTGGAGATCTATAACAGTTCTTACGAACTTCAATTCTCAAGACGTTTTGTGGTGTATCAGAATCTGGTGAGAGTAGGTGCTGTTGTTCGCCGTTCGAGAGATTTCAACTATCTCGATGAGAAACAATCTGTTCAATTCACAATAAATTCAGCCGGATTTCCATGGGTAAATCCTAAAAAAGAGATAAAGGTTGCTTTGATAAAAAATTACCAGTGGAATCTCGTGATCAATTCAATACCTCCTCAATACACCCTGGGGAATGAATTAGTTTATAAATATGATCAGGAAACCAGCTTTTTTGGAGGAAACGAATTTTTAAATTTTGATACCAGTGATCTTAGGGCTCCTACAGCAGCCATTTCGCATATTGAATTCCAAGATATATATCAACACTATCTATTCCCGGATATCTACAGATTTAACAGGCCGTATACCTACTTCCCGGATATCAATGGTGATTTCGTAATAAGAACTTTACAAGGAACCGACGGATCTCGAGAAGCAGAATACACAGGGGTTCATTTTACCTTACCATATACAGCGCGTATAGGTTTAGACGATGTCTATATTTATGGGAAATACAATAATTATGCGCTCGATGATTCCAATAAGTTGACATATAATGACAAAACCGGCAATCTTGAAGCTACCCTACTTCTTAAGCAGGGTTTCTATAATTACAATTATGCTTTGAAAAAGAGTGATGGCAGTATTGATCTGAATGCCATAGATGGTAATTTCCATTTTACAGAAAACAACTATTTGATCCTTGTTTATTATCGAAATTTTGGAGATCTATACGATGGGGTCATAGGCATAGGAACTGCCAATTCCAGGACCATAAGCAATTAAAAGGTAAGGTTACAGCAGACAAAAATATCGCTACACCGAATATTTTTTCCAATGCTACTTCTTTATAGCCATAATTATTATCTTGCTCAAGGAAAGGTATTTAGGAGAATATTTTGGGGCTGAGTATGATCCCAAAAGTGTGTAAGACCTATGTTTTATTATATTTAAACTAGAATTTATACCTTAACGCCTATTATTTCCTTTTTTGAAAGACTGATTTAAGCTGGTTATAGAAGACATGAAAATGATTACACAAGTTACCAAAGGAATTAAAATTTCAGTAGCGACGAGTTTTGAAGGAACCTTTTTCAAAAATTATAAAACACATTTTGCTTTTGGTTATACCATTACAATAGAAAATCAAAGTAAAAATTCGGTGCAACTAACTTCTCGCCATTGGCAGATCTATGATGCCCTTAATGAGATGGAGATCCTGGATGGAGAAGGGGTCATTGGAAAAAAACCCGTTATTAAACCGGGACAGTCACACACCTATAGTTCTGGCTGTTTGTTATCCTCTCCTATCGGATCAATGAAAGGGTATTACAACATGGTTAATTTTTCTACAACCGAAAAATTCAGGGTCTATGTTCCGGCCTTCAAATTTAGTGCTCCCTTCGCTTTAAATTAGCATATTTTTTAGAGGATAAGTATTTTCTAAACCTCCCTCCTTTTAGTACCTTTGCATGATTTTTAACCAAAACAGCATGTCATGGGTAAAGGGTTTTTTCAAGTACCAGTTGCAGTTAATGAACCTATTAAGGGATTTGCTCCAGGATCTCCTGAAAGAGAGGCCGTTTTAAAACAATACAAGGCATATTTTAAAGGAGCAGCAGACATTCCTTTATATATTGGCTCAAAAGAGATAAGAACAGGGAATACAAAACCCCTTTCTCCTCCCCATGACCACAAGCACAAAGTTGGTCAGTATCATATAGCAGAAAAGAAACACGTAACAGAGGCCATCAATGTAGCCCTAAAGGCCAGAAGTGAATGGGCAGATCTTGCCTGGGAACAACGCGCTGCGATCTTTTTAAAGGCAGCCGAACTGGTAGCCGGACCTTACAGGGCCAAGATCAATGCAGCTACCATGATAGCTCAATCCAAGACCATTCACCAGGCAGAGATAGATGCTGCTTGTGAATTTATAGACTTCCTTCGATTCAATGTGGAATATATGTCTCAGATCTATCAGGAGCAACCAGATTCTGCAGAAGGAATTTGGAACCGGGTAGAATACAGACCTTTAGAAGGATTTGTTTATGCCATTACCCCATTCAATTTTACAGCTATTGCAGGGAATTTACCTGCAAGTGCAGCCATGATGGGAAATGTAGTAGTTTGGAAGCCAAGTGACAGTCAGATATTTTCGGCCAAGATCCTTGTGGATGTTTTCAAAGAGGCCGGACTACCCGATGGTGTAATCAATGTTATCTATGGCGATCCTGTGATGATCACTGAGACACTTCTGGCGCACCCGGATTTCTCCGGAATTCACTTTACGGGCTCAACAGATGTATTTAAGAATTTATGGACCCAAATAGGGAACAATATCCACACATACAAGACCTATCCCAGGATAGTAGGGGAAACAGGGGGCAAAGATTTTATTGTAGCACATCCAACGGCTAAGCCCAAGCAGGTAGCCACTGCCATTGTTCGGGGAGCATTTGAATTCCAGGGACAAAAATGTAGTGCGGCATCGAGGGTTTATTTACCAAAATCTACGGCAGATGAAATTTTATCTGAAGCGAAGAAAGACCTCGCTTCCTTAAATGCCCCGGGATCACCTGAGGATATGAGTAATTTTATTACAGCTGTGATCCATGAAGGCTCTTTTGACAAATTAGTAAGCTATATTGAGAGAGCAAAGAAGGATAAAGAAGCTACGATTGTGGCCGGCGGAGGATATGATAAATCCAAAGGATATTTTATTGAACCCACTATTATTCTTACTACAGATCCGCATTACGTAACCATGGAAACGGAATTATTTGGTCCTGTGGTTACGATCTATGTCTATAATGATAAAGAATGGAGCAAGGTATTGCAATTAGTAGACAGCACTTCTCCCTATGCCTTAACAGGAGCAGTGATGGCTACTGACAGATATGCCATAGAAGAAGCCACTAAGGCGCTGCAGAATTGCGCAGGGAATTTTTATATCAATGACAAACCAACAGGAGCGGTAGTTGGACAACAACCTTTTGGAGGTGCCAGGGCATCGGGCACCAATGACAAAGCAGGATCTGCTCAAAACTTAATGCGTTGGGTATCCCCTAGATTGATCAAAGAAACTTTTGTGACTCCTGAAGATTATAGATATCCATTTTTGGGATAAGTCACCTTTGCACATACCATTAATGAAACCCTTAAGAATAAATTCTTAGGGTTTTTTTGTGCTCCTTTCTAACAATTTTAAAGCATGTTAAGGGATATGAATCCAGCATCCACATACTATTAATGTAAATTTAACGTTAATTTATTGTAATTTTTGCGTAAATTTGAATATTGAAAACCTAAATTCCTATGGAAGTAAGAAAAAATTCAGAGAATATGATGAGTCAAGATAAGGGACTTTGGAGTACTATGCAATCGGCAGTAGTACAATACGCACGTAAGTGCCGACGCTCCTATTTATCGATGTTTAGCTTTTAATTGTCCTTGATATTTCAAAGGTAGGTACACCACCTTTTTAGTTTCAAAAAATTCTTCTGAAAAGTATTGGGATAAGTCATAAATCTCAGCATTCTTATAGATCTTCAACTCCTCCGTTAAATCACCTCCTTTTAGGTAGAGTATCCCATTTTTCATGGGATGGGAAGAGTGTTTAGTAATCTTTCCCTTTACCCAATGAACAAAAGTAGGCATAGCTGCCACCGCCCTGCTTACAATAAAATCGAATTGTTCCTCCAAATCCTCTACTCGGGTGTGTAAAGCCCTTGTATTCGTGATTCCCAATCCCTCCACTACTTCCTGTACAACCCGTATCTTTTTCCCTATAGCATCTACCATAGTTACATGGATTTCAGGAAATAAAATGGCCAGAGGAATACCTGGAAATCCACCTCCTGTTCCAACATCCAATATGCGAGTTCCGGGTTGAAAAGCCATTACCTTGGCAATTCCCAGGCTGTGCAATACATGTCTGAGGTACAATTCATCTATATCCTTACGGGAGACAACATTGATCTTTTTATTCCAATCTTGGTATAGTTCACCTAGTAACCTAAATTGTTCCTTCTGTAATTCGGTGAGTTCCGGAAAGTAATGATTGATGATCTCTGGGTTCATTCCTGTATTTTATTCGAGCAAAAATACCATAATTAGTGGCACTTTTTAATCATATTTTATGACTTACCGGGCATTATAAAGCAAGATAATGCGTTATCTTTACATCTTTGAATCCTATTATATGGAGAAGACTACAATTAAATTTTCTAGAAAAGACTCTGCAAATTTCTTTCGAACCGTCAATAAACGTGTGAACGCGTACTTTGCAGACAACAATTTAAAGAAGACAGGCAACTGGAAGCTGCACCTAAAAACAGCTGTAATGTTCTCTCTTTTTCTAGCACCTTACTTTTTGATACTTACCCTTAATTTGCCTAACTGGGCAAATTTATTACTATCCATAACGATGGGTGTTGGGATGGCCGGAGTGGGCATGAATGTAATGCACGATGGCAACCATGGCTCATATTCCACAAAAAAATGGGTAAATAAACTTATGGGGAGCAGCATCTACATCCTTGCCGGTAATGTATATAACTGGCAGGTACAACACAATGTATTACACCACACCTATACCAATATTCACAATCATGATGAAGATCTGGAAGCAGGAAGGGTACTGCGTTTCTCCAAACATGCCAAGTGGCACAAGTTTCATAAATTTCAACATTATTATTCTGTTTTCCTGTATGGCTTGCTGACCTTCAACTGGGCCATTACGACAGATTTTCAGCAGATGTACCGGTATACCAAGCGAAAGCTTTCCTATGGTAAATTTCCCAATCCATTCCTTAATTGGAGTGTTCTTTTAGGCACCAAGGCTATTTATCTCTCCATATGGATTGTTTTGCCCATGTTAGTGCTAAGTATTTCCTGGTGGAAAATACTTTTAGGCTTTTTTATTATGCATTATGTAGCCGGTGTAATTTTAAGCGTAGTTTTTCAGTTGGCGCATGTGGTAGATGAGGCAGAAACGCCGCTACCCGAAAAAGATGGAACCATGAAAAATACATGGGCCATTCACCAATTGTTTACCACAGTTAATTTTGGTACAAAAAACCGAATTGTAAATTGGTTTACAGGTGGATTGAACCATCAGGTAGAGCACCATATATTTCCAAACATCAGTCATATTCATTACACAAAAATCTCCAAAATTGTTAAAGAAACGGCCAAAGAATTTAATTTGCCGTACAATGAATATAAAACTACAAGAAAAGCTATAATTTCGCACTTCAAACATTTGAAAGAGCTGGGTAAAAATCCCAGTTTGCAGTATCAATAAACCTTAGCAGGCATGAGTAACCAACTTTCCGATAGAATTAATAAATTATCTACTTCGGCCACCTTAGCTATGGCCGCAAAAGCCAGAGAATTGAGAAATGAAGGCAAAGACATCATAGGTCTAAGTCTTGGAGAACCCGATTTTAATATCCCGGATTTCATCAAGGAGTCCGCTAAAAAAGCCGTAGACGACAATTATAGCAGTTATTCCCCTGTGGATGGTTATGCCGATCTGAAACAGGCTATTTCTGCAAAATTCAAAAGAGACAATCAGCTTACTTATAACCTCAACCAAATTGTAGTATCTACCGGAGCTAAACAGTCGCTCGCCAATGTAGCCATGGTAATGCTCAATAAAGGCGACGAGGTTATCTTACCTGCCCCTTATTGGGTTAGCTATAGAGATATTGTTCAATTGGCAGAGGGAACTCCTGTTGAAGTACCAACAAGCATTGAAACCGATTTTAAAATGACTCCGGCTCAACTAGAGGCCGCCATAACACCCAAAACAAAAATGCTTTGGTTCAGTTCCCCTTGCAACCCAAGTGGTTCTGTCTATAGCGAAGAAGAACTCAAAGGACTTGCTGAGGTCCTCAAAAGATATCCAAACATCTTTGTAGTATCGGATGAGATCTATGAACATATCAATTTTAGAGGGAAACATGCCAGTATTGCCACTATAGACGGTATGTATGACCGTACAATTACTGTAAATGGCGTGTCCAAAGCCTTTGCTATGACCGGATGGCGTATTGGATATTTAGGTGCGGCCGACTGGATCGCCAAAGCCTGTACAAAATATCAGGGTCAGATCACTAGTGGAGCAAATGCCATTGGACAGCGCGCTACCATTACCGCCCTGGAAGCACCAGTTAGCAAGATCAAGTTTATGATCGATAAATTCAAAGAACGAAGAGATCTTATTCTTGGATTATTAGGCACTATAGATGGCTTTAAGCTTAATGTACCCGAAGGTGCTTTTTATGTATTCCCAGACGTTTCAAGTTATTTTGGTAAAGAGCTGCATGGCACGCGAATCAACAACGCATCAGATTTAGCCATGTACCTTCTGGAGCAAGCTAATGTGGCAACCGTAACAGGCGAGGCTTTTGGTAATCCCAATTGTATCCGTATTTCATATGCAGCCTCAGAAAGTGAAATAAGAGAGGCCGTTGCCAGGATCAAAAAGGTCCTTTAATTTTTCTTATATTTTCTTCCAGAAGTAGGGGGTCATCAGGATAAGAACGGTAAACAATTCCAGTCTTCCGGCAAGCATCAGAAACCCACACCACCACTTCCCTAATGCAGGCAGGCTGTTAAAATTATTGAGTGGACTAAGAGAACCAAATGCCGGCCCTACATTGCCCAAGGCAGATGCTGCACCTCCGATAGAAGAGTCAAAATCGAGCCCCAGAAACCCCAGTACTAAGGCACCGATAACAAACAGAAGCATGTACAGTACAAAAAATCCTATTACATTGTAAACCACATGCTCGGTTACAGTCTTATTATTAAATCTAACAGGAATTATTGCGTTTGGATGAAGGGTTCGCTTAAACTCTAACAATCCATTTTTTATGATCAGAATATGTCGCATTATTTTGATGCCTCCTGCAGTAGAACCCGCAGATCCTCCGACAAACATCAGACCAAAAAAGAACACCGTTATAAAAGGTGTCCATGCAGTAAAATCGGCTGTCACAAATCCCGTTGTGGTGACAACCGCTACTACCTGGAACAATGAATGTCTGAAAGAGCTTTCCGCATCTCCCAGAACCATTGGGTGATATTCAGTTATCGGCACATTAGCCTTAAAGTAGATCACCAGAGCAACGATAACAGAAAAGATGACAATAAACGCCGTATAGTATTTAAATTCTTCATCTCGTATGATCTTTTGCACCTTTCCTTTAAAGGCAAAATAGCTCAGTACAAAATTGCTTCCTGCCAGAAACATAAAAAAGATAACGATATATTGAATGAGCGGCTGATTATTCCAATAGGCCAGACTTGCGTTCTTTGTAGAAAAACCACCCGTTGATAGTGTCGCCAGTGAATGATTCATTGCATCAAAAAAGGACATCCCCGCCAGTTTTAATAGGATTGTTTCTGCAACTGTATAGCCAAAATAGATTAGCCAAAGTCGTTTGGCCGTATCCGTTATTCTTGGATGTAATTTATCTGCATTGGGACCAGGAGCCTCTGCGGCAAACAATTGCATCCCACCAATTCCCAGTAAGGGCAAAATGGCTATGGCCAGTACAATGATCCCCATTCCTCCAATCCAATGGGTTAAACTTCTCCAAAATAAAATTCCTTCAGGAAGTATTTCAATATCATCAATGATGGAGGCACCCGTAGTGGTGTACCCGGACATGGTTTCAAAAAATGCATTGGTAATATTTGGGATCGCTCCCGAGAACAAGTATGGAAGCACTCCCGAGGCAGCCATAATGATCCATCCGAAGGTTACTATAATATACCCTTCTTTCCTATTTACCTCTTTATCATGTCCCCTTGTAAAGAACATGGCCAAAACCCCAATGAACATGGTTACTATGGCCGCCAATGTAATCTCAAGTGTAACCCCGTCCTCATAGATACCACTCACCAGTGCAGCCAGGATCATAAAGCCCCCATTGCAAAGAAGGAGCAATCCCATGAGGTGAGTAATTATTTTGGCATTGAACCCCATACTATAAAAATAACCTTTCTATTTTCTGAATGGCCTGAGGCAAACAGCAAACAACTACCTTATCCCCCTCCTCTATTTCAAAATCGCCCAGGGCTACCATACCTTTATCATTGCGAATAATGCCGCCAATGATCGCATTTCTTGGGAAGTCTAAATCCTTAATGATCTGACCATTCATTTTGGAAGAAGGCTTTACCTTAAACTCAAGAATCTCTGCATTGAGGTTATTGAGCCTTGTCATAGCCACTACCTCTCCTTTTCGGATATATCTAAAGATGTTGTTGGCTGCCAGAAGTTTCTTATTGATTAGCGTATCGATCCCTATGGATTGGGATAACTGAAAGTAATCCATGTTCTCAACAAGGGCGATGGTCTTTTTTATATGTTTCGATTTTGCCACCAAACAAGACATGATATTGGTCTCAGAATTTCCTGTGACCGCAATAAAAGCATCCATTGATTCCAGACTCTCTTCTTCCAATAATTCCACGTTTCTACCATCCCCATTGATAACCAAAGCATTGGGCAGGATATCTGCGAGATCAAAGGCCTTTTCTTTATTCTTTTCAATTAGTTTTACATTGAATTTCTTTGCACACAGGTCGCGAGCTGCTTTAAATCCAACCTTACTCCCTCCGAGTATCATAACATTCTTTAATTCCTCCCTCTTTTTACCGATGAGTTTATAAAGTTCATCAACTCCTTTTTTATCAGTAATAAAATACACCTGATCGTCCGCCTTAAAAATAGTATCACCTCTTGGGATCAGCGTAAATTGGGTGCCTCCTCGTTGCATGGCAATTGGCATAAAATGCAATTCTGGAAAAATGGAAGCGGCTTCTTTAACCGACTTCCCAATAAAAGGAGCACTCTTAGGCAAGGAAACACCTACCATGATAAGTGCACCATTTTCAAATTCATAGGTATCGTGAAATGCCGATTGATTTAGAAGTAACTGTATTTCGGAAGCTGCCAATTCTTCCGGAGAGATCAACTCATCAATTCCCAATTCGGAAAATTTTATCTTTTCCCTGTGATCCAAAAACTCGGTATTTGAGATCCTGGCAATGGTTTTCTTAGATCCCATCTGTTTTGCCAACATACACAAGGTAATATTGGTGGTTTCGGAAGAAGTTACCCCAATAACCAGATCGGACTTCTCTACATGTGCCTCTTGTAAGATAGATATTGAAGTGGCGTCTCCTCTTAACACCCTTATATCCAAATGATTGTCTGCATATATAAGACAATCTTTATTAGTGTCTATTAGAGTGATATCCTGCGATTCATAGGATAGTAATTTTGCCAAATGAAATCCTACTTCACCTGCGCCAGCGATTATAATTTTCATGAGCTAAAAAGATCTTTTATCATATTGAACAGACCATGTAAGAAGTTTTATTCTGATCTATAAAGCCACGGCACTTACCTAAGAAAGAGTTGCATGGTTTTGCGCGTCAAAATTACGGAAATTTAATTCAACCCTTCCCAAAAACCACGGTACTTTGTTCTGTTCAAGAAATTACATAAAGCAATTAGCCCTCATGATTACGAAGGCATTGTAGTATCTTTGCCGCAAAATTGATGAAATGGCCAAGAACGTTAAACCTTACAAGGACTCTGCAAAGGGCAAAAAAGAACAGGTTACCACTATGTTCGATGCAATTTCTGGAGAGTACGATGGTTTAAACCGAGTTATTTCTTTTGGAATTGATATAAAATGGCGAAAAAGGGTTGTCAATATTCTGAAAGAACGAGCACCTAAAAACATCCTTGATATTGCAACAGGCACAGGTGATCTGGCAATTAATCTGGTAGAAACCGGTGCCGAGAAAATAGTAGGTCTGGACATTTCTACCGGGATGCTATCCGTTGGAAAGAAAAAGGTGATCCAAAAGCATTTGGAAGGCACCATTGAAATGGTCGTTGGAGATAGTGAAAACCTGCAATTTGAAGAGGCCAGTTTTGATGCCGTAACGGTGGCTTTTGGAGTACGTAATTTTGAACACCTCGAAAAAGGACTGCATGAGATCTACAGGGTGCTAAAACCTGGAGGGACATTGGTTATTCTGGAGACCTCGGTCCCATCAAAGACACCCTTTAAACAGGGTTATGCCATTTATACAAAATTCATCCTACCCGCAATAGGAAAACTCTTCTCCAAAGATCGTTCCGCCTATCAATATTTAAGCGAATCTGCATCTGTTTTTCCACACGGTATTGAATTCAACAATATTTTAAAGAAAATCGGGTTTATAGGTATGGAGAATAGGCCACAAACATTCGGAGTGGCGTCTATTTATATCGCCACAAAGTAAGCTTATGAGAAGAATTTTCTTCCTTTTGATCCTTTTGTTTTTGATAAAAGGACAGGTCTTACAGGCACAATTTAATGAGAAGCCCATCCTCAATCTGGAAAACGAGGACAAGGCTTTATTGAATTGGGGCTACTTTTTGGGTTTTAACCAATACGATTTCAAGTTTAATTACAAGAACGATCTTCAGGACATTTTAGTAAATAAAACAGTAGGTTTCAATGTTGGTCTTATTGGTGAACTACGACTCAATGAATTTTTAGATCTACGTTTTGAACCCGGTTTATTTTATGGTTCAAGAACCCTTGGTTTTCCAGGTTTTTCTCAAGAAAATGATGCTATCAGGGAAGTAAAATCTACCTATATTAACTTTCCTTTACTTTTAAAAGTAAGCACCAAGAGATTAGGCAACTGGAAACCATTTCTGGTAGGAGGTGTTTCAGCTTCCATGAATCTGGGTAGTAATGAAGCTAGCCTGGACGACAACAGCAGTGGTACCTTTCGGATGAAAAAGCAGGTATTTAATTACGAACTTGGGTTTGGCATTGATTTTTATACGGAATACTTTAAGTTTTCTCCTTCCATAAGAGGAGTCTTTGCCATCACTGATGAATTGATACCCGATAATGACCCCAGCAGTCCATGGACCGGCAATATTGATGCCTTAAGAACACGCGGGGTTTTTGTAAATTTCACTTTTGAGTAGCAGC
Organism: uncultured Flavobacteriaceae bacterium; assembly: GCA_963781045.1. Classification (GTDB taxonomy): domain Bacteria; phylum Bacteroidota; class Bacteroidia; order Flavobacteriales; family Flavobacteriaceae; genus Muriicola. Next base: position 13,788 of record CAWAEX010000006.1, on the reverse strand, counting down.
TGCTCATTTTCTTCTTAATTCATTCAATAGAATAGCGGTTGCTGTAGCTACATTAAGACTTTCGGTAGTAGGGTTACCAAATTGAGGAATACTCACTTTCTTATCTAACAAGGCTTCTAGACCTTTGGAAATGCCGTGCGCCTCATTACCCATGATCAACATCCCCTTTGATGGCCAATTGTATTGGTAAACAGGATCGCCTTCCATAAAAGCCCCTACTGCTGGTAAATCCGACTTTTTAACCAATGTTTCCACATCCATATACACTATGTTCACCCGTGCAATAGAACCCATCGTTGCCTGTAAAACTTTAGGATTGTAACAATCTACGGTGTCAGTAGAACATACAAGCTGTGGTATTCCAAACCAGTCGCACAACCTGATAATGGTCCCTAAATTACCAGGATCTTTTATTCCATCTAACACAAGGATCCAGTCATTAAAGTGGAGTGGAGTGGAATCTGGGATGTTAAAGATCGCAACTGCCTTATTTGGAGATTTTAAACCACTTATTTTATGCAGCTCTGCCTCACTTATCTTCTCATATTGAAAGGCTTTAGAAGGAAGGAGTTCTGGGTTTGTCGTATAAAGACCATGTAACTTTAGTTCTGTCTGTAGTAGCTCATTTACCATCTTCACCCCCTCAACCACAAACAGGCCGTTTAAGATCCGGTATTTTTTTTGTTGTAAGCTTTTTATAAACTTTATTTGACTTTTTACAACCATCCAAATAATGTATTTTTGATTCTTATGAATACCCCCTTTCATCTTAAAGGCTACACTGCTAAAATAGGTATCTTCTTGCTTATCGCCGTGCTTAGTTCCTGCAATGCCTTAAAAAGAGTGGAAGAAGGTGAATTACTCCTCACAAAAAATAGCATTATTACGGATGGGGAAAAAGTGGTAGACGAAGATATCAAAAGTCTTATTGTTCAGGAACCTAATACGCGTGTCCTTGGATATCCCTTGCGACTAAATTTATACAACCTGGCCAAGAAAGATCCTGATTCCTTATTTCAGGACTGGTTGCACAGAAAACCAAAGAGAGAAGAGCGTCTGGCATCTTTCTTATCACAAAAACAGGTGGAAGCCCTGGGCGAATCCTTTATGGTAACGGGCTATAGTGAATGGCTGAAGAAGATTGGTGAGGCTCCTGTAATCATAGACACTTCCAGAACCAGAAAATCACTACAACGACTAAGTGCTTTCTACGGAAGTAAAGGTTATTTTAATAATTCAACCACTTTTGAGATAGTTGAGGAAAAAAGAAGTCAGCGTGCGGCCATTGATTATCTGATTACCCTGGGAAAACCATATATCATTGATTCCTTATCCAAAAATATAGCATCCCCCGCTATAGACTCTATCTACACCTTAAACAAGAAAGCATCTTTTATTAAGGAAAATAAACAATTTGATCTGGCCGACTTCAACAATGAAAGACAACGTCTAACGGTGCTATTCAGGAATACCGGGGTCTATAATTTTCAGGAGAGCTCTATTACTTATGATATTCTTCGTGATACAACCGAAGTAGCGAACGATCAGAATATGAAAGTTGAACTCAATATTGAAAATTTACGGAAACGTGGGGATAGTGCCGTAACAACGTCAGAATACAAAGTATTTTCCTTCGAAAAGATCAATGTTTATGCCGACTATAATTTTGGAGATGAGGATAGTGATCTCCAATCTCAAGAATTTGAAAACTACACTATATACTTTAAGGATAGGCTGCGTTACAAACCTAAGGCTCTGACCGATGCCATCTTTCTTGAAAAGGATAGTGTATACCGGGATCTGGACAGACTGCGAACCTACCGTCAAATTACGAACCTCAATACCTTTAAATATCCCAATATTCAGATCATTGAAGACAGCACACAAACAAAACTGATCTCTAATATTTATCTCACAGCCAGACCAAAATATTCTCTGGGTCTAAACCTCGATGTGACACATTCTAACATTCAACGCCTTGGAATAGGCTTTAGTAGTTCCTTAATTACCCGGAATGTCTTTGGAGGAGCAGAAACCCTAAGTCTGTCTGCGCGGGGAACCTTTGGCTTGTTAAGTGACACCTCCCTCCCGGAAGACTTTTTCTCTGAGATTGGAGCTGATATTAATCTGACCTTCCCCAGGTTATGGTTTCCACTGTTGAATACAAAAAAGATTGTTCCCTATTATATGCTTCCTCAAACAAGGATCTCTGCCGGAACGAGTTTTCAAAAGAACATTGGCCTGGACAAACAAACCTTAAATACCATTCTGGGATACAATTGGGTTCCTGATAGTTTCAGGAAAAACTCTATTGAACTACTGAATATACTATATGTAAGAAATGTAAATCCGGATCGTTTTTTTAATGTATATGGCAGTAGTTATAAGCAAGTAGATGATATTGCAAGTGCCGATATCTATGAGAACGATCCTACATTATCCGGTTTTTATGAAGCCACAGATGATCCAAATGATCCTAAACTAATTATTCCAGATGGCACTACCGGGTTTACTCAGGCAATTTTAGATGGAAGTATTACCTCCAGTTCAGATGACTTCATTGATATTAGCAGAATTGAAGAACGGCGCGCACGACTCACAGAAAATAATTTGATCTTTTCCAGTAACTATACTTTTACAAAAAACAACAAAATTGGTATTAATGATAATAGTTTCTATCAGTTCAGATTTAAATTAGAAAGTGCCGGGAATCTTCTTTCGGCCTTGTCCTATATTTTTCCTTTCAATGAAAACGATGACAATAATTTATTGGTCTTCGGAGTGCCCTATTCCCAATACATAAAGACCGAATTCGATTTTATAAAACACTGGGATCTGAAAAGGTCGACCGTGTTGGCATTCCACAGCTTTGTTGGAGTAGCGGCCCCTTATGGAAATTCAGAAAGCGTTCCTTTTGTACGAAGTTATTTTGCCGGAGGGTCTAATGATAACAGGGCATGGTTTCCTTACTCCCTGGGCCCTGGTAGTTCTAGTGATATAAATGATTTTAATGAAGCCAATCTAAAACTTGCCTTTAATCTTGAATACCGTTTCCCTATTGTAGGCAATATAAAAGGAGCCTTGTTTGCAGATGCAGGGAATATTTGGAATATTTGGGATAATGTAGACGATCCGGCCAAAACCTTTAGTGGTTTTAATTCTTTAGCTGATATTGCCTTAGGAACGGGCTTCGGTCTGCGCTATGATTTTACCTACTTTGTTTTTAGGGTAGATGCCGGATTTAAAACTTATAATCCTGCTGAAGTAGCTTCTAAAAGATGGTTTAGAGACTACAATTTCGGTAATGCGGTCTTACAAATAGGGATCAATTATCCCTTTTAGACCTAATTATTTTATTACTTTTGCGCGAGTAACCATACTAACAAATCAAACGAAATACTATGTCTCACACTATAAAACCGGGTGTTGCCACGGGTAATGAAGTTCAAGAGATCTTTAATTATGCCAAGGAAAAAGGCTTTGCCCTTCCTGCGGTAAATGTAACCGGTTCCAATACTATCAATGCAGTACTCGAAACTGCAGCTGCGCTTAATTCCCCGGTGATCATTCAATTTTCCAATGGAGGAGCTCAGTTTAATGCAGGAAAAGGCCTTTCTAACGAAGGACAACAAGCTGCCATTAAAGGTGCTATCGCAGGTGCCAAACATATTCATGAATTAGCAGAGGCCTATGGTGCCACTGTCATCTTACATACAGATCATTGTGCCAAAAAACTACTTCCATGGATAGACGGACTTCTTGATGCGAGTGAAGTTCATTTTAAGGCAACAGGAAAATCGCTCTATAGCTCACATATGATAGATCTATCAGAAGAACCACTAGAGGAAAATATCGAGATCTGTAAGAAGTATCTAGCCAGAATGAGTAAAATGGATATGACCCTTGAAATTGAACTCGGAATAACAGGAGGAGAAGAAGATGGAGTAGATAACACGGATGTAGATGATTCTAAGTTGTATACCCAACCCGAAGAAGTAGCCTATGCCTACGAAGAGTTATCCAAAGTCAGCCATAGATTTACCATTGCCGCAGCCTTTGGAAATGTACATGGGGTATACAAACCAGGGAATGTAAAACTTACTCCTAAGATCCTGAAAAATTCACAGGAGTACATTACAAAGAAATACGGAGTAGAACACAATCATATAGATTTTGTATTTCACGGTGGATCTGGTTCTACTGTAGAAGAAATTAGAGAAGGTATTGGGTACGGAGTAATAAAGATGAATATTGATACCGACCTGCAGTACGCTTTTATGGAAGGGATCAGAGATTATATTCAAGGTAAAGGAGCTTATTTACAAGCTCAGATCGGTAATCCTGATGGAGATGATCAACCAAATAAGAAATACTACGATCCAAGAGTTTGGTTACGCGAAGGAGAAAAGACCTTTGTAGCTCGTCTAAAAAAGGCTTTTGAGGATCTAAATAATGTGAATACCCTATAAGTTAAATCTTGCACCTTAAATGTAGACACTATGACGGCTTGGTTTAAACGAACAGAAAAAGGAATTCAAACTGCTACAGAGCAGAAGAAAGATACTCCCAGAGGGCTTTGGTATAAGTCCCCGACCGGGAAGATCGTAGAATACGATGAGCTCGCAAAGAATTTTTACGTAAGTCCGGAAGATGATTACCATGTGCGTATTGGGAGTAAAGAATATTTTGAGATTCTTTTTGACGACAACAAGTTCAGCGAACTAGACACAAAACTAACTTCTAAGGATCCTTTGAAGTTTGAAGACACCAAGAAATACAGTGATCGTTTAAAGGCAGCACAAAAGAAGACAGGATTAAAGGATGCCGTACGAACTGCTATAGGCAAATCTATAGGCAAAGACCTGGTGGTTGCCTGTATGGATTTTACCTTTATTGGAGGATCTATGGGAAGTGTTGTTGGAGAAAAGATCGCACGTGCTATTGATGTAGCCATCAAAAAAAAGGTGCCCTTTGTGATGATATCAAAATCAGGAGGTGCAAGGATGATGGAAGCTGCTCTTTCTCTGATGCAATTGGCCAAGACCTCTGCAAAACTGGCACAGCTGGCTGAAGCGCAGATCCCATATATTTCATTGTGTACTGATCCAACCACAGGTGGTACAACGGCTTCCTATGCCATGCTGGGTGATATCAACATCTCAGAACCTGGTGCCTTGATAGGTTTCGCAGGACCTCGAGTAGTAAAAGAAGCTACTGGAAAAGATCTTCCTAAGGATTTTCAAACTGCCGAATTCTTAAAAGAGCATGGATTCCTTGACTTTATTGTACACAGAAGTGAATTGAAAAAGAAGATCAATCTCTATATAGATCTGATCGAAAATAATCCGGTAAGATAAAAAAAAGGCCCTGATCAATTCAGGGCCTTTTCATTTAGTGACAACAATTAGTTCTTAAATCTTCTAAGAAAGATCTCCTTCATAGTACCATCAGGATACGTTAGCATGCCTTTGGCATCACAACTTCCATCACCAAAATCGAGACTTGCTGTAGCATCATTTCTTGAAATATTCAAAATTCCGCTTACAATAAATCGGCAAGATAGTTCTCTTCGCAATGGGGTAACAGTCTCCTTCATAAAGACATTCAACTGTGGACCAGTAAAGGTTCCTTGTCCGGAAATAAGATACACATTGTCTCCCCAAAAACCGGTTCCAACACCTTCTATCCATTCTCTTGTTCTGTTCCCGGAAAAGCTTGCGATGTCACCATTTGGCCAGGTGGCAGAATAGCTAGCGCTAGCATACGATTGTGGATTACCGTTCTCATTGGAACGCATCCTTTCTATAGAAGCACCTCCTTCAATGGCTACGCCATTAAATGTAAAGTTCTCCAATGAAAGACTTAGGGTATTAGTGGCTAATTCCATGTCTTTGGCATAGCTAAGAAAAATGATGCCACTAAGCACATTGCCATTGGGTAATTCACAGCCCTCACCAAAATCGATAGTACGTTCTTTGGTCGTTGAGGTCACAACTGTGGTAATCGTAACACAATCTGGCAAGAAATCTGAATTGTAAGAAAACCTGGAAGTGGATAACACCTCATCTGCGGTATAGACATCTTCCGCGATATTCAAGATCTCTTCAGAGATCAATTCAGATTCATCACTGGCCTTCAGTTCGGCCACTTCAAATGTTTCTTGTTCCACAAATGGTGTGGATTCTTCTTTGTTACAGGAAAATAGTAAAGCAGCTGCCATAAGCATTCCTCCTGCGTAGTTCAATGTTTTGAGACTCTTTTTCATAATGTAGTTTTTAAAGATTACCCTCCTAGGACATATATCTTTAAGAAAGGTTTAACACAAGACCAAAAAAAAATTATCCCCGAGGTGTATTCTAAAAATATCCCTATCTTTGCCGCTCGATTGAAAATCAATCAGATACATAATAATCATTAAATAAAATATTGGCATGTATTTAACCAAAGAAGTGAAGAAGAAAATCTTCAAAAAGCATGGTGGAAACGAGAACAATACCGGTTCCACAGAAGGTCAGGTTGCATTGTTTACTCATAGGATCAACCACCTAACAGGTCATTTAAAGAGAAACCATAAGGATTACAATACAGAAAGATCTCTGGTAATGCTAGTAGGTAAAAGGAGAAGTCTTTTAGATTATTTAAAAAAGAAAGACATTCAAAAATACCGCGAACTAATAGTAGAATTGAATATCAGAAAATAAAAGGAAAGGGGAGGACGTGTCTTCCCCTTTTTTTATTCTCAAGTCCCTGTAAAGGGCAACATTAAAAAGCTTACACTCAGTTTTTCATTGGTCCACAACACAACAACACAACTTCGGCCGACCATGAGGGCGGCAGACCATTGTTTAACAACCCTGTATAAAGACAGGTTTAATTAAAAAGTATGATTCCAAAAACATTTAAAGAGGTCATTGACCTTGGTGATGGTAGAACTATTTCTATCGAAACCGGAAAACTGGCAAAACAGGCCCACGGTTCTGTTGTTGTACAATCGGGTAAATGTATGTTACTATGTACAGTAGTATCCAATTACAAACAATCCGATGTAGATTTTCTGCCTCTTACGGTAGATTATCGTGAAAAATTTGCTGCCTCTGGGCGTTACCCAGGTGGTTTTTTCAAAAGAGAAGCAAGACCTAGTGATGGTGAAGTACTTACCATGCGTTTAGTAGACCGGGTACTTCGTCCTTTGTTTCCAAAGGATTACCACGCAGAAACGCAGGTAATGATCCAATTGATGTCTCATGACGATGATGTTATGCCGGATGCAATGGCTGGTTTGGCCGCTTCTGCAGCTATACAACTTTCAGATTTTCCTTTCGAATGCGCTATCTCTGAAGTACGTGTTGGTAGGATTAATGGTGAATTTATTATAAATCCAACGCGTGCTCAGCTATTGGAATCGGATATCGATATGATTATTGGTGCCTCCGCAGATTCAGTTATGATGGTTGAGGGTGAAATGGGTGAGATCTCTGAAGAAGAGATGATAGAAGCTATTAAATTTGCTCACGAGGCTGCAAAGGTTCAGGTTGCAGCTCAAATGCGCTTGGCAAAGGCCTTTGGAAGAAAAGATGTTCGTGAGTACGAACAAGAAGATGAAGATGAAACCATGGCCAAGAATATTCATAAAATGGCCTATGACAAGGTATATGCTGTTGCCAAAGCCGGATCAGCTAAACATGAACGCAGCGCTGCTTTCGCTGAGATAAAAGAGGAAGTTATAGCTTCCTTTTCTGAAGAAGAGGTAGAGGAAAAAAGAGATTTGATCAAAAAATACTATTACAAGGCCGAAAAAGCTGCAGTAAGAGATCTAACACTTAATGAAGGACTTCGCCTAGATGGTCGTAAGACCGATGAGATCAGACCTATCTGGTGTGAGATTGATTATCTTCCTTCCACTCATGGTTCTGCCATCTTTACAAGAGGTGAAACCCAGGCATTGGCCACTGTTACTTTAGGAACGTCTCGCGAGGCTAACCAAATAGACATGCCTTCCTTTGAAGGAGAAGAAACATTTTACCTGCACTACAACTTCCCTCCTTTTTCAACTGGGGAAGCCAGACCAATTAGAGGTACATCACGAAGAGAAGTAGGACATGGAAACCTTGCACAACGTGCCTTAAAAGGAATGATCCCTGAAGATTGTCCTTATACCGTACGTGTGGTGGCTGAAGTCCTGGAAAGCAACGGTTCCTCATCTATGGCTACCGTTTGTTCCGGAACTATGGCACTTATGGATGCTGGTATTCAGTTAAAGAAACCCGTTTCCGGAATCGCCATGGGACTTATTACCGATACAGAGTCCGGCAAGTATGCTGTGTTATCAGATATTCTTGGTGATGAAGATCACCTGGGAGATATGGACTTTAAAGTCACCGGTACTAATGATGGTATTACCGCCTGTCAAATGGATATCAAAGTAAAAGGCTTGTCATACGAGATACTTGAAAAAGCATTAAAGCAAGCTCGGGATGGGAGATTACATATCCTTACCAAATTAACAGATACGATTGACGCGCCAAAACAAGACGTTAAACCTCATGCTCCTAAAATGGTGACTGCAACTATTCCTGGAGAATTTATTGGTGCCTTAATTGGCCCTGGAGGTAAAGTAATTCAAGAATTACAAAAAACTACAAAGACCACTATCGTGATCAATGAAGATCCGGTAACGGAAGAGGGATTGGTAGAGATCTTGGGAACAGACCAAGCAGGGATAGACGCCGTGTTGGCAAAAATAGATTCTATCACTTTTAAACCTGTGGTAGGCAGTATCTATGAAGTGAAAGTGATCAAGATCCTTGATTTTGGTGCTGTGGTAGAATATATGGATGCTCCCGGAAACGAAGTGTTGCTACATGTTTCTGAACTAGCCTGGGAACGCACAGAATCTGTTACCGATGTTGTGAACATGGGAGACGTTTTTGATGTAAAGTACTTTGGAATAGATTCAAGGACCAGAAAGGATAAAGTTTCCAAAAAGGCCCTTTTACCAAAACCTGAAGGCTACGTAGAAAGACCTCCAAGAAACGATCGAAATGATCGTGGTAGAGGTAACGATAGAAGAGGCCCAAGACAACGTAGAGATTAATTTTTTCCTAATAAAAGCCCTAAACCCTGACCATTGGTCGGGGTTTTTTGATTTTTTTAACATTTTAATGAAAATTTCGTGTCCTAATTGTAACATTCCCTCTTTTTTTACGTATAAGTATATGCAGTCAATGCACATTGAACCTAAATAGAAAGGAACTTAACAGATGAGACAGTTAAAGATTACTAAACAGGTGACGAATAGGGAAACCGCGTCGCTGGACAAATACTTACAAGAAATTGGAAAAGTAGATCTGATCACGGCTGATGAAGAAGTAGAATTGGCACAGAGAATCAAGGCAGGTGATCAAACGGCCCTGGAAAAACTTACCAAAGCGAACCTGAGGTTTGTAGTTTCTGTGGCGAAGCAGTATCAAAATCAGGGTCTTACCCTACCCGATTTGATCAATGAAGGAAACCTGGGACTTATAAAAGCGGCTCAGCGTTTTGATGAAACCCGAGGTTTTAAGTTTATATCCTATGCTGTATGGTGGATACGTCAATCCATACTGCAAGCATTGGCAGAACAATCTAGAATTGTTCGTTTACCATTAAATAAGATCGGATCTATAAATAAGATCAATAAAACCTTTGCATTTCTAGAGCAAGCCCATGAGCGTATGCCGTCTGCTGAAGAAATAGCTAAGGAATTAGACATGACCGTGGAAGACGTAAAGCAGTCGCTAAAGAACTCTGGACGCCATGTATCCATGGATGCTCCATTGATAGACGGTGAAGATTCTAATCTTTACGATGTTCTTCGCAGTGGTGAATCGCCTAATCCGGATAAAGATCTACTTCACGAATCCTTAAGAACAGAGATCGAAAGAGCACTGGAAACTCTAACACCAAGAGAAGCAGATGTTATAAGATTGTATTTTGGCCTTGCCGGACAACATTCTATGACCCTGGAAGAAATTGGTGAGACATTCGAACTTACCAGAGAACGAGTACGTCAAATAAAAGAGAAGGCAATCAGAAGATTAAAACATACCTCCAGGAGCAAGATCTTAAAAACATATTTGGGATAAATATCCTTATTGCAATAGGTTAGATGTCTGGTCGCAAAATTGGAATACTGGAGTTTTTAACTTAATTTGCATACAATAACAACAGTTTATCATGACTGTTCGTTTTTTGATTGATGAATAAACTCCGGCTGATTACCGGAGTTTTTTCATTGTAAGGCCATATGCGTAATTTTGACCTTTATATATGTCAGCATCTGTAAGCAATTTCATCTTTAAATTTATTCCCGTCTCTAACTCAATTTTTAAGATGTTTGATCCTGAGCCTGGGCCCAATTCTACTGATTTCTTCATGCGATTTTAGCAAATCTCCACCTCCAGAAACGCCTGAGACATTTACAACCCCTTTGGGCAGGGTTTATACACGAAACAAACCCAGTAAGAAACTGGTTGAACAGTACAATAAAGCCAAAACTGCCTTCCTTAAAGACAGCACAAATGTTCAGTTACTTATTTGGTATGGTCGGAGAACAGCCTACCTCGGTAATTATGAAGATGCGATAGACATCTATTCCAAAGGTATCCAAAGGTTCCCTGAGGAAGCTCGTCTTTACAGGCATCGCGGACATCGCTATATTTCCATTCGGGAATTTGACAAAGCTATAGCTGATCTTGAACGCGGGGCAGAACTTATTCAGGGCACTCCCAATGAAATTGAACCCGATGGCCTGCCTAATGCCATGAATATTCCCGTGAGTACCTTACACGGCAACATTTGGTATCATCTGGGCCTTGCTTATTACCTTAAACACGACTATAGAAAAGCATATGAGGCATATCTAAAGTGCAGGGATACTGGCGCCAACCCTGATAATCTGGTTTCGAGCACACATTGGCTCTATATGATTCAGCGTCGATTGGGAAACAAAGCAGGGGCAGACAGCCTCTTAATGCCTATTCATAAAGATCTGAAGATAATTGAAAACACGAATTATAGCGACCTCTGTAAATTTTACAAAGGACTAATCAACGAAGATGACCTGACCCAGGCAGAGGGTTCATCAGCTGCTTCGGATGCAATATCATATGGTTTAGCGAACTGGCATCTTTATGAAGGCAGACGAAAAAAGGGGTTGGAAATGTTGATGGATATCATAGAGAGGAAAAGCTGGACCTCCTTTGGATACATCGCTGCTGAAAGTGACCTGATGAAAATGAAAATGTCAGAACTAAACATTACAAAATAGTACCTGTTTACTTTTATATCGCTGGCGTTTGTTTAATTTTATAGACATAAATCAGAACAGTCATATGAATCACATTAAAATAGCCCCTTCCCTCCTGGCAGCAGATTTTGGAAATCTTCAAAGAGATGTTGAAATGGTCAACAAAAGTGAGGCAGCATGGCACCATTTAGATATTATGGACGGTCTTTTTGTACCTAATATTTCTTATGGAATGCCCGTGGTAAAGACTATTTCAAAATATGCTACCAAGCCACTGGATACACATTTGATGATCGTGGATCCGGATCGGTATATACAAACCTTTGCAGATCTTGGTGTCTATATGCTAACCGTACACTACGAAGCATGTACGCATTTACACAGAACCATTCAGGCCATCAAGGCAACAGGAATGAAAGCAGGTGTAGCTCTAAATCCGCATACCAATGTTGAGTTATTGAAAAATATCATAAGTGATCTGGACCTGGTGCTTATTATGAGTGTCAACCCCGGATTTGGAGGCCAGTCCTTTATTCCCAATACCTATAAAAAGATCAGGACGCTTAAAGCAAATGATCAAAGAACACAAGGCTTCTGCCTTAATTGAAGTAGATGGTGGTGTAACTATGGATAATGCCGCTAAGCTAATTGAAGCCGGGGCAGATGTTTTGGTGGCAGGGAGCTACGTATTTAAGTCGAAGAACCCCACAGCAACCATCGCTGAATTAGCACATACTGATATTTCCTAAAACATAGACAGGTAATATTTCAACAGATCGGTTGTGGTTACCATCCCTACGATTTCCTCCCCATCTACTACAGGAAGAGCATGAAACTTCCTATTAACCAATAAGGAGGTTACCTCTCTTACCGTGTTTTTTGGGCTAATAGTTTCTGGAGTGCGAACCATAAGGTGTTTTATGCTAAACATTTCGTAGATATCAGACTTTATATCTCCTTCTTCACGATAGGCCCCATCAGCAAAGCTAATTCGCAGCAGATCATTGATACTGAGCATGCCCACGATCTTTTTGTGGTCTGTAACCGGCATATGCCTTATGTTGTGCTTTTTGAACAAATGTTCTGCTCTTTCCAAACCATCTTTGACATCAACAGAAATGATATTTTTGGTCATGATGGTTGTTACGGGTATATCTATTGATAATTGTCATGATACGAATCTTTTAGTTTGATATCTTAAATATCCGATTCTTTATCGCTTGAAAGAATGATAAATATCAGGTTTAGCAAACCTTTGTATTTTCTGGTATTTTATTAATTAATGCCTAGTTTTGTTATGAATTATTGCAAAAGTGGACTAAGGATTAAAAAATGATAAAGGAATTAGATCTGATCATTGTTGGAGGCGGACCTATTGGGATAGCTTGTGGCCTGGAAGCAAAGAAAAAAGGAATAAGCTACCTTATACTAGAGAAGGGACCCATTGTGAATTCTCTATTTAATTATCCTGTGAATATGCAGTTCTTTTCTTCTTCCGAAAAACTAGAAATAGATGAAATCCCCTTTATCAGTAAAGAGGCCAAGCCCAAGCGAAATGAAGCACTCGAGTATTATCGAAGGATCGTGACCTCCAATAATTTAAATATTCATCTTTTTGAAAAAGTTAGTTCCATTAAAAAGAAAGAAGATATTTTTGAAGTGGAAACAAAGAAACAAGCATATAAAGCAAAGAACGTCATCATAGCTACCGGCTTTTACGATCTTCCAAATAAATTGAATGTTCCCGGTGAAGACCTAACAAAGGTTTCTCATTATTACAAGGATCCTCATTTTTATGCCAGTCAGAAATTGGCAGTGATCGGAGCCAGCAATTCAGCCGTAGATGCTGCTCTGGAATGTTGGCGTAAAGGGGCTGAGGTAAGTATGATCATCAGAGGACCAGAGGTTGGGCAACGTGTTAAATACTGGGTACGTCCCGATATTATAAACAGAATTAAAGAAGGAAGTATCAAGGCCTATTACAATACCACGGTCTCTGAAATACGGGAAAAGGAATTGATTCTCAATACCCCGAATGGAACTCAGCAAATTGATAATGACTTTGTCCTGGCGCTTACAGGCTATAAACCCAATTTTCATTTTCTGGAAGCCTTGGGAATTCACTTATCTGATGATAAAAAACGATTGCCTACTTACAATGAAGATACCATGGAAACTAATATTGCCGGCTTGTATCTGGCAGGGGTGATCTGTGGCGGCATGGAAACTCACAAATGGTTTATTGAGAACTCTCGTATCCATGCGAAGATCATTATGGACCACATCGTTAAAAAACGTTCTGTTCCGGCTATATAAAAATACTCAACTCTCTACTCAGGATTACCGCACCTGCCGTCGATGATCCCTCAACACTCCGCTTGGGATTACCTCTCTTCGTTCGGTGTTCCCTCAACGCTCCGCTTGGGATTACCTCGCTTCGTTCGGTGTTTCCTCAACGCTCCGCTTGGGATTACCTCGCTTCGTTCGGTGTTCCCTCAACG
>CAWAEX010000005.1:0-171858 GCA_963781045.1 uncultured Flavobacteriaceae bacterium | reverse complement strand
GGCAGGATGGGCATTGTTTTACGGAGGTACTTCATTGTTAATTATGGTGGGGGTTGCAATTGATACGGTTCAACAGGTGAATGCATATCTCTTGAACAGACACTATGACGGATTGATGAAAACTGGAAAAAATAGAAAAGTAGCATAGAATTATGGCCAAGCAAGCAGCTATAGAGCAGGATGGAAGTATCATTGAAGCATTATCCAATGCCATGTTTAGGGTGGAGTTGGAAAATGGTCATGTGGTCACCGCACATATTTCAGGAAAAATGCGGATGCATTATATAAAATTATTACCGGGCGACAAAGTGAAGCTCGAGATGAGTCCTTACGATTTGAGCAAGGCTAGAATTACATATAGATATTAAGAAACTCGAAACATGAAAGTAAGAGCATCGATAAAAAAGAGAAGTGCCGACTGCAAAATTGTTCGCAGAAAGGGCACATTGTACGTAATTAATAAGAAGAATCCTAGATTCAAACAAAGACAAGGGTAATTATGGCAAGAATTGCAGGGGTAGATATCCCAAAACAAAAAAGAGGTGTTATTGCACTTACCTACATCTTTGGAATAGGTAAAAGCAGAGCAATTGAAATATTGGAGAAGGCCAAAGTAAGTGTAGATACAAAGGTATCTGACTGGGATGACGATGAAATTGGTCGTATCCGGGATGTGGTTACTTCTTATAAGATTGAAGGTGAATTGCGTTCAGAGAATCAGCTGAATATCAAAAGGCTTATGGATATTGGTTGTTACCGAGGCATCCGGCACAGATCCGGTCTGCCATTACGGGGACAACGAACCAAGAATAATTCCAGAACAAGGAAAGGAAAAAGAAAAACAGTGGCTAACAAGAAGAAAGCTACTAAGTAATAAGGCGTAGTATGGCAAAGACAGGTACAAAAGCAACGAAGAAACGTAAGGTAATTGTAGAATCTACCGGAGAAGCGCATATTACCGCTTCCTTCAATAATATCATTATCTCCCTTACCAATAAAAAAGGAGATGTTATTTCATGGGCATCTGCCGGTAAAATGGGCTTTAGAGGTTCCAAGAAAAACACCCCCTATGCTGCTCAGATAGCTTCGGAAGAATGCGCGAAAACCGCTCATGATGCAGGTTTGAGAAAAGTGAAGGTATATGTGAAAGGTCCTGGAAATGGACGTGAATCGGCTATCAGATCTTTGCACAATGCTGGGATAGAGGTTACAGAGATCATTGATGTAACCCCAATGCCGCACAATGGCTGCAGGCCACCAAAAAGAAGAAGAGTTTAATTACAATCATTAACCCGAACACAAAGTTCTCACAAAAGTGTAGTTACGATTATCGAAGGATAAGCCTTAATTCATAATCACACTTTTAATTTAAAAGAAGATGGCAAGATACACAGGACCTAAATCAAAGATCGCCCGTAAATTCGGAGAAGCGATATTTGGAGAAGACAAGTCTTTTGATAAAAAGAATTATCCTCCAGGACAACACGGAAACAACAGACGCCGTGGAAAAAAATCAGAGTATGCTATTCAGTTAATGGAAAAGCAGAAAGCAAAGTATACCTATGGCATTTTGGAAAAACAATTCCGAAATCTATTTGCTAAGGCCAACCGAAGCAAAGGAGTTACAGGGGAGGTATTACTGCAACTATGTGAAGCCCGTTTAGACAACGTGGTCTACAGAATGGGAATTTCTCCAACCAGAAGTGGAGCCAGACAATTGGTGTCACACAGACACATAACCGTTAATGGAGAATTAGTGAACATTCCTTCCTATTCTTTAAATCCAGGTGATGTAGTTGGTGTTAGGGAAAAATCAAAATCTCTACAAGCTATTGGGGACTCATTGGCTGCTAATAGTAGCGTATACGAGTGGATTACCTGGAATACTGATAAAATGGATGGAACTTTTGTTTCCGTTCCAGAAAGACTTCAGATCCCAGAGAACATCAAAGAACAATTAATCGTTGAGTTATACTCTAAATAAACAACACATATTCGACTATGGCATTATTTAATTTTCAGAAACCCGATAAAGTTATAATGATCGATTCCTCAGATTTCGAAGGGAAGTTTGAATTTCGCCCTTTGGAACCTGGTTATGGATTAACTGTTGGGAACGCGCTTAGAAGAGTTTTGCTTTCGTCTTTGGAGGGATTCGCGATTACTTCCGTGAGGATCGATAAAGTTGAACACGAATTTTCCGTTATTGAAGGAGTAGTAGAAGACGTTACGGAAATTATCCTCAACCTTAAGCAGGTTCGTTTTAAAAGACAGATTGAAGACGTTAACGAAGAAACTGTTTCAGTTTCCGTTAGTGGAAAAGAACAACTTACCGCAGGAGATTTCCAAAAGTTTATCTCAGGATTCCAGGTGTTGAATCCGGAACTGGTGATCTGCAACATGGCTCCTAAGGTGAGTATCAATATGGAATTGATCATCGAAAAAGGACGAGGATATGTTCCTGCAGAGGAAAATAAGAAGTCTAACGCTCCAATAGGAACCATAGCGGTAGATTCTATCTTCACTCCAGTGAAAAACGTAAAATACAGCATAGAGAACTTTAGGGTAGAACAAAAGACCGATTATGAGAAATTGATTTTCGAGATCGTTTCAGACGGTTCAATTCACCCAAAAGATGCGCTGACAGAGGCTGCCAAAGTACTAATTCATCACTTTATGTTATTCTCGGACGAACGCATCACCCTTGAGGCCGATGAGATCGCGCAAACCGAGACCTATGATGAGGAATCGCTTCATATGAGACAGTTGTTGAAAACCAAATTGGTTGATATGGACCTGTCTGTAAGAGCCTTAAACTGCCTGAAGGCAGCAGAGGTAGATACTTTAGGGGACTTGGTTTCTTTCAACAAGAACGACTTGATGAAATTCAGGAATTTTGGTAAAAAATCCTTGACGGAGTTGGAAGAACTCGTTATCAACAAGGGCTTGAACTTTGGGATGGACCTATCCAAATACAAACTAGATAAAGATTAATTTTAGCTTTTACCTGGGGCTTTTAAGATAGACCCGAAAAAAAGATCAGATAGCAAAGAACGATGAGACACGGTAAGAAAGTCAATCACTTAGGGAGAAAAACGGCACATAGATCTGCTATGTTGGCTAATATGGCCTGTTCCTTAATTGAGCACAAAAGAATCAATACGACAGTAGCCAAGGCCAAGGCCTTAAAACAATTCATTGAACCCTTGATTACCAAATCAAAGGCAGAGAACAATGTGTCCCTTGAAAAAGGTACTCATAACAGACGAATCGTTTTTAGAAACCTTAGAGATAAATACGCAGTTTCAGAATTGTTTAGTACGGTTTCTGAAAAGATAGGTGACAGACCAGGAGGATATACCAGAATTATAAAACTGGGAAACCGTTTGGGAGATAATGCAGATATGGCCATGATAGAGTTGGTAGATTTCAACGAGATCTACAATGCTGGTAAGGCTAAGAAAAAGAAAACCACGCGTAGAAGCCGTAGTGCTAAGAAATCCGATACTGCTGTAGCCACAGAAGAAACGAAGGAGGCAGAAGTTGAAACGCCAAAAGCGGAAACAGCTGAAGCAAAGGCACCTAAGGCAGAGAAACCAAAGAAGGAAGCTCCAAAGAAAGATGAGGGCGATAGTCCGAAAGAAACGAAAACAGATGATTCAAAGGAATAGGATGTTTATAACGTATGAAAAATTTGAAAAGGGTAGACCTAAAAGTCTATCCTTTTTTTATGTTTATTTGTGAAATCTTAAAAAATTGCAATTTAATGAAGTATCAGACTAAAAAGAAAGCTCTTTTATTGTTAGCAGACGGCACTATCTTTTATGGAAAGGCTGTAGGGAATACCGAAGGTACCGCCTTTGGTGAAGTTTGTTTTAATACTGGGATGACAGGGTATCAGGAAATTTTTACTGATCCTTCCTATTTTGGTCAGCTTATGGTAATGACGAATGCCCATATAGGGAATTACGGGACGAATAATGAGGAGGTTGAATCAGAGTCCGTAAAGATTGCCGGGCTGATCTGTAAGAATTTCAGCTATGAATATTCAAGACCTGATGCCGATGGAAGTTTACAAGAATTTTTAACAAATAATAAGACACTCGCAATCTCTGATGTAGATACCCGGGCACTGGTTAGCTATATAAGGGACCATGGTGCCATGAATGCGGTTATCTCTACCCGTGTAGACGCTATAGACGAATTAAAACAAGAGCTTAAAAAAGTACCAAGTATGGTGGGTCTTGAACTTTCTTCAAAGGTCTCCACAAAAGAACCGTATTATTTTGGCAAAGAAGATGCAACCTACCGCATTGCTGCATTAGATATTGGTATAAAAAAGAACATTCTTCGAAATCTGGCAGCCAGAGATGCCTATATCAAAGTATTCCCTTATGATACCAGTTTTGCAGAACTGGAAGCTTGGGATCCTGATGGGTACTTTATTTCGAACGGACCTGGCGATCCTGAACCCTTAAAAGAGGCAATACAAACTGCCAAAGAGATCATTGCACAAGACAAGCCTTTATTTGGGATCTGTCTGGGACATCAGGTCATAGCGCTGGCCAATGGAGTGTCTACCTATAAAATGTACAATGGACACCGAGGGATTAATCATCCGGTGATCAATTTAGAAACCGGGAAGGGTGAGATCACATCTCAAAATCATGGTTTTGCCATCAACAGGGAACAAACGGAGGCACATCCGGAACTGGTCATTACTCATTTGCATCTTAATGATCAGACAGTGGCCGGAATACGTATGAAGAACAAAAACGTTTTTTCTGTTCAATACCATCCCGAAGCAAGCCCCGGTCCCCATGATTCGGTTTATCTTTTCGATCAGTATTTCGAAATGATAAGGGAACATAGCAAGAAGGATATTTTGGTATAAAAGCACGGGAAAGGAAAGGCAATATCTTAGGAAAGAAGTTTAATTCCCAGAGGCCTTTTGTATCTTTGATATAATAGAAATCAACCAAATAAAGAAAGTAAATATGAGTATCATCCTGGATGTACATGCCCGTCAAATATTTGACTCAAGAGGAAATCCTACCGTGGAGGTAGATGTTGTTACACAAAATGGTGTTTTAGGAAGGGCTGCGGTTCCTTCCGGAGCTTCTACCGGTGAACACGAAGCTGTGGAATTAAGAGATGGAGGAAATGCTTTTATGGGCAAAGGCGTAATGAAAGCCGTCAAGAATGTAAATACGACTATTGCCGATAAGATACGAGGTATGATGGTTTTTGACCAAAACCTGATAGATCAAACAATGATCGACCTTGATGGGACCCCCAATAAGTCTAAATTGGGTGCCAATGCAATTTTAGGCGTATCACTGGCAGTAGCCAAAGCGGCAGCAAATGAAATGGGTATGTCTCTGTATCGATATATAGGCGGAGTTAGTGCTAATACTTTGCCTGTTCCTATGATGAATATCATCAATGGTGGGTCGCATTCAGATGCACCTATTGCTTTTCAGGAGTTTATGGTAATGCCGGTAAAGGCAAAGAATTTTTCTCATGCCATACAGATGGGTACGGAGATTTTTCACAACCTTAAGAAAGTATTGCACGATAGAGGTCTAAGCACTGCCGTAGGAGACGAAGGTGGATTTGCGCCCACACTAGACGGCACAGAAGATGCCCTTGATACAATTGCCAAGGCAGTGAAAAAAGCAGGATATACGCTTGGAGATGATGTTATGGTGGCATTAGACTGTGCTGCCGCCGAGTTCTATGTAAATGGAAAATACGATTATACAAAGTTTGAAGGAGATAAAGGCGCCGTCAGAACCTCTGAAGAACAAGCAAAATATCTGGCTTCTCTTTGTAAGAAATACCCTATCATATCTATTGAGGATGGGATGGATGAAAACGACTGGAAAGGCTGGAAAATATTGTCAGATCTGGTTGGAGATAAAGTGCAGTTGGTTGGGGACGACCTTTTTGTGACCAATGTAACCAGACTTTCAAAAGGGATCAAAGAAGGGATCGCTAACTCTATACTAATTAAGGTAAACCAAATTGGAACCTTAACAGAGACCATTGCAGCTGTGAACATGGCCAAGAATGCCGGATATACCAGTGTAATGTCTCATAGATCCGGAGAAACAGAAGACAATACTATTGCGGATTTGGCTGTTGCCTTAAATACAGGACAGATCAAAACAGGTTCTGCTTCACGCTCAGACCGTATGGCAAAATACAATCAGTTATTGCGCATAGAGGAAGAATTGGGATCAGTAGCGTATTATCCCGGAGTTCATGCCTTTAAAGTAGGGCAATAAAAGAACTAAACAATAACTGGAGGCCTTTCGTATTTCGAAAGGCCTTTTTTTTGACTCTGGATATGCCATAGAGGACTATGAGAAACTCTATAGTATTCAAAAATAGAGGCCTCTCATTTATGATGAGATACCTCGTGTAATTTTCCAATAAATCTCAAGATAAACAGCTTTGCATAATTGTGAAGGACGTGCCTTTTTCTTACCTTTAACTCACTTTCAAAATAACACCAAAATCACATCCATGAAAGATAAAGCTATACTTGAATACGAAGGTAAAAAATACGAATTTCCGGTAGTAGAGGGAACTGAGAAAGAACTAGCCATTGATATTAAAACTCTTCGGTCTTCCACAGGTATGATCACCCTGGATCCCGGATATAAGAACACTGGTTCCTGTGAAAGTGCTATTACCTATCTGGATGGGGAAAAGGGTATTTTAAGGTACAGAGGCTATAACATTGAAGAGTTAGCTGAGAAAGCAGATTTTCTGGAAACAGCATATCTTCTCATCTTTGGTGAATTACCTAATAAAGAGGAACTAAATAAGTTCCATGAAGATATAAAACATGAATCGCATGTAGATGAGGAAATGAAAAAGATCTTGGATGCCTTTCCAAAGTCGGCCCACCCCATGGGTGTACTTTCTTCCTTAACCAGTGCGTTGATCGCTTTTAATCCTACTTCAGTAAATATTTCCTCCGAGAAGGAGATGTACTATTCCATCGTACGTATTATGGCGAAATTTCCGGTGCTGGTAGCCTGGACCATGAGAAAGCAAAAAGGACTACCCTTAGATTACGGAGACGATTCACTGGGCTATGTGGAAAATCTTCATAAAATGATGTTTAAAAGGCCCAATAAGGAGTATGTCAACAACAAGATCGTGATAGATGCGCTAGATCAGTTACTCATTCTACACGCAGACCACGAACAAAACTGTTCTACCTCTACGGTAAGGATCACTGGTTCTTCACACGCCGGTTTATTTGTATCTCTTTCCGCAGGGATATCTGCACTTTGGGGTCCACTACACGGAGGAGCTAACCAGGCAGTACTAGAAATGCTTGAAGCAATTGAAAAAGATGGGGGCGATACTCAAAAATATATGAACAAGGCCAAGGATAAAGATGATCCATTCAGGTTGATGGGCTTTGGTCACAGAGTGTATAAAAATTTCGATCCACGTGCCAAGATCATTAAACGGGCAGCAGATGAAGTGCTTCGCGATCTGGGTATTGAAGATCCAATTTTGAATATAGCCAAAGGTCTGGAAAAAGTAGCCCTGGAAGATTCTTACTTTGTAGAACGCAAATTATATCCTAACGTAGATTTTTACTCTGGTATCATTTACAGGGCCTTAGGTATACCAACAGAAATGTTTACAGTGATGTTCGCTATGGGAAGATTACCCGGTTGGATCGCCCAATGGCGCGAAATGCGTTTACGTGGTGAACCAATAGGGCGTCCTAGACAAGTGTATATAGGAGAGAACCAACGTCCGTTTGTGCCGCTAAATAAGCGCTAGAATCCATAATGTATGCTCCAACTCAATGTCCAGGATGAGACATCTTTATTAAAAAGCGTAGTTCTGGGTACAGCAAAAAGTTGTGGCCCGGTGCCCTCTCCTCAGGAGGCATATGATCCCAAATCACTGGAGAATATTTTAGCAGGCACCTATCCTAAAGAAGCCGACATGGTTGAGGAAATGGAAGCCTTTAATGCTGTCTTAGTAAAGCATGGGGTACAGGTCTTCAGGCCCGAAGTGCTCACCGATTGTAATCAGATCTTTTCCAGGGATATTGCCTTTGTCATAGAAGACAAGCTTATCAAGGCCAATATTTTGCCAGACAGAGAGAAGGAATTTGATGCCATTATTCATGTGCTCGATGTTATAAACCCCGAAAATATTTTAATACCTCCGCGAGATGTGCATGTAGAAGGAGGGGATGTTATGCCGTGGAAAGACTATATCTTTGTGGGAACATATAGTGGGGAAGATTACGCCAGTTATATTACGGCAAGAACCAATATGGCAGCTGTGGCCTATCTGAAAGAGCAATTTTCCCATAAGAAGATCAAATCTTTCGAACTGCGAAAATCGAATACCAATCCAAAAGAGAATGCACTACACTTAGATTGCTGTTTTCAACCTATAGGGAAGAACAAAGCGATCCTCCACAAGAACGGGTTCCTAATAGAGGAAGAATACCAATGGCTGGTAGATTATTTTGGCAAGGATAATATCTTTGAGATCAGCAGTGAAGAAATGTATCAGATGTTCAGTAATGTTTTTTCAATCTCTCCAGAGGTGATAGTGTCTGAGAAGTCCTTCACCCGACTTAATACCTGGCTTCGTAACCAAGGATTTACTGTTGAGGAGGTCCCATATTCCGAGATTGGAAAACAAGAGGGATTGTTACGATGCAGTACCCTTCCATTGATCAGGGAATAGATTACTTTTTTTGTAAAGTAACGCGATTTTATTTTGAAAATCGGCTACTATAAGACCCTTAAAAAGCCATAACTTTGCGGAGCTTTTTATTACTGTTATATGCAGATCACAAATTCAATTCTTATGGTTAGGCCCGTTCGTTTTCGAATGAATGAGGAAACGGCCGTTAACAATTATTTCCAGGAAGATCTGGATATAAAGAATCAGACCATTAATCTAAGGGCTCAGGTAGAATTTGATGATTTTGTAACTGCTTTGCGAGCAAAAGGAGTAGAGGTCATCGTGGTAGATGACATTTTTGAGAGAGATACTCCAGACTCTATCTTCCCTAATAATTGGATCTCGTTTCACGAGAATGGAATTGTTGGGTTGTATCCTATGTTTGCTGAGAACAGGCGAAGAGAACGGCGTGAGGATATCCTGGACATTCTCGAAGAAAAAGGATTTCAAATTGAAGGGGTCATAGACTACACCTCTGCAGAGAAAGAGGAGTTATTTTTAGAAGGTACCGGAAGTATTGTGATGGACAGAGACTATCAAAAGGCCTATTGTGCACTATCTCCCAGGGCAGATGAAAGCCTATTTATTGAGTTCTGTGAAGATATGGAGTGTACGCCGGTGATCTTTACGGCATACCAGTCTGTCGATGGGAACAGAATGCCCATTTATCATACCAATGTTATGATGTGCATTGCTGAATCTTTTGCAGTGATTTGTTTGGATTCCATTGATGATAAAAAAGAACGCAAGAATGTCATTGATCATTTAAAGAATGACGGTAATGAGATCATTGCAATAACAGAGATACAGGAACAGCACTTCGCCGGGAATATGCTGCAGGTAATTGGGACCGATGAAAAGCGATATTTAGTAATGAGCTCAGCAGCATTCAAAAGCCTTACTTCTGAGCAGCGAAAAGCAATAAATAAGCACTGCGAGATAATTCACAGCCCTTTAGACACTATTGAAACTTGTGGTGGAGGTAGTGCGCGTTGCATGATGGCTGAGATCTTTCTTCCTAGGACAAATACCCTTTCCTGATCAAAAAATCTTATAGGATTGGTTCTTTCAAAGAAATAACCATAAATAAAACTTAAGGAAAGACCTAACTAACCAAAAATTCTGGTTGGTGTTCATGGTTTTATTTCTTGGTCTTTACAATATTTCGGATCATTCCTCCAAAGATGAAATAGTGAAAAGGAACAATAGAATACCAATACAATCTTCCACGTAATCCTTTAGGCCTGAAAGTAGCTGTTTGATGTAAGATGTCATCCTTGTCAATCTTAAATTCGAGCCAGGCTTCTCCCGGAAGTCTCATTTCTGCGAATAGCAATAGGCGCTTTCCTTCCTTATCTGCCAGGAGAACCCGCCAGAAATCGAGCGAATCGCCTGGATATATCTTATCCGGATGGGTACGGCCACGGCGTAAGCCCACTCCCCCGGTTAATTTATCGATAAAGCCACGTATCTTCCACAGCCAGTTTCCATAATACCATCCCTGCTCACCCCCAATTTTCCATATATTCTCTAGTACACCTTCTGGGTCTTGCACCTTCAGCTTTTTTTCATCTTTCAAAACCCCATACTTTGGCACCTGAATATATTTTTCTAAGTTCTTTTTAAAACGGCCACTGACCATACTGTCTTTCCAGCTGCTTACGACCAGGTTTTGTTCTATTTTTTTAAAGGCCATGTCAATAGCTTCTATATAGGAATGGGTCTCAATACCCAGTAATTCCTGCAATCGGTTATCCTTGGCTACAACTTCCATTTTCATGCTGTCTACCAAATTCACAGCGAGTTTATAAGAAGTAGAGGTGACAAAATACAACCAGTAGGAAGAAAGTTTAGGCGTCATGACAGGAACGGTAAGGATCCAGTTCTTAAAGCCTCTTGCCTTGGCATATTGCTGAAGCATTTCTTTGTAGGTGAGGATATCTTTGCCACCAATATCGAAAGAGTCATTATAGGTTTCCTTTTTTCCAAGGACCCCTGAAAGAAAGTTAATAACATCCCGAATGCCAATAGGCTGAGCTTTGGTAAGCACCCATTTTGGAGTTATCATTACAGGGAGTTTTTCACACAGATCACGTATAATTTCAAAAGAAGAACTGCCAGATCCTACAATGATGCCGGCTCTGAGGACGGTGAGTTGAAATGATCCTTGATACAGGATGTCCTCCACATTTTTTCGTGACCTAAGGTGCTTGGACAATTTCTCTTCATTTACAATCCCGCTCAAATAGATGACCTGTTCAACAGAAGTGGTTTTCATATAAGCGTTAAAGGTCTCTGCAGACAGCGCTTCCTTTTCATCAAAATCTTGAGTAGAAGAACTCATAGAATGGATAAGGTAGTAGGCCGCTTTTATGTCTTTGGGAAGTAAATCCGGAGATACTTTTTGAAGAAAATCGATCTCAACTACGGTGATTCGGGAGAGTGTATCCTCATCAACAGATAGTCGTTTTTTATCGCGAACCGCACAGATCACCTCATGACCCATGTCAAGTAGTCTGGGCAATAAACGCATTCCTATGTAGCCGTTGGCTCCTGTGAGTAGAATCTTCATTTGTTATAGATCTTCTATGCTGGTTGGTGCTGTATCTGTCTTGTAATTGAGCAGCTTCTTAAAGAATTT
This sequence comes from uncultured Flavobacteriaceae bacterium, assembly GCA_963781045.1. Classification (GTDB taxonomy): domain Bacteria; phylum Bacteroidota; class Bacteroidia; order Flavobacteriales; family Flavobacteriaceae; genus Muriicola. The sequence continues at coordinate 160,475 of CAWAEX010000005.1, read as the reverse complement.
TTGTATGGCCTTGGTGTCTGAACGTACCTTAATAAAATAATGATCCCGGTAGATAGAATATATGGCAAAATCTCCCTTGTAAATTGTGAGTTTATAAAAGGGGATGACCAGGGCAAAGGTTTCCAAGAGCGACCTGAAACGCACTATGATCCCTTTTGGCCTTATTTCTACATTGCAACTGTCAAGATTATTATCCAGGATAAGTAAGTTGCGTATTTCCAGACTAGCCTCGGTAATAAATAGCTTAGGTGAACCTATTCCCCCCATGGCCCAGCGCTCTTTTAGGGTAAAGGGCTTTCCTACTTCCGCATCTATTTTGCGGGTTATTTCTTTGTTATTATAGGATACATTCAAGAGCATAATCGTTCTTTTTCAAAAGCAGCATAAAGTTACCGAAAACATTAGGGAATACCGTTTAAGAACGCCACAAAAGCGTAAAAAAACCGTAGTTTTGCAACTTCAAAGGAGGTCATCTTATGAATATTGAACAAGTACTTACCTCAAAGGTAAAAGAAGCTGTCAAGGATCTTTATGGAGTGGAACTTCCATCGGTAGAATTTCAACCTACAAGGAAGGATTTTGAGGGCGATATTACTGCGGTGATCTTCCCAATGCTACGGTTTGTTAAGGGAAACCCGGAAAAGATAGGTGCGGCTATTGGAGACTATCTGATAAAAGAGGTAGCGGAAGTAGCACAATTTAATGTTATCAAAGGGTTTTTGAATATTACCATTAATAATACATACTACCTGAAGGCTTTTGCCCAGATCCGGTCAACCAAACACTACGGCATACGCCAGGAAAAGGAAGAAGGGGCGGTAATGGTTGAATACTCTTCTCCAAATACCAACAAACCCTTGCATCTTGGGCATATTCGGAATAATTTATTAGGCTATTCAGTTGCTGAGATACTCAAAGCTTCCGGAAAGAAGGTATATAAAACACAGATCATAAATGACCGAGGTATTCATATTTGTAAAAGTATGCTGGCCTGGAAACTATTTGGTAATGGGGAAACACCGGCTTCCTCTGGTCTTAAAGGAGATAAGCTTGTTGGAAATTACTACGTGGCTTTTGACAAAGCTTATAAGAAGGAAGTAGCTCAATTAATTTCAGAAGGCAGGTCCAGGGAAGAAGCAGAACAAGAAGCACCTTTGTTAACGGAAGCTCAGGAAATGTTGCGGCAATGGGAAGCAGGAGATCCGGAGGTAGTTTCGCTTTGGAAAACAATGAACGCCTGGGTGTATAAAGGATTTAAGGAGACCTATTTCAATCTGGGAGTAGACTTTGACCAGTTGTATTACGAAAGTAGTACCTATTTGTTGGGGAAGGATGTGGTGGAAGAAGGACTCCAAAGTGGTGTGTTTTACCGAAAGGACGACGGCAGTGTTTGGATAGATCTAACGGATGAAGGTTTAGATGAGAAGATTGTATTACGGTCTGATGGGACGGCGGTATATATGACGCAAGATATTGGCACAGCCATTCAACGGGTACGCGACTTTCCCGATATCAACGGAATGGTCTATACGGTAGGGAACGAGCAGGATTATCATTTTAAGGTCTTGTTCCTGATCCTGAAAAAACTGGGCTATTCCTGGGCTACCCATTTGTATCATTTAAGCTATGGCATGGTAGACCTACCCAGCGGCAAAATGAAGAGCAGGGAAGGAACGGTGGTTGATGCAGACGATCTTATTTCTGAGATGACGCAAACTGCGGCTAACATTTCTCGTGAATTGGGTAAACTGGAGGCTTATTCGGAAGAAGAGAAATCGGCATTATATAAGACCATAGGTCTTGGAGCCCTGAAATATTATATTCTTAAGGTTGATCCAAAGAAAAGGATCTTGTTCGATCCTGAGGAGTCGGTCGACTTTCAGGGGAATACCGGCCCGTTTATTCAATACACCTACGCGAGGATACAATCCATACTGCGGAAGGCAGCGCATATTGTTCAATCAGAAAACAATAATTATAAACAAATAATTAACTTACACCTCAAAGAAAAGGAATTAATAAAGCTATTACTGGTATTTCCAGATACCATTTCTTTGGCCGCTGCACAGTATAGTCCGGCCTTGATCGCTAACTATACCTATGACCTGGTCAAGGAATTCAATTCCTTCTATCAGCAAGTGTCTATATTGGGAGAAGAAGATGAACAGACAAAAACCTTTAGAGTATTGCTCTCGGCAAAAGTAGCTGAGGTGATTAAAACCGGTTTTAGCCTATTAGGCATTCAGGTACCGGAGAGAATGTAATAAAAAAGACCGCCCAAAGGCGGTCTTCTTCATTAGTTGAATTGTGAAAATTATTTTTCTGAACTCTGAGCTACGGCCAATCCGTAGACTACAAGTCCGAAACCAATTTTGTTTACGGCGTCACCGATGTTGTAGATCACATCCATATTAAGGCCAGTAAACCATCCTTCGTACCAACCTGGAGTACCTGCCATGTATCCAAGGGGATAAATAGCCCAACCCACCAAGACAAACCAACAGAGTGTTTTGTGGGCACTTAAAACTGCACCTCCAGCTTCAACAGCCAATTTCTTGGCTTTTCCGAACCAGATCTCATAGACGATCACAAAGTATGCGATCCCGGAGATTAGTCCCCATAACCAGGCATTGTCTCTGTCTACGGCTTCGCCCCAGTATCCGGTAACCAACATGATCACGGAAAGGAAAATTAATTTCCACATAAGTGATTTTTTGGCTCCTGCTACTTTCAGGATTAAAAAGAATTCTACGCACATCAATGGCACAGTCAGTATCCAGTCAACATAACGAAAGAAAGTAGGAGATTCAGCGAATCCGGCCCAGTAATCTCTCATGTACCAGTAGTGTACTGCAGCGATAAATGTAATTAATCCTGAAACCAGGATTGAAGTTCTCCACTTTTTATCAAAACTATTCATTGATAAAAAGAAAAATGCAGAGGCTGCCATCATCGCCATACAACCTACGAAGAAGGTAAACCCTACATAATCATTGGTAGCCATTTTAGATACCAAAGAAATTGATGCTAAAAAATTTTCCATAAGAATAGAATTAGTTAATTTTGTTTAAGCAAATATAAATAAAGATAAACATAATATGATAATTTAAATTACCTATTTTTACCATATTGGAAAAAAAACAACAAAATATTAACAGTTTTAGCAGTTTCATGATCGTGATCACCTTCTTTTTTTTGTGGGTCACGGTATTTTTTGATGTAAAGGCTGAGGCGATACTGGCCTATTTCCTCATTTTTACCTTTGGCATCTTTCACGGCTCTAATGATCTAAAGCTTATTCAGAAATCAACCTCGTTTACTAAGAATTCATTCTTTTTAAGGGCTTTAGGGAGTTATTTGGCTGTTGTAGGTATAACCGCACTCTTCTTTTCTTTAATACCGTCCCTGGCGCTACTCTTGTTCGTGTTGGCCAGCAGTTACCATTTTGGAGAACAGCACTGGGCCTCTCTAAAGATCAAATCGGTTTTCGTCACGGCTTTTTACACCTTTTACGGGATGGTGATATTCTTTTTGTTGTTTTATGTGAATGAACAGGAAGTAACCCCTATCATTGAAAAGATCAGTGGAGTATTGGTGCCAAAAGAGGTTTATCTAATTTCTCTTGGGGCTTCCTTTGCCGGATTTATCGGAATTTATCTTTGGTGGGTATTTAAGAAAAAAATACACGTAAATATTTTTAAGGAACTTTTCTTCCTGCTGGTATTTTTTATTGTGTTCAAAACAGCTTCTCTTTTATGGGCATTCAGCATCTATTTTGTTGTCTGGCACAGTATACCCTCTTTAAAAGATCAAATTCAGTATCTCTATGGTTCGGTTAATAAAGCTACTTTTTTAGAGTATCTGAAGACTTCATTCTTGTATTGGATAATCTCTATGGCGGGTTTGGCGGTACTTTATTATTTCTTCCAGGATAATGAAGGATTGTTTCTCTCAATCATGATCTACTTCCTGGCAGCCATCACTTTTCCTCATGTCTTTGTGATGACCCGACTCAACAGAACTTAAAAACTTACCCTGAAACTTATATTAGGGGTAAGGCCCAGCGAAATGCTTTCAACTGTTTCTATTTCGTCCTGATCGTTCAATCTGTAGTAAGTGTTGAGCACATTGCGTTTGCCCAGCAAATTAAGGACAGAGGCCCCTGCGGTTGCTTTTACAGTTTCCCCAAGTTGAAAGTTATAAATAAGGGATGCATCGGCCCTGAGGTATTCAGGAAGCCTGCTGCTATTAGGACTTTGATAATTAATGATATTGGGAAATACAGTGTTGTTTATGGCAATAACTTCCTGCGGCTCTGTATACGGTTTGCCGGTACGATAATTAAGTCCTATCCCCAGTTTTAAGTTCCTGTAATTATAGGTACTGGCCAGGGTGAGTGTATGCCTAATGTCCAGGTTATTGGGAAATTCATTGGGGATGATGTCCTCAAAAAAGTACGTATTCTTGTTATAGGCGTAACTGAGCCAGCTGCTGAATCTGGAATTCTTGTAATTCACAAGAAATTCTGCGCCTTTAATTGTGTAGCTTCCTATTTCTCCATTGAATTGATCTTCGTTCTGAAATCCCTGGGTGGACGTACTTACCCCTTCCACTTCCTTGTAGAATCCTTCGAGTCCAATAAACCATTTATTACGGTCATAGTTAATTCCGAGCGAACCTTGTACACTTTTGGTTATGGGTAAGGTATTATCATCAGACAAGATCCAACGTCGCTTTTCAATGCCCAAAAAGTTTTGTTCCAGGTCAATGATCTGGTTGGTGGTCTGGTTCTTGAATTCTCCTTGAAATTCAACCCGAAAATCTGGTAGAAGAACATAACTTAGATTGATCCTCGGCTCTAGTATAAGGGCGTCAAAAGTGCCCAGATTTTCAATATAGTTTAGTCGGGCTCCTCCTGTAAAATCTACTTTTTCATCTGGCGAACTGTATTGTAATTCTGTAAACAAGGCATGGGTTCTGATTACCCCTTTAATATTGCTATTAAATGGAGGTTGAGAAACATTGGTAAAGTTTGTGATCCCTACTTCGGTAAATTGGTATCCATTGTGGGTGCTTAGATCTTCAGAAAGTTTGTAGGTAGTTGCTGCTTTTACAGAAGATTCCAGCACCTGGTTATTCTGAAAGAGCGATTGTTGTCCGTTACCTTCAATATTTTCAGCATCCAGATTATATCTTGTATAATAGGCATTTACCCGCGTGGAGAATCTATCCGTCCAGCTACTCACCAGTCGGCCTCCAAAAGAAAAATTCGTCTGGTCTAACAAACTTTGGTTGCTTCGGCTTGTATTCTCATCCGTTTCCAGGTAGTCAAGTTTATTGTTGATGTTGATAAAGCTTACCCTTACTTTATGATACCTATTTATATCATATAATAGTTTGCCACTAAAATCGTAGAAATAAAAATTTTCTTCTCTGGTAATAGGGTCATCCGCACCACCACCGCCTTTAACTTTCGTATCCTGGAAGGCACGGTCAAAGAACTGATTATAGGTAGGGGTGTTTAAGAAATCGGTAACCGAGCGCCTCGCTGAGAATTGTACGGCCAACTGCTCCGAAAGTGGCACATGGCCATAGACATCTCCACTGATAAGATCAAAACCGGCTCCTCCATACATATTACCCTTAACCTCATCTTTGGTTTCCATGCTAATGATACCACTTACTCCATCGCCGTATTGGGAACTGGTGCCATTCTTAATGACGGTAACCTTATCAGTAAGGTACGGGTTAAAAGCTGAGATAAGGCCAAAGAAATGGCCAGACTGATACATTTTTATATCATCCCATAGAATTAGGTTTTGGTCATTGGTACCGCCTCTAATATTAATATTTGAAACAGTCTCATCAATACTTTTAATACCGGGTATGGCTTGTACGGTTTGGAGGATATCTGGTTCTAATAATCCCGGAAGGATACCAAAATCTTCTACATTCAGTAAGATACTCCCGTCGGTTTCACGGCTTAGTCCGGTAGTCAAGAACTGGTAGACCACAACCTCCTCCAGTTCCTGATAATTCAGTGCAAGTAGAATGGGTTTACAGGCTTTATGGCCCACAAGATCTTCAGCTTTTATAAATCGGGTCTTAAACCCTAAAAAACGAATACGGAGACTGGCATCTCTTGGAATATTGGTTAAAGAGAATTGCCCATCAGGATCTGTAACAAGCGCCATACTACTCCCCAAAACCTCCACAGATGCACCGGGGATATTGTTCTGCCCATAATTATCGAATACAAATCCACAGATATCAACCGTAACACTTTGTGTAATGGTATAGTACCTGTCCGAAAGTTTTTGGATACGGAGTTGTGTTTCTTGTCTAATTGCTTCTAAAATCTCTTCGAGATCAGTGGCTGTGGAGAACTGAACTTGCAACAGTTCGAGGTCTTCATCCACATAGGAGAATTTTATATTGAATAGTTGCTCTAAGTTTTGAATATAAGGGATAAGTGCTACCTTATTATCCTCCTGAGCCCATCCCATAGAAAGGACCCAAAAAAGAATCAAAAAGCAAGATGCGATTCTCTTAAGGCGCGTTTTCTGCATAGAAGAGCACTTTATTCTTCTCTAAGGTATAGCTTATTTGAGAAGGAGTACTTATACTCTGTAACGCCAAATTTATGTTTGTGTTGCTAAAAGTACCGGTAAAAAGTTGGGTAAGGTCTACATTCTTAGTTTCAACCTTAACGTTGTACTGTCTTTGAAATTCATTCAAGACATAGGTAAGGGGGATACTTTTAAAGCTACTTTCATTATTTACCCATGAAGGCACTGAGGTGAGCGGAGCTTCGGCAGGCACTATACGTTCATTGACCACTAAAAAGGAAGTTCCTGCAGGAAGTTTTTCTTCTTTACCCTGGAAGCTTACACTTACGAGTCCTTCATAACAGGTAACCTCAAAAAAGCCTTTTCTGCTTTCTACATTAAATTGTGTCCCCAATACACTAACGGTACCAAGATCTGTTGTAACGGTAAACTTTTTCCCTTTGGCCACTTTAAAGAAAGCTTCTCCTTCCAGGGATAATTTACGTTCAGAATCCCATTTTCGTTCGCTGTATGAAAGTTCAGATTCTGCATTTAGCAAAACTTCTGAAGCATCGGGTAAAACTATTTCCGTACGTTGGGCATATTCAGTTGAAAAGGTCTCATTAAGTGAGGCGATATAAAAATAAGTGGCAGCAATTAATACAGTTACAGCTGCAGCAATGCGCATCAGGTATTGTGCAGGTCGCATTTTTATGACCTTAGTTTCTTTGTTTAATTGACGATCTTTGAAATCACCAAGGGCCTTCTCCATATCAAAAGACGGAGCTTCCAAGGCATCGGAGGCACGCACGATCTTTTGGTAGGAGGCGTACTCCTCAGATCGCTTAAAGGCGGCTAGTTCCTCCTCGGTTAGTTCGTTATTGAGCCATTTGGCCAAGTAATTTTCTTGCATGATTTCTAATCTTTACTCCTTAATAACACTTAGATCACAAAATACCCTACCATTGGTCGATATTTTTTTTACCGGCTTTTGGAAACACTAAGGTTTCAGAATGCTACGGCTATATATTCAAATACCATCTATTTGGGCTCTCAGCGTCTTTAGAGCCAAATGCATTCGTTTCTCAATGGCTTTTACACTTACACCTTCCATTTCAGCGATCTCCGCGTATTTCTTTCCATCTATCCGGTTGAGGAGAAAAACGGTTCGTTGATTTTCAGGTAGACTATTCAGGGCCCTGTCTAATTTATCTTTGAACTCTTTTTCTTCCATCAAAAATTCTGGCGATTCCGATGAGGTCTTTGGAGCTTTTTCCGCATATTTCAATCGAACCTTCTCGGCCTTGAGCACATTGAGATATAAATTATTGGCCACCTTGTATACAAATGCCTTTGCCTTTTCCGGGGCAACCTTGGCACAATTCTCCCAAAGCTTTACAAAGGCCTCTTGCACAGCATCATAAGCCTTTTCCTCATTACCATATTTATAATATATATAGTTAAAGATCGTTTTAGAATTGGAATTAAAGATAGCGTTGAAGACTTTCTCTTCACAGACATTATCCATAGTGTGCCCCTCTTATGTAATTAGATTAGGTCCAAAGATATTTTAAAAAAAATAAAAAAACGGGTAGGGTATTTTAAAAGAGAGGTGTTATAGAGACATACGAACAACAAAAAATCCAAATCGTTATGAAAAATGTTTTTAAGTATTCAGTGTTTACGTTGCTGTTTATGGCGACACTGATGGTTACTTCTTGTCAGGAAGAATTTGAGGAATTACCTCAACCAGACGAGCAACAAACCATTATGGCCAGTTCTTCTACGGCCCAACTTATTGAAAGGACCTCCTCTAATGATGGTTCCTTTGATAATATTGTGGATGGCGCTAGTTGTTTTGCGCTTAATTTCCCATATACCGTTGAGGTGAACGGGATTGAAATTACCATCGATTCTCGCGAAGATCTTCAACTTATTGAAGAGATCTTTGATGCTTTCGATGACGATACTAATATTCTTGAGATCATCTTCCCTATCACCATTACCTTTGCGGATTTTTCTGAAATTGTGATTACTAACAAAGAAGAATTACGTGCTCTTGCTGAAGATTGCCTGGAAGGTGGAGATGACGATGATATTGAATGTATAGATTTCGTCTATCCTATTACCCTGTATACCTTCGATATAAATGCGCAGCAAACAGGAAGTGTTACTGTAGACAGTGATGAAGAATTACGAGTGTTTTTCAAAGGCCTTGATGACAATGACCTCATCAGTATTGATTTCCCCGTAACATTAAAATTGTACGATGGTACCACAGTAACCGTGTACAGTAATGCTGAATTGGCAACAGCTATTGAAAATGCCAAGGATGCTTGTGATGAAGATGATGATGATGATTACAACGATGACGATTTTACATTGGAGAGATTTAACAATCTAATAGTAGAATGCCCTTGGTTAGTTCGTGAAGTTGAGCGCGATGCGGTCAGTCAGACGGATCAGTACTTTGAGTATTTGATGAACTTTACCGAAGATGGTGGTGTAACTGTGAAAGACAGACAAGGAAATGTACTTAATGGTTTCTGGAGCAGCAGAATTACAGACCACGGTATCTTATTAAATTTAGAATTTGATATACTGGTAGATTTTAACCTTCAATGGTTTGTATATGAAATAGAAGAAGGTAAGATCAAATTATACGCCGAAGGTGGAAACAAGATCATCCTTAAAAGCGTCTGCGATGTGTACAATGAAGATCCTAACACCTTACGTGAGATCCTGAGGGAATGTGCCTGGGTGATCAAAAAAGTAAAGAACAATGGTGATGAAATAGATCGTTTGCTAGGGTATGAGTTCAAATTTATGGCCGAAGGTGTTGTTACCTTAAGCAATGGAGTTAATACTTCTACCGGATCCTGGGAAATTACTACCAATGCACAAGGCCGACTTGTAATGGGACTTACGTTTGGAGAAAATATGAATGACCCCAACAGGTTAGACCCAAATCCAAATGAGATCTATTTTGAATGGTTGTTAAGCGACCTGAGGAATGACCGATTGAAATTTGAGATCGAAGGAACTGCTTATGAATTGGTCCTACAGAGAGTATGCGAAGATGCTCCTAACACTCCAGATGGTGATGTCCTTGAAATACGAAACATAATGATGGGTGGTGAATGGATCGTAGGCGAGTATAATGATGTAGTAGATCCTAATGATTTCGCTCAGTATACCTTTGCCTTCCAGGCAGAACATGTAATGGCGATCACAACAGGAGAGACAGGCCTTACGCAGGCCGGTGTATGGCGAGTACTTCGTAATAGCGATGGAAAACTTAAGGTATATCTTAATGCTGGTGTTAATGGTGTACTGATAGAACTTACAGATGATTGGGATTTTGTTGACATAACAAATGAAAGTATAACATTGAAGAGTTATAGCGATACCAATGCGAGCTATGATACGTTGGTTTTTGTAAAGAAGCCATAATCACATAAATTTTGCCCCTATTCTTTAAAAAAGGGTCACTTCTCTGAGAAGTGGCCCTTTTTGTTATCATATTTCTACAACTACACTTCCATGATCCCATTCCAATTGTTAAATTTGCATTTCTCATAAATGTAAAGCTGATATGTTCGATAATTTAAGCGAAAAACTGGATAAAGCCTTACATGTCCTCAAAGGGCATGGACAGATCACAGAGATCAATGTAGCTGAGACCACCAAGGAAGTGAGAAGGGCTTTATTGGATGCCGATGTAAACTTTAAGATCGCCAAAGAGTTTACCAACAGGGTCAAAGAAAAAGCGCTGGGCCAGAACGTTCTGACTACCTTACAGCCAGGTCAATTGATGGTCAAGATCGTTAAGGATGAACTTACCCAACTTATGGGTGGAGATGCTGAAGACATTGATCTTTCCGGAAACCCATCTGTTATTTTAATGGCTGGTTTACAGGGTTCGGGTAAAACTACCTTTTCGGGAAAACTCGCTCATTACCTCAAGACCAAGAAAACGAAGAATCCTCTTTTGGTAGCATGTGATGTATATCGTCCTGCAGCCATAGATCAGCTTCATATAGTAGGGGACCAAATAGATGTTCCTGTTTTTTCAGACAAAGAAAATAATGATCCGGTATCGCTTGCAAAAGCTGGTATAGCGCATGCTAAGGCCAACGGACATAATGTGGTCATTATAGATACTGCCGGTAGGTTGGCTGTTGATGAACGTATGATGAACGAGATATCGGACATACGAAATGCCATTAAACCTCAGGAGATCCTTTTTGTCGTAGATGCCATGACCGGGCAAGATGCGGTAAATACGGCTAAAGCATTTAACGATGTTTTGAATTTTGACGGTGTGATCCTTACAAAGTTAGATGGGGATACCCGTGGAGGGGCAGCCATATCTATCAAGTCTGTGGTTAATAAGCCTATTAAGTTCATTGGTACAGGGGAAAAGATGGATGCCCTGGACGTCTTTTATCCGGATAGGATGGCAGACAGGATCCTCGGAATGGGAGATGTTATCTCTCTTGTTGAAAGAGCTCAGGAACAGTTCGATGAGGACGAGGCTCGTAAGATCCAGAAAAAAATTGCAAAGAATACTTTTGGTTTTGATGATTTCCTGAAACAGATACAGCAGATCAAAAAAATGGGAAGCATGAAAGACCTCATGGGAATGATCCCAGGGGCAGGGAAGGCACTCAAAGGAATGGATATAGATGATGATGCCTTTAAACATGTAGAGGCCATCATACATTCTATGACGCCAGAAGAACGCTCCAATCCTTCTAAACTAGACGCCAGCAGGAAAAAACGCATTGCAAAAGGCAGCGGTAGAACCATTCAGGAGGTAAACCAACTCCTAAAACAATTCGATCAAATGGGGAAAATGATGAAGATGATGCAAGGTGGAGGCGGTAAAAAAATGATGCAGATGATGAGCGGCCTTAAAGGATAATTTTTGTCATGTAAAAGCATACGAATTCTTTGCTCATATTCCATATAATGGGCATCTTAATAAATACAGCGGTATGACCATTTTAGACGGTAAAAAGATCTCTAATCAAATCAAAGATGAAATTGCCACAGAAGTGGCCCTGATGAAGGAAAGGGGTGAGAAGGTACCGCACCTGGCAGCTGTCCTTGTGGGTACAGACGGCGCCAGTCTTACCTATGTAGGTAGTAAAGTTCGTTCTTGTAAGCGTATTGGTTTTGAATCTACCTTACATCATTTGCCTGCGGAAACCACTGAAAAAGAATTACTTCAACTAGTCCAACAGCTCAATGAAGATACTAATATAGATGGCTATATAGTACAATTGCCATTACCAAAGCATATTGATGAGCAAGAGGTATTGATGGCAGTTCATCCGGATAAGGATGTAGATGGATTTCACCCTACTAATTTTGGAAAGATGGCCCTGGATATGGAAACCTTTATCTCCGCCACCCCATATGGAATCATGGAACTCTTGCGCAGATATAAGGTAGATACTGAAGGGAAACATGCGGTAGTTATTGGAAGGAGCCATATTGTAGGAAGGCCCATCAGTATTCTTATGAGCCAAAAAGGAAAAGCAGCAAATGCCACTGTGACCCTTGCCCACAGTAGAACAAAGAATATTAAAGAGCTTACATTACAGGCAGATATTATCGTTTCTGCTTTGGGTGTTCCTCATTTTCTAAAGGCAGATATGGTAAAACCGGGAGCTGTTATCATTGATGTTGGGATCACCAGAGTTGAAGACGCAACCAAAGAAAAGGGATACTACATAACAGGTGACGTAGATTTTGAGGCAGTTTCGAAAAAAGCTTCTTATATAACCCCGGTACCGGGCGGAGTTGGTCCCATGACCATTGCCATGCTTTTAAAAAATACATTATTAGCCAGGGAACGTCACCGAAAGAATGCGTAATTTGTGAGCCTCATTGATTTTACTCGGCATTTTGACACAATTTTGTAACAAAAATGGGCCAGGACGGTCTAACCTACACGAACAATTAAACATAACTATACATATGAAAAAAGTAACAAAACAAGTTCTTTTCTTCTCCCTACTGGCCATAGTAGCTTGTAAACAGGAAGAAAAGGAAGAGAAACCCCTTACTTCAGGAATTTTAACCGAGTATATGGATACTACGGTAGAACCCGGAGATAATTTCACCCAATATGTAAATGGAACATGGTTAAAGAATACCGCAATTCCCGATGATAAAGCGGCCTATGGGATTGCGTATATAATTTATGAGGAGTCAGAAGAAAATGTAAAGAAGATCATTGAGGAGTCGGCCGCAGGCGACTTTGCAGAGGGATCTGATGAGCAAAAAGTAGGGGACATGTATCAGTCCTATATGGATCTTGAAAAACGGAATTCCGTAGGAGTAACTCCTTTAAAAGCTGAGTTCGATAAGATAGACGCTATTGGTACTTATGATGACCTGGCAACCTATTTTGCCTACGCTAATAAATATAATTTTAATGTTCCCCTTGGACTTTTTATCTATCAGGATTTTAAGGACCCAACGATCTATACCATTTACACATGGCAGTCCGGTTTAGGACTTCCGGACAGGGAATATTATCTAAAAGAAGATGACAGATCTAAAGAGATACGCGCTAAGTATTTAGAGCATATGGCAAAAATGTTTGATTTGGCCGGACTAGCCAAAGCCGAGGCTTCCGCTTCAGCCGTTATGGGTTTGGAGACCAAATTGGCTGAAAAGCACATGGAAAAAGAGAAAACAAGAGATCTTGTGTCCCTTTATAATATGTTTCCGGTAGATACACTCAGCAATATTATGCCTTCCTTTAACTGGAAAGCCTTCTTGGGTGAAGCCGGGATGGAAAAACAAGAAAAATTAGGGGTGTTGATGTTAGATTATACCAAGGCGCTAGATAAGATCATCACCGGGACAAATCTGGATACCTGGAAGACCTATTTGAAATGGGGAGTCATAGACGCAAATGCTTCCAGGCTCAATGAAGCCATGAATCAGCAGAATTGGGAATTTTATAGTAAAGAGCTAAACGGAACCAAAGAACAAAGACCTTTGTGGAGACGCGGTGTCTCTGTGGTGAATGGTACTATGGGCGAAGTAGTGGGAAAAGTGTATGTAAAAAAACACTTCCCTCCGGAGGCAAAGGAACGTATGGAAGCCTTGGTGCAAAATTTACTGAAGGCTTATGAAGCAAGTATCAAAGACCTCGATTGGATGAGTGAAGACACCAAAAAGGAGGCCCTGGATAAGTTGAGTAAGTTTACGCCCAAGATCGGATATCCGGACAAATGGAAGTCATATGAATTTGATATTAAGGCCGATGATCTATTCGGAAACACCATGAGATCCAGGATATATGAATACAATAGGGAACTGGCAAAATTAGGACAGCCTATAGATCGCGATGAATGGGGGATGAATCCACAAACGGTGAACGCTTATTACAACCCAACCTTAAATGAGATCGTTTTCCCGGCCGCTATTCTGCAGCCACCATTCTTCGATCTGAATGCTGAAGATGCTGTAAATTATGGTGCCATAGGGGCCGTTATAGGCCATGAAATTGGTCATGGTTTTGACGATACCGGCAGCACATTCGACGGTGATGGGGTCATGCGTAACTGGTGGACAGATACGGACAAAGAAGAATTCAAAAAACGAACCAACGCATTGGTAGAACAGTACAACTCATACGAGGTTTTGCCAGATCTCAATATTAATGGGGAATTTACCCTGGGAGAGAATATTGGTGACCTGGGAGGTCTTAGTATAGCCCTGAAGGCATATAAAATGTCTTTGGAAGGTGCTGAAGGACCAGAAATGGATGGTTTTACTGCAGAACAACGTGTCTTTTTAGGATACGCTCAGGCCTGGCGTTCTAAGACCAGGGATGAAGCCATAAGAGTTCAGATCAATACAGATCCGCACTCCCCTGCAGATTACAGGGTAAATGGCATAGTGCGAAATGTACCTGAATTTTATACTGCCTTTAATATACAGGAAGGCGATAGCCTTTATCTGGCCCCTGAAAAAAGGGTGAAGATCTGGTAATGTTGCAAAAAATAATTAGAATAAAAACCCTCCATTTGGAGGGTTTTTTAGTTGGGTATTGAATAATCCTCCGAAATCCCCTGGACAGAATCTGTAGGGGTAAGGGTATCAATATCAGCACTGCCTTCGTCGTTGGTACAACTCCAGGTACAGATAATGGAAAGGATCACCAATAAGAAATAAATAATATAAGGACGTTTCATTGCTCAATAATTTAGTAGGTGTGATTACCGAGTTGGTGATTAAATAGAACGATTAAAAATCCCCTTTGGTATAGGAAGCCTAGGTCAAAATATGTACCTTTTGTCGAAAATATTCCGACCAAATGAATCGTACTCTCCTTTTATTATCCGTGTTATTTGTATCGCTAATTGCATGTAAGCAACAGGAAGATGCCTTGAATATAGCTGATATTAGTATTTCTTTCCCAACGTCCGTTAGTGAAGGAGCCGAAGATGGCAGGCTGTTATTAATGTTCTCAAAGACCAATGAAAAAGAGCCCAGATTTCAGATCAATGATGGTCTTACTACCCAGCTCGTCTTTGGGATGAATGTGGACCAAATGGAACCAGAAAAATCCTTTGCATTCGATAAAGAGGCCTTTGGATATCCTTATCCTTCACTTAGCGAGGTACCACCTGGGGAATATTGGGTGCAAGCCTTGCTGCATGTCTATGAGACCTTTAATCTGTCTACCGGACAAACTATAAAACTACCCATGGACAATGGGGAAGGGCAACAATGGAACAGGTCGCCCGGAAATTTATACAGCACTCCCTTTAAAATTACCGTATCGGAAACTGGCATTGAACCAATAGACATAGTGATGGATCAGAAAATTCCGCCTATTAAAGAAGCGGAAGACACAGAATGGATCAAACACATCAAAATAAGATCGGAAAAACTTTCAGAATTCTGGGGGCGAGACATGTATCTGGGAGCTCATATTCTACTGCCTAAAGGGTTTAAGGAGCACCCTGAGGCTAAATACCCATTAATGATCTTTCACGGACATTTTCCGGATGATTTTGGCGGTTTTAGAACGCAACCGCCAGATCCCAACCTTGAACCTGAATATTCAGCCAGATTTGATTTAGAAGGCTATAATATTATACAACAACAAGAAGCGTATGATTTTTATAAACGATGGAATGAACCCGACTTTCCTCGATTTATAATAATTGAGATACAGCATCCTACGCCCTATTATGATGATTCCTATGCCGTAAATTCGGCTTCTCAGGGCCCTTATGGCGATGCAATTACTTATGAGCTCATTCCTCACATTGAAAAGGAATTTCGCGGCTTAGGGGAAGGCTGGGCACGTTTTCTTTATGGAGGTTCTACCGGTGGGTGGGAGGCATTGGCCGTACAAGTGATGTACCCTGAAGAATACAATGGGTGTTTTGCGGCCTGCCCGGATCCAATCGATTTTCGAGCGTATTGCTTAACCAATATCTATGAAGATGAGAATGCATATTACTACAAGAGCGACTTTAAACAACTAGAGGTCCCTGCACATCGCGATTATCTGGGTCAGATACAGGGTACCGTTAAGGGGAATAACCATTTGGAACTGGTATTAGGTGACAAGTCGCGCTCTGGTCAGCAGTGGGACATATGGGAAGCTACCTATTCGCCTCAGGGAACAGACGGATATCCGCAGCGTATATGGGATAAAATGACAGGAGAGATAGACCATGGGGTGGCAGAATATTGGAAAGAGAACTTTGATCTTCGGTATATTTTGGAACGCGATTGGGATAAATTAGGTGACAAGCTCAAGGGAAAGATCCATATTTATTGCGGAGACATGGATAATTATTACCTGAACAATGCGGTTTATTTGATGGAAGACTTTCTGGAGAGCACATCAGATCCTTATTATGAGGGAGAAGTAACCTATGGCGACCGGGCAGAACACTGCTGGAATGGAGACCCGGACCAGCCCAATGCAATTAGCCGACTGCGATATAACAGTATGTATGTGCCCAAGATCATGGAACGAATTGCTAAAAGTGCTCCCAGGGGAGCCGATCTAAGCAGTTGGAGATACAAATAAACTATGAAAAACACCACTAATAGATTTGCCTGGTTTGTATTTGCCACTGCGGCAATATCCATTGGTCTGTATCCCCTCATTTATTTTATAATTGATAGAGAATTTGGACTTTTAGCGTCCAAAAGCGATGAACTATTGGCCAATTTTATGTGGAATACCGGCTTCTATGGTCATATCCTTTTCGGCGGTCTGGCACTTTTGGTTGGCTGGGTTCAATTCAATAAGAAATTTAGAAATAGCAATCTGCGAAGACATAAGATCATTGGTAAAATCTATATTATTGCCGTTATGATTAGCGGTACTTGTGGCGTTTATATTGCATTTTATGCAACGGGAGGTATAATTTCTTCCATTGGGTTTATATGTTTGGGTGTTCTTTGGCTATTTACCACCTATATGGCGTATAGGGCAGCCAAAAATAAAGATATTGACTTACACCAGGGCTTTATGATTTACAGTTATGCCCTTTGTTTTGCCGCTGTAACATTAAGAATCTGGTTGCCAACACTTACTTATTTCTTCGGGGATTTCACCATAGCCTATCGAATAGTAGCCTGGTTATGTTGGGTGCCAAATCTTGTCTTTGCCTTCTTTTGGGTCCGAAAAAAAGGACTTTTGCTGGGTTAAATCTAATGAAAGACCAATTTTAAATAATAAAAGTTTATTTATGGAATACAGAAAATTTGGACGAACTAATTGGGATGTAAGTGAAATAGGCTATGGTATGTGGGGCATGGGCGGATGGAAAGAGTCGGATGACCAGCTTTCTGCCAGTTCTCTGGATCTTGCCGTAGAACATGGTGTGTCTTTTTTTGACACGGCCTGGGGATATGGGGAAGGACATAGTGAACGATTACTCGGAGCACTTTTAAAAAGACACCCTCAAAAGAAATTGTACACGGCCAGTAAGATCCCTCCAATGAATTTTAAATGGCCTGCAAAGCCCACTTATGATTTTAATGATTCGTATCCTTCAGCTCATATTTTAGAGTATACCCATAAAACCTTAAAAAACCTTGGGGTAGAACAAATAGACCTGATGCAGTTCCATACCTGGGATGATAAATGGGCCGAAAGAGAGGAATGGCAAAGAACCGTGGAAGATCTGAAAACATCGGGTAAGATAGCTGCCATGGGGATCAGTGTGAATCGCTGGGAACCGGAAAATGGAATAGGCGCCCTTAAAACGGGTTTAATAGATGCTGTGCAGGTGATCTACAATATTTTTGATCAGGCGCCCGAGGAGGTCTTATTTCCCTTGTGTGAGCGCATGAATATTGGAGTAATTGCCCGGGTACCATTTGATGAAGGAACACTTACCGGTAACATTACAAAAGAGACTGTATTTCCCAAAGGGGATTGGAGGGGCAGTTATTTTGTTCCGGAAAACCTGATCCCCAGTGCTGAAAGGGCAGATCTGCTGAGACCTTTGGTGCCAGATGGAATGACCATGGCCGAGATGGCCCTGCGTTTTATCCTTATGAATAAAACTGTAAGCACCGTCATACCCGGTATGCGCAAACAACGAAATGTGCTGTCTAATGTTAATACAAGCGATGGTGAAGAACTGCATACATCCCTTTTTGAAGAACTTAGAAAACATCGCTGGGATAGGAAACCCACTGAATGGTCCCAATAATCTGGTAGATATGGAACGTAAAAAATTTATTGCGCAGGTTGTCGTTGCCATGGTTTTGTATGTAATAATCTCACTAATCCTGGAAGGGGACATTTCTTCTGAGATCCTATTAAGGGAGTCCAGGGACGGACTCATTTTTGGATTGGTTTATGGGGCCGTAATATGGATTTGGAATCTGCGTAAGAAAAAACAATGATTCTTAGGGTTATTTGGCAAACAATTGATCCATATCCTTAAATGCTTTAAATTCAAGGGCATTGCCAGCAGGGTCCAGAAAGAACATGGTGGCTTGTTCTCCTACTTGTCCTTCAAATCGAACATAGGGTTCAATAATAAATGCTACCCCTTTTTCCTTTAATTCCTCAGAAAAACTTTTGAAGGTGTCCCAGGGCAATACCACTCCATAGTGAGGTACAGGTACATTTTTACCATCAACAGCATTGGTATGCAGGTCTTCTTGTGCTTTGGGTTTGTAGTGAATGACCAATTGATGCCCGAAGAGATTGAAATCTACCCAGTGATCACTGCTTCTTCCTTCAGAGCAATTCAGGACCTCCCTGTAAAAGGTTCTGCATTCGTTGAGGTTGTGCACCGGGATAGCAATATGAAAAGGAGTAATGGCAGACATAGAAATCTAATTTATAGCAAAAGGTGAATAAAAGTAATGTTGAATTATAGAGGTGAAATAATACCTTCTTATTCAACTAAAAGTAAATATTTTCTATGATTTCAGGAAATCAATGATCTGTTCATTTACTTGTTCCTGGTGCATAGAGTGGCCCAGTCCCTGAGTTTTAATAAGTCGACTGTTGTTCCAATGAGCATGTACTTTTTCAGAGGCCAAAAAAGGGGCTACCAGATCTAATTCATCATGGATCAACAATCCGGGGATGGTAATACTTTTGGCATATTCTGCGGTTGTAAAATCATCAATACCGAACCCAAAATGTTTCTTGTAGTAGGCATCCAAGGCGGTAAGAACCTGATCATTAAATCCCAGAATTTTTTGATACCGTTTCATAACATCACTAAACTCTGCCGGCGCACCAATACTGATGACCTTCTTAAGGGAATTACCTGGAAAGCGATATTGATGATAAACAGCGGTCATCCCACCAACTGAGTGTCCTATGATATAGTCAGGATTATAGCGAGTTACAATTGTTTGAGTGCATTCTGTATAGCGTATTACATTGAATAAACTTCCGGAAGAATGGCCATGAGCAGGGGCATCAAAAGCAAGGACCCTAAACCCTTCTCTTTTTAAATTGCCAATAAGGTTCCGCCAACGAAAGGAATTACTTTCCCACCCATGGAGCAGGAGAATGGTTTCTTTCTCTCCATCCCAGTGATAGGTTTGCACATTCATATCACCAACCGTTACCACCTCCTTTTTGGCCTCTTCCAAAAATTGAATTTGCATGGGGAGTATTCTTCCTTTTCGCGGAGTACAAAAAAGGGTATATGCCTGATGAGCCACAACTTGTTTGGAGAAGATGGATAAAATATTAAAATAATATCCAATGGCTATAGGTAGTATTGAATTGTATAGGCTTTTCACTGAGACCTTGTCTTTTACTTAAGATAATTTGGGAGTATAAAGAGTAGAAGTTAATTCCATCCTATCATCATATACTTAATCTTGGCTTTGTCCGGGATCTGTACAACATCAATATCTGTATTGTTAAAACGCATTTCGGCCGGTAATTCTTCTTTGCTGATAGTAAAGTACAAATCACTATCCTTTAGCAAGATCACGACATTGTTCAGAGAGGTGATCACCTTTTTTATCACGAGTTTATCTTTAATGTCCTTAAACGTGCTCATCACATTAACACCTTCAACCGTGCTATACCTTGGATCGTAGATCCTTATGTTCTCTATTATTGGTACACTATCATTGGTAGGCGAGATGCTAAGAAGGTGTGCACCTCCTTTTTCATATACCTCTATCTTACCGGATGCAGTTTCTTCCTTCATAATTGCTGCAGATCGAACGATAGAATCGTTTGCAAAAATACTGTCTAGTTGGGCAATACGGGTAGTTTTTGACAGAGGACCCAAATGATCTTTTGTAATATCAAAATTAGTATTCACTTCTTGATTACAAGAAGAAAATACAATAATAAAAAGGCATAGGCCAATTGCAGTTCTCATATAGGATAAAGATTATAAATGTTGTGAAATTAGATTAAAATTTACGTCGATACGGCTAGTTTAAGGCTTTTCTTAAAATACCCAAAACACCTCTTATAAAGGTGGCACTTGTAAGAACTTTTATAACAGGATTTTGCCTAGTACTCCTTCGTTGGCTAGTGGTACGAGATCTTGGTGTTGTTTTTGCCTTTTCTTTTTTGGCCACTGTTTCTGCCTTTTCAATTTTCTTATTCAGCATCTCGTAAGCACTTTCCCTATCTATTACCTCATTGTATTGCGGTACCAGTTTGGAATTACTGATCACTTCTTTTAGTTCGCTATTAGAAAGGATGTCCATACGGCTCATAGGGGCTCGTAACATGGTAGCGGCAAGCGGGGTAGGCCTTCCTTTTTCGTCAAGGGCACTGATCAGGGCTTCTCCAATCCCAAGGGAAGTAAGCACCTCTTTAGTATCATAATAGTCGGATATAGGATAGTTTTCTGCCGTTAGTTTGATGGCTTTTCGGTCTTTAGCGGTAAATGCTCTTAGCGCATGCTGCACCTTTAATCCTAATTGAGAGAGGACGGCATCTGGTACATCAGTTGGATTTTGAGTAACAAAATATACCCCGATCCCTTTAGATCGGATCAGCTTAACAATACTTTCTATTTGATTCAAAAGAGCTTTGGAAGCCTCCTTGAATATTAAATGTGCCTCATCTATAAAAAGTATCAATTCCGGGCGATCGCTATCCCCTTGTTCCGGAAATGTGGAATATATTTCGGCTAACAGGCTAAGCATAAAGGTTGAAAAGAGCTTGGGGCGGTCCTGTATATCGGTAAGCCTTAAAATGCTTATAATTCCACGGCCATTCTCATCTATCCTGGTGAGATCGTTTACATCAAAAGATTTTTCTCCAAAGAACAAGTCGGCTCCCTGCTGTTCTAGCTCTATCACTTTCCTTAAAATAGAACCCGTTGAACTTGTGGCTATTCTGCCGTAACTGTCTTCAAATTCTTTTTTGCCTTCATTGGTAGCATACTGCAGTACTTTTTTAAAATCTTTTAGATCTAAGAGCGGTAGTTTATGGTCATCACAGTATTTAAAAATTACAGCCACAATACCTTCCTGAGTAACTGAAAGATTGAGGATCCTGGAAAGAAGCACCGGACCAAATTCAGAAACTGTTGCTCTTAATTTTAGGCCGTCCTGCTCAGATAAGGAAAGGATCTCTACAGGAAACTTCTTAGGAGTAAAGGGAAACCCAATTTTAGCGTGTCGTTCATCAATTTTTGGATGTCCCGGACTTGGCTGCGCAAGACCACTAAGGTCACCTTTTAGGTCCATTAGTAAAACGGGAATTCCTTTATCTGAAAGGTTTTCTGCTAGAACCTGTAATGTTTTTGTCTTTCCGGTACCGGTAGCTCCTGCAATCAAACCATGCCTGTTCAGGGTTTTTAAGGGTATCTTAACCAGGGCGTTGGTGATGGTTTCTCCATTGAGCATGGCCGCGCCCATAGAAATAAAATCGCCTTTTGTAGTATATCCTTTTTCAATATGTTCGAAGAATTCTTCCCTTCTGCCCATTCCTATTAATTTTTGATAAAAATAGGGTAATTTTAAGCAACATTAAAAAAGCCATCTTATGAAAAATGTCATTCTATTTAGCCTTGCCATCCTTATAGTTTCTTTACAAGATGTCCAGGCCCAGGAAACTCCCGGCATAATTTTCCATAAGTCACACGAAATAAAGAAGCGATCGGCCCCCTTTAGCGATGCCGTGGAGGTAGGAAATCTCTTTTTTCTGGCAGGTCAGATCGGAATGGATCACAGTACCCGTACTATGGTTGCGGGAGGTTTAAAAGCCGAAACAGAACAAGCAATTCAGAATATTCGTGATGTACTGCAACAACATGGTCTTACTTTGGATCAGGTAGTAAAATGCACTGTTATCTTAAGCACTATGGACGACTTTGCAGCCTTCAATGAAGTATATACAAAGTATTTTACAAACAAGCCGGCCCGTACAACATTTGCAGCTGCAGGTTTAGCCAGGAATGCCAAAATAGAAATTGATGTAATTGCGGTTAAGGAATAGGTAAGGAGCCTACAGCTAAAAAAACGATAACTATACAACTTAATAGTATCTTTGCGCCATGGTAGAAAAAGATATCATGAAGCTGGTAGAGAAAGGCAGAATGCTGCCTCTTATGGAAGAGTTCTATACGATCCAGGGTGAGGGATACCACAAGGGCACAGCCGCATATTTTATTAGAATTGGAGGATGTGATGTAGGTTGCCATTGGTGTGATGTAAAGGAAAGTTGGAATGCAGCTACTCATCCGCCTACGGCAATAGAAAGTATTGTGGAAAATGCAGCTCAGTATTCCAATACTATTGTGGTTACAGGAGGGGAACCCCTCACCTGGGACATGGGACCTTTAACGACACTTCTTAAAGACAAAGACCTAAGTACACATATAGAAACTTCGGGAGCCTATCCGCTAACAGGAAACTGGGATTGGATCTGTTTATCTCCCAAGAAAAATAAAGGGCCAGTTGGGGATATCCATTTAAAGGCCCATGAATTGAAGGTCATCATTTACAACAGGGACGATCTAAGGTTTGCCGAGGAACATGCAGCGAAAGTAAGTGAACATTGTGTGCTCTACCTGCAACCAGAATGGAGTGTGCGAGACAAAGTTACCCCGCTCATTGTAGACTATGTAATGAAGAACCCGAAATGGAAGGTCTCTCTTCAAACGCATAAATACCTTAATATTCCTTAATAGGACTTCTCTCTCATAGGAGGTAATAGAAAATAGAAGTGAAGGTGGTGTTTATTGTCCGCCATTGGCCTGAAGGTCCAGGATACATTCTGAATCCAAGCCTGGTACGGCAGCTTTTCCGGAGGAAATACGCTTATTCATCAAGCCTAGCAAACCTCCTCCAAATTCAAGTTCGGCACGCATAAGGCAGCCATCTATATCACAATGATGTTCTGCATTTGTATCTTCATGGGCATTCACCGGTGGCGATCCCAGGTCTACCAGGCCTAAAAGATGCCCAAATTCATGGTTCAGCGCAGCTGTTTCAACATCTTCAATGGAAATCTGACTGTTATTTAAGGCCAGTCCCCGGGCAGTGGTCTCATAGATCACCATAGACGTATTTCTGTACACGGCACCAAGGGTAACAGTGCCTTCCTGAGGATCATCTGTATCAGAAGGAGCATCAGCAAAATAAATGTACATAGCCAGCGTAGAACCATCATTGTAAGCCGTTCTGTTCTCACTTTCCAGGTCCGCTATTTCCTGCAGGGTAAGATCGCTCTCATTAGGGCTGGGTAATTCCAGATAATGTATCTCAATATCTTGTTTAAAAGTACGTGCCTGTATGAATGCCTGAAAATTATTCATAGCCGCGGCACTGGGTTGAAACCCTGTGACATACCCAATTTCGATCAGTAATTTGGTAAAAGTATTGTTAGATAGGATGTCATTAGCTGAATCACCGGTTGCAAGTAAATTTGCCGATTTGTCAAATGGATCTGACGGCGAACCACCGGGACCATCAGAACTCTTGGAGCAAGCCGCTACAAGAATCAGACCCAAAAATAAAATATATACTTTTTTCATAGAATGCAATGTTCAAAACTATAATATCTACTTATCTATAACAAGTTAGAGAGCAAAAACCCTACATAAAACGGAATTTTAAGGTCTCTATTATACCCCTAATGTTAATTTAGCCAAGTAGTCGTAATGACTACCTTTCCTTACAAGATCGCATTTAAATCCATGGAATTGGGCTGCTTCGGATACAGTATTAAAATCAACATATAACCAATCGAAGGGATCACTCTTCAGATCTTTGTATTGCATTACATAGTTTACTTCTCCATAGTAAGCATCGTCCGAAGCAACTAAATATCTTCCGTCTTCTGTTTTTTCAAACATATAGATGATATCACTCGAATCGAATAGTACCTGACCTTCCGGATTCAATAATTCTCTTATCTTTTTAAAAAAATCATCAAGTTTGCTGAGCTTTCCTACCAGTCCTATGCCGTTCATAAGGAGTAATATGGTGTCAAATTTCCCTCCTTTGTAGGTCCAAAAATCGGCTTGAACCACATCTTCCAGGCCCCTTTTCTTGCATATTTCAATAGCTCCGGGTGAAGCGTCTAAAGCAGTAACACTATGTCCCTTTGAAGCAAGATAAAGACTGTGACTCCCTGCGCCACAACCAATATCGAGTACATGTCCCTTACAGGCCTTTAGTGCGAGCTTTTCCAAAACCGGCATGGTACTATAATCACGGAATAAATAGGCCACCGGTAGAATATCCTCTTCCTGAAGGGAGGAGAAGGTCTTTATATTCTCTTCATGACTATTGTTGTAAAAGTCTGCTATTGCCTTGCCAAAAACATCGGTCCGCACTGAAAGTATATTTAATACAAAAGTGGGATATTTGTGTCATCCATGAAAGTCTAAGATCAATTTATGGAAGTTGAAATATATTAATTCCAATTCTATGAAGGAGACACTGCAACAACTTCCACTGAAAGCAGCAGAAAAACAGGCCGAGAATAAAAAGTTTTTTGCACGTCTAAAGAAAAGGCCTCCAAAGGATCTGGATTATACTATGAAACAGCTTCACGAGGCAGAATTTCAAAGAACGGATTGCCTTACATGTGCCAATTGCTGCAAAACAACAGGCCCGCTTTTTACACGGATAGATATTGACAGGATTTCCAAACATCTTAAAATGAAGGCCTCAGCCTTTCAGGAAAGGTATTTAAGAACAGATGAAGATGGTGATGAAGTGTTACAACAGGTTCCATGTACTTTTTTAGGAACAGATAATTACTGTAGTATCTATGAAGTAAGGCCCAAAGCATGCAGGGAATACCCACATACGGATCGCAAAAAATTTCAACAACTGGGTGCACTCACCATAAAGAATACGTTTGTTTGTCCGGCGGCATACAATATAGTGGAAGAAATGAAACGACGAATCAAGGTATAGGTACGTATACCTGTTTTCTCTGAAAATGGTTATTTTTGAGACCATGGAAACCATCATTCAATATTTTGAAACAATCCCCTCCAGTCACAGGAGTATCTTATTGGTCCTGGGGATCAGTTTTTTCTGGTTGCTGGAAGGGGCCGTTCCCTTGTTTCGTTTCCAATATAAAAAGTGGCGGCACGCGTTGCCCAATTTCTTTTTTACAGCTACCACCATCGTGATTAATTTTGCACTGGCCTTTCTGCTCCTAAAAACGAGTGATTGGGTGGCTGCTAATAATTTTGGGATCATCAACTGGTTACCGGAAATGCCTCTTTGGGCCTACATTCTTCTTGGGGTACTCTTGTTGGATTTCTTCGGGGCCTATTTAGCACATTATGTAGAACATAATGTAAGACCTCTATGGATGATCCATCTGGTGCACCATACAGATCATGAAGTAGATACTACAACAGCCAACAGGCATCACCCCCTGGAAAGCCTTATCCGATTTGTATTTACCCTGGCAGGAGTATTTTTGGTAGGAACCCCCATTGGTATTGTAATGTTGTATCAATCCTTATCCCTGGTGGCGACACAATTTGGTCATGCTAACATCCGTTTGCCAAGAAAAGTAGATCATGCCATTAGCTGGGTGCTGGTCTCTCCGGATATGCATAAAGTTCATCACCACTTTGTCTTACCATATACAGATTCTAATTATGGGAATATCTTTTCAATTTGGGACCGCATCTTTGGTACCTATATGGAGCTAGATCGCGATTCAATTGTGTATGGAGTAGATACTTTTCCAAATAAGGAAGAAAATGGGAGTATCATGGGCTTGTTAAAACAACCCTTTCACAAATATCGAAAGCCTACCGGAGGTGCTCCGAACAGTTAAGGATATAAAAGATACTTAGCTCTGATCTTAGCAAAATTTTCCAGATCTGCCTGCCATGTGGCCCTTATCTCGGCCTCATTCATCCCGGCCTCTATCTGTTTTTGAAGTTGTTCCGTTCCCGCATGTTTACTGAATCCGGAAGTATTGAAAAATTCACTTTTCTCCAGGCAATGTTGGTATGCTTTTATTATCCATTCCAGGGATACTTTGGATAACCTGGGGGTCTTGCTGAGGTCTTCCCCATAACATATTGTTCCCATATGTTTGGGCGACTTGGCCCCTCTGTTAGGTTCGGGATTATAGGTAAAGGAAAACTTGGCCTTATCCAAAAAAGGTGCACCGTAACGTTGAAATTGAAATTCAGTACCTCTGCCGGCATTGATATTGGTCCCTTCAAAAAGGCCAAGGCTGGGATAGAGGTTTATAGATTGGTCATTTGGGAGATTGGGAGAGGGCCTAATAGGCAAACTATAGGTACTGTTATGAGTATAGTTTTCCAAAGAAATGACTGTTAGTTGTGCTTTGGCCTCCTTTTCCAACCATCCTTCCTCATTGATCATTTGAGCATACTCCCCAATACTCATAGCGTAAACAAGCGGTATTGGAGTCATCCCCAAAAAGCTGGTAAGCTCTACTTCCATGGTAGGGCCGTCCATATAATGTCCGTTGGGATTGGGCCTGTCTAACACCATAATTGGAATATTGTTTTCTGCACAGGCCTCCATCACTAGCTGAAGGGTTGCTATGTAGGTATAAAACCGAACGCCTACGTCCTGAATGTCGAAGACTATCATTTCAATACCTTCCAAGTCTTCCTTCGTAGGTTTTCTATGGGCACCATATAATGAAATAATTGGCAAACCCGTTTGCAGGTCTATCCCATCTTCTACTTTTTCTCCGGCATCGGCCATGCCCCTGAATCCATGTTCAGGAGAAAATACGCGAGAAACAGAAATATTCAGGCTAAGCAGGGAATCTACCAAATGGGTATAGGCAGGTTGACCATCTCTTATACCTGAGTCTTCTTTTAAAATAACGCTTGTTTGATTGGCCACCACTGCGATCTTCTTATCTCTTAGCAGCGGCAGGTACTCCATGGTTCTGTTCGCCCCAACAGTAATTTGCATATTGTTTATAGCCGTGTCTATAACCTTGGGCATTTCATGTATTGCGGCTGTGCTTTGAACCTTACTACCACATGAAATAAATAGCAGGGCAGCAAAAAAATAAAGCAATAAAAAAGGATGAGGGCATTTCCAATTATTGCAAAGATCTTTTCCCTTGTTCCAAGAAACATGGACAACTAACAGAGGAAAACTGTATTTTTGAATCTCTAAAAAAAGCATCGGTTGAATTTAGAACTGTTTATCGCAAAACGCCTTGTCAAAGGTAAGCAGCATAAAATTAGCATATCTGCCCCGATTATAAAAATAGCCATTGCGGCCATTGCCCTGGGGATCTTGATGATGTTGATCGCTATGGCAACAGGTGTTGGCCTAAAATATAAGATCAGGGAAAAGATCGCTGCTTTTAATGGTCATATCCAGATCTATAATTACGACAATAACATCTCAGATGTATCCGTGATCCCGGTATCCCTGCAGCAAGAATTCTATCCTAATTTTAATTTGGTAGAAGGCGTCCGACATATACAAGCAGTGGCCACCAAGGCCGGAATTATAAGAACAGAAGATACCTTTGAGGGGATCATTGCCAAAGGAGTAGGGAAAGACTATGACTGGACCGCCTTTGAGGATTTTCTGATAGAAGGCAGCTTGCCTACCTATACATCAGAACTCAATACGGAGGTGCTGATGTCTAAATTAATGGCCAGCAGACTGCAAATGGGAGTGGGGGACGAATTCTTTACCCTTTTTTTAAAACAGGAAGACCCTTCTAAAGTTCCCAATCAGAGAAAGTTTAAGATCACCGGGATCTATGACAGTGGATTTGAAGAATTCGACGGCACCTATATTTTTGTAGATATTCGCCATATTCAAAGAATGAATCAATGGGCAGAGGATGAAGTAGGAAATTTTGAGATCTTCCTGAACGATTTTGATGCCATCGATGAAAAGAGTCAGGAGATCTACGGTAAGACCCTTTCTACACTAGACACTCAGACCATAAAGAACAAATATTACAAGATCTTTGAATGGATAGGCCTGTTCGATTTTAATATTGCCATTATCATTGGAATCATGATAATAGTTGGTGGAATAAATATGATCACGGCCCTGCTGGTTCTTATTTTGGAAAGAACCCCAATGATTGGTGTCTTAAAAGCTCTGGGAGCAGACAATTGGAGCATAAGGAAGGTATTTTTGTACAATGCGGCCTACCTTATTCTTATTGGCCTTTTCTGGGGGAATCTCCTGGGATTGGGCCTTATCTGGCTTCAGGATAAATTCCGGTATTTTAAATTCCCAAATCCGCAGGAATATTATATAGACTATATCCCTGTATATATAGACCTCCCTACCATTCTACTACTCAATTTTGGTGTGTTGTTCCTGTGTATGAGCATGTTATTGATCCCGTCCTATATTATTACAAGGATAACTCCGGTGAAAGCGATCAAATTCGATTAAAAAAGATTGTCCTGTCATCTTTGATTCTAATTAATAAAATTCAAGCCAAATAATCTCTCCTCTTAGGCCTTGATTTAGGGAACTAGTATCTTTGTGGTCATGATGAAGTATGCAGAAAACATATTGGGGACCATTGGGAATACCCCATTGGTAAAAATGAATAAGCTAACAAAGGAATTACCCTGTCTTGTACTGGCAAAATATGAGACCTTTAACCCTGGTAATTCTGTGAAAGACCGTATGGCACTTCAAATGGTAGATGACGCTGTTGCTGCCGGGAAGCTTAAACCGGGAGGTACTATAATTGAAGGTACATCTGGGAATACAGGGATGGGTCTGGCCCTGGTAGCTGTGGTGAGAGGATACAAGATGATCTGTGTGATCAGTGACAAGCAATCCAAGGAAAAGGTAGACATCCTGAAAGCTATGGGCAGCGAGGTTTATGTATGTCCTACAGATGTGGCCCCGGAAGATCCAAGGAGTTATTATTCTACCGCCAAAAGACTTTCTGAGGAAATACCAAATTCCTGGTATGTGAATCAATACGATAACCCCTCAAACACCAAAGCACATTTTGAATCAACCGGACCAGAGATTTGGGAACAGACAGACGGCAGAGTAACTCATTTTGTAGTAGGAGTAGGCACCGGGGGCACCATTTCCGGGGTAGGCTCCTATTTAAAATCGAAAAATCCCAATATCAAAATTTGGGGAGTAGATACTTATGGCTCGGTGTTTAAGAAATATCATGAGACGGGGATATTCGACAAAAATGAGATATATCCCTATATCACGGAAGGTATTGGGGAAGACATTCTGCCCAAGAATGTTAATTTTGATATCATTGATGGCTTTACCAAGGTAACCGATAAAGATGCTGCGGTGTATACCCAGCGCTTGGCAAAAGAGGAAGGTATGTTCCTGGGGAATTCTGCAGGAGCTGCTATTAAAGGAGTACTCCAATTAAAAGAACACTTCAAGAAGGATGATGTGGTTGTTGTTCTGTTCCATGATCATGGGAGCAGATATGTAGGGAAGATCTTTAATGACGATTGGATGCGGGAACAAGGCTTTTTGGATTAGTTTTGGTATCTTTTGAGCTAATTATTCTACTAATAATCTAAAGCAAATTCCAGGTTTTTATATGGTAGCTATTTTTTTAATACAACTATGATAACTCTCCAAAATAAAGATCAAAAAGTGAGTATCGTAAAGGGCGAACTTACTAGTTATCAGGTTGATGGATATGAACTAATGCATCAGATCGGGAGTCCGGGATGGGGCCACACAGATACGGAGATGTTTCCTATTATTGGCCCAACAGATAAAGCCGGTTTCAGGGTTCATGTACCCAGAGGTAATGCGATTCAGGATCAGCATGGACTTTTAAGGGAACTTTCGTATACCTTGGACAAAAAAGAAGATACTACAGTGACCTATGTAAAAGAATATAAGGCAGGTTCCGTGGTCTTAAATTCCAAATTTCCTGATAAATCAACAGCGCAAAGGCTTATTTGGCCCTACAGTTTTAAACTTAAAAAGACCCTTAGCTTATCGGAGAATTCTTTAAAGATCACATTTGGTGTAAGTGGAGAAAGGGATATGCCCTTTATGATAGGGTATCACCCGGCTTTTAAATTGCGCACTACCAAGGCACAAATTAGAACATCCACGGCATCATTTGGTTTGGAGGAGATCATGAAAGCCGGAAACCGTGCAGTTGAGGTTCCTCAGACAGAAGAACTATTTTTGGAAGACGAACGAGTAATTCGTATTCAGACAAAAGGCTTTGGACATTTTATGTTATGGTCGCCAGTAGAGAATATGATCTGCGTTGAGCCCATCACATTCTATCCCTACTCCGTAGACCAGGAATACTTACAAGAAGGATTTATGTATTTGGATAAAAAAGAAGCAAAATTTCAGTTAGAATTAGGACTAATATCATAAGAATGGAAACGAATAAGGAGCAATTAACGTCAGAGCAGATAGAGGAACAGTATGGGTTTCTATTTGAGGAAGAATTGCTAAAGGAGATAGAAGCTGTTGGGGTGCTTCGGAAGGTAAAGGAAGGCGATTTCCTTATGGATATTGGAGATCCTATTCTGTCTATGCCTTTGATCATAAGTGGAGCAATTAAGATCTTAAGTGAAGATAAGGAAGGTGATGAATTGCTCTTGTATTTTATAGAACAAGGAGATACCTGTGCCATGACCCTATCTTGTTGTCTCAAAAAGGGGAAAAGTAAGATCAGGGCTGTTGCAGAATCGGATGCCGAGCTATTAATGGTCCCCATAGAGAAAATGGAGGAATGGATGGGGCGCTATAGAAGTTGGCGTGAATTTATACTAGACAGCTATCACGATAGAATGCAAGAGCTTTTGGAAACGGTAGATACCCTGGCTTTTATGAATATGGATGAACGTCTTTTTAAATACCTAAAAGACAAGGCCATGGTAAATCAAAACGATGTGATCCAGACCACCCATCAGGATATAGCGGCAGACCTTCATACCTCCAGAGTGGTAATTTCCAGATTGCTTAAAAAGATGGAGCACGACGGAAAAATAAAGTTACATCGCAGCCAGATTCAGATCATAGAATTATAATAAGAAAGATTTTGCGTTTATGCAGATCAACTTTATATGCAAAAAATATTTCCATTTTTAAGCTGGATCAGGACGTATAAGTGGCCTTATCTTCCTAGTGATCTGATGGCCGGGCTAACCGTTGCTATCGTATTGATACCACAGGGATTGGCATATGCCCTAATTGCCGGGCTACCTGCCGTCTATGGCTTGTATGCTTCGCTTGTACCCTTAATAGTGTATTCCTTTATGGGAACTTCCCGCGCTTTGGGAGTAGGTCCGGTTGCTATGGATTCCCTTTTGGTAGCTGCAGGTCTGGGTGCCATTGCATCTATTGGTCCAGACAACTATATTGTTATGGCCATCTTGCTTGCCTTCCTGGTGGGTAGTATTCAGTTATTACTTGGATTACTTAGGATGGGCTTTTTGGTAAATTTTTTATCAAAACCGGTAATTAGTGGCTTTACATCTGGAGCTGCCCTCATCATAATGTTTAGTCAGTTAAAATATCTCCTTGGCACCGATATTGAAAGAAGCAATCAGTTTCATTGGCTTATCTGGAATGCCATACAAAAATTGGGAACCATAAATCCTTATGACCTGGGAATTGGGATATTGGGAATTTTACTGATGATTCTTTTAAAAAAATGGAACAGGAAAATACCGTACATATTACTGGTGGTAGTTATTGGGATTGCCCTGGTCTTCTTTTTTCAATTGACTTCCAAAGGAGTCGCTATCGTAGGTGAGATCCCATCAGGACTGCCCCAGGTGTCCCTCCCTCAGGTAGAGTGGGAATATCTATTGGAATTGTGGCCCATAGCCCTGACATTGGCCCTTGTGGGTTACTTGGAAACCATCTCGATCGGAAAGGGTATTGAAGAAAAGATGAACCGGGATCAGCTAAATGCCAATAAAGAATTAGTAGCCCTGGGCCTTTCTAACATGGCTGGCTCTTTATTTCAATCTTATCCAATTACTGCGAGTTTTTCAAGATCGGCTATCTACATGGAAGCTCGTTCCAGGACCAATATGGCAACGTTAGTCACGGCCATGATAGTGTTGTGCACCTTATTATTTCTCACACCAATGTTTTATTACCTCCCAAAAGCGGCCTTGGCAAGTATTATTATGGTTTCGGTTTATGGTTTGGTAGATGTTGCCTACGCCCGTACATTATGGAAATTTAGAAAGGATGAATTTGCAGTGCTTCTGGCAACTTTTATAGTTACCCTATTTGTGGGTATTATGGAGGGAATATTGGTTGGGGTTTTAATTTCTTTATTGTTGATGGTCTACAGAACCTCTAATCCTCATTTTGCAGTACTGGCGAATATCAAGAATACCGAATACTATCGAAATGTAAACCGGTTTGAGAGCGAGGTCGTGGTACGATCCGATCTCTTGATCGTCCGTTTTGATGCTCAACTGTATTTTGGGAATTCTGATTTTTTCAAGTCGCATCTAATGCATTTAATTGACGAGAAAGGACCAGACCTTAAGGCAGTTATCTTAAACGCTGAGGCAATTAATTATATCGATTCCTCAGCCTCCGCCATGCTCATAAAGTTAATTGAAAAATTGTACGAAAAAGGGATTCATTTCTTTATCGCGGGGGCCATTGGACCTACCCGGGATATACTTTTTTCCAGTGGGGTTATGCAGTTACTGCCCAAAGAATGTCTTTTTGTAGAGACCCGTGAGGCAGTTTCGTTTTTTGACGATCCAAGAAAGAAGTCACAACTGCAATCCAAAGTGGCACATCAATGGAATACACTAGGTGACTAATGTTACCTATGCTTTTGGAATATGACGTATTTTTGCAATGTAAAGTAATGGATTATGAACATAGAACAGATTTACACAGGATGTCTTGCTCAGGGCGCTTACTATATCGAAAGTAAGGGCGAGGTAGCAATCATTGATCCCTTAAGAGAAGTGACACCTTATATAAATAGAGCCTCCAGAGATAAAGCAAAGATCAAATATATTTTTGAGACCCATTTTCACGCCGATTTTGTCAGTGGGCATGTAACATTGGCAAAAGAAACAGGAGCGACTATTATTTATGGTCCCCAGGCAGATCCTTCCTTCGATGCCTTGATAGCCACGGACGGGCAAGAGTTCAGTTTGGGAGAGCTTACCATTAAGGTGCTTCATACCCCGGGCCATACTATGGAAAGTACTACCTATCTATTAAAGGATGCTACGGGAAAGGATAAGGCTATATTTTCCGGAGATACTCTTTTTCTTGGCGATGTAGGAAGACCCGATCTGGCTCAAAAAGCCGCTCATCTAACCCAGGAACAACTGGCCGGAATGCTATACGATAGCTTAAGGACCAAAATTATGCCACTTGCCGATGATGTAATTGTATATCCTGCACATGGTGCCGGTTCGGCCTGTGGGAAGAACATGATGAAAGAAACGGTGGATACCCTGGGAAATCAGAAGAAAATGAACTACGCCTTAAGGCAAGACATGACCAAGGAAGAATTTATTGCAGAGGTTACTGAAGGACTATTGCCACCCCCTAAATATTTTCCTTTAAATGTGAAGATGAACAAAGAAGGCTATGAAGATATTAAAGATGTACTCAAAAGAGGCACCAGGGCATTAATGCCAGATGAGTTTGAAACCCTGGCTAATGAAACCGAAGCAATTGTTCTGGATGTTAGAAGCGAGTCAGAATTTGTGAAAGCGCATATCCCAAGGTCTATTTTTATTGGCCTTAAGGGCGACTTTGCTCCCTGGGTGGGAGCTTTGATAGCCGATGTTAAGCAAACCTTATTACTGGTAGCTCCAAAAGATCAGGAAGAGGAGGCCATTACCCGACTCTCCAGAGTGGGGTTCGATCATACTATAGGGTACTTAAAAGGAGGTTTCGAATCATGGAAAAAGGCAGGGAAAGAAACAGATAGTTTAAGCTCAATTTCTGCGGATAAGTTGAAAAAAGAGCTTTCGAATAAAGAGACGGCGGTTTTTGATGTACGGAAAGAAAGTGAGTTTACGACAGAGCGTCTGGAACATGCCGAAAACACACCATTAGATACCATCAATGAGCATTTGGCTTCTTTTCCGGATAACAAGACTTTCTATCTGAGTTGTGCAGGGGGATATCGCTCTGTGATCGCAGCATCTATCCTAAAAAGTAGAGGCATCCATAATCTGGTTGATGTTGGCGGCGGCTTTAGTGCTATAAAATTGGCCGGGATAGAGACTACAAGCTATGTCTGTCCTTCTACCTTATGACAAAAGTCATGTATCATTGGTGCTGGAATACGTAGTTTTATTTTATGAATCGGCATCAAGGATTAAAATTGCTACTAGTGTGTATAACATGCCTGGCAATAATATCCCTAACTGTGATATTGATTTACGCAATAACTTAATTCATTCAATTATGAAAACAAATATGAGTACCCTGGACAAGATCATCAGGGTCATTGTGGCGATCGCTGCCGGACTTCTGGTGTATTTTGAAGTAGTACAAGGCGTTTATTCTTATATCCTACTTGCTATTGTTGCCATTTTTATTTTGACCAGCCTTGTTGGTTTTTGTCCAATTTATAGCATTTTTGGTCTAAATACCTGCACTGTAAAGAAAAAAGACTAGAATTCTCTGGCCATGCTTTTAAGGCCATTAGTAATGGTCTACTGCCGCTTGCTTTATACATAGGGATAAGTTCCGTTTTATGAACTAAAGTCTCAAAGGTATAGAATAGGCCTATTCCCATATTTCAAAATAATTTTCAGATTGCTCCTTCTACTTTTCTATTTTGCGTATTTTTAAAATTGACTTAGAAAATAGGAATGCTAAAGAATTTTATTCAAAGTGTAGGGGTCGTAAACATTGTTTTACTCCTCGTTGTTCTCTCCATCATTGTTGTATCGGAATATATATTTCTTGCCGGCAATAAGTTAGATGCCATCTTCATCGCCATCTGGGCGCCCACCATTCTTGGATTTATGAATTATTTCAAATACAGGAAGTGATGGACTTCATTCTTGCATATTCAATTTTCGTCGGACTTATCTTCCTGATCTGGATGATCTTTGTCATTAGGATGTACAAGGAATTGAACAAAAAAATATAAGCTGGTCTGCTTATTTTAAGGTTTTGATTAACTCTGAGGCTACTTAATTAGTAAAAGGAATTAGTTTTTCCTGGTTTTTGAGGGCATAGGAAGTTACCAATCTTTTGGTTTCGAGGGTCTCTTTTTGTGGAGTAACAAAGGCTATAATATCTTCAAGAGACCTTACTTCAGTTTCTTTTGGGACAAATCCGTAACCGTAATACTGCCCATCTTGTACAACCACCAGGGCATCTTCTTTGGCATCACGCCCCTTTTCCCTGATAATAAAATTGTCCTTATTGTGTGCAATATATTCCAAGGCATCTTTCACCTTCTTATTGTAATTGTTAACTGATTCTTTTCCTCTGCAGATCCCATCACATTGTTTTACTCTGAAGTGAGTACAGTGGATTACCCCTTCCTGCAGGTGGCAATATTTTGCACATAAACCATAGTCAGAACAAATAATTTCCAGGAATTCCCTGCATTCTGTGATCGAATACAAAGTAGTGAGAGGTTGTGGCACATTCCTGATCTTATTAAAGGCCAAATGTAATATACCATCGCGATCCTCATAGTGGAAAATGGCATAGGCCGGGACCTTTCTTTTTTGGGCTCTGTTATAAAGCGGAAAAAAATGCTTAATGGCATAAGATTCCATTAGCAAGGCAACCAATTCATTGCCTGCAAGTTCATATTCTATCTGCTCGGTAACCCTGCACATCTGTATCTCTTTTTCGCTTTTATCGTAAAAATGTCCGAGAACCCTTTTCTTGATATTCTTGGCCTTACCGGCATAGATCACTTCTCCCTTCACATTTTTGAAAAAGTAAATTCCCGTTTTATCAGGTAGTTTTTCATATTGTGATTTAGGAAGGGAAGGAGGCAGTGTGGCTTCCTGAGAGCGTGCATTTAGAAATTTTATGACAGTTTCCTCTATGTTGGGGGTAGTAAGGATCTTTTGGAATAATAACACTGTTGCATGAGCATCGCCTCTGGCCCTGTGTCTATTCTCTAGCGGGATACTCAGAGTGCTGCAAAGCTTTCCTAAGCTATACGATCTGTATCCGGGGAATACTGCTCTGGACAAACGAACTGTACATAGTTTTTTACGAACAAAAGACAATCCCAACTCCTTAAATTCATTCTTGATGACATTGTAATCAAAGTTTACGCTATGGGCTACAAAAATAGTTCCTTCGGTAAAGGAAAGGATCTTTGGAGCAATTTCTGTTATGGTGGGAGCATTGCGGACAAGGTTGTTATCTATTCCGGTAAGACCGGTTATAAATGAGGGTATTTCACATTCGGGATTAACCAGTGATGTGAATTCTTCTATGATCTTAGCGCCGTCGTATTTAAAAATAGAAATTTCGGTGATCTTGTTTCCTTTGATCCCGTTCCCCGTGGTCTCTATGTCTACTATGCAATACAAATTCTTAGTTTTGGTACTCTTTCTACTGCAATATTTACAGGAACAAGCTTATTTCTTTTCTTGTATTTTAAGCCAAAAAAAAGGACAACAAGCGCTGTCCTTTTCTTCAAGATTTTTTTTCAGGTGCAAAACGAACTATTCCTTATGAATTGTCTACCACTTTAGCACTTGCCGCGTTCTTTTTCACAGAAGCAATTCCATTGGCCATAGAGGATGCAGATGCATACATCTGACTAGCACCGATCTCTTGTCCGTTAGAAGCTTTTAGACCGAAATAAGGTTTTCCATTTTTTGCAACTTTGCGATCGAACATGGCATCGTTCTTGGAATTTTTCCGAACGGATTCTATTCCATTTTCACAAGCCGACTTGGTCTTGTATGCTTCACTACTTAAGATAACCTGTCCGTTTCCAGCTTTTAAATTAAATCTGAATTGACCGGATTTGTCTTTTTTAATTTCGAATTTACCCATTTTGATGTATTTTGATTTTCTCAAATTTAACATATAAAACCAGAATTTTTGAGAATGTTGTAAAAAAAAATCCACATTTTACTGTGGATTAATAAAAAACTACAATTTTCAGTCTTAGAAACCTACCTTAGATTCTTGTATTCCTCCTTACCTTGTGGGCGAACCTTTAAGGCGCTTTTCAATCTTTTGTTTTTTTTCCGTGAGTTGCTTCATGAGATCCATTAGCTTCTCATCCTTAGATTTTTTATATATTTCGTTGATCCCTAAGATGATTTCCTTAGCATCTCTCGACGCCTGAACACGGTCACTGGTTGACATGTGACTCATTTTAAGGTTTATAAAAGCATCTGCTCGTTTAAATATGTCCATTTTTCTTTAAATATACAATGAAGCGCATAAGATAGGAAACATTTCAGATTGGCAATACTGATCGACATATAATATTTTCCTATAATTTCCTTAAACAAATGTGAAGGACACCTAATTTATCTTTCTAAGGCCCAGTATACTTAAGAAAACAAAAAGTATAGAGCTTTCAATTATTTATCAGTTTTAAATGATTCAAGACCATAAAATCACAATTTTAGGTCTAAAATTCCCTCAGGTACATCAAAATCTGCGATTGGAGGACTTGTAGCCCTTATCATTGGAACATAGCAGTATTTAAAAATTTCTGGCATAGGAGAGAATTACATATTTATGAGATTTTGTTCCAGGAGCTTCCGGAGACTGTATTCTGTAGCCAAACCAGTATTCATTTTTTTCAAAACGGTGTTGTACGTCGAAACCGCCAAAAACAAATTCCTGGTTAGGAGAAATAAGGAAGATAGAGTTGTCCCCCAATGCATTGCCTTCTAACAGTGCGTTATAGCCAACATAGCGATATCCCGCTCTGAGGGAAAAAAAGATCTCCCTGCGTGTATTTCCAATTCTTTGATAAGCCATAGTACTGACTATAGGATCTCGCCGCCCAAAATAGGCTATAAAGTTGGCCTGTGCATATTGATCGCGTGTCCCAAAAGCAAGGGAGGGCTGTACGGCTAACGTAATACTAAATGGATTAGGGGCAAGAGTCCATTCTTTCAGATAACATACATAGCCGTTGGCATGCAGACTATTGTCCATTTCTTCAACCCATACGGGAGGATCGGATACCACAAAGATCTTGTGATACCAGCGTTGAAAGCCGCCGGCTCCAGAATTATTACCAGCGATCCCCAGAAGGAGGCTGGCATCCCAGCCGTGTTTGTTTTTTACAGAAGACCATCTTGTTTTCAGGCCCATAAAACCAACATAAGGTCGGTCTTGTTCTTCAATATTGGTGGTAATAATATCGGAAGGCGTATATACCTCTTGTCCTATTGTAAATGAAAGTTGTTCCTGCCCCTTGCCAATCCCTTTTTTTAGCTTGCTTGTATAGGTAAGGTAAAGGCCAGAGGAGTAATAGCGATCCGTAAGAGTAAAGAAATCGTTGTCATGTTGTAGCCGAATTTGATGATGTAGAATAGAATCGCTCACAATCCTGGATTCCATCTGACCATAAAGAGTAAGAGAAAGCCCAAAGATCAAGGCTATAAAGACGTTAAAAATAAATGTGCTGTTCAAGGAAGTTGTGGTATATACAGGGCTAAATTTCTGATCCCTGTGAAATATATGGATTTTATGGTGTTTTATAACCTATGGCCAAACATCATTAAATAAATATGGAGGATTCGTTTCTCTTTTACTAAAGCTTCAGAGAATTAGAATTGTATTATTACAGCAACCTTTTGTTTCTAAATGCCTCCTTCGCTTTCGCTTCGCTCAAGCTTCGAAGGACTAGAATTTTAGTATTATATTAATCTCTTATTCCTAAAAGCAATACCAGATCCAGATTTTAAATATCGTTCAAAATCGAAGGCTTTTTGTTTATTGGAAAATTGGGATATATGTACCATTTCAACTGGTAGTTTATCTTTTGTAAAATGTACTTCTCCTTTATGATGAGCTTTTAAACGATTGGTAATATTTGAAGTAAATCCTGTGTAGAATTTACCATTGGAACATTTGAGAATATATACGGCATAGGGTAGAGACATTATGTTGAAGTGATAGGACGTGAAATAAGATGCTTACAATGCAAATTCCTTTCATTTCATGCCTTTTAGTGGATCGGCGTCCGCCGCCCTCGTGCCGCTTAAGCTTCAGCGGGCGCAGCAAGCCCTATGGCACTTAATTTATATACAGAACTTCTATTAAAAAGCCCTCCTTCGCTTTCGTTGACTCAAGCTTCGGACTAAGGGAATTTCTCTTTGTGATTTGTTTATAGTAAAACAAATATGGGTGTAAAAATTATGTGTGGATCGGTATCCGCCGCCCGCGTGCCGCTTAAGCTTCAGCGGGGGCAGCTAGCCCTAAGGCACTTAATTTGTATTAGTGAAAGAACTTTAATTAAAAGCCCTCCTTCGCTTTCGTTGACTCAAGCTTCGGACTAAGAGAATTTCTTTTTGTGATTTGTTTAAAGTAAAACAGATATGGATGTAAAAATTATGTGTGGATCGGCATCCCGCCAGTAGCCCTGTGGTATTTAATTTATAATAATGACAGACTGTAATTAAAAGCCCTCCTTCGCTTTCGTTGACTCAAGCTTCGGAGGGCGTAGGTGGAGCCGGGGAGATTCGAACTCCCGTCCAAACAAGCAATACCATCGCTTTCTACATGTTTAGTTTTTGTTTGATTTTCGATGTATACCTGACCAAAAACCGCCTAATACACACTTAGCTTCTTTGATTTTAAACCCCTACCGAAGCTATAGAGGCTCTATGTTGACTTTTATGGTGCCCCATAACGGATCGCCATCAACAAGGGCTATCCCGGGACATCTCGCTTCTCTGCCTTGCAGAGACGAGGCTAAATCCTACTATAATTCGGATTAAGCGGCAAGAGCGTAATTAGATTCGCCATTTAAAAAGTGTGAAATATGAGATTTACGAGCTGTATCCCAGCGCTCGACATGCTTACAATGCCATTGGTCTCGCTGTCAAAACCAGTCGGCCCCAAAATGTTAAAGAACGTTGTTTTCTAAAAAGGATTGCGAAGATACCAAAAAGTTTGCGCACCGCCCGAAATCCATGTAATTTTGAGCAAAATCTATACCAAAACGTATGACACATTTCGGAATCATCAGAGAGCGCAAGAATCCCCCGGATAAGCGGGTAGTACTATCCCCCCTTGCCTGTCAAAAAGTCCTGAATACATTTCCTGAGGCCAGAATTACTGTTGAGCCTTCCCCTCTCCGTGTGTTTAGTGATGCGGAATACCGGGAGGCCCATCTTTCCGTTGCCTCTTCCATGGAAGCGTGCGATGTGCTCATAGGCGTCAAAGAGGTCCCGATAGAATCATTGATACCTAACAAGAAATACTTTTTTTTCTCTCATACAATCAAAAAACAGCCTTATAACAGAGAATTACTAAGAGCAATACTGTCCAGGAATATTGAATTGTATGACCATGAAGTAATTACAAATGCCAAAGGAATTAGATTGGTGGCATTTGGTCGCTATGCAGGGATCGTGGGTGCGTATAATGGACTTAGGACCTATGGTTTAAAGTCCGAACAATTCAACATCCAAAAGGCAGAAGATCTGAAAGATAAAAAAGATTTGATCCGGGAATTACTCAAAGTTTCTTTACCACCCATAAAAATACTTTTAACCGGAAAAGGAAGAGTAGGAAACGGTGCCAAGGAGATCCTGGATGGGATGAAGCTACTTGAAGTAAGTGTGGAAGATTACCTAACCAAGACCTACGATGTACCTGTCTACTGTCAAATTGATGTGCTGGAGTACAACAAACGAAAGGATGGACAAGTACTTCCGATGCAAGACTTCTTTGACCATCCCGAGGCCTATGAATCAGACTTTATGAGATTCGCGAAAGTGAGTGATCTTTATATTGCCGGGCACTTTTATGGGGATGGAGCACCTTTTTTGTACACCAGAGAAGATGCGAAACATCCCGAATTTCAAATTAAGGTAGTAGCAGATGTTAGCTGCGATATAGACGGGCCGGTTGCCACTACCCTTCGTGCCTCTACCATTGCTGATCCTATCTATGGGTATAACCCAACTACTGAGGAGGAAGTGCCTTTTATGAATAAGGGAGCCATTGCAGTGATGGCAGTAGATAATCTTCCTGCAGAACTCCCCAGGGATGCCAGTGAAGGCTTTGGAGATACCTTTGTAGAAAGTGTCATCCCAGCCTTTTTTGATAATGATACGGAAGGTATTTTGGAAAGGGCACGAATGACCCAGGAAGGTAGACTTACTGCGCGTTATGCCTATTTACAAGACTATGTAGACGGGAAAGAGTAATAACTTAGTCTACAGTAATATCCCAGCTAATTGCAGGATGTATCTTTGGAGCCGAATAGGCACCCAATGCTTTTAGTTTTAAAACAATAGACGATACCTTTTCCAGGGTTTTTATTTTCAGTGTAAACACTTTATTTGCAGAGATCTCAAAAACGGGAGAACTACTGTAAAAGTTGTAGTCCATCTGATTTTCAAAGAGTAGATCACTGCTTGAAATATTTTCTAATTCCACTTCCAGGATATCTGTATCTGGCATATAAGCAACCCTATTAACTTTCAGACTTGCTTTGATCAAAGGGATTATAAATTGTGGCCTACCAACTAAAAGACTATTGTAGACTGCTACGGTATTCCCTGCAAAAAGAGCTTCTTGTATGCTTTCCAGACTTCTTTCTTTGGCGAAAACCAAAGTAATTGGTCGGTGAAATCCTTTTTCCAGGTATTGCCAGTCAATCAATCCATGAATATCACTGGTGCCCATTATGGTGAGGTTGTGCTCTATGGCAAGAGCGAACGATTCCTCGGCATAGTCATGTTCATTGATGACCTCTATGCCATGAAGTTCTCCATTCTTGATCCGTTCTAATTGAAATTCACTTAGGATAGGATTGCCGGACGGACTCTGTCTGTGCCAGGCCGGGTGGTTCCAGAAAACAAAGGCATTCTGCTTTTTAGCTTCAGAAAAGGGTGTCTCAGGATCTTCTGCTAACAGTATATTGGCATCTGTGGTAAACAGAGCATTACTATGCCCAATAGGAGCGTCACGTGTAATTTCAGAGCCGGGAATGATCAACAATCCGTGATCCTTGGCTTCTTCTGTAGCCAATTGATAAGATCGGTTACGATCAGGATGAGGAATGTCTGCCTGATGAGGTTGGTATTCCAAATGTTCTGTTAGTGAAATTGCATCCAGGTTTTCGCGCAAAGCTTCCATGACCCGTATGGAAGGCCATACCTCTCCATCTGAAAATACCGTATGCTGATGAAGGTCTGTCTTAAGTGTAATAAAGCCTGGAATATCAGGATAATTCAATGCATGACCGGCGGCATGTTGATGTTCTTGAGACAAAATGCTCGCAGTAACACCTAGCGCGAGCATTGCACAAAATATGAAAGTTCTCATTGGGTTTTTTTCAAATGTAAAGGATTTTGCGATGCGCAGAACCCTCTCCTTCTGACTTTTGCTTTAGAAAAAAGGTGTTTTTAAAGTAAGTGAAATGGCACTTTATTATTTTAGGTGTTTAAGAACCAAACAAAGAACCCTTTAAGTGATAATGGATTATATGCGCTTTATTCTTTAAATATTTTCATATATTAGTTAGCTTTTTAAACCACATCACCGGTGAAATTTAATTGGATTATTTCGAGGGACATTGATGACGACTTTAGGCGGTACTGCATTGATTTGGAGTATAAATTAAGGCCGAGGATCACAAAGTTCCTTATGTCTCGTTTAGATGAGGAGTTTGGTGGAGATTACTCATGTTTTCATTTTGATGTTGATATGGTAACGGAAAATATCAGCATCTCAAACAAAACGCCGCCAGAATATATCAGCCTGTTTTCATCCGATTTTGAAAGAGAGATCAATGGTACATGTTGTACCTAAGCTTCGTATAATAGGAAGATCGGATGTATTACTTCATCTTTGAACGATACCAACCTTTTGGAAATATGCGAATAGATCTACAATTGATTTATAGTTTCTCTTAGTCTCGTCAATTGAGTTAATAGTGTTTCTAATTTGTCCAATGGCAGCATATTGGCGCCATCACTTTTTGCATTGGCAGGATCAAAATGAGTTTCCATAAAGAGCCCGTCTACGCCGGCCGCAATTCCCGCCCTGGCCATTGTACTGATTAGGGCCGGTCTGCCTCCGGTTACCCCGGAGGCCTGGTTGGGTTGCTGCAGTGAATGAGTGACATCCAGAACAACAGGAGCGTATTGTTTCATAGTTGGTACCCCCCTGAAATCAACGATCATATCCTGATATCCAAACATAGTTCCCCGATCCGTAATAATGACCTGATCATTACCGGAATCTGTAACCTTGGCTACTGCGTGCTTCATGCTTTCCGGACTCATGAATTGCCCTTTTTTAAGATTTATGGTCTTCCCCGTTTCAGCGGCAGCGATCACCAGATCTGTCTGACGCACCAGGAAAGCCGGGATCTGCAATATATCTACGTATTCTGCAGCCATCTTTGCATCGGAGATCTCATGAATATCTGTGACCGTTGGCACTTTAAAGGTTTCAGACACTTTACGTAAGATCTTTAAGGCTTTTTCATCCCCAATCCCGGTAAAAGAATCTACCCTGCTTCTGTTGGCCTTCTTAAAACTTCCCTTAAATACATAAGGTATCTTAAGACGATCTGTAATTTCCATGATGTGCTCTGCGATCCGCAGGG
This sequence comes from uncultured Flavobacteriaceae bacterium, assembly GCA_963781045.1. GTDB lineage: Bacteria > Bacteroidota > Bacteroidia > Flavobacteriales > Flavobacteriaceae > Muriicola. The sequence continues at coordinate 116,231 of CAWAEX010000005.1, read as the reverse complement.
CCATGTCTTCACCTTCAATGGCACACGGACCTGATAACAGAAAGAACTGATTACTATCCGTATTTTTTAATTGGGGAATTTTAGTGAGATCCATGCATACTATTTTAGGTAAAGGTAGGAATTTGAATAGACATATTTTTGTGCTCTGATTTGTAGAGAACTACCTCTAAACCAGTGTCATAAAAAAAATACAACTTTGTATATACGTGCCAAAAATAGCAGTATCTTTGCCGGCTCAAAAGAAATAGATGTCTACTACAAAGAACATTGCCATTATTGCCCACGTTGACCACGGTAAAACTACCCTGGTTGATAAGATTCTTCACTATTGTCAGTTGTTTCGTGAGAACGAAAAAACCGGCGATCTCATTCTGGACAACAACGATCTTGAAAGAGAACGGGGGATCACCATTGTTTCCAAGAATGTATCCGTGACCTACAAAGGGACCAAGATCAATATTATTGATACCCCCGGTCACGCCGATTTTGGAGGTGAAGTGGAACGTGTTTTAAACATGGCAGATGGAGTATTGTTACTGGTAGATGCCTTTGAAGGTCCTATGCCTCAAACTCGTTTTGTATTGCAAAAAGCTTTAGACCTCGGTTTAAAACCATGTGTTGTGATCAATAAGGTTGATAAAGAGAATTGTACTCCGGAAGAGGTACACGAAAAAGTATTCGACCTGATGTATGAGTTGGGCGCCGAAGAATGGCAACTCGATTTTCCTGTGGTCTATGGTTCTGCCAAACACAACTGGATGAGCGATGACTGGAAGAAACCAACTACCACTATAGAACCTTTGCTGGAAATGGTCCTGGACCATATACCCACTTTTAAACCAGAACAGGGAAATACGCAAATGCTGATCACCTCTCTCGATTATTCTTCTTTTACCGGGAGGATCGCTATTGGACGCTTGCAAAGGGGAACCTTAAAAGAAGGTCAGCAAATTGTTTTGGTGAAAAGGGATGGTAGTAAAGTAAAATCCAAGATCAAAGAACTATACACTTTTGAAGGTCTGGGAAGAATAAAGGTGAGTGAAGTTGTCACCGGGGATATCTGTGCCCTGGTTGGGCTCGAAGGTTTTGACATTGGCGATACCGTTGCAGATAGTGAAGATCCACAGGGATTAAAGACCATAGCAATAGACGAACCTACTATGAGTATGTTATTTACCATCAATGATAGTCCATTCTTTGGAAAAGATGGTAAATATGTTACTTCCAGACATATCAAGGAACGCCTGGAAAAAGAACTGGAAAAGAATCTTGCACTTAGATTAGAGGAAACAGATAGTGCAGACAAGTTTATGGTCTTTGGAAGAGGAGTACTTCATTTGTCTGTCTTGATAGAAACCATGCGGAGAGAAGGTTATGAGTTGCAGATAGGTCAGCCACAGGTGATCATACGTGAATTCGATGGTGTAAAATGCGAACCTATTGAGCAATTGACAATTGACCTGCCCGAAAGTGTTTCCGGAAAGGCCGTGGAAATGGTATCTATCCGTAAAGGAGAGATGATCAGCATGGAATCTAAAGGAGAACGGATGGTATGCGAATTCCTGATCCCTTCCAGAGGAATTATCGGTCTGCGAAATCAATTGTTAACAGCAACCGCCGGTGAAGCTATCATGACCCATAGGTTTCTTGAATACCAACCCATGAAGGGCGATATTCCTCAACGTCAGAATGGATCATTGGTTTCTATGGAACTAGGAAAAGCCATTCCTTATTCTATAGATAAGTTACAGGAAAGAGGCCGTTTCTTTATTGATCCGGGTGAAGATATATATGAAGGTCAGGTTATTGGGGAGAACTCTAGAGGGGATGACATGACCATTAATGTCACCAAGACCAAAAAACTTTCCAATGTTCGTTCGTCAGGGGCCGATGATAAAGCCAAGATTGTTCCTGCGATGAAATTTTCCCTGGAAGAAGCGCTGGAATATATTCAAAAGGATGAGTATGTTGAAGTTACTCCAAAACACATTCGCTTGCGTAAGATCTATCTCACTGAGGTGGACAGGAAACGCAACAAATTAGCATAAAAAAAAGCGCCATATAGGCGCTTTTTTTATTTCTATTACTTAGTCCATGGGAGCCGGATGCATGGCAGCTGCAGCCGCACCAATGATCCCGGCATGATTTTGAAGTCCGGCCGGTATTACAGGAGTCTCAATGGTGATATATTCTTTGTATTCATCGAAATCTTTAGAAGTGCCACCCCCTAAAATAATAAGGTCTGGAGCAATGATCAGATCCACATATTCTAAGAAGGTGTTAAAGCGTTTACCCCATTCTTCGTACGAAATACCTTCCCGTTCCTTGGCAGAAGCTGCTGCCCAGTCCTCGATCTTTTTATATTCTTTATAAGGAATATGACCCAGTTCAAAATTGGGAATAAGCTCTCCATTCCAAAATGCACCACTACCAAGACCGGTGCCTATGGTGATCATGACCACAAAACCGCTTCTTCCTTTTCCAATACCATAATTCATGGTAGCATATCCGGCAGCATCGGCGTCATTTATAATCGTTACAGGTAATCCCGTGGCCTCACTGAAAAGTTCTTTGACATTGACATTCAACCATTTCTTATGTAGATTTCCTCTGGACTTACATATTCCATGTCTGACGGTAGTGGGAAATCCACAGCCTACCGGACCTTTATAATCAAAATGGTCAACGATCTCTTTTACCACCTTTGCCATAGGTTTTGGCTTTCGGGAAAGTGGCGTTGGAATTCGGAAGCGTTCTGAAAGCATTTCTCCTGTTATTGAATTAACTAAGGCACCTTTCATGCCCGAACCACCAATGTCAATTCCCAGTACTGTCATATTATATTGTAAATGTTGGCGTATTGTGCCTTGTTAGTCGGGCGTAAAAGTAACAAAAAACTGCTTGAAGACGTCCATGGGTTATTTATCACAGTACGCTCTTCTGATTTAAGATAGTCAAAAATAAGCTGGCATACCTCAGACACTTTTTCTTTGTCCTGATAACTGAGCCATGCCATTTCTTCAATCTCCGAATCTACCTGTAATTCCCCTTGATATGTTGCTGTATAACATGTCATACGAACTAATACTCCAGGCGGTTTACGCCATCTGCCTGGGCTTCAAAGACCCTATAAATTGAAAGCTGTGATGGTATCTAAAGTTACCTGTAATTCCTCTTTTATTTCTCGTGTTAAAGCTTTCAGATCTGATTCTCCTTTATCCCTTTTTCCACCCGGAAGATAGAACAAGGATTTCCCTTGCTGCGAACACATAAGAATACGCTTTTCCTTAATTATGATCCAGGCAAGTTTATCAATGATATTCTCTGATGGTTCCATGTAGTAATCAATGGAATTAAGAGAATGATTGGGATCTATTGTGTCCAGGAATTGATCGATTACATTTCCAAAAACTGTGAGCATCCCTAATTTTTTATTTCTTCCCAGGGCACTGGAAATTGTTTCATCTCGATTGCCAAATTTGTATCCGCCTTTTTTTATCCAAAGTAGATTCAATAAATGCTGCATAAGAACATTTCCCAACTGATCTATTGAAACGGCAATTTTTAAGAGGTATTCTCCAAGACCTTTAAGTCCTCTTTTGAATAAGGTGTAAAAGAATCCATAAATAAATCCTAGAGGACCGGTAATAAGTAGTAAAAGTACAGAAATAAAAAATAGCAAAACCCCAATTAAGGGTGCATTTTTTTATCGGGCTGTAAAAGCTTTTTTTTACGGATCACCTTGTTTCACTATAGACTTTACAAAGATTAATTTGCAGATTTCAAACTTGGTTGAGACCAGTACCACAGGAAGAACAAAAAGCCAACCACAAATAAGATGATCCCTAGCCCATAGAATAATTGGGCTTGTGTAAAATAATCCAAAAAGGGTAAAAGTACAAGAGGTGACAAAAACTGACCCATAAACCAAAATGTAGTTAATCTTCCAATTTCCTGCCCCCGAATTTGTTCAGGGGCTAATTGCATTACCCAAACATTGGCATTAGGGATCATTAAGCCCATACCCAGACCGGCAAGTAACATTCCTATCATAACCATGCCATATGATCGCCAAAAGCAAAAGAAAGGAATGCAAGGGCCATTAAAAAATAGCCAATACCAAAAATCTGTCTAAACCTCAACCTGTCCTTTATACGGGTAAATGAAAGCGAAGAAATCACAGAGAAAAAAGTAGCTGAAGCTATTGCGATGCCAATTAAAGTATTTTTTTCAATGCCAATAGATTTTAAATAGAATGGTATCTGTACGGGGATAATAAAAAACAGAATCCACATAATCATCACATTTACAAAAACAAGCCAAATTATTTTAGGTGATTTCTTAGGCTCTGAGATCTTTTGAACATTGCTAATGATTTTGGCTCTTTTAGGAATAATAAGTGGTCGGTAAAATTATCAAAGGAAATAAATAAAGTAAAAAAGGAACCCGCCATGATATATCGGCCAATACTCCCCCCAGAGTAACGAACATAATACCTCCAATAGACATCACTGCTATTTGTAAACCGGCAAATTTTTGTCTGGATTTGCCCTGATAATAATCTGCTATCAGCGTTGTAGCAATGGTCATGGTAATTCCAACACAAATACCCAGCAAAGCCCTTCCAGCCAGGATAAGGTATATATTGTCCAACCAATAACCTGAACTACCGGCAATAGCATAAAGAATAAGAGCAGCACCTAAAAGTCGTAATCTTCCAAATTTATCAATAATTTCCCTGCGATTATTGCAGTTAGGGCAATAAAAAGAGCAGGAAACGAAAGCTAAGTTTAACAAGTTCCGCGTTTGGTAAAGTTGAAAGGTCTTGGTCATATCCGGCAATGAAGCAGATATGGTAATCATAGACATAATGGTAAGGCTACTTACCAGTAAAAGGGTAACTTTTACCTGCCAGCTTTCAGTATTCATAGATGGTCTGGTTAATAATTAACCCCCAGAGGTTCAAAGCCACCGAGGGAATTTGATATTTAGTTTGTATGCGATACTGACTTTAGACCATTTCCCCTTTCATAAGTTTGGGAAGCATTGCCTTAAAGTTCTCTTTTTTATTTAAATGTGGCAGTGGTTCAGCAGGTTCCTTCTACACCCAAGAAATTTACAAAGAGGCGCCCATCCGTCCCGTACGTCATAAACCAGTAATTTGTCTTTAGGTACAGTGGCCTTTACTTCTGCTATATGATCTTCCCAGAATTTTTTCGCAAATTCCTTATCCTCAAACTTTCCCTGTAGTCTTTCAGCAAAAAAGTCTTTTTAAACCATTTAATACACTTAACAACATTGCGTGCTCTGGCACTGAACAGTAATTTCCCCATCATTTTAATCTTTTCACCGGGGTTTGTGGTCCGGCCCGGAAAACAGTACTGTCCACACTTTTATACCAGGCTTCAAAATCCCGTACGGTGAGGATAACCTTTGCATCCGGATATCGTTTCATATGTTCTTTGTACCAGGGGTAGCCGGGAAAATCCACCGTGGCGTCATAACCTTCGTAAAGTGCATCCCAGTCTGTATCACCGGTTTCACAAGGGTTTTCCAATAATGCAGTTTATCCGGGTTTACCAGCAATTCCTTCATATGGTAAACATGATTATAACCTAATTGTTTCCAGGCTATTGTTTTAAGGTATTTGTGCCGGTCCTTGGAAATCCGGCTCCTATAATTTTAATTGACATATTTTTATTTTTTAGTTGGTTAATTTCTTGTGTTCGATTTAGGTTCTGTCCTGGCTGGCGGTGGAGGCATTTTAAAAATAAAGGGTTCTGGTTGTTCTGTAAGGGGTTTCAGGTCCTTGCCTGCAAGCGCAGGATAGTCTTTCGGATAGAAAGTGTTCTAAAGACCCCATATATAAAAGGTCCAATGGGTGGTGATACCGAGCCATCAGGCATTCTGTAGTGGTCATTATAAGGATTCCAATATTCCCAAACAATTTCATTGTTCTCGTAACTTCCATAAATCGTCCCTGCATCCCCGAGTGATAAGGGTATTTCCATTTTTCATTCGATGAGCTCCTGAAATAAAAGCCGAATAAAAGGAATATTTATCTGGTGCAGTATAGGACCAGTCGGGTTCTGCCGGACCAAAAGCTCCATTCTCATCCAATATATAAGCTCCTTCTTCATTTGTTGGAATTGCACATTCGAAAACCGCACTAATTGCCAACATCTCCAATTTCACATTCATCTCAGGAGATTTGCTCCGCCCAAAGCCGCCCACATAGAGGGTACTTTATTGTCTGGATGTTCAATATCATTGTTAAAAACCATTAAATGTCCTTCTCCGGGATATCCCTTCGGGATCCATTTTACATCGTGTTGCCAAAAAGGATTTGGTCTTCTTTGGTACCCTTCCATAATTGGCCGGATTGCCCCATCGGTAAAGAAGATCTCCCCCATGTCCGCATTTGCCTCCGGTACTTCCTTTGGCTTCTTCAGTGGTTGTGCTATGGTCTATGACATTATTTCACCGTAAGCAGGAACACTGATAACAATCTGATCTAAGTCTGGATTATAGGAGATGGCATTGGTATGGGTAAATCAGAACCCTGATTATCTACCGTGGCATTTGAGGTCATCATACCCATTTTTTTCATTTGAGTAACTTGTTCTTCGGTCATTGGAGGACCTGCCTCTGCACTCGGGATATTGATGTTGATCTTTCCGGGGTTTTCAGCAACAACCCCATAATTATTTTTTGTTGTCATCAAGATCCTGCATTAAATGATCCCACATATGCCATTCCCATACAATCTCGCCATCGTTGGGTTTAATTGGTTTTATTTCAATGATCTTGTCCAGCCAAATACCTGCCTTAGGTACATGCTTAGGATCTTTACCGGCCATCTCAGCCTCTTCGGGTGTTATGGCATCGTAGGAAATAGCCAGAATATTGCCATTGGGCATAATCTCAATATCATGATGGGTCAATTCCTTTTCATTGCACATTTAAAATCCCATAAGATATTTCCATCCCAATCGTATTCCCGTATCCTTCCGGCTTGACCTCCGGCAGCAAAGGTGGGAAAGTTCTCATCCCGTTCCATTCTGATGAGATGACCATTGGGTTGTAAATAAGAATTCATGGAATTCAGGTCGGAGGACCAGGTATGAACCACTTCTCCTTGTTTGTTCATTAAATAAGTTAAAGTACCGTTAGATGGTTCGTAGAGTACATAAGCCATCAGCGTCCATCTCAGAATTATATATAAGACCTCTATCGGCCGTTACTCCTGAAAGGCTTCGAGTATCATCTGGTTTCCATTCACGGACTACCGCTACAGAAGCAGTATCCTTGGCTAGGAATGTCAGATTTGCATGAAAAAAGTGTAATTACTAATGCGGAAAGAAATAGTTCTTTAAGATTCATCGTTTAAATTAATTGGTTGGTTGGTGAAAGAAAGATACGCTTTTTTTGAATATCTTTTTTAAGTGCTCACTAGAAGAGAAGCGGAGTTATCAGACTGCTTTCTGAACTACCTCGAAGACCTTATTACCATCGCATTTTAGGGTTTTGGATGGATATTTAAGAAGCAGGGCGTAATCATGAGTGGCCATTAGGATGGTTCGGCCGGTCTTATTAATTTCCTGTAAGACTTTCATGACCTCTACACTGGTTTGTGGGTCCAGATTTCCTGTTGGTTCATCGGCCAGGATAAGTTCGGGGTCATTCAATAATGCCCTTGCAATAGCAATACGCTGCTGTTCCCCACCCGATAATTCATGAGGAAATTTAAACCCTTTGGTTTTCATGCCCACCTTATCCAGTACATCCTCAATCTTGGCGTTCATCAGGACATTGTCTGTCCAGCCGGTAGCCTTCAGAACAAACATAAGATTCCTGTTGATGTTTCTATCAGGGAGTAGTTTAAAATCCTGGAAAACGATGCCCAGTTTTCGTCTTAAAAAGGGAATTTTTTTCTCCTCAAGGGTTTTTAGATTAAATCCTACAATTCGTCCATGTCCCTCTATTAAAGGGAGATCTGCATAAAGGGTTTTCATAAGACTACTTTTTCCACTCCCGGTCTTTCCAATGAGATATACAAACTCTCCTTTTTTCACCTCCAGAGTAATATCATTGAGGACCATATTTTCCTTTTGGAAAACGGATACTTCTTTCAGATTGAAAATGCTTTCACCCATAATGTGTAAATGTTGATATAAAAGTAATAAGTTCTACAGGATAAAAAGGGGAGCATGCATAAAAATCTATTTTTTAGATGGTTTATACTTCAAAACAATATTTGACGTTACTATGGGAAATTACGGTAATTCTTAACAGCTAGAGAACATTATGCGAAAGAAAATCACCGCCTTCTCCCTTGTCTGTCTTGGGATGCTTTTTTCGGCTACTGCTCAGGAATCAAAAATCTATACCCATCATCAAAGACAATATCAGGAGGCGCTGGACCTTTACAACAATAAACAATATCAGGCTGCACAGACCCTTTTCGAAAAAGTAAACGGAAGTACCAGCAATGAGGAAACAGAAGCGAATAGTGCATATTATGTTGCGAATGCAGCAGTACGACTAAATCAGCTTGGTGCGGACCGGCTCATGGAAAATTTTGTAGCAAACTATCCAACTTCTACAAAACGAAATTCCGCTTTTATGGATGTAGCCGACTATTATTTTGAGAACGGCAAATATCCCTATGCTCTTAAGTGGTATAAAAGGGTGGGGCAAAGTAACATTCCAAGGAAAGACAGGGAGCGTTTTAATTTTAATATGGGATATTCCTTGTATGCCTCCAAGAAAACCAAGGAAGCGGAATCCTATTTTAACAAGGTATCTAATTCCCCTGCTTATGGTGCACAGGCCAAATATTATCTTGGATTTATTGCCTATCAGGAAGATGATTACGAGGAAGCGAATGCACGTTTTGACCAGATCACAGACCAGGAAGTATTAAATGAAAAGCTTTCTTATTTTCAAGCCGATCTCAATTTTAAACTTGGAAATTTTGAAGAGGCTATTGCCCTGGGTAAAAAACAATTACCAAAGTCGGACAGGACGGAGATCTCAGAGCTTAATAAGATCATTGGAGAAAGCTATTTCAACCTGAAGCAATATGCCAATGCCATTCCATATCTGGAGCAATACCGGGGTAAACGAGGCAGATGGAACAATACAGATTACTATTAATTAGGCTATTGTTATTACCAACAGGAAGACTATGCCAATGCTATTCTTCAATTCAATAAGATCATTGACGGGAACAATAGCGTGGCCCAAAATGCCTATTATCACTTAGCAGAATGCTATTTGAAACTCGATAAGAAACAAGAGGCCCTGAATGCCTTCAGGAATGCTTCACAAATGGACTTTAGTCCTGAGATACAGAAAGATGCGTATTTAAATTATGCTCGCCTGAGTTATGATATTGGAAATGCCTACGAACCAGTTTCAGAGGTGTTATCATCCTATTTGGATCGCTACCCAAAAGATGCCAATGCATCAGAATTACAAGAGTTATTGGTAGACTCTTACCTTACTTCCAAGAATTTTAAAGGCGCTTTAGAACTACTTGAGAAAAATAATAATTATGCCAGCAAGGCCACTTTTCAAAAGGTAGCCTTTTACCGCGGTGTGGAGTTGTTTTTGGATGGTGATTATGCTGAGACCGTTAAGGTGATGAATTTAGCGGTAAAAAGTGACGCCGATGCAATTTTTACTTCAAGGGCCAGATACTGGAAGGCCGAGGCCAGTTATTTATTAAATCGATTTGATGAGGCGCTGCCAGACTTTATCCTTTTTCAACAAAGCGGTGTAGCGAGCAGGACCCAGGAATTTAAGGACTTGGATTACAACCTTGGGTATACCTATTTTAAATTAAAGGATTACGGTACTGCAAGTAATTATTTTAAGGAATATTCTAAAAGATCTGCCACTGATCCAAAAGCTTTAGATGCAGTGGTGCGATTGGGCGACTGTTATTTTGTAACCAGCAAATATGAGGCTGCGATAGATGCTTATTCCCAATATGCAAGGGGTAACGGAGCAGAAAAGGACTATGCGGCTTTTCAAAAAGCGGTTAGTTATGGATTTGTAGGTAAAAATGATACTAAAATATCCGAGCTCAATAAATTCCTTTCTCAATATCCAGTATCTACCTTAAAAGATGATGTGCTTTTTGAACTGGGCAATTCATATATCCGCGATAACCGGGAAAAAGAAGGATTACAAGCTTACGATCAACTTGTTAGGGAGTACAGAGGGAGTAGTTTGGTTCCTCAGGCCCTTTTAAGACAAGGGTTGGTGCATTATAACGCCAACAGGAATAATGAGGCCTTGTTAAAGTTTAAGGCGGTCGTAAACGATTTTCCGAAGACCCAGGAAGCTGTACAAGCAGTTAATACGGGAAAATTGGTCTATATGGATATGGGAAGAGTTAATGAATACGCCGCTTGGGTCAGGAATCTCGATTTCGTTGAGGTTTCAGATGTTGAATTAGATAATGCTACCTATGAATCTGCAAACAAGCAGAATTTAGAGGGGAAAGATGCCGCTGCAATCAGGGGATATGAAAATTACCTCAAGGAATTTCCCTCTGGCATGCATACTATGCCGGCCAACTTTGCTTTGGCACAATTGTATTTCTCAAAAGGAGAAAATGACAAGGCCCTTAAGTCGTATCAATATGTAGCAGACAGAGGAGGCAGCGAATTTTCTGAGCAAGCACTTACCAGAGTATGTGAATTGTTGATGGCGAAAAGTAATACCAAAGCTGCCATGCCCTATTTAACTCAATTGGAAAATACAGCAGACATACCTCAGAATCGCATTTATGCTCAGCAGAATCTAATGAAGGTTTATTTTGAACAAAAAGAGTATGCCCGAACGTTGGTCTATGCTGATAAAGTGTTGGGTAGTTCAAATGTAGATGATCGAATTAGAAGCGATGCTCATGTGATGATTGCCAGATCTGCCATGAAAACAGGTGATGAGGCCACGGCAGAAGCTGCCTATAAGGAAGTGTCAAAGATCGCAAGTGGTTCTACGGCGGCGGAAGCCCTGTACTACGACGCTTATTTTAAACGAAATAGAAAAGAGTACGAAGCGAGTAATACTGCAGTTCAAAAATTAGCCAAGGAATACGCTACCTACAAAGAATGGGGAGGAAAAGGATTGCTTATTATGGCCCAAAATTTCTATGCCCTGGGCGATGCCTTCCAGGCCACATACATTCTGGATAGCGTGATCGCAAATTTTGTTCAATTTCCGGCGATCGTAGAAGATGCTAAGCGCGAATTATCGAGGATAAAAGCCAAGGAAGCCGAACGCAACGCCTCTGTTAATCCTGAGGGGAACTAATTTAAGTGGTATTTATGCAAAAGAAGATTCAATTATCAATCATAGCAGGCTTAAGCCTTATTTTGGGGGCTTTTGGACAGGACGAAAAAGACCTGGGTACTGAAACGGTAACGGTTGTAAAACCGTATTCACCCACAGTTTCAGATGCCTTTAAAATTAAGTCCGCACCTATCTTAAACGATTCGATCGTCCTTACGAAAAAGGAGATCCGTTATAGTATCTTTTCGGTCCCTGTTGCTTCCACTTTTACGCCGGCAAAAGGCAAGGCTGCAACAGTACAGAAAGCTAGCCCGGAAAAACTCTACAATTCATATGTCTCACTGGGACTCGGTAATTTTAACAATGCGCTGCTCGACTTTTACACTAGCAGAGATATAGATAGAGGGAATCAACGTGTAGATATTGGGCTTAATCATTTCTCTTCGAGGGGGGATCTGGATTTCACTCCTTTGGATACTGATTTTTACAATACAAAATTAGAAGCTGCCTATTCCAATAGAGGGCGCGATTTTGACTGGGGGATCAGTTCTGCAGCCAGACATCAGCTTTACAATTGGTATGGTCTTCCGGAGGGAGTTTTCGATGAGGCCACCATAGCTGGGATAGATGAAAAACAACAATATTTTAATGTGGAACTGGGTGCTCACCTCAATCAGGAAGATTCCTTCTTAAGTAAGGGAGAGGTATTTGTAAAAAGATTTTGGGACAAGGTAGAATCTGCCGAGAACAGGGGCCTTATTTCAACTACCTTCAATTTTCCATTGAGTGAAGAAGCCCTTACCATTACTGTAAAAGGAGATTATGTAGGAGGAGAATTCATAAATGCCGATGTAAACAATACCGCAAATACCCCGGCTATTCAATACTCACAATTTCAAGTGGGGATCGGTCCCAGTATTCTTATCGTCAAAGATGAACTTAGTTTAAACCTGGGGGCAAATCTGGTCTACGGGATGGATGGAGAGACCAACGAAAGCAATTTCTATATTTATCCGCAAGTAACCGCATCATATCGTTTGCTGGAAGATATGGTTATTGTTTACGGAGGGGTTACCGGGCAATTAACACAAAATTCTTATGCTGATTATGTAGATGATAATCCGTATGTGTCGCCAACCTTGATAATTCAACCTACGGATCAGCAATACGATGCCAATATTGGTTTTAAGGGGCAATTATTTCCCAATCTGAGCTACAATGTTAGAGGATCTTATTCGGCAGAAAACAGAAAACCCTTGTTCAAACTCAACCCTCAGAACAGTTTTAGGGATGATGAAAAGGGGTATTATTATGGCAATTCCTTTGAGGTCTTTTATGATGATGTAAAAACGCTTGGGATCTTCGGAGAGCTTAATGTAGATATTAACCGCAATTTTACTTTAGGGGTCAACGCTTCTGTTTACGAATATGATACAGAGACAGATAATCCAGCCTGGAACTTACCAAATTTGAGAGGATCACTTTTTATGGATTATCAGATAGATGAACAATGGTTTATGGGAGCCAATATATTCTTTGTAGGGGAGCGAGAGGATCTAAGTGCCGTTGTGATCCCCAATGCACAACCTTCAGACTATCCGGCCAGCATACTGACCTTAGATAGTTACTTCGATGCAAATGCACATATAGGATACAGATTGAGCGAGCAACTTTCAATTTTTGCGAAAGCGAGCAACCTTGCCAACAATGACTATCAACAATGGGCCAATTTTAGGGTTCAGAGTTTCCAGATCCTTGCAGGAGCCACCTATAAATTCGATTTTTAGGTTCAGCTTGCTGAAAATGAGGTATATGGGTAGTAAAAGTTGCAGTTAGAAAAGCGCTATGCCCTAAATTGCCTACCCTTTGACGAACCAAATTGGTTTAATTCACGCTAAGACCCAGACTTTCTTTAATTTTATCTTGAGGGTTTTACAGATTTAACGCGATGAAGAAGATCACCATGTATTGCATTAAGGTTCTATTCCTTTGGGGGATATGTGCCGGATTTTCACAGAACCTGGTGACGAATCCAAGTTTTGAAGATCATAGGGCCTGCCCGGTTAAACTTGGAAACTTTAGTGCGGATGTAATAGGATGGAGTACCCCAACCAAAGGATCAACAGATTACTTCCATGGTTGTAGCGAGGCCATGGGAACCCCAAAAAACTTTAATGGAACTCAAATTGCAGATTTTGGCGAGGGTTATGCCGGCTTTTATTTATATGCACCCAATGACTACAGGGAATACATGCAAGCCAAACTGCTCACTCCCTTAAAAAAAGGAGTAACCTATGAATTGTCCTTTTTTGTAAGTCTGGCAGAGCGTTCAGATTTTGCGATCAATGAATTCGGCGTGGTCTTTTCTGAGCAGCCCCTAGATTTTGAGATACATAAGGAATTGTCAAAAATGCATCTCTACAAGGATACTGATAACTCCTTCACATATCTGGAGATTGGCTATTCTCATTTTGCTAATGACACCAAGGATTGGATGCTGGTCTCAACACCTTACGTTGCCAAAGGAAAGGAACAATACATGACCCTGGGGAATTTCAAGAATAATGCCCGTACGCGTAAATTTCTTTTTAAGAAAGGAGCAAAACAAGGTGCCTATTACTACGTTGATATGGTCACACTGTCAAGTCCCGAAGCAGATACCACAAGTGATTTAGCAGACACATCCTTGAAAAAGGAGACCTTTAGTTTGAACACTACCCATCTTTTTCAACATGTACTCTTTGATTTTGATGAATATGAATTACTAGAGGGTGCCAAAGCCTATTTAAAGGAAACTTATGAATTTTTAGCGGCCGATCCCAGTTTGCACATCGTGATCCATGGACATACCGATGGAGTGGGTACGGTTCCGTATAATTTACGGTTATCTAATAGCCGATGTGAGGCCGTGGCCGGCTATTTCATAGAACTGGGCCTCCCAAAGGAACGTGTATCCTGGAAGGGTCATGGTGGAAGTTTGCCAATTGCGCTCAATTCTAATCCGGAAGGTAGACGTCAAAATAGGCGGGTAGAATTTATTCTCACCAAAATAGAGTAAAGAAATCCTAATAATCAGAGTATTTCATTGGGCTAAGTAAAAGAATATCGGCTTTACTTACATTATTGTTATAGGAGGGATCATTGATAAGTCCTTGCCATTCCGGGGAATCTACAAAAGCCTTCCAAAGTAGATCTCTTGTTTCCATATCTTTAAAAGTGGTCATATACATAAGATTGGGCATACTTGGTCCGGCAAGCACCTCGGCATAGAACACGGCGTTAAATCCAAGTCGGTCAAAAAGTGCCACTTCGCCACCTTCATTAAACATATGTACCTTATTGATAAACAAAGCCTGGGTGGGAGATTCATAACTACGCAGTTCATATACTCTATCCTCACGAATTCCTTCAACCTTGGAAGCTTGCATTATGGGCATTTCTTTAAAGGCCTTGAGAAAAATGGTCTCTATTCGTTGGTAAGCAGGTGCATCATGGGGTGCCTCCAGAAATGATCTGTTGTTCTTCCAGAGTTCTTCATCGGTATCCAATCTTTCTTTTAAAAGATCTAGCGAGTTCGGAGTGCTTATAGGGTATAGAACAAAACGCTGTAATATGCTGTCTTGTACTTCCGTTCTCCATTTGAATACTCCAACAGACGAAATTTGTTGACGTTTCAGAGCAGGAAGGAGACCATGCTGCAAATAGGTATCGGTTAGGGCTTCCTGTTCTGCATTGGCCAAAGTATAGACTTGAAGGACATAATATTCCCTGCTTGAATCCTGGGCCTGCCCTTTTGTATAAAATAAAAAGAAGATCAGGATCACAAAAAAGTAAAGGCAGATTCGGATAGTCTTCATAATGCTGTATTTATTTTACTCAAACTTAAGGGTAATTGGAGTAATATCCTATGATGACTCCACAGACAGAACATGTATGCTCTGTTCATAATGATCAAATAATAACAATTTGAAGTTCAAAGATTCGATCTTCAATATTATATACTTTTATCAATAAAGGCCGTACTTTGTAAAAAAGAAAACAATGGATATTAATTTAGCCGTACTGATAGATGGGGATAATATTCCCTCTGCCTATGTTAAGGAAATGATGGAAGAGATTGCGAAATATGGCAATCCTACTATTAAAAGAATCTATGGGGATTGGACAAATCCAAGGCTTGGAAAGTGGAAGAATGTACTGCTCGAAAATGCCATCACACCTATTCAACAATACGGATATACCGCAGGAAAGAATGCTACAGATTCTGCTATGATCATTGATGCCATGGATGTTCTCTATTCCGGCAAGGTCAATGGCTTTTGTCTGGTGAGTAGTGATAGTGATTTTACCCGTCTCGCAACACGTCTTCGGGAAGCAGGGATGCAGGTATTCGGTATTGGTGAGAAGAAGACCCCCAATCCCTTTATTGTGGCTTGTGACAAATTCATCTATATAGAGATCCTGAAAAAACAATCTGAAGAAAGCAGTACAGATCCCGGAGGTATCAAAACGGATAAGAAGAGCGGGGTAGACAAGGTTACAAAAAAAGATATACAACTTATCACCACAACCGTAGAAGATGTGGCAGATGATGACGGTTGGGCTTTTCTTGGTGATGTAGGGAGTCTTTTACAGAAAAAACAACCCAATTTCGATTCCCGGAATTATGGTTATCAAAAACTCACCCCTCTTATCAGTTCCCTGGGAGAATTTGATATTGAACGGCGCGAGGATGCCAAAGGAAGAAAAAAACTGATCTATGTTAAGATCAGAGAGCAAAAGACTGGCGGAGCCAAAAAATAAATATATAAATAAATAAAAACAAAAAGCCGAAGGCATCCCTTCGGCTTTTTTATATTTTAAATCAAAACTTACATTACAAAAACAATAGGAACGGCAACCCTGGTGGTACCCCATCCCATTACCATGTGAACTCCATTGTCAACATCCTGAAAGGTAACCGAAAAGGCTTCCAAAGATTCGGAACCTGCAGATACATTTGCACTGACTCTGGCTACATCACCGGCTTTATCATAAAAATAAGAACCCCATTGGTTCAGATTCTTGTTAAGAATTACTGTCCAGCCATTTTCTCCTGGAATAGTGAAAAGAGCATATGTCCCTGCATCAATTTTTTGCCCACCAATAGTGGCACCTTTAAAAAAGGTGATCTCGGCAGCCTCGTTGGCTCCGGTTCTCCAAACCTTGCCGGCAGGTGCTAGTTCTTCCATAGAACGTCCTTTGAGTTGAGGTCGGCTATAAATTACACGGACAGCTTTGTCAGAATTTTTGTAATCTGTTGGATAGGATGCCATGTCCATAGGGCTTTTATCCATACCGCTAAATTCTTGAGCAGAAGCGGTGCTTGCAAATACCATGGTGCATACCATGAGTGTAAGGGTAAGTACATTTTTCATAAAGTTCATTTTTAAGTTTTTCAAATCTAAGCTCTTAAGGCTTCGTATATTTATAAAGAGTCGTTAAAATTTGGACTTCTTACAATTTGCACTAACTTTTTAATAGTTTGTTGCTTTTTATTACAATTTATTATAAATAGTAAAAATAAAATATCAAATAGGAATCTAAAACAGTATATATGTTTTCTATTTAAAACCAAAGCATCATCTTTGTCAACATAAATTATAATTGATATTTAGCATGTGTGGAATTGTGTGTGCCTTTGATGTAAAGGAAAGTACCGAAGTATTACGGCCTCAGTTATTGGAAATGGCTAAGAAAGTACGGCATAGGGGCCCGGACTGGAGCGGGATATACTCCAATGATAAAGCTATTTTAGCCCATGAAAGGCTCGCCATTGTGGATCCGGCCTCGGGGAAGCAACCTCTGATCAGTGAAGATGGAAAACTTATCCTGGCAGCCAATGGTGAGATATACAACCATAGGGAACTTAGAAAGCAATTTAGCGACAGTTACAATTTTAGGACTGAATCGGATTGTGAAGTGATCCTCGCTTTGTATCAGAAGAAAGGTCCGGCTTTTTTAGATGAGATGAATGGTATTTTTGGTTTTGCCATTTATGACAGTGAAAAGGACACCTATTTTGTAGCTCGCGACCATATGGGGATCATACCTCTGTATATGGGATGGGATAAAAATGGTACTTTCTATGTGGCTTCAGAATTAAAGGCGTTAGAAGGGATCTGTACAAAAATTGAACTTTTTCCTCCAGGGCATTACCTGGAAAGCACTGATGGTAAATTAAAGCAGTGGTATAGCCGCGACTGGATGGAGTATGATGCGGTAAAAGACAACGAGACCAGCATTGAGGCGATCCGTGATGCCCTGGAAGCCGCGGTACACCGTCAACTAATGTCTGATGTTCCTTACGGGGTTTTACTTTCGGGTGGCTTAGATTCATCTGTAACATCGGCCATCGCCAAGAAATATTCCCAGAAACGCATCGAATCTGACGATACTTCAGAGGCCTGGTGGCCGCAGCTTCACTCTTTCTCTGTAGGCCTGGAGGGGTCTCCAGACCTTGCAGCTGCTAAAAAAGTAGCCGCTCATATTGGAACCGTTCACCATGAAATAAAATTTACCATACAGGAAGGTCTGGATGCCATCAAAGATGTGATCTACAACCTGGAAACCTATGATATAACTACCATAAGGGCCTCTACGCCCATGTATTTGATGGCCAGGGTCATTAAATCGATGGGAATAAAAATGGTCCTTTCCGGTGAAGGGGCAGATGAATTGTTTGGAGGATATCTGTATTTTCATAAGGCACCCAATGCAAAAGAGTTTCACGAAGAAACGGTGCGCAAATTGAATAAACTTCATATGTATGATTGCTTGAGAGCCAATAAGTCTTTAGCGGCTTGGGGAATTGAGGGCAGAGTTCCATTCCTGGATAAAGAATTCATGGATGTGGCCATGAGGATCAACCCACAGGATAAGATGATCAATGGAGAGCGTATGGAAAAATGGGTAGTGCGTAAGGCCTTCGAATCGTATCTCCCGGAAAGTGTGGCCTGGAGACAAAAAGAACAGTTCTCGGATGGGGTAGGGTATAGCTGGATAGATACGCTTAAAGAAATGGTAGACCAGGAAGTGACAGATGAGCAGTTAGCCAATGCAAAATTTCGTTTTCCTATACAAACACCCGGGTCTAAGGAGGAATTTTATTACCGATCCATTTTTGAATCACATTTCCCTTCAGATGCCGCCGCATTATGTGTCCCTCAGGAGGCATCAGTGGCCTGCAGTACGCAGATAGCACTAGAATGGGACGAAGCATTTAAGAACATGAACGATCCTTCAGGAAGAGCCGTAGCAATGGTCCATGAAGACGCCTATGTAAAATAACACCAATTACAGCTTTAATTGGGTTTTTGAATTTGTAAGCAGGAAGCACCCAGATGGGTGCTTCTTTAATTATTAAACTATCTTTTTTAAATAAAAGACATATAGGTAAGTAAGACTATTACTGAGATTAAAATGGGTCCCAGGCCACCTAAAACTAGTCCACCAAACCTAAAATCTCTTTGTTCCAATTTCCCCGTACTGTAAGCAATGGCATTGGGAGGTGTGGAGATGGGTAAAAACAGGGCCATTGAGGCACAGAAACCTATCACCAAAGGCAGAACAACCGGGTTGTTGAAGGTTAGGACAATCCCAATAGGGATCAGCACAGTGGCCGTTGCCGTATTACTCATAATATTAGAAAGGATGACGGTAAGAAACGCAAATAAAAACACCAGCACATAAAAGTTTAGTTCAAAATCCTTGATCTTATCTACATAGAAATCTGCCAATCCGGTTTCTTTGATGGCTAGTCCCAATGCAAGGCCACCGGCTACAAGCATAAGTGTATCCCAGGGAAGCTTTCGAACATCATCCCCATTTACGATCCCGGACATTGTTAAGAGGATTATGGGTACCAAGGAGACCACTGAAGCCGGAATACCATGCAATTTTTCTGTAAGCCAAAGCAATAATGTTAACCCAAGTACTGCGAGCACTATTCGCTTTTTAATAATTTCAAACTTATATGTTTCCACATCCGTATTTGGTACTTCGTTCTCAATGGCGATGTTCAATTTTTTTGTTTTGGGGATGTATTTTTTGGTCAATAGAAACCAAAACAAAACAGTTAGAAGTATGGCCATGGGAAAACCGATCATCATCCACTCCAGGAATCCTATTTTAATACCATGGCTGTTCAATGCTTCCACGGCAATGGCATTTGGAGGCGACCCAATAATGGTTCCCATACCACCAATAGCAGCAGCACCTGCAATCCCGATCAGGATAGCTTTAGACATAGGTGCATTTTTATCCATGGTATTTAAGAAAGGAAGTACAGAGGCTATCATCATTGCCGTTGTTGCCGTATTAGACATCACCATGGAAAACAGGGCAGTAGTGAGCATAAGACCCAAAAGTATTTTTTTTGGTGCCGTACCAAATTTGGTAATTGAAAGTCTAAAAATCGTTTTGTCCAGATTGGTTTTACTCATTGCTTCAGCAATAAAAAATCCACCCAACATCAGCCAAATGACACTACTAGACCAGGAATTGATATAGCCAATATAATGTTGCCTAACATTATCCGGGTCTATTTGCGAATAGTAGCTGTTCATAGAGAAAATGAGAAATCCGAAGATCATTAATCCAACCGCAAATGGTGGAATGGCTTCTGTTACCCACAGACTAATTGCTAAAAATAACAGAAATAAAACATAGATCTGAGCCTGGTCTAATCCGGGTTCATTAATAAAGTAGGTAACAGAAAAAGCAAAAATAAGACTTAGCAAAAAGTAGATTATTCTGCTTTGAATGTCAACTACCTTTTGGATATGAGACATGAATTTTAAGGATACTGCTCTGGAATCAGCCATAATGATCTGATAATTTTAATTTGAGTGTAAAATTAAGCCTCTTGGCCCTCATAAAAGCTAACAAATGTCATGGAATTTCCAAAAAACCCTTAATCCTGGAAAACCATCAAAAATTGTTGTTAAATTGTTGATAACTTCACCGCTTCCATTTGCTGCAATCCCCATATTTCATGGGCTATTGCTTATATTTGTGAGATTACTTTTTACAAGGCTGTCCTCAGGGTTTTTAGGATGATAAACCTATCTGATTTTTAACCTTTTAGATGGTTTTTTGTGCATAGCCGAAGTGGAGGGTATTCCGATTAAAATTTCAATGAGAACAACTTAAAAGGTTATATGAGCGAAGATAAGAAGAAGAACGATTATTCGGCTGATAGTATTCAGGCTCTGGAAGGAATTGAGCATGTTAGGATGCGTCCCTCCATGTATATTGGTGATGTTGGGCCAAGGGGGTTACACCATCTCGTATATGAGGTAGTAGATAACTCTATTGATGAGGCAATGGGTGGTCATTGTGATACCATTAGTGTGATCATTAATGAGGATAATACTGTATCTGTAAAGGACAACGGTCGGGGTATTCCTGTAGATCTGCATAAAAAAGAAGGGGTTTCCGCCCTTCAGGTGGTAATGACCAAAATTGGTGCCGGAGGTAAATTTGATAAGGATTCTTACAAAGTTTCCGGTGGTCTTCACGGGGTAGGTGTTTCTGTAGTAAATGCCCTTTCAAATACATTAAAGGCAACGGTTTATAGAGATGGTAAAATCTGGGAGCAGGAATACGAGCGCGGTAAAGCCATGTATCCTGTTAAAAGTGTAGGTACTACTTCAGAAAGAGGTACCCTGATCACCTTCCATCCGGATGAGAATATCTTCACTCAAACCATAGAATTTAGCTACGAAACCCTTTCCAACAGGATGCGCGAACTGTCCTTCCTTAATAAGGGGATCACTATCACCATTACAGACAAGAGGGAAAAAGATAAAGATGGCGAATTTATTTCCGATGTGTTCCATTCAGACGAAGGTCTAAAGGAGTTTATAAAATTCCTGGATGGTAACAGAGAATCCCTGATCAGGAACATTATTGCCATGGAGGGGGAAAAGAATGATATTCCGGTTGAGGTAGCCATGGTCTATAATACCGGCTATACGGAAAACCTCCATTCTTATGTTAACAACATCAATACACATGAAGGGGGAACCCATCTATCCGGGTTTAGAAGAGGATTAACTACTACTCTGAAGAAGTATGCGGATGCCTCCGGTATGCTCGACAAACTGAAATTTGAGATCCAGGGAGATGATTTCCGGGAAGGCCTTACGGCCATTATATCTGTAAAAGTACAGGAACCTCAGTTCGAAGGGCAGACCAAAACAAAACTGGGGAACAGGGAAGTATCGGCAGCGGTTAGTCAGGCTGTTTCCGAAATGCTTACCAACTATCTGGAAGAACATCCGGACGATGCGAAGATCATTGTACAAAAGGTGATCCTGGCAGCGCAGGCACGGCACGCAGCTAGCAAAGCTCGTGAAATGGTGCAGCGGAAGAGCGTTATGAGTGGCGGTGGACTCCCCGGAAAACTATCCGATTGTTCAGAACAAGATCCTGCTCTATGTGAAGTATTCCTTGTGGAGGGAGATTCTGCGGGTGGTACGGCCAAACAGGGAAGAGACAGGAATTTTCAAGCAATTTTACCCTTGAGAGGAAAGATACTTAATGTAGAGAAGGCCATGCAACACAAGGTCTTTGAAAATGAGGAGATCAAGAACATCTATACAGCCCTCGGGGTAACTATTGGAACCGAGGAGGACAGTAAGGCACTCAATTTAGAAAAATTACGCTATCACAAAGTGATCATTATGTGTGATGCAGATGTGGATGGTAGCCATATTGAAACCCTGATCCTTACCTTTTTCTTCAGGTATATGCGCGAATTGATAGAAGCAGGCCATGTGTATATAGCCACTCCACCATTGTATTTAGTGAAAAAGGGGAGCAAAAAGAATTACGCCTGGAATGACAAGGAACGAGATGCCATTGCCGAGACATTTAAAGGTGGCGTGAGCATTCAGCGATACAAAGGTTTGGGAGAAATGAATGCCGAACAATTGTGGGACACTACCATGAATCCGGGATTCAGAACTCTGCGGCAAGTAACTATAGATAATGCTTCAGAAACTGATAGAATCTTCTCCATGTTGATGGGTGATGAGGTGCCACCAAGAAGGGAGTTTATAGAGAAAAATGCGGTGTATGCGAACATTGATGCATAAAAAAGGCCGTTACACAACAAAAACTCGCACCCCCGGTGCGAGTTTTTTAGTTTTACACAAAATTATAACGATATGAAAAATCTACTTTTTGCTATGATGATGTTTTGTGTCCTGGCCGCTCAGGCACAAGCTAATGCCAATGATATTTTTGCAGCTGGCGTTGAGGACGCAGAAACCTTTTTGAACGACTATCTGGCTCCTGTATCCGAGGGTGCCATTTACAGTATTTCGGGTTCCTGGTTCAATACCGGAGATGCGAAGCCATTGGGAGGCTTTGAGGTCTCTATAATTGGAAATATTACCGGCTTTAAGAATAAGGAAGACAAAAAGACCTTTTTAATGAACACTGCCGACTATGAAAACCTGCAGTTTGTAGATGGCAGCCCTTCCAAAACCGTTTCCTCAGCTTTAGGAGATATTGAAGGTGTCCGGGTCTTTGTAGAGGCCGAAATTGCACCTGGAATAACATCCAGAGAGGAATTTGACCTGCCTACCGGCCTGGCTTCTGAGGGTATAAATTTTATCCCATCCGGGTATTTACAAGGTAGTGTAGGATTAATAAAAGGTACCGAATTAAAAGCACGCTTCCTTCCTAAGATCAAAACCGACGATGTCGCTATTGGCCTGTATGGTATTGGGATACAACATGAGTTTACCAAACACCTTCCGGCAGATAAGATATTGCCCGTTGCTATATCCGGAGTTATCGGATACACCCATATAAATGGTACCTATGATTTTACAGATACCAATATTATTGCAGGATCCGATCAAAAGATAGATGCCAAGATCAATACCTGGGTTTTTCAGGCCGTAGTATCTACCAAGCTACCTATTATTAACTTTTATGGGAGTTTGGGATATATGTCCGGGAAATCGGAAACAGCTGTCCTTGGAACGTATACGGTTCAGTCAGGACCTTTTCAAAACACCTATGTAGACCCATTTACACTTACTAAAGATGCCAGTGGTGTTACCGCTAACATAGGTACCAAACTTAAATTGGGATTCTTCCGCCTTCATGCAGATTATACCATAGCAGAATTTAATAACCTTTCTGTAGGTCTTAGCGTAGGGTTCAGATAATAAGACTATCCAACTAACCACTAAAATAAAAACAGCCTTCCATTGGAAGGCTGTTTTGCAATTATTAGGAAAAAAGCAGGGGTAATATTATTCTCTGTGAGCCAGTATATTGCCCTGGGTGTCTTCCAGGATCTTACCTTCTTCAGATTGTTTCAAACTTACCTGATCGCTGGGCATATCCGTACCGGGATATGAGATGGTGTAAACACCATCATCTACAGTCCAGCTAAAATCGGTCTTTACATCAAGGGTATTGCCATTATATGAATGGTACCTACCCAAGAACACATCATTGAATATCCATTCCTGTCTATTGTTTTGACGTTCTGTTTCTGATGTATTGGTGATATCTGTTTTGGCCCAGATGCCAATGATGGGGTCATTATTATCCGGTACTCTTGAACAGTTACTCGCCAGGATGATGGCAATGATAGCCATGAGGGATGCTAGCTTTTTCAAAATGTAGGTTTTTTAGATTTGGGATCTATGTTAAATTCCTAACGACCCCAACTTCCTATCTATTGCCATTTATCGATGAACAGCACTGTGAAT
Source organism: uncultured Flavobacteriaceae bacterium (assembly GCA_963781045.1). GTDB lineage: Bacteria > Bacteroidota > Bacteroidia > Flavobacteriales > Flavobacteriaceae > Muriicola. The sequence goes on along the minus strand of CAWAEX010000005.1, from coordinate 92,145 downwards.
AGCATTTTTTTCGACGAACGTCATCTATTCGTTACGGAAAAGCACATAGAATTACACTTGCTTGCTGTGTTTACAATTAAATATTCTGTGGACTCTTCCTGAGAATTCTGTTAAATTTCCCTATTTTTGATTCGCCCTAAATTGAAGGGAAAAACAAGAAAATTGCCTGAAAATAGTTGGCTTCTGAAAGCACTGTTTTGGGGCGTATTAATACAATATAAAATAATATAATTATGAAAATTACAGTAGTGGGAGCTGGTGCCGTAGGGGCAAGTTGTGCAGAATACATTGCCATCAAGGATTTTGCATCGGAAGTGGTCTTGTTAGATATTAAAGAGGGATATGCAGAGGGGAAGGCGATGGACCTTATGCAGACGGCTTCATTGAATGGTTTTGATACCAAGATCACAGGAACTACAGGCGATTATTCTAAGACGGCCAATAGCGATATTGCTGTGATCACCTCAGGAATACCGAGAAAACCTGGAATGACAAGAGAAGAACTAATCGGTATCAATGCAGGAATTGTAAAGACAGTATCTACCAGTCTTATTAAACATTCACCTAATGTAATTTTAATAGTGGTTAGTAATCCCATGGATACCATGACCTATTTGGTCCACAAGGTGACAGGCCTGCCTAAGAATCGGATCATTGGGATGGGAGGTGCTCTAGACAGTGCACGATTCAAATATCGCCTGGCTGAGGCCCTGGGTGCTCCTATTTCTGATGTAGATGGAATGGTTATTGGCGGACATAGTGATACAGGTATGGTGCCGCTTGCAAGACATGCTTCAAGAAACAGCGTAAAAGTTTCAGAATTTCTGTCAACAGACCGTTTAGCCCAGGTTGTAGAAGATACTAAAGTAGGCGGAGCTACCCTTACAAAATTGTTGGGAACAAGTGCCTGGTATGCTCCAGGAGCCGCTGTTTCCAGTCTTGTACAGGCCATTGCCTGCGATCAGAAAAAACTATTTCCCTGCTCTGTTTTGCTGGAGGGCGAATATGATTTAAAAGACATTTGTATTGGAGTACCCGTTATTTTAGGAAAGAATGGGATCGAAAAAATTGTAAAAATGGAGCTCGATAAAGCAGAGAAGGCCAAAATGCAGGAGAGTGCCGAAGGGGTGCGGAAGACCAACGACTTATTAGATGTATAAGTGTTGAATTCTTGACATTACACAAGGCGTTCCTTTCGGAGCGCCTTTTTTTAGACCATAACCGCCAAGTATTGCGCTGTTGAAAAGCAGCATTTATAGCGCCATAAATCCGGCAAATAAATTGTCAGTTCCTGTTGGAAATGATATATTTGCACGCTATTTACGGATACCATCAATTAATTCAAAACACAGATGCAGAATAAAGGACTGATTAAGCTTTTTGCTTTCTTGTTCGGGCTTGTAAGTATTTATCAACTCTCTTACACCTTCATTACCAGTAAAGTTGAAGATGAAGCTGAGACATATGCTTCCGCAAAGATCCCGTCTACCGTTGAAAATTACGTCGCTGAACGCGAGGCTATGGAGGCCAGCTATCTGGATTCTATTGGAGACAATACGGTCTTAGGCTTTACTACCTACAAAGAAGCCAAAAAGAAAGAGCTTAACAAGGGACTCGACCTAAAAGGAGGGATCAATGTAACCCTGCAGATCTCCGTAAAGGATATCTTAAAAGGACTTGCAGATAATACGAAAAACCCTGTTTTTAATAAGGCACTTGCAGACGCAGATGCCGCTTCTAAGGACAGTGATGATACTTACATCGATTTGTTCTTTGATGCCTTCGACAATATTAAAGGTGATACAAAACTCGCTGCTCCCGATATTTTTGCCAACAAAGGGCTGAGCGATGAGATCAATTTCCAAATGACAGATGATCAGGTAAGACCTATCATCAGAAGAAAGATCGATGAATCTATAGTGTCAGCGTTTGAGGTACTTCGCGAACGGATCGATGGTTTTGGAGTAACACAACCCAACATTCAAAGGGAAGGGACCTCAGGGCGTATCCTTGTTGAATTACCCGGGGCAAGAGATATTGCCAGAGCGCAAGATCTTCTTTCCAGTACGGCACAACTCGAATTCTGGGAGACCTACGAGCCAGGCAATCAAAGTCTGATCAACTTCTTTATTCAGGCCAATGATCGTTTAAAGACCATGGTGGAAGTTACATCCCAGGAGGAAGTTAAAGAAGCTACAGAGATAGATTCTTTATTATCTGATGTAGCTCAGGATTCACTCGACCTTACTGCTGAGAGAAATCCACTTTTTGAAAAATTACAATTAAACGGTCCCGGTTATGCCATAGCGATCGCTGCAATAAAAGATACTGCCGAGATAGGATCATGGTTAAGGATGCCTGAGATCAGAAGATTATTACCGGCAGAAGTTCAATTCACTAAATTCCTATGGGAACGGCCCTCTCAGGACTCAGAGGTAGCCGGTTTGTTTGCTTTAAAATCTAATAGAGATGCCTTGCCACGTATTAGTGGTGATGTAGTAAGTGATGCCAGGGATCAGTTCGACCAGTTCAACAGGCCTGCCGTGGGAATGGATATGAACGTACGTGGTGCCAAGGAATGGGAAAAGCTTACGAGTGAAGCCAACCTTAATAATACAGGGATCGCTATTGTACTAGACAATAAAGTGTATACCGCACCTGGTGTATCTCAGGTGGGAGGTATTTCCGGGGGTAGTTCAGAGATCACAGGAACTTTTACCGTAAATGAGACCAAGGATATCGCGAATGTACTTAGAGCAGGTAAATTACCGGCGTCTGCAGATATTATCGATTCCTTTGTTGTAGGACCTTCCCTGGGCCAGGAGGCAATAGACAGTGGTTTTACCTCTTTTATGATTGCCATGGTCTTCGTTTTGATCTGGATGATCTTTTACTATGGAAAAGCAGGTATTTTTGCTGATTTAGCATTGAGTTTCAACATCGTTTTAATCTTTGGTGTGTTGGCAAGTTTGGGAGCTGTACTTACCTTACCCGGTATTGCAGGTATCGTTTTAACCATTGGGATGTCTGTAGATGCCAACGTACTTATTTTTGAAAGGATCAAAGAAGAGTTACAAAAAGGTAAAGGAAAAGGGCAGGCCATTAATGATGGTTTTAATAATGCCTTGTCTTCTATCCTTGATGCGAATATTACCACAGGTTTAACAGCCTTGATCCTTCTTGTTTTTGGATCGGGACCCATTAAAGGATTTGCTACTACCTTGATCATAGGTATACTTACTTCCTTGTTTACCGCTATTTTCATTACCAGATTATTGGTAGACTGGTATATTTCAGGGAAAGGAAGATCGCTTACCTTTTCCACTTTCATTACCAAGAACCTGTTCAATAATGTGAACATCAACTTTCTTAAAAAACGAAAGTTTTCTTATATCATTTCTGGGATCGTTATTATCGCCAGTATATTCTCACTTACTACCCGCGGACTAGATCAGGGAGTTGATTTCGTTGGGGGAAGAAATTACCAGATCCGCTTTGTTGACCCGGTAAGCCCTACAGAGATCACGAACGATCTAACCGCAACATTAGGGAGTGCCAGTGCAAAAACCTTTGGGGATGCCAACCAGATCATGGTGACCACAAAATACAAAGTAGATGTACAGGGTACAGAAGTAGATGATGAGATCCTTAGTATCTTACATACTTCCTTACTAAAATATTTACCAGACGGCACTACCTATGAAGATTTTATCCCAGGAGGTACCAATGAAGATATAGGAGTCATGAAGTATAGGAAGGTTGGTCCTACCATTGCAGATGATATCAAAAAGAATGCAGTATGGGCCATTTTTGGTTCGCTGGCAGTTGTGTTCCTTTACATCCTCTTGCGATTTAGAAAGTGGCAATTCTCGCTGGGAGCAGTTGTAGCTGTTTTCCATGATATAGTAGTAGTACTGGGAGTATTCTCTTTTTTCAGCCCTTACATGCCTTTCAGTATGGAGATAGACCAGGCCTTTATTGCGGCAATACTGACCGTTATAGGATATTCCCTGAATGATACAGTTGTAGTATTTGACAGGATACGTGAAATTGTTAACGAAAAAGGGTTTAACTATGGCATCAATACAAACATGGCATTGAACAGTACTCTTAGCAGAACCTTGAACACCTCCTTAACAACGCTTGTAGTGTTGCTTGCTATCTTTATTTTTGGTGGAGAAACCTTGAGAGGATTTATGTTTGCTATGATCATTGGGATCATTGTAGGTACCTATTCTTCCTTGTTTATCGCTACACCTGTGATGTATGATACCTTGAAGGATAAGAAGACTAAACCTAATAGCTAATAGCTATTAAAAGAATAAAAAACCGCCCATTTTGGGCGGTTTTTTTATTTTATTGTTCAGGATAAAAGCCATTTTTTAGCCTCCTTTTTACTGCGGAACAGCTTCATATCATAACCGTACTGTATCATGGCATTTTCTATGAAGGTAAGACGCATATACCGATCTTCATCGGGCGCTACCAAGGCTAGCTTATAGCCGAAATCCCAGCCCAAATTATTGGCATTCTCTACCAGATTAAAAGAGGTGTCCATTCTGTATACACCTTTGAAATAGGAAACAACCAGCGCTTTATTCCGATTTTCTTTTTTGCAAAGCGCCGCAATTTTAGCCCATCTTTGGATAGATTCGTTCTTTTCCACAGCCGGGTCTATCATGCCGTACAACCGTACTTCCAGGTAGTGCTCGTGTACATTGTGTTCTACCCTATTTTTCATTCAGTGAACAGCCATTTTTTTCCGTTGCGTTTCTTTCTGAAAATCTTCATTTCAAAGCCCAGATTGTTCATGACCGTTTCTGTAAATAAAAGATGATTAAAGAGTGCTTCATTTTTTATGACCATAGATAGTTTATACTCAGGAAGCCAGCCGTAAGAGGTGGCCGCATCAACCAGGTTAAATTTAGAATCCAGGGAATGCTGACCTTCAAGATCCATAAAGGCCAATATTAAACGTCGGTTTTCTTTTGCGCATAATTCTGCCACCTTTGCCCAACGTTCAATAGCTTCCTTTAATTCTTTCCCGGGAACAATAGTGCCTTTAATGTGCACTTCTAAATACTCGGGCAGTACCCTATGTTCCATGGAATAAGGCATATAAAAGCAATTTTCAATTAAAGTAACAAATATAGATATTACTTCAAAATATTTCCTACAGAACCCTGTAAGGAAGGTCTTAATTCCAATATGCTTTTTGGATACAAACCAGGTTCCTCGCGGTGTGATACGAAAACTATAGCGGTAGCACTTTCTCTTCCCAATTTGTTGACCAATTGTACTACCATTTCAGCAGCACTATCATCCAGATCCGAGGTGGGTTCGTCAAGGATCAGCAGTAAAGGCTGTTTTATCATTGCACGGGCGCACATAATAAGGCGTTGTTGCCCTTTTCCAAGGTCATGGAAGTAGGTAGCTCTTTGCTCTGCCAACCCTAGTAAGGACAGCCAGGAAACAGCCAGTTTCTTTTGCTCATCCGTGGGTTGTATATAAAGTCCAATGGAGTCTACCAGGCCAGAGATCAGCATATTCTCTATGGTATGGTATCCCTTAAACCTGTCTGTGAGTGCCGGGGTAATGTACCCAATTTGTTTTTTAATATCCCATACACTTTCTCCACTTCCTTTTTTATGTCCAAATAGGGTTAGGTCTTGCCCGTATCCTTTGGGATTATCCCCGGTAATAAGGGAAAGAAGGGTTGTTTTACCACTTCCGTTAGCCCCCTTTAATTCCCAAAAATCATCTGGTTTTAGTTTCCAGTTGATCTTATCCAAAATGGGCTTGTCGCCATAAGAAACAGATACATTTCTCAATTCAATTAGAAAGGTATGATTATAGGCCACTTGTTCTAGTGGGGAAGGAAGTGGTTGACTAAAATGTTTGTTTTCTTTTACAGACGTATCCGCTGTGGCGGGAATCTTATCATGCCAGCTTAGTTGATCCTGATGCCAGCTTGCATAGCGATCAATAAACGGGAGCAGATCCGACTTGCGACTCAGCACTTGAATAATGCTCATTGAACTTTTCAGCCCATGAATAGTTTCCGTAAAATACTCCCTGGTTGCCGCATCCAGATTGTCGAAGGCATTATCCAGGATCATATAATCTGGTTGTTGTGATAAAAGATAGGAGAACAATGCTTTTTTCCGTTCCCCGCTAGACATGCTCTGAAGACTTTGTTTCCTGTCTTTGCTGAGGATCTTACGATCATGGCGCAACTCCTCTTCAATAAACCAGGCGATCTCAGTTGTGGAAAAAAGCACCCCTTTTTTTGTTTTCAGGACTTCAAAGCCATCAGGAAAGGGGCCGTTAAGTAAGATATCAAGGAGTTCTCTTACCGGTGTGGAGGTTTCCGTAAAAATTGCCCAGTGCGGCATTATAAAGCTTTCAGTCTTTAACGTGTGTAAAAAACAAATATAAACTTCCTAACCAATATGATTTTCTGGTATTATGACAATTTGGTAACTATGGAGTGACTTTTAGATGCCGGTAAGTAAATTAAAAAAATGCTCTGAAGACAACATTTGGTGTAATTCCCAGGGAAGGCTGGAGAAATTCCCTAACGCCTCCTGATGTTTCAGGTCTGTAATAATTATTGATATAATTTTCACGATCTAGCAGGTTCCATATAGAAAAGCCCAATTGGGCTTTTGATTGCTGGCTTATCGAGAATTGATAAATGGCAGACAGATCAACCCGCATATAATCTGGTAAACTATCTGAGTTGCTGGGCCCGTAATTTACGCGGTTGTTTACAATGGGGTTAGTAGCATCTGTAGCCGTTGCAGGCCGGCCACTATGCCAGTTCCAACCCGCTGCAATTTTTACATGTCCTAGCTCATAACTGGCCCCTACTGTAAAGGCATGCGTAATATCATAATTACTCGGAAAGGATGCTTCTGAAAATGTATCAAAAGTATAATCGGCATTCAAATAAGAATAACTCAGCCAGGTACTGGTTCCTTTAAACTGTTTCCTTATCAGAAGATCAATGCCACTGGCCCTATAACTTCCTATAGCTTTTTGAAATTCATACTGGTTCTGAAATCCCTGACTTTGTGCCGTGATCCCTTCCACTTCCTTTATATATCCTACGGCATTAAGCAGCCATCCTTTTTTGTTAAAACTCAGACCCACAGAAGCCTGCTTTCCTTCAATGATGGGCACATCAGCATCATTAGACAATTGCCACCTCCGTTTCTCTATGCCCAGGAAATCATTTTGAAAATTGATGATCTGTGATGTATTCTGATGTTTATATTCTCCTAAAATTTGCAGTGTCATCCACTTAAAAAAGCGGTGGTTTAAACTTAGGCGCGGTTCCCATAACCAACGCCCGAATTTATCGAGGTAATTCGCTCTCAGTCCTAAATTAGCATTCGTTGAACGGTTTTTGGAGGAATAACCCAATTCCGTAAATCCGCTATGAATGCGCAGCACATCCCCGTTGAGTCTTATAAAAATAGGATTGTCAACGTCATCCAGGTTTGTGACCTTGGTCTCTATAAACTGATATCCATTAGTCCAGTGTAGCCTTTCATTAATGGTATAACCAGTAGTGAGTCTTGCACCGGTTTCAGACACTTTGTTTTCCTGTAAAAACCTTTGATCATTCTGGATATTGGCATTGATGGCCCTGAGCTCATAATCAGTATTGTAAAGGTGTAGAGTGGTACTAAAAACCTGGTTCCAGTTTCTTCGGTATCGCAATCCTGCGCCCACAGTATTCTGTGTCAGACTACTTTCCCTTCTTACATCGGTACTGTTTACCGTACTGTTTTCATTAAACTGTAAGGTATTGCTTGCATGGATAAAATTAACTCTGACCTGGTCTTTATCTGTAGGATGCCATAACCACCGCAAAGAGGCATCATAAAAATCGAATGTTTTATCTGAATTGACAATACTGGCGGCATTGGTTTCTACTTCTGTATCCTGTGAGATCCTTGAAAAATACTCAGAATAGGTGGGTGTTTCAACAAAATCACTAATGGCCTTACGTGCAGCCAGCTGAAGGGATGAGCGCTTGCCTAAAGGCGTATCCAGGAAACCACTGAAGTCAATAAAGTTAACACCTAGAGAACCCACCATTTGTTCAGTAAGAGCCTCGTCTGTTTCCATAGCTATGGTACCAGACACTCCGTCCGTATAGGAAGCTGGGGTGCCATTCTTGCGCAGCGATACATTTTTTGTGATCATTGGGTTAAACATAGAGATAAGACCAAAAAAATGACCGGATTGGTACATTTTAATATCATCCCAAAGCAGGAGATTTTGATCATTGGTACCACCCCTAATATTGATGTCGGACACCGTTTCATTTATACTTTGTATGCCTGGAAGGGCCTGTACAGATTGTAAGACATCTGTTTCTGTGAGACCAGGAAGAATGCTGAACCTGCTGAAATCGATTTGGTAAGAGCCATCATTTAGCTGATCAATCCCCCGGATAAGGTAGTCGTACAAAACAACTTCAGGAAGTTGTTGTTGTTGTGCCACCAGGTAGATATCGGCACATTTTCCGGAGGCAAAAAATCTGGCCTGGCGTTTAAGGTCCTTATATCCCAAATAACGAATTGTAAGCAAATCCGATATTACCTGTACCGTAATTTCAAAATAGCCATTTTCATCTGATATCGTTGAAGAACGATTGCTCCTGATAGTGGCAAAAGGAAGACTTTTTTGTGTATCCTTATCTTTTAGATAACCACAAAGGAGGATATCTACTTTTTTTATGGTAATGAATTTGTTTGGAAGCATTGAAAATGCAAGGCCTGTTTTTTCTGAAAGATAGCGAAGTACTTCTTCGATCGACAACAGCTTATCTGGCGGAGTCAATACAATGTTTTGAATGGTAGAAATCACATAGTTAAAGCGATATCCGTAGTTGTCACTAACCTCCTCAAGAATGTTGATCAGTGGCCGGGGTTCCTTAGTTTCTTGAGTAAAAGCCGAAAAAGAGCTTATAACGAACAGGAGAACCAGGAATTTCCGGAGATTACTTTTCACGATGGCTCAGGGTGACGGTATTATTATTAATAGTGAAACTTAGGCCCATAGGCTCAGTAATGGATCTTATAGCATTTTCCAAATTGTTATGTTCGAATCCACCACTAAAAAGTGCCTCCTCATTTCCCTTTCCTTCATATTTGACCTGTATCTTGTAATGTCGTTCCAATTCTTTTAGTACCTCTTCAAAAGGCTCACGTTCAAAAGAACTGACGTTCATGGTCCAGGATGGTATTACTTCTTGCGTCCTTAGGAGCCGGATTGTGCCCTTGCGAAAGAACAATTGGTCACCCACTTCGAGGATTTCCGAGACTCCTTCTAAATCTACACGCACCTTTCCTTCAAAACATGCAACCTCAAGGGTGGATTCTCTTTGTTTAACATTAAACTCGGTACCTAGGACAGTAATAGTACCTTCTGATGTTACCACCTCAAAAACCGACCCCTTTTCCACATCAAAAAAGGCTTCTCCAAAGAGTTTTATTTGACGGTTGTTATCCCATTCTTTTTTAACATAACTCATCTCGGAAGCAGCATTCAAATTAACGGTGGAGGCATCGGGTAATACAATAGTTATTTTTTCACCTATCGCCGTTTCAATAGTCGTAGCGGCATTCAAGAAGAACATGAAATAGACTGAAACGCCAATAACAAGAACACTGGCGATCTTGGCATACCATGGGAAGCGCCGTACCTTAGGACCTGTCGTTATCTTTTTTGGAAGTTTATCTTGAAGTAATTTAAAATCAGCTACAGCAGATAACTCCCTAGCCCTAAAATGCGCTGCGTCCTCTACAATTGATTTATACAGAGCATAGTCATCCAATTCTTGAAACGCAGAAGTTTCTTCCTCAGATAAGGTGCCATTCAGCCATTTTTTTAACAAGTACTCTTTTACCATTAGGAGACTATCTACCTATATAACAACTAAGACTTCGTTTTTCCTGAAATTTAAATTCTAAAATTTTCTAATTCTGATTTTAATAGGGTAAATGCAGAGTATATGCGATACTCCACCACCTTCCTGGTAACCCCTAGGATTTCTGCTATTTCCTGGTGTTTCTTACCTTCTACCTTATTCAGCATAAAGGCTACCCGTTGATCCTCAGAAAGTTTGGAAAGTGCATTCTGGTACTTTAATAAGTACTGTTCTTTTTCCATCAAAAATTCGGGATTTTCATTGGTGTGCCCTTTAGGTTTCTCCTGCTTGTAGCGCAAGACAACCTTTTGGTGTTTAAAATCATTAAAGACCATATTATTCGCAACAGTATATAAAAAACCCCGGGCTTTGCTCAGCACAATCTTCTTGCAATTTTCCCATAATTTAATGAAGGCTTCCTGGGTCTTGTCATTTGGGTTGCATTGTTCACCAAATTTGTAATACAAGTAATCATTCAATTCCTGAGCATATTTATTGTATACACTTTTAAATATATCTTCCTTACAAATATCCTTGTACAGTTCTTTAGCCAATGTTTATTATTTACAGTTAAAAGTATACATAAAAGTTTTTACTTTTTTTTCAGGAGAAAATAGAAGTCAGTTGTTTTCTTAGTAAACAGTATAATTAAAAATTTAGTATGCTATGCAAAACACAATGAAATTTATTACCGTTTTAATGCTCTTTTTTCTTGTAGCCACATCATGCAGGAAAGAAGAATCTGTATTGATAGAAGGACCCCAGAATGAGACCTTGAAGGCCAATTCTGCAGTTGCCAATTTATTGAGAAGAACATCTATGAAAGATGGTTCTGATGACAATATTGTGGACAATGCTAACTGTTTTTCCCTTGAGTTTCCGTTCACTGTCTTTGTGAATGGCATGGAAATAATGGTTACTTCTGAGGACGATCTCGACACTGTTGAAGACATTTTTGATGAATTCGATGATGATGATGATACCCTGGAGATCGATTTTCCCGTAACTGTAGTTTTCAGTGATTTTAGTGATATGGAGATCAATTCCCTGGAGGAATTTGAAAACTTTGCAGATGATTGTGAGGGAGAAAACGAATACGACGATGATATAGAATGTCTGGACCTTGAATACCCCATAACAGCTTCGGTATTCAACTCAAACAATGAATTGATCGATACAATCACCTTCACTACAGATGAGGAATTATACAACTTCCTTGACGATCTGGAGGATGAAGACATCGTTAACATAGATTTTCCAATAACAGTGATCCTTGCGGATGGTACTGATGTATCTATCCCTAATTTGGATGCTTTAGAAGAACTAATTGATGAAGTAAAGGATGATTGTGATGAGGATGACGATTATGACTATAATGACGATGATTGCGATAATTGTAGTACGGAAGGACTTTCCGATTTCCTCACAGGTTGTAACGATTGGTATGTGAAGGATTTAGAAAGGAATGATATGGAACTTACGGACCAATATGTAGGCTATACATTTACCTTTTCGGCCAACGGCTCCATTACTGCTGAAACAGCTACTGAAAGCTTTAACGGAACATGGGAAAGTAGTGGTTCCGGGAACAATATCTCTGTAACAATAAACATTCCAGACCTTTCAGATTTCAATGCAAACTGGATGTTACATGAGTTGGAACAGGAAGGAAATGAGAGGCAAGTAGATCTGCGCATGGAAAATGATGATGAATTAGAATTCAGAAGCAACTGCAATCCATAATCTGAAAAATAATAAGAAGGGAATCCCAGATTTTTTAACCGGGAATCTGGATTCTCTTTAAAACTGTTCACTAATTATAATTAAATAAATTATTAAGATGAAAAATACAATCGTTACTTTGACATTACTTCTAGTTGGGTTATTTGCAACTTCCTGTTCATCAGATAACAATGATGATACTATGCAAGATCCGTCAGTTTCAATACAAGTGGTAACAGACCTAGCGGTTTCGGGTTCCTGGATCATAACTAGTTTTATAGATTCTGGTACGGACGAGACCAATGACTTTGCCGGATTCACATTTACATTTAATTCAGATGGCAGCCTTGTGGCCGATAACGGAAGTACTTCCATTACAGGAAATTGGTCAGTTACAAGCGACGATAGCTCAGACGATGATGATTACGACAGCAATGATGATATAGATTTTAATATTATGTTTTCGGCTCCTCCGGAGTTTGCCGAATTATCTGAAGACTGGGACATTGTTTCGCGTTCTGGTACACGCATAGAGTTGATCGATATCAGTGGCGGTAACGGTGGAACTGATACGCTCACTTTCGAAAAGAATTAACGAATGCTATGGATTAGAATGATTACAGGCATCGAATTCGATTGCCCCTCAACAAAAGAACGATGTTTGTTAGACACTGCCCCATTTTTGGGGCAGTTGTTATTTCACCCTTTGAAAAGCAACACTATCACCTACATTTAATTCCCAAATATCACTCAGACCTGCTTTCACTTCCAGGACGTATTTAACCGGCACCTTTGATGGTAGGCTCGATTCGTTTAAAGGTTGCGCATTTTTGATAATACTGGCCACCTTAAATTGCTCGTCTATATAAATAATATCCAGGGGAAATTTGGTATTCTTCATATAGAAGGAGTGGTAGGCTATTTCCGGAAAAATAAACAACATCCCCTGCCCATCTTCCATGGAATTACGGTACATCAACCCAGTTTGTGTTTCGTATTCTGTCTCTGCGATCTCAATATCTAATTGAATTAAAAGTGAGTCTGTTTGGTCCCTGTATATATCAAGACTTCCTTCCTTGGTAAAGGTGATTGGAGCCGTGGTGACGATCTTTTTTGATTCTTCCTTGCAGGAGACTAAGCTTAGGCCTATCGCAATAAAAGCAATAGCAAACAAGATCTTACTCTTCATAAATGGTAAATTTTAAAGGTCAATTATGCTTTTTGAGGTTTAAACATAAAGTAGAAACCTACCAGTATAAAGGGAATGCTTAACCATTGGCCTGTGGAAAGAAGGCCCAATGATTCTTCGAAGCCACCCTGACTCTTTTTCACATACTCTACAAAGAATCTGATGGTCCAAAGCAGGACCAGAAAAAGGCCAAACAGATACCCGGGCTGGTTCTTTTTATTGGTTTTCCAATAAAGAAAATACAGGATCAGGAATACAAAAATATAGCAAACACCTTCATATAATTGAGCAGGATGCCTGTAGGGAATAGCCTCCAGGTACTCCGCAAATGCCGGTTTGTTTTCCAGCGCCTTATAGGCAGCATTAACGGTACTTTCCTTGGTAATTCGCAAAGCCGAAGAGGCCGGCATATCATCCGAATCCCTAACAAATCTTGTTGCAAAAAGAAATGCTTTATCAACGATCTTTCCATTGATCTCTGAATTAAAAAAATTACCCAAGCGTACACAAAAAGCACCTATAGCAACAGGGATCACCACCCTGTCCAGGATCCATAACATCTTAAAGCCCTTATGTTTTCTGGTATACAGATACATGCCAATAATGATACCAATGGCAGCTCCATGGCTTGCCAGGCCTGTAAAACCTGTAAATTCATATCCGTTGATAAATCCCAACAATGTACTGCCGGCTCGTTCCCGTATTGGTAGTAATATTTCAAGTATATGGTTGGAATAGTAGGCCCAGTCATAGAAAAATACATGCCCCAGGCGTGCACCCAACATGGTAGCTATTACAGTATAAATAAATAGGGAATCGAGTTCTTCAGCGGTCTTCTTTTCATTGAGGAATATTCGTTTCATAATAAACCAGCCCAATGCAAAGGCTATGATCCAAAGTAAGTTGTAATACTTGATCTGAAGAAATCCTATTTTAAACAAGGTGTCTGCCGGATTCCAGGTAATTCCTAATAAATACATAAAGGTGTTTTTTGCGCGACTAAGATACATAAATAGATAGAGAGGAAAAGCCCATTGGGAAACCTATTCTAACAATATTTCTTCAAAAAATAGAAAGTTAAATTCGATTTTAGGGAACAGGATCATAGCCACTGCCTCCCCAGGGATGACAACTAAAAATACGTTTTAAAGCGAGCCATCCTCCTTTAAAAAGACCATGTTTTTTTAGGGCTTCCAGGGTGTATTGTGAACAGGTAGGGGAGTATCTGCAGGTAGAAGGGGTATAGGGCGAGATGAGCAGCTGATAGGCTCTTACCAGAAATACAAATGGAGCTATCAGAATTTTTTTCATGAAATGCTAAAGGTAGTTCCTTCTTTTCCATCTTTTAATTGGATGCCCATGCCAGCCAATTCATCCCTTATTTTATCGGAAGTTGCAAAATCTTTACCTGCCCTGGCCTCATTTCGCATCTGTATCAATAAGGATACAACTCCGGTAAGCTTGTCCGATACGGTATTTGCCTGATCTTGTGATTCCAAGCCCAATACCTCAAAAACAAAATTGTGCATACTTTTAGTAAGCAGCTCATGATCATCCCCCGAAATACGTTCTTTTCCTTCTTTTACGAGGTTGATGTATTTCACCCCTTCAAAAAGTGTAGCAATTAAAATGGGCGTATTGAAATCATCATTCATGGCATCATAACAACGCTGTTGCCAGGCCTTGATATCTATGGTAGAGGAAGCACTTTTTTCCAGCCCATCCAATACTTTTAACGCCTCCATGAGCCTGAAATATCCTTTTTCTGATGCTAGCAGGGCTTCATCACTTAGGTCCAGAATACTGGTATAGTGAGCCTGCAACATAAAGAAACGTACTACGGAAGGAAGAAAAGGTTTACTGAGTATTTTGTTATCCCCAGAGAAGATCTCATTGGGCAGTATATTATTTCCGGTAGACTTGGCCATTTTTTTCCCATTCATGGTAAGCATATTGGCATGAAGCCAATAGTTCACCGGACTATGACCATAAGAAGCTTCAGACTGGGCGATCTCACATTCGTGATGTGGGAACTTAAGGTCCATTCCACCTCCGTGAATATCGAAGGTTTCTCCCAGATATTTTGTGCTCATGGCAGTACACTCCAGGTGCCAACCTGGAAATCCATCGCTCCAGGGGGATGGCCACCGCATTATATGCTGAGGTTCTGCCTTCTTCCAGAGAGCAAAATCCTGAGGATTTTGTTTTTCATCTTGTGCGGTCAATTCACGGGTATTGGAGATCATATCTTCCAACTTACGACCGCTCAATTTGCCGTATTCATATTTCTCGTTAAATTTCTTAACGTTGAAGTAGACGGAACCATTGATCTCATAGGCATATCCTTTCTCAAGAATGTCTTTGATGATCTCTATCTGTTCAATTATATGGCCGGTAGCCGTAGGTTCAATGCTGGGGGAAAGAAAATTGAATTTTTGCAGGATATTATGAAAGTCTACGGTGTAGCGTTGTACCACTTCCATTGGTTCTATCTGCTCTAGCCGGGCTTTTTGCGCGATCTTGTCTTCTCCATCATCAGCGTCATCCACTAAATGTCCTGCATCGGTAATATTCCGTACGTAACGTACCTTGTATTCCAGATGTTTCAGATAGCGAAAGATCATATCGAAAGACATGAAGGTGCGGCAGTTTCCCAAATGCACATTGCTATACACGGTAGGGCCACAAACATACATTCCTACGTGTCCTTCATTGATAGGTTTAAAGACCTCTTTTTTGCCGGAGAGTGAATTGTAAACTTTGAGAATTTGGTTCTTGTAGAGGGCCATTAGGGTTTAAGATCGCTTAAAAACTAGTTTCCATATTAATGTATTCCAAAAATTCCTTTCGAACGCCTTCTTCTTTAAAACGCCCACCGTATTCTGCGGTAACAGTGCTGCTATCCACATCGCGAATTCCTCTGGAATTTACACATAGATGTTTGGCATCTATCACGCAGGCCACGTCCTCAGTTCCCAAGACCTTTTGTAGTTCACGTACGATCTGAATATTCATTCTTTCCTGTACCTGAGGTCTTTTTGCAAAATAATCTACAATTCGATTCATTTTGGAAAGGCCAACAACGGTTCCTTTGGAAATATAAGCAATATGGGCTTTACCTACTATGGGAAGCATATGGTGTTCACAGGTAGAATACAAGGTGATGTTCTTTTCAACCAGCATTTCTCCATACTTGTACTTATTCTTAAAAGTGGAGGATTTGGGTTTTTTATCTGGATGCAATCCGCTAAAGATCTCATTAACATACATCTTTGCTACCCGCTTTGGGGTTCCGTTAAGGCTGTCATCATCCAGATCGAGACCAAGGGTAAGCATAATGTCGCGAACGCTCTCTTCAATTCGCTCAATTTTCTCTTCATTGGTCAAGACAAAGGCATCCGGCCTCATGGGGGTGTCCTCGGCTGAAGAAACATGATCGTCCCCTAATGCCTCAAAATGTTTATCCAAAGTACTCTTTATTTTCATTTTTTACTCGCTTAAACAAAGGGCAAAGATATACATAAAATGGCACTTTACGTGCCGTTTGGGGCCATACACAACATAAATTAGTGTTAAGGAAGCTGGTCGTGTATTTTTAACTTTTAACATGTTAAGGTGTACGATCTAATGAGAATACCTGCTGGTTTTCTATGCTTATTTATGATGTTGGCCCTCTCCGGGGTTTCAGCTCAGGTGGCAGATGATTGCCTTAATGCCATTCCTATTTGCAGTAATACGCCTGTGAACGGAGGTACATCCGGATATGGCATAGACGACTTTAACAATGCACCCAACAGTGGATGTCTGGAACCTACCATCACCGGTTACATAGAATCTAATTCGGCCTGGTATCGCTTTAGGACAGGAGCTACAGGAGAACTTGGGTTCAATATAGGCTTTGATACTTCTGAGGATTGGGATTTTGCTTTATACAAAGCTTCAGATTGTGCTGCCTTAGGTGATCCTATCCGTTGTAACTTCTTTGACAATAGCGATGAGGATACTTATATGGGGGTAGGGGAAGATCCTACGGGAAATGCTACCAATGTACAATACGAAGATTGGATACAGGTGGCCCCCGGTGAGGATTATTATCTCCTAATCAACAATTTTAGCAATAGTAATTCTGGCTTTTCAATACAATTTTCCGGACAGATCTTTGTAACGAATCCTAATGATGCGCTAGACTGTTCCATTGTGAATAATTTACTGGGCGCCCCTATTGCCGCTTGCGATAATGAAACCATAATTTTAGATGCAACTACCACAGGTGCTCTGGGATATACCTGGTATAGTGATACCGGCAGCGGATTTCAGGTGTTATTGGGAGAAACCGCAGCAACATTATCTTTAACTACCTCCGCTATGTACAGAGTACAGGTAGCCATGCCAGCACCACCTAATATAATCAGCGAAGTGCAAGTAGCGTTTTCAATAGCACCTACTACAGATCCTGTTATAGATGAGGCCGTATGTGTTGAAAGCGGAATTTATGATCTCATTCAAAAAGATTTGGAGGCCCTGGGTGTGCAGGACCCGGCAACTCACGTAGTTAGCTATCACTCCAGCCTGGCTGATGCTAATAATGGCATTAATGCCCTGCCCAAACAATATTCAGTGTCCTCGGGGACCGAAGTCATTTATGTGCGTGTCTCAAGTCTTGAGAATCCCAGATGTTTTGATGCATCAGAGCAGTTCTCCCTGGAGGGCGTCATTACGCCAGATCTAACTTTTGATGACGCGATCTTTATTTGTGAAAACACCACCGGAGAGCCCATTGGTGAATTTTTTCCTAATGCGCAATACACCTATGCCTGGGATACAGGAGAAACAACACCAAGCATTCTGGTTACACAGGCAGGACAATATACATTGACAGTTACCAATACTACCTCAGGACTGAATTGTACGGCAAGCAGGACCGTAAATGTAGTAGTATCCGAAGTTCCGGTTATTTCTGAGGTGCTAATAAACGACATACAGACTATTAATACTATAGAGATCGTAAACGAGGTGGTCGGCAATTTCGAATATCAGCTAGACGTGGGTCCTTTTCAACCATCTTCTGTATTTACAGAGGTGAGTCCGGGTATGCATACGGTAACCATAAATGACCTGAATGGTTGCGGAAGTGTATCTGAAACTATCATTGTGGTGGGCTTTTCAACCTTTTTTACTCCTAATGGTGATGGAACAAACGATTTTTGGCACGTTATAGGTATCGAAACCCTTCAAGAACCGGTAGTTCAAATTTATGATCGGTTTGGAAAATTATTGATCGTAATGGAGGAAGATTATCTGGGATGGGATGGAACTTACAATGGCTCGCCGGTACCTGCCTCTGACTACTGGTTTAAAGTGTCCTATCTGGATACCAATGATCAGCGGGTAGAGGCCAAATACATCAACAATCACTTTTCTCTTATAAGATAAATATCTCATTTACGAATCCGGGAATCCGTTCATCGATTAACGGTCAAAAAAAGGGGTGTAATTATACTAAAACCAATGCCAACCAGTTATACATACTGTTTAACAGTCTTTTGATGGCCCCAAACCCTATGCAGAAATACCTGAGCTTTACAGCTATATTGTTCTTTTGGATGATAGGCATACACGCCCAGAACTCTCCGGATTGTAGGAGTGCCATCCCGGTTTGTGCAGATGCTCCTATTATGTCCTTTGCCGATGGTGGGGGAGATATTGATGATTTTGATCCGGATGTGATCCGGGAATCTGGTTGTCTTGAAAAGGGTAGTGTGAGTTCGGCCAACATAGAAAATAATACTTCATGGTACGTATTTCGTGCCGGTACCCGTGGGGAAATAGGATTCGATATTGAAGCCTTACCCGGAACTAGTGGCAGCGTAACTGCTGAATGGGATTTTGCCTTGTACGGTCCCGATGTGGATTGCGGCAGCATCAGTAACGGTTCTGCACAACCCATTAGATGTAATTATGAGGTAAACGATACAGATTTTACAGGAATAGGGGTGAATCCCGAAAATGGCCAGGTAGGAGCTCCTAATTTAACCGGGAGTCAGAATACATATGATGAATGGCTTATAGTAGAAGAAGGGGAGATCTACTATCTGCTGATCAATAATTTCAATACAAATTTTGATGGCGATCCTGAACCATTTTCACTGACCTTCACTGGGTATTCTGTGGATCAGGACCAAAATACTGCACTCGATTGTACCCTGAGAGATGAATTTCTCGGTTTAGATATAGTAGCCTGTGAAGGCGACCCAGATATTGTACTTACTGCGCTGAATTCCCCTGCCGGACCAGATATTGCCAATGTAACCTGGAGTGTGGATTATGAAGATGATGGTGTTGTAGATGCTGTGCTGGCATCGGGTCCTGCTGCAACGGAGTTAACGGTCACAAGTCCTAATTCTGGCCGCTATTTTGTAGAGATCTTAACAACACTGGCAACTACTATCACGGATGATATTCTTATTACTTTTTATGGGATCCCTGTGTTAGATGAGGTCATCATTCTGGATGATCTTTCAGATAGTAACAATGTAGAATTTGTGGTTCTTGGCAATGGTAGTTACGAATACGCTATCAATGGGGGCGATTTTCAGGATTCAGCTATCTTTTATGATATTCCTCCGGGTGAAAATACGGTGATCATTAACGATAAGAACGGTTGTGGTTTTACAGATCCTATCCCATTTTTAGTGGTAGGCTATCCAAAATTTTTCACCCCTAATGGAGATGGGATACACGATGCATGGAATATCCTGGGTATTGAGACCTTAACAGATCCTGTGGTCTTTATTTTTGATCGCTATGGTAAATTGATAAAGCAATTAGATGAAACTACCATTGGATGGGATGGTACCTTTAATGGGAGGCCTTTGCCTTCCTCTGATTATTGGTTCCGACTAGAATATGCCAGGGACGAACAAGGAATCCTGGTGGCCAATACCATACGCACCCATTTCTCACTAAAACGATAATAAAAAAAGCCGGTTTAAACCGGCTTTTTTTATTGATCTATCTATCTCTTATAAGTTAAGGGTATACCCCAGGATTATATTTGTATTGGTATTATTCACAAGTGCGGTGCTGGGAAATCCAGTGGAAAACAATTGCTGACGAGCACTTTGCTCTGAACGACTATAGGCCAGATCGAGTCTGCTTCCTCCAAAATTAAATCCTATCCCAAGAGAAATGGCTTCCAGGTCCCCGATAGTTACACCATCCTGATAAGGGCTTCCCTCGAAGCGATATCCGCCTCTTAGGCTTACATTATCTAGTCTGTATTCTCCTCCGATTCTAAAAGTGTTTACGCCACCCAGCTGAGAGGCGATAAAGCTGTTCTCATCATTAAAACTGGGATCTAAAGTAGGACGTAATTCAGCTTCAGACATATCCTGATAACCGTAGTCAAAGCTCAAGAGACCTTGAGGTCCGAAGATGATAGCTAAACTAGCGTTCACCTTCCCCGGTGTTTTAATACGGTAGACATCAAACAGGTTCACTACATTAAAATCTATAAATCCGATCTCAGAGTCTGCCAGATCCGAATTGATACGCTGAGAGGTATCATCTAATAGTCGGTACCAGGTAGGAGATTGATAACTTCCACCCACACGGACATTCTCATTTAATTTAGCAATGGCTCCCAGGCTAAAGGAAAATCCGGAACCTTCGGTACGCAGGTAATTATCAAAACTCACAAACTGTATTTCCGAATTTACGTCATAACCGCCTTCAGTGAACTCCGTATACTGATCGAATAAAACATTATGAAAGTTAAGAGAAGCTCCTAAGTATAGATTCTGCTGGTATTGCCCTGCAAAATTAAGGGTGAGTTTGCTGTTGTATCCATTGGTTCTTCTAAAATACTCCTGATTTACGGTATTGTAGAGCGCATTAGAGACGTATGCAGTATTGTTATTGTCATTTTCATCCACGGGGTCAATAACGCCGCCATAATAGCCTAAAAAGGCCTGTTGTTCCCTAAAACCAAGATTGCTTCCAATGTCTAGGTATGCTTCCTCTATAAACTCTCCATCCTGCACCAAAAGTGGACCAAAAGGAACGCCCTGTGCAAAATTGAGAAAGTAATTATCTATGCCCTGATCACTATTGCCACTGGTAAATATTTCATTATCATAATTCTCGACCATATCATAATTTACGGCCAGGGCCAGTTTTTGCCATGGCGAACTGGTATTTCTGCTTTTAAACACAAAAACACCTCCAACCTGGTTGAGATCGAATGAATTACGCTCTTCTGTGGACAGGGTCCCGAAATACGAAGATTCATTGTTCTGATGATAATTTGCCCCTGTAATTGTAAACAGGCTATTGGCAAACACGGCCGATCCTGCCGGATTGATATTCAGGGCAGACATATCGCCTCCCAGAGCTCCAAAAGCACCACCCATTCCTTGGAATCGGGCTGTTCCCTGAAGGTTTTCACGACTGTATCTCAAAACGTCGTCTATGTTCTGGGCAGATACGGCCAGACATGACAGTCCTACGATGAAAGTTAGAATTCTTTTCATTTTCCTACGATTTTAATGTTGAATGTAGAGGGATTATTAATTATTTCTTCCACCGGCTTCCACCTGAAGATCTTCCTCCAGATGATCTTCCACTAGATGACCTACTGCCACCAGAACTTCTTACGCTTCCTGAACTCCTGGAACTACCGGAAGAACTCCTTACGCTTCCAGAGCTTCTGGAACTTCTTGAGCTTCCAGAACTCCTTACGTTGCCTGAGCTTCTGGAACTTCTTGAACTCCTTACGTTTCCTGAACTTCTGGAACTTCTTGTTGCCGATGATGATCTGGAATACCCTGATGATCTCGGGGTATTAGATCGGTAACTTCGGCTCGCGGCAGATGAACGCACTGCATTACCAGTATTTCTTCTATAGGTATTAGAACGGGCCGCTGGCGATGAATTGCCATAGGATCTGTTCTGTATTGAACTTCTGTTATAACTTGGAGATGTACGCGTACTCCTGCTAGAACGATAAGTCCTGTTTCTGTTAATTGCATCTGCACTCACACTGCGCCTGGCCGTGGTGCCATTTCTGTAGGTACTAGAATTACGAGCATTACTCCTTGAAGTAATATTAGATCTACCACTATTGTCTCGTAAACGTGTACTGGTGCTTCTGGGAGTTCCCACATTAGATCTTCCTCTTAGCGAATTTGATGCTAAAGAATTTCTGTTATAATAGCCCCTTCGTGAATTGTTGTAGCCGTAATTATTATAACCACGTCCATATCTATTGTATCCGTAATAAGGGTTTCCATAATAGCCTCCCCAACCATAGTTGTTCCAGCCCCATCCGGAATTCCAGGCAAAGGCTCCGCCCCAGCCCCAGTTATTCCAGCCGTAACCACCCCAGCCCCAGTTATTCCAACCAAAGCCACCCCAGCCCCAGTTGTTCCATCGGTTCCATCGGTTCCATCCCCATGGATTATTCCAGCCACCGTAGCCCCAGCCGCTGTAACCCCAATAAGGATCGGCCCAGCCCCAGTTGTTATAACCCCAGTTGTCATTAATATTTATAATTACACTGGTTGGATTTTCACCCCATCCGGCATTGCCGGCATAGGAGTTGTTTTGATCAAAATAATTGGTATCTCCTTCAAAGTCCAGGCTGTCATTCTCTACCCCGCTGTAGTAATCATCAACGTCTGTAAAGATCTCATTATCCATGATTTGGTCTATTTCCTGAGCTTTCTGACCAAAATATTCCCCATATACCCCATCATCGTTGACCTTTTGAGTTTGCTGAACAGCTCTTTGGTTGTTTTGCTGAACAGTTCTTTGGTTCCTGTATACCGTAGGTTGCTCTACGCCGGAAGAATAGACACCATCATTATCGTAATAAGAAGCTTGTTGATACGAACCGCAGGAGACCACTATTGTGGCTAGTACTCCCAAGGTTATCATTTTCATGGTTTTTGGGTGGGGGAAGGATTGTATCATGAGAATAAATTTATATTGTTGAACATATTAAAAATAGTTAGTTTTGCTCAACTATTCTTGACATAAGTTGCAAGTTTTGTGCCAAAGTACACTAGATGGGAAAAAATTTAACGACGCGAACTGAGGATTATTCTAAATGGTATAACGAGCTGGTTGTAAAAGCAGACTTGGCCGAAAACTCAGGTGTTAGGGGCTGTATGGTCATCAAACCTTATGGCTATGCTATCTGGGAGAAGATACAAGCCGGTTTAGACAAGATGTTTAAGGAAACTGGCCATGAAAACGCCTATTTTCCCATATTTATCCCTAAATCTTATTTCAGTAAGGAAGCCAGCCATGTAGAAGGTTTTGCCAAGGAATGTGCGGTTGTTACCCATTACCGATTAAAGAATGCAGAGGATGGGAGCGGTATTATTGTAGATCCTGAGGCCAAATTGGAAGAAGAGTTAATTGTTAGGCCCACTTCGGAAACAATCATATGGGATACCTTCCGCAGATGGATACAATCTTACAGAGATCTTCCACTACTCATAAACCAATGGGCCAATGTAGTGCGTTGGGAGATGCGAACCCGCTTGTTCTTACGTACCTCAGAATTTCTATGGCAGGAAGGTCATACGGCACATGCTACTGAGCAAGAGGCCATTGATGAAGCTGAACTGATCTTGAATATTTATGCTGATTTTGCAGAAAATCACATGGCCGTTCCGGTGATCAAAGGAACCAAGACAGAAAGTGAACGTTTTGCAGGGGCGTTAGAAACTTATTGTATTGAGGCACTTATGCAAGATGGAAAAGCATTACAGGCGGGTACTTCTCATTTCCTTGGGCAGAATTTTGCCAAGGCTTTTGATGTGAAATTTGCCACAAAGGAGGGCAAACAAGAATATGTATGGGCAACTTCATGGGGTGTATCTACCCGTTTAATGGGAGCTCTGATTATGACCCATAGCGACGACAATGGCCTGGTGCTGCCACCAATATTAGCTCCAATACAGGTGGTAATTGTTCCTATTTATAAAGGAATGGACCAATTAGAAGCCATTTCTGAAAAAGTAAACCCTCTGGTAAAAGAATTAAGAGCAAAGGGCATAACAGTGAAATACGATGACCGTGACACCCATAAACCTGGTTTTAAGTTCAATGAGTATGAATTGAAAGGGGTTCCTGTGCGTATTGCTATTGGGCAACGCGATCTGCAGAACGATACCTTTGAAGTAGCCCGCCGGGATACATTGGAAAAAGAGACGATACCCTCTGGGGATGCGGTAAGCCACATTGAGCATTTGCTTCAGGACATCCAGGAAAATATTTTTAACAGGGCTCACAGCTACCGGGAAGAGCATATTACCAAGGTAGATTCCTATGAGGAATTTAAACAACTTTTAGATACCAAAGGGGGCTTTTTCTCTGCCCATTGGGATGGAAGCTCTGCTACGGAAGATAAGATCAAACAAGAGACCAAAGCCACAATTCGTTGTATCCCAATAGACAGCCCAATGGAAGAAGGTGTATGCATGGTAACAGGCAAACCTTCACAACAAAGAGTGCTGTTTGCTAAAGCCTATTAACGAGCATTTTAAAAAATAATGGGTGGGAGTTGTGGTAGTAAAAAATAATTGTATTTTTGCATCCGCAATTGTACAAACCTTTGGCCCGTTCGTCTAGGGGTTAGGACGCCAGGTTTTCATCCTGGTAACAGGGGTTCGATTCCCCTACGGGCTACGGAACATTCGGTGTCCTTTGTAAGAAGTATAGTTGGATGTAATTTTTTGGCCCGTTCGTCTAGGGGTTAGGACGCCAGGTTTTCATCCTGGTAACAGGGGTTCGATTCCCCTACGGGCTACAGGTAAGCTGTAGATTAAAGCAGTTATTAAAACATAATTAAAAGAAAGATGGCAAATCACAAGTCGGCATTAAAGAGAATAAGAAGGAACGAACAGGTGCGTTTACGTAACAGGTATCAGCACAAAACCACTCGTAATGTTATCAAGAAATTACGAAGTGAAACTAACAAAAAGAAAGCATCTGCTTTATTGCCATCTGTGGTCAGTATGATAGATAAGTTGGCAAAACGAAATATCATCCATGACAACAAAGCTGCGAACCTCAAAAGCAAGCTTATGAAAATGGTTGCAGCGATATAATTATATCTTTTAAAGATTTAAAAGGAACCCGGCCACAAGGCCGGGTTTTTTTGTTTCTGTTCTTGCTGATGGAACAAAAAAAAATCCCGTGATACTTTTGTACCTCGGGATTCTTATATGATAACGATTTTCCTATTGACTCATGGTCATTAAGAACTCTTCATTATTCTTAGTCTGCTTAATTTTCTGCTCCATGAATTCCATGGCTTCAATTGGGTTCATATCTGCAAGGTATTTACGCATGACCCACATTCTTTGAATGGTATTTTCATCCAATAATAAATCATCTCGTCTGGTAGAGGATGAAATAAGATCGATCGCAGGGAAGATCCTTCTGTTACTGATCCTTCTGTCTAGTTGCAGTTCCATATTACCGGTTCCTTTAAATTCCTCAAAGATTACCTCATCCATTTTAGATCCGGTTTCTGTAAGGGCGGTAGCAATAATCGTTAGCGAACCTCCATTTTCAATATTTCGTGCTGCACCAAAGAATCTTTTGGGTTTATGCAAGGCGTTGGCATCAACACCACCACTTAATACCTTTCCTGAGGGAGGTTGTACCGTATTATAGGCTCTGGCAAGTCTGGTTATAGAATCTAATAAGATCACTACATCATGACCACATTCAACAAGGCGTTTTGCTTTTTCAAGGACGATATTGGCTACTCGTACGTGTTCTGTTGCTTCCTTATCAAAGGTAGAGGCTACTACCTCACCTTGCACATTACGCTGCATATCTGTGACCTCTTCAGGCCGTTCATCTATTAGTAGGACGATCTGATATACTTCCGGATGATTGGCTGCTATAGCATTGGCAACATCCTTCAATAACATGGTCTTTCCCGTTTTTGGTTGGGAAACGATCATACCTCGTTGTCCTTTCCCAATAGGGGAGAACAGATCTATGATACGTGTTGAGATATTGCTTTGACGTTCGGCCAAATTAAATTTTTCTGTTGGAAATAGTGGTGTAAGGTGCTCAAATGCAACCCGGTCTCTTACCACCTGAGGGTCTTGTCCGTTGATCTTATTTACTTTGATCAGCGGGAAATATTTTTCACCTTCTTTCGGCGGCCGTACATTTCCAAGAACCGTATCTCCTGTCTTTAATCCAAATAAGCGGATCTGAGATTGAGAAACATAAATATCATCTGGGGAGGAAAGATAATTATAGTCCGAAGACCTTAAGAATCCATAACCATCCTGCATGATATCAAGGACTCCCTCACTCTCAATGATACTGTCGAATTCGTATTCCGGTTGTTTGTATTTGTTCTTGAGATCTTTGTCGTAGTTGCTCGACTTTTTCTCTTGCCCATTATTCTGATGGGCGGGCTTATTGGAGCGTGGTCCTTTATTTTGATTCCCAGAATGTTCTTTCTTGGGATGTTCCTTTTTAATGTGTTCTTTTTTGGGATGCTCCTTTTTAGGGTGCTCTTTGGTTGCATCTGCGGTAGAAGCTTCTCCTTTAGGCTCTCTTCTTTGTTGAGTAGCCGCGGGGTCTTTTGATTCTGAGACAGCATCTTTCTTAGGTCTGGGCCGTGGCTTGGGAACGTGCTTTTTAGGGCGTTCTGCAGTTGCAGTGTTTTCAACAACCCCTGCAGTCTCCTTTACGATAGTAGGATTGCTGGCTTGCAGATCTAGTATTTGATAAACCAGATCTAATTTCTTTTGGGTTTTGTACTTAGGTACTTTTAAATTTTCGGCAATCTTCTGAAGCTCAGGAAGCTTCATTGCCTTTAAATCAGAAATCTCAAACATTGAGTATTGAATAAGTTATACGTAGTTAAAATTCGAAGTATTTGTTACTTGGGTATTAATTGGGAATGAGATCCCAGTCGGTAAGTGCTATCTTAGATAACATTGCAAAATTACAAATTATTTTCAATATTTCGTGGTAAAATCTTAAAAAGACCTTTATTTTTGCATCTTGAACAAGTAATTGTGCAATGATTCAACGTATTCAATCTATTTATCTGCTGTTAGTTGTCCTCCTGGGGGCACTGCTACCATTTTGGTTAGAGCTATGGGTAGATGCTGCTGGTGCTGTTGTTTTTGCTAAAAATGAATTAGCGGTTTCACTGGCCTTTTATGGGTCGGCTGTATTGGCAGCCTTGGCTATTTTCCGGTTTAAAGACCGAAAGAGCCAATTTGTGCTAAACCGGTTAAATATGATACTTAATCTTTTTTTACTAGGATTTTTCGTTTACCGATCGCTAAACTTATCCGGAGAGGCCTTGGTCTCGGAGAAGGGTATTGGGATGCTGATTCCTGTATTTTCTATCGTTTTTTTGGTCCTGGCCAACAGGGCTATTAAGAAGGATGAAGATCTCGTAAAATCTGTTGATCGCTTACGTTAAACCTAACATCTTAGTAGTATTAGTGCGTGAAACCCCGGTAGCCATACCGGGGTTTTTTGTTTCAAAAGATGAATCATTACCCTCAGAAGTAGATAAATTGGCTCAAAGAGCCGCACGTTTTCCCAACTCTATTACTTCCAGGTTTTTTATGTCTTTCCCATCAATTTCAAAACGCAACATGGTTCTCATCTGATGAAAGCCTTGTTTACCGCAGGCACCGGGATTCATATGCAGTAAATTCAGCTTTTTATCCCACATCACCTTTAAAATATGAGAATGTCCACTAATAAAAAGGTTGGGGGAATCTTCTTGTATGCTTCGTTTTACTTTTGGACTATATCTGTTTGGATATCCTCCAATATGCGTGATCCAAACATCAACCTCTTCGCATAGAAATCTTTGGTGCAGGGGAAATTCCTGTTGTAGCAGTCCGTTGTCTATATTGCCATGCACTGCCCTAAAAGGTTTAAGTGCCGCCAGTTTATCGGCAACCTCAAAGGTTCCAATATCACCGGCATGCCATATTTCATCTGCTTGTTTCGCATATTTCAGAATAGGTTCGTCCAAATATCCATGGGTATCAGAGAGGAGTAAGATTTTGGTCATTTAGGGGTATCTTTGCAGGAAACAAAAATAAGACTTCGCATTGAGATATTTTGTTGAATTTTCATATGATGGCAAAGCATACCATGGATGGCAACGGCAACCCAACGCCACAAGTGTTCAACAAACGCTGGAAGAGGCCATGACCACCCAACTCAGAACCCCTGTTCAATTGGCAGGTGCAGGCCGCACAGATACCGGAGTACATGCCAGGCAACTCTATGCACATTTTGATATGGCCTCGCCTATAGAGACTGAAGAACAGGTACATCGTTTAAATGCATTTCTTCCTGAAGATATAGCAATCCAAAATATCTTTCAGGTGAATGATAAGGCACATGCCCGCTTCGATGCCCTGGAGCGCACTTATGAATATTGGGTATTACAATACAAAGACCCTTTTTACCGGGACTGGGCACATTATGTTCATCTCCCATTAGATGTAGAGGCCATGAACAAAGCAGCATCTTTACTTCTGGATCATACAAATTTTGAGTGCTTTTCAAAATCTAATACCGATGTAAAGACCTATTTATGTCAACTAAAGAAGGCACAGTGGACTGTAGATCAGGGCAAACTTGTATTTACCATTACAGCCGATCGTTTCTTGCGCAATATGGTAAGGGCCATTGTGGGTACGCTTCTAGATGTAGGTCTTGGGAAGACCACAGTAGAGAATGTTAATAGTATTATAAAAAGCAAAGACAGGGGGGAAGCCGGCGTTTCGGTGCCCGCAAAAGGATTATATTTGACGAAGATTACGTACCCTAAGACCCTTTTTGATCTTAATGGATAAAGAAACAGGCAAAGCATTTGATTATAAACTATTTAAGAGGTTAATTGCCCAGACAAGACCCTATCGCCTTACCTTTTATGGGGTTGCCCTGGCAGCAATTCTTCTAACCTGTTTCGCTGTACTCACTCCCTACATTTTAAGGATCATCATTGATGATGCCATCAACAAAAGGGATATGGATGCCTTGTTTTGGCTTTCTATGGCCATGTTGGGTGTGTTATTTGGGCAGGTGATATTTCAATTACTCTTTAATTACTATGCCAACTGGTTGGGTGAATCTGTCATTAAGGATATACGGATCTTGCTTTTCAAAAGGATGATGGGCTTTAGGATGAAGTATTTTGATAACTCATCTATTGGGCTCCTGGTAACAAGGGCCGTTGCCGATATGCAACGGATCGGGGAGATCTTTAGCCAGGGATTTTTTATGATCGTTTCAGATCTTTTGAAAATGGTAGCCGCCGCCAGTATAATGCTCTTTATGAACTGGAAACTAGCACTGATGGTCTTTGCCATCCTTCCGATAATTCTATATGCCACCCGCTTGTTTCAAAAAGCTATGAAAGTCGCCTTTATTGAGGTAAGGGCTCAGGTCTCTAATTTAAATTCTTTTGTACAGGAGCGTCTTACAGGGATGAAGATCGTGCAACTATTCACGCGCGAAAAAATAGAAAGTGAAAAATTCAGAGGTATCAATGAAAAACATCAGAATGCCTGGTTGAAAACAGTTTGGTACAACTCCTTTTTCTTCCCGGTTGCGGAAATCGTAACCTCCATAGCAGTAGGTTTGGTGGTATGGTATGGCGGACTCCAAAATATTGCCAATATCAATGTAGATATTGCCGGGACCATTTTTGCCTTTATCCTTTATATAGAGATGCTTTTCAGACCCTTGCGTCAAATTGCGGATAAGTTCAATACTCTTCAAATGGGCATGGTAGCAGCCAACCGGGTCTTTAAAATATTGGATACAGACAGCAGAATTGAGGATAATGGCACCCGGGAGAAACAACAGGTTAGTGGCCATATTCAATTTGAAAAAGTGCGTTTTGGCTATCTGGAAGACGAAGAGGTCCTACACGGAATTTCATTTGAAGTTCAGGCGGGCGAAACAGTGGCAATCGTTGGGGCAACAGGCGCCGGAAAGTCGACCATCATAAATCTTCTGAACAGATTCTACGAAATAAATTCTGGAACCATTAAGGTAGATGGCATTGAGATAAAGGATTACACTTTGTCTTCGCTTCGAAAGAATATTGCCATTGTATTGCAAGATGTCTTCCTTTTTGCAGATACCATCGCCAATAATATTACCCTGAAAGACACTGATATTTCCGTTGCTACAATAGAAGAGGCCGCGAAGCGAATTGGAGTACACGAATTTATAAATACATTGCCCGGTGGATACACCTATAATGTAAAAGAACGGGGAACCATGCTCTCAAGCGGGCAGCGGCAACTGATCGCCTTTTTACGGGCCTTTGTTACCAATCCAAGTATTTTGATCTTAGATGAAGCTACTTCCTCTGTAGATACCTATACCGAAAAACTTATACAGAAGGCTACAGATAAGATCACCGAGGGTCGTACTTCCATCATCATCGCACATCGTCTCGCTACCATTAAGAAGGCGGACAAGATCATAGTCATGGATTCCGGACAAATCGTAGAAACGGGGACCCACAAGGAACTGCTTAAAAAAGGTGGCTACTACAGTAATTTATACGAAGCTCAGTTTTTGGCGCAAGAGGTGGCATAAAATAAGTGTAAGAACTCCTATTTCTGAGGGGCAAAGTCTTGTAGTTCGAGCGTTCCGGTGAGGAACATAAGGGCGTAGAAAATCATGATGATCCCGAAATAACCGATTACCATCAGGGCAAAGAAAACCATAGACCTCAGGACCACTGCTGAAGCGGAAAACCGGTGTATCCTTTGCATGGCATAAAGACTGTACATAACCATGACGAATAATATGGGGAAGCTCAGAGAGACATAGGAAGCAGGCGAAAAGATCAAGACCAGCAACGAAACCGGAAAAGTAATTATACTCCATTGAGCCATAATATAAATATACGTGATCATGTATTCGGAGAGGAAATAGTCTTTCCTGTTGAAGGTAAGATACCCGGCTATGGCAAATACAGGAATGTAGCCGATGAAGAACAGAGAGGAGAAATCAAAAATGCTATCGTAAAGTTTTTGTGCGACTTTTTCAGGTAATTCTCCGCTAAAGCCAAAAAACAGATCCGGGGTCATTATCTTTTGCAATACAAAAATGAGGATTCCCGAGAGGGTAAGTGCGATCCCAAGATAACTTAAGGGATTTAAATATCTCTTTCTAACTCCCTGAATATAGGCGTCAATTACCTTTTCCGGATGGATACACAACTGCACAAACGTCCTAAAAAAAGTGTTATCCAGATCAAAAAAATGATTTGTAATATCATAGGTCAAGTTCTTGAAGGACAGGCGATTGACCACTACTTTAGCTCCACAGGCCGGACAGTATTTGAAGTCGGTTCTTTGAGGTGCCTCACAATTCTTACAATTCATACTACTGAAGGTCCTTTTTTAATAGTGATTCTAATTCCTTGAAATCCTTATACATGGTGAACTCACCATTTTTAATGTAGGAAATAGTTCCGGTTTCTTCGCTTATCACCAGGGCAAGGGCATCTGTTTTTTCCGTGATCCCGATGGCAGCTCTGTGCCTCAGGCCAAATCGTAGCGGAATATTTCGTTCCTGGGATAGCGGCAAAATAACTCTGGTGGCAATGATTCGGTTCCCTCTGATAATAGCAGCGCCATCGTGCAAGGGACTATTCTTAAAGAAAATACTCTCCAAAATAGGGAGATTCAGTTCTGCATTCATTCTGTCTCCGGACGATTTTATAAAATCGAGGGAATTGCTGCGTTCAATGACCAGAATGGCTCCGGTTCTGCTTTTTGACATTTTTTCGCAGGCTTCCAGGACCACAGAAACCTTTAGATCCGGGATTATCCCATCTTGTTTTAGAAAATTGAATCGTTTTACAAAATTGCGTTTGTTAGACAGATTAGTGGAGCCAATCATTAGCAGGAATTTTCGAATTTCCTGTTGAAAGACCACGATCAAGGCGATAAGTCCAACCTGCATAAAACCTCCAACAACACTACTGATCATTTTCATTTCCAGTAACTGGGTAAGTTTCCAAAAGGCCCATACAAAAACGATCCCTAAAAAGATGTTGACAGCTGCGGTACCACGGACCAACTTATAAATGTAATAGAGAAGTATAGCGACAAGAAGGATGTCTATGAGATCTGTTATTTTGAAATCCAGGAAATTTAGAAAGTCCAATCTGGTCGTTTTTGTAAAATTAGAAAAAATAGTCTACAAAAGACTATTCTGCATGTGTGCTTAATTTTTCAAAGAGGGCCACACATTCTACCGCTTCTTTTACATCGTGAACCCTGAGTATATTGGCACCTTTTTCCAGGGCTACCATATGTAATGCTGTGGTGCCATTGAGTGCTTCATCCGGGGTTTTCCCTAACACTTTATAGATCATAGACTTTCTGCTAAGTCCGGTCAGCAAGGGCACTTCAAATGTCTGAAACAAAGAGAACTTTTGAAGTACTTCATAATTTTGAGCAATGTTCTTGGCAAAACCAAAACCGGGGTCAATGACAATATCATGAATGCCCAGCGCTCTGGCAGCTGCTATTTTTTCAGAAAAATAAAAGCAAATATCTTTTACCAGGTCGTCATAATTATTTAGATCTTTCATGGTCTGGGGTGTTCCCTTCATATGCATCATGATGTATGGCACCTTCATTTTAGCGACCGTTCTCATCATTTGTGGATCTAAAACACCGGCAGAAATGTCATTGATCATGGCCGCTCCGTGTTCTATGCACTGCTGAGCAACCCTGCTTCTGAACGTATCGATACTGAGAATAATATCAGGGAAATGATCTACTAATAGAGACACAACCGGGGCTAATCCTTTTTAATTCTTCGTCAACTGAAATGTCCTCTGCTCCGGGACGCGAACTGTAGGCCCCTACATCAATAAAGGTAGCGCCTTCGGCCAGCATTTGATCGGTCTGAGTTAGGATGCTCTTTTCGTCCTTGTATTTACCTCCATCATAAAAGGAATCGGGGGTAAGGTTTAAGACACCCATTACTTTGGGTTGCTGCAGATCAATAAGACTTCCTTTGCAATTTAACGTCATCATATAAGAACGGGCATTATCTGCCAGAATTCATTTTGCCGATTTAGATTAAACTACGACCTTTGAGGCCGACAGTATTTCGTACGAAATGTACGCAAATTAGAAGAATATGCAGCAAACTTCAGAACAATACGATGCCATCATACAGCGGTGTAGGGAATTGTTCGTAAAAAAAATGAAGGATTACGGAAGTGCCTGGCGAATCCTCAGACTCCCCTCGCTTACAGATCAGATCTTTATTAAAGCACAACGTATACGAAGTTTACAACAAAATGACGTTCGTAAAGTGGATGAGGACGAAAAGTCGGAATTCATTGGCATCATCAATTATTCTATCATGGCCCTCATTCAAATAGAAAAAGGGGTGGTAGAACAACCAGATCTCAACACAAAACAGGCAAGTGTTCTATTTGATCAGTATGCTGAGGCCACCAAAAGTCTTATGGAAGATAAAAACCATGACTATGGGGAAGCCTGGCGGGAGATGAGAGTAAGTTCTTTGACAGACCTGATCCTTCAAAAATTACTACGAGTAAAACAGATAGAGGATAATAAAGGGGTGACCCTGGTTAGCGAAGGAATTGGTGCTAACTACCAGGATATCATTAATTATGCAGTTTTTGCAATGATCCATCTGGAAGAAGAAAACCCTTGACCCCAACATCGAAACCTATGAAGATCATTGTAACCATATCGAGAATTTTTGTCGGGATCCTATTTATTATCTCGGGTCTTATAAAGTTGAACGACCCGGTAGGGTTTTCCTTTAAACTGGAGGAGTATTTTAGTCCCGGAGTACTAGACCTGGGATTCTTAATGCCTTACGCCCTGGCACTGGCCATATTTCTTGTTATCCTGGAGGTATTGCTTGGGGTATTACTCTTGTTAGGATACCAGCGAAAGATCACCATCTGGAGCTTATTGGCAATGATAGTATTCTTTACCTTCCTTACCTTTTATTCTGCCTATTTCAATAAGGTCACCGATTGTGGTTGTTTTGGGGATGCGGTAAAACTTACTCCATGGGAATCCTTTACTAAGGATGTTGTATTGCTGATCTTTATTATTATTCTATTGCTGGGGAAGCGATTTATAAAACCTCTCTTTGGCCCAAGAACATCGAGGATCGTAATGGTAATTTCACTATTTATTTGCGGGCTGTTTGTGAATTATGTGATCAACCATTTACCCTGGATCGATTTCCGGCCCTATAAAATTGGAGCGAGTATTCCGGACGGCATGACCGTGCCTGCAGATGCTCCCAAAGCCATTTTTGAATATGCCTGGACGTTTGACGTTCAGGGAGAAGAGACAACCATTGTAACCAATGGAGAGTACCCAACCGTAGACGGAACTTTTGTTGAAGTAGAGACCACAGAGATCCAAAAGGGATACGAACCCCCTATACACGATTTTACCATTGAAC
Source organism: uncultured Flavobacteriaceae bacterium (assembly GCA_963781045.1). Taxonomy (GTDB): domain Bacteria; phylum Bacteroidota; class Bacteroidia; order Flavobacteriales; family Flavobacteriaceae; genus Muriicola. The sequence goes on along the minus strand of CAWAEX010000005.1, from coordinate 57,766 downwards.
AAAATGGAGAAGACTTCTCTGAGACACTGCTGCAGGAAGAAGATCTTGTGATGGTCATTGCCTATGACCTCGCCAAGAGCAATTTTGAGGTGTATAATGAGCTCAAAAAGGTAACCGATAAGGCGCTAGCTAAGGGCTTTAAGGTGATCGGAATGTCTGCATCCAATGAGGAATGGAGTTCTAAAGCGATCAATGAATTTAAGCTCGATTTCCCTTTTTATTTTACAGACGAGACCACGCTAAAAACTATTGTAAGGTCTAATCCGGGGGTACTGGTGCTAAAAAAAGGCATCATTATTCAAAAAGTCCACTATAACGATATGGACGAACTCACATTTAATAATTGACCATTAATAAAGTAAATAAGATGAGAAACAAAATAGTTGCAGGAAACTGGAAGATGAACAAGAATAGCAGTGAAACTGCAGAACTACTTACCCAACTTTTAAGTAAAATGCCAGCTACAACTGCTGAGGTGATGGTGGCCCCTACATTTGTAAATTTAGCACAGGCGGTAAAGCAGTTGGCATCATCATCAATGGAGGTGGTTGCCCAGAATATGCATTTCGCGGAAAATGGAGCATTTACCGGTGAAATTTCTGCTAATATGTTGCAGTCTGTTGGTATTAAAACCGTGATCCTTGGACATTCTGAACGCAGAGCCTACTTTGGAGAAGACGATGCCCTCTTAGCTAAAAAAGTAGATGCGGCCCTGAAAGCAAATATGCGCGTGATCTTCTGTTTCGGGGAAGAATTACAAGACAGAAAAAGCGGGGATCATTTTAAGGTAGTTGAGGGGCAACTAAAGAACGGTCTTTTCCATTTAGATAAAGGACACTGGGCAAAAATTGTCCTTGCGTATGAACCTGTCTGGGCCATTGGCACCGGAGAAACAGCTTCGCCGGAACAAGCACAGGAAATGCATGCCTTTATTCGCAAAACTATTGCCACTGCCTATGATCAGGATACGGCTCAAAAGGTGACCATTCTGTACGGAGGGAGTGTAAAGCCGGGCAATGCCAACGAGATCTTCTCAAAACCAGACGTGGATGGGGGACTCATAGGAGGTGCTGCCCTGGCTGCTGATGATTTTGCAGCCATTGTTGCCGCAATTTAATTGGAATGAGTCATTTTTATATTGAATGCAGCTTTGAGGTTACGCCTAAAGTACCTGGCACTGACATCCTTTTAGCGCAATTGAGCGAACATCCCTTCGAAAGTTTTGAAGAGACAGAGAAGGGCCTTAATGCCTATATAAGAAAGCAGGATTGGCAAAATGAACTGCTGGAGGATGTTGGCATTCTAAAAGATCCATCTTTTAAGATCACAAAACAGATCAGGGAAATACCCCCGGAAAACTGGAATAAAAAATGGGAAACTCATTTCGACCCTATTGAGATAGGCTCAGAATGCATGGTTAGGGCACCATTTCACGAGAAGAAAGAGGTGCAATACGATATCGTCATAGAACCAAAAATGAGTTTTGGAACGGGCCATCATGAAACTACTCATATGATGTTGCAATTCCTGTTAGACATGGAATTAAAAGGTAAGACAGTGCTAGATATGGGCTGCGGGACGGCGGTTCTGGCCATTCTTGCGGCCATGAAAGGAGCCTCTTCTGTAGATGGGATAGACATAGACCATTGGAGCTACCTCAATGCCATAGAAAATGCTGAGCGCAATGGACAGGGAGATATAACTATCATGGAGGGAGATGCCGGGGTAATTCCAGAGAAAAAGTACGATTGTATCCTGGCTAATATCAACAGGAATATTTTACTCGAAGATATCGGGATCTATTCAGATCATCTGGAGGCAAAAGGATGCTTGCTTCTCAGCGGATTTTATCTGGAGGATGAGCCCACTATTAAAGCAGCATGTAAAAAGGCCGGACTTACATTCAACAAAAAAGCAACTAGAAATACCTGGGTTGCAGCTCAGTACTATAAAAGCTAGACGCCGGAACCTGGAAAATTGCATCATTTTGTAATTCTGACTTCAAAAGTTGGTAGTCGGAAAAATTAGTATATTAGTGCAAATTCTTCGCTATGGGATCTAAAGAAAAATATTCGGAAGAACTGTTACTCGAAGAAGTAACGGTAAAACAACACGAGATCGTACTGTTTAATGATGATGTGAATACCTTTGATCATGTCATCGATACCCTTATAAGTGTGTGCGACCATACTCCTGAACAAGCAGAACAATGTTCACTAATTGTGCATTACAATGGTAAGTGCACGGTAAAAACCGGAGAATATGTGGATTTAAAGCCTCGTTGCAGCAAATTACTTCAAGCTGGGTTAAATGCCGAATTGGTCTGAGAGAACAATACTTTTAATTTAATTCCTTCGCCGAAGTAAAAGGTAATAGATCAACAGTTTAAATCATATCTTCTTGAGGATCATTGTTTTATTGCTCTGTTTTTTTAGTAGTCTTCCTTGTATTGCTCAAGGACTTCCCCCCATCCAAAATTTTGCTCCAGTAGATTACAACGCCGAGAATCAGAACTGGGCTATATCACAAGCTTCAGATAAGGTTATTTATATAGCGAATAGTAAAGGTCTGCTCCAATATAATGGTGCCCAGTGGACATTATACCAATCGCCTTTTGAGAGTGTGATGAGATCTGTAAAGGTGATTGGCGACAAGATCTATACAGGTAGTTACATGGAATTTGGGTATTGGCAGAAGGATGACTTCGGCATGCTTCACTACACTTCTTTATCCAAAAAAATATACAACAGTTTCATTCCGGATGAAGAGTTCTGGAACATCCTGGATATAGACAATTATATCGTTTTTCAGTCTCTCAAACGAATTTACATTTATGATCTTCGGGAAGATTCGTTCAATATAATTGAATCAGAAACATCTTTGCCCAAAATATTTAACCTGGATCAGGGCCTTTATTTTCAAAGATTAAATAAAGGGATCTATAAAATTGAGAATGGGAAGGACGTTCTAATCCTGGATGATGAAATAGTTAGAAACGATGAGGTCATCAATATTTTTCAAACGGGAAGGTGAGATTATTACTTTTAACTCGCCATAATGGTATTTACAGGCAAAAAGACCAGTCCTTAGAAAAATGGAGAGCCAACTCAAATAGTTTATTGTCTGCGGTAAGTGTTTACAGCGGAATTCAATTAAGGGATAAGAGCTTTGCCATAGGAACTATTTCAAAGGGTTTAATTCTACTAGATCAGAATGGTGAGTTGTTGTATCACGTTGATCAGATAAAAGGACTTAGAAACAATACGGTCTTATCGCTTTTTGAAGATCTTGACAACAATCTTTGGCTAGGCCTCGATAATGGTATCAGTTATATAAACCTGAGATCACCTTTTAAAGTATACCGCGATAATAGGGGAGTTGCCGGTAGCGTATACGCCTCTGAAATATTTAATAACATACTTTATTTAGGGACCAATCAGGGTCTTTTTTATAAGGAAATTAATAGTGACCTCAACTTTAAATTGATTGAAGCGACACAAGGGCAGGTTTGGTCCTTAAAGATCATTGGAAATAACTTATTCTGTGGACATCATAAGGGTACTTTTCTTATAGAAGAAGATCGCGCCAGAAGAATAGCCGATGTGGCTGGTACCTGGAAAATAGAGGAACTGGAGGGGCATCCCGACTTAATTTTGCAAGGGAGTTATGACGGCCTGTATATTTTAAAAAAATCAGGAGACAGCTGGCAACTAAGGAACAAGATCAGTGGATTCGACATTTCATCGAGGTATTTTGAATCATATGATAAAGAGATCTTTGTCAATCATGAGTATAAGGGTCTTTTTAAAGTTAAGGTGGATAGTACCTTCTCAAAGGCGGAAAGAGTAAGCTTAGATACGGTGCTTCTAGGGTCTAATTCCGGTCTTGTCAAATACAAGGAAGATCTTTTGTTTGCCTATAAAAAAGGGGTTTATAAATATGATAAAGCATCTCAGCAATTTATAAGGGACAGTATTATTAGTCAGGTTTATACAGAAGACGACTATGTTTCAGGCAAAATGATCGTGGACACTGCTAATAAATATCTATGGCTATTCAGTAAAACAAAGATCAGTTTAATTTCTGAAGGCACTTTAACTAATATGCCTGTTATAAGATCTATACCCCTTGCTGAGAACGTTCGAAGTGGTGTTGTAGGGTATGAGAGTGTATCATTACTCGGGAAAGATGATGAGTATTTAATTGGCACCAGTACCGGGTTTATTAGTGTTGATATTCAAAAAATTAAAGAGAGAGATTTTACTGTAGATATCAGTAGCATTCGAAAAGCCGGTAAAAATGATCATAATAATTCGTTCGACCGACTTCAAATAAAAACAGAAGGAGAACTAAAAAGTGACGAAAACAATCTTGAGATTGAGTATCACACTGCTGAATTTAGCAAATATTTAAAACCAAGCTATCAATTTCAACTTTTGGGGATCTATGACGATTGGAGCGAATGGTCAGAAGAGTCAATAGTGCGATTTGAAAACCTGCCTGCAGGGAACTATACTTTCAATGTAAGGGCCAGAGTGGGGGATGATATTTCAAGTAATATAGCCACCTACTCATTCAAAATAAGCAGACCATGGTATTTGTCCAATGGAATGATTATTCTTTACCTAATAGCAATGTTTATTGTTTCTGTAGCTGTTCATAAAGCCTATAAGAGACACTACCATAAGCGACAAGAAAAATTAATAGAGAAGAACAAACGCGAAATGGCACTTGCTAAAGCCCAGAATGAAAAAGAGATCATAAAAATTAAGAATGAGCAACTTAAGGAAGATTTCAAAAGCAAGAGCAACGAATTGGCCGCTTCAACCTTAAGTATCATAAAAAAGAATGAATTATTAGATAAGGTCAAGGATCAGCTTATAGCTAGTGTTGAAGATAAAGAAACAATAAGACCAATTATTAACATCATTGAGAAAAGCCTCAAACAGAACGATGATTGGGAAATGTTTAAAGAGGCCTTTGATAATGCCGACAGGAAATTCCTAAAGAATCTCAACAAGGCACATCCAAACTTATCTCCTAATGATATTAAACTTTGTGCCTATCTCCGTCTAAATTTATCATCAAAGGAAATTGCACCATTATTAAGTATATCTGCTCGAAGTATTGAGATAAAACGCTACAGACTTCGCAAAAAAATGAACTTATCGCGCGATGAGAACCTGGTGAACTATATACTTACCCTCTAGACACCTTAACATTTCTCATCAATTACCTCAACAATACCTATACAATCGTTTATTTATGTAGGAATGTAGGAATCTTCTGATATTACCTGTAACGGCCTAAAACTGGGCGTTGATTACCAAGTTCACAAAAAAAGAGCAATTATATTACCATGTATACTTATTGTACAGGTAAAATTTAAGGATATAGTAATTTATTGGGATAAGTTTAACGGTTGGTAAAAAGGGAACCAAGATGACAGGTTCTATTACAGTCGGTTGACTAAAAAATGAATTATTGAGCCTTAAGATTCTTTCAAGAGAAATACTCACACTCAATAATCTTCCTTTTTACTTATAGATCAATTTAAACTAAACAGCACTATGAAGAATTATCTACTGAGAGCACTACTTTTCTTATTTACGCTAGGCATCTATGCCCAGGCAGATCAGGTATCTGTTGTGCAAAATGAGGAAGGAATGAAATTGGTTGTCAACGGTGAGGATTTTATGATCAATGGTATGAACTGGGACTACATCCCAATAGGTACCAATACTGTTAATGCCGAATTTTGGAAAAAGTCGGATGATATTATTAAAGCGGGGCTCGACACAGAAATGTCTCTATTAAAGAACATGAATGTCAATGTTATTCGTCAATATACCGGTGTCCCTGCGAAATGGATAAAGTATATCTATGAAAACTACGGGATTTATACAATGTTGAATCATTCCTTTGGAAGGTATGGATTAACATTAGATGGGGTCTGGACCCCTGTAACGGAATATTCGGATGCTAAAACTCAGGAATTTCTGATGTCTGAGGTAGAGAACCTTGTTAGGGACTATAAAAATACGCCCGGACTGTTGATGTATTTGCTTGGTAATGAGAATAACTACGGTCTTATTCTGGCAAGGTGCAGAGACGGAGGATTTTCCGGACGATGAAAAAGAAAAGGAATTTATTGGCGAAAAACGCGGAAGGCCGATGTATAAACTTATGAATGATGCGGCTGTTCTAATGAAATCGATGGATAGTTCCCATCCTGTAGCCATCTGTAACGGAGATGTTCTGTTTATAGATATTGTAGCAGAAGAATGTAAGGATATAGACATCTACGGAACCAATACCTATCGCGGGGTCTCTTTTGGAGATATGTTTGAGGTCGTTAAAGAAAAGCTCAACATGCCTCTTATGTTTACGGAGTTTGGTGCTGACGCTTTTAATGCGATCGAAAATGCAGAAGATCAGAAAGCCCAGGCTTATTATATGGTAGGAAACTGGAAAGAGATCTACGAAAACGCCGCTGGTTTAGGAAAAGCCGAAAACTCAATTGGGGGTTTTACCTTCCAATTTAGTGATGGTTGGTGGAAGTACGGTTTTGACGATCGTGAAAATGCCGATGTCCATGACAATAACGCATCCTGGGCCAATGGTGGTTATCCAATTGATCTCGCCCCGGGCGAGAATAATATGAATGAGGAATGGTTTGGTATTTGTGCCAAAGGGCAAACCAATCCAAGAGGACTTTATGACCTATATCCAAGAGCCGCTTATTATGCTTTGAAGGAAGCGCATCAATTAAACCCATACGAGGAAGGAGTTACACAAGAGTTTGTCCAGGATCATTTCGGGAACATTGAACTAATGGAAGCGGTGCTGAAGGCAAGAGGGGATAAGGCAGCACTTACCGGTGAAAAAAGTAATATGTTAAGGATTAGCAAGCTGGAGGCAAGGTTCACTACATTTAATACAGGAGGTAACCTTATTACAACCCCGGATAATGCGGATCCGGATGAAACGGTTTATCCTAATCAGCTCGGCTTTGATCACATGCAATCTTATTTTGTAGGGTTCGAAGGAAACCCGGCACCAAATATGAAGGCTAATGTTAACGTCAGTATTCTTGGTAATGTAGCACGAAATCCTATAGATGAGATATTTTATGAAAACAGGGGTCGCCCTTTAGTGGTAAATACCGATGAAGGCAATACCACCCTTAATGACGTTAACCGTGTACAGATCTACAACGCTTCCTATGAATGGAAAACAAAAGAATTCGACATAAGAGGATTTTACAGAACCGGACATTACCATTGGGGGTATGAAGGTGATTTTTTTGGATTGTATCCGGAATCTAATTATGGCCCAAACCTTGATATTTACAACGGTGAGATCAGTGGATTTGAAGTAGATGGTAAAAGGGTATTAAAAGGATTAAAGGCCGCTTTTGGACCTCAATTATGGTGGGGAGCCAACCCTGCGGTACTTTTAAAATATAGCAGAAAAATAGGAAAATATCGATGTAACCGGTGTCTTCCATGAGGATATAGCCAGTTTTGGAACCATTGTTTCTTCCCTTGGCAGTACCCAATGCCAAGAACCAGACGAGCAACCCTACATATCGAAAGAGAATTTGGAAAACTGGGATTGGAAATAGGTGGTATTTGGGGTGGTGCATCCCTTAAATGACAGAGAATTCCAAATTACAGAAGACAATCCAAGTTACGATCCGGAAACCCGGGTCAGATCCAAAATATATCGTATATACAGATCAAGTAAATACTAAAGACAACTGGGGTGCTAAGGCAAAGATCACCTATTCCGGTGGCCGATTTAATTGGTATGCTCAGGGAGCAGCCATGGGATTGGTTGCACAGTGGTGGTGCAGATTACACGAAAACATTTACCGGCTGGAGACTAAAAGATAGTGGTAGCGGTAACCAAACTAACTTACTTACTGGTTTCACTATTCAAGCTGGTGATTTTCAATTTGCGCCTAACTTTCTATGGCAGAAGCCTATCGTTGGTCCTATGCCAAATGATGTACAAGGACCAGGAAGACTTAGGAATATACTGGATGATCCCTTTGTTGTAAGATCCAACAGGGAAACTATAGCTGTAGAACTACTCATTTCATATGATCCAACACCAGGTACCTGGATGTATGAATGGGATAACGACAGATCTGAAGATGCCAAGATAGCCTTTAATGTTGGCTTTGTTTACCGTCATCTACCTACCACCATGGATGCGGCTATCGGGTTCTTAGGCAATCGTACTTTATTTGCATTCCCTAATTCAGTTCCTGAACAGGATCTATGGGAAGTTCATTCGAGGATCGTATCTAAATCTGGCCCCGACCTTGGTTTAATTGCCAACCTCTACTTCGGGAATGCCCAGGCCAATGGTAGTGATGAAAGACTGATAGAACGAATTGGTGGTGATATTAGGATGATCTATAAAAATATTAAGGTACAGCATGCCTGGAAAATAAATGACTGGGGACCTTTTGATTATCATCGCGATTTTAACCTAACCTATCCCGTTCAATTGATGCTAGATATCTCAACATCCTTCGGAAAGCCAGATTGGTTCATTTTACCAGACACACAAGTTGGAATACGAGGTACATGGCGAACCATGAATGAATTCTCTCCTCGATACCTTCCAAACGATGCTGCAGAATTTGCGCCAGCGCCTTTTATAAGTCCGGTTGGATTTGGAAATGGCAACGAATGGGAAATTAGAACATACATACATATCAATATTGGTAAATAAAAATAAAAACCATGAAAAACAGAAAATTTATTTATCTACATAGCACGCTTCTCTTGAGCTTACTTCTCATCCTTGTTTCCGGAGTGTGAAAGAGAGGTTTCTGATGAGGTTGATTTTGCCTCTTTTCAAACAAATCCGGATGTTTTCATAGACGGCTTTAGCGGGGGGTTAGAATACTTTCCTTTTGGTGGCTCAAAACTAGATGCATTCAGTGTTGATAGTGAAGTGAAATATAAAGGGGAGGCATCCATGAGATTTGATGTTCCTAATTTTGGTGATCCCGAAGCGACTTTGGGTTTTGCAGGGGCTATATTCCCGGATTACGGCGGACGCGACCTTTCTGGTTACGATGCCCTGACCTTTTGGGCTAAAGCCAGCAAAGCGGCTACCATTGATCAGATTGGTTTTGGGAGCGATTTCGGTGAGAGCCTATACCGGGATATCCAGGACAAATACCTTGTAACAAAACAAAATTTACGTGTAAGCACAGGCTGGGCCAAATATGTAATCCCTATTCCGGATCCCAGTAAATTAATCAATGAAAGTGGTATGTTCTGGTATGCGGAAGGCCCTGAAGATGGAGACGGCTATTCATTCTGGATTGATGAACTGAAATTCGAAAAATTAGGAACTGTAGCCCAACCACGGCCTGCTATATTTTCTGGGGAAGATTTGGAGGCAGAGGCTTTTATCAATATTCAAGGCCTAATTCCACGTGAAGGGCTAACCCAAACCTTTAACCTTGCATCTGGAGTTAATGAAACGGTTATTGCAGCGCCATCATATTTTACTTTTAGTTCTACGAATGTGGACGTTGTTAGGGTGAGTGAGCTGGGTGTTCTTTCTCCTGTTGGCTTAGGTACTGCCGAAATTACGGCTATCCTTGGGGGCGTGAAAGCCGAAGGATCTGCATTATTGGAAGTAAATGGTGGTTTTGAAATTGCCCCGCTTCCTACACGAGATCCGGCCACGGTTATCTCTATTTTTAGTGATGCCTACACCAATGTCCCGGTAGATAATTATAATGGATTTTTTGGTGGGCAAACTACCATTGGTGGAGCCATAGAAATAATTGAAGATGTAGAAAATATCATTATATATGAAAATTTAAATTTTGTGGCAACATCATTTACAAACCCCACAGTTGACGTCTCTGGAATGACATTTTTACATGTGGATATTCGGACTGAAGAATCCATAGACCCAGGAGATTCTATCGTAATTGAATTGATTGATTTTGGAGCCGATAATGCATTTGGCGGAGGTAATGACACCGGTGGTGGTATTACATTTACGAGTGGAGACTTGGAAAGCGGAAGCTGGATAAGTTTAGATATTCCTTTGGCAAGCTTTGCAAATAATACTGGTGGGGGCTTAAGTGGATTTGTAAATGGTGCCAGAGCCAATGTGGCTCAATTAGTATTTGCCTCAGGGGGTATTTCAACCTTAACGGTAGATAATATGTACTTCTACACGGAGTAATCCAGAATCTAAATGAATCAAAAAGAATGAATCAGATAAATCAAGTACAAATGAAAGAGAAAATGATACCACAACGGTATTAATAGCCTAAACAGGCGAACTTTATCAGTCCTAATGCGGTCTAATGCTTTAACTGCCTATTCATACTAAATTTGGGCTGTGCTGTAGATGATACACAGAAAGTTGCCGAATTCACTGAACTGGTGATGCAGGATGAATTTAATGAAGATGGTGCCCCTAATAGCAATATTTGGGGATATGACATAGGAACTGGTGCAAAATGGCTGGGGTAATAATGAATTGCAGTATTACACAGACCGGACAGAGAATGTAACGGTAAATAACGGAGTATTGGTTATTACGGCTAAGGAAGAATCGTACCAAGGTTCTGGCTATACCTCCGCAAGATTGTTGACCAAAGGCAAATTCGAACGGACCTATGGAAGGTTTGAAGCTCGTATCAGAGTCCCATACGGACAAGGGATCTGGCCCGCATTTTGGATGCTGGGAGTTCAGGATAGTGCTAATGAGATCTGGCCGTTTATAGGTGAGATCGATATCATGGAAATGAGAGGACAAGATCCTACTAAACTGATAGGAAGCTTACATGGTCCTGGATATTCCGGGGGCGAGGCTATTTCAAAAGAATACGTCTTTACAAACGATCGTTTAGACACAGGATTTCATGTCTATGGGATAGAATGGGGTCCGGATTATGTGAACCATTATGTAGATGATGTTTTATACAATCAGATAACTCCAGAAGATCTTCCAGAGGGAGCAGAATGGGTTTTTGACAATGACTTTTATATACTCATTAATTTGGCAGTTGGCGGGTCCTTTGTGGGTTCACCCAATGCAGAAACAGTATTTCCTCAAACCATGCTAGTAGATTATGTACGGGTTTATAGATATAACAGATACCCACTAAACTAATTAATAAAATGATTATGAAACAATTACTCAAAAAAGCTAAGTTCATTGCAATTTTTGTCTTAGCGATATCCTATTTAGGATGTGAAGATGTAGCAAGTATTTTTCCTACTGTTACTTCAGCATTTACCTATACCGTAAATGAAGAAACGGGGACAGTTACCTTTATCAATATTTCAGAAGAAGCAAGCACTTATTTTTGGGATTTTGGAGATGGTGATAGCTCTGTTGAGATCAATCCAATAAAATCGTACTCAGCTGCTGGAACGTACACAGTAACTCTTAAAAGCGTCCAATATTGCAGGCGCATCAGACTCATCACAAGATCAGGTAGTAGTTGCTATTGGTACAGGTGAAGAAGAAGAGGAAGAAGAAGATTGTACTGCTGAGACCTCGGAAAATATAGATCCTGCTAATGGAGATATTAACTGGACATTCCAGACCGAAGATTTAGCACATACCTTTGCGGCTTTTGGAAATACCTCAGGTAGTATTGTATCTAATCCGGTTACAGATGGAATCAACCCAAGTTGTAATGTGGAACAATTTACAAAAACGACCGGTTGTGAAACATTTGCCGGGTTAGGAGCAGAATTGGCAACAGCCCTGGATTTTGCAGTCATTACCAACAAAGTGTTTACGATGAAAGTATTGGCTGAGACACAAGTTACAGATGTTACTTTGCGAATAGAACGACTTCCTTTCCCCGATACAGAACCTTCTCAGGACAGAGTAGCGAGTATTACAGAGGTTGGGGTATGGCAAGAATTGACCTTTGATTTCTCTGATGTTACAACGGGAACCTTTAAGAGTATGATCATCTACTTTGAGAGAAATGCAGAATGTGACGGTGATATTTATTATTTTGATGATATTATTCAAGGTGATGGTGGTGGAACCGGTGGTACATGTACAGCAGAGACCGTACAGTCACTCGGCGGTGCCGACTTCAATCTAACCTTCCAGACAGATCCTGGTAGTGCTATTGTAGCAGATGGCGCAGCATACACGTTTATAGACAATCCTGATGCAAGTGGAATCAATACGTCCTGTAAAGTAGGAGAAATCGTAAGAGATGCTGCCCTTCCATTTGCAAACAATCAGATAGAGGTTGATTCAAAATTCGATTTTAATGCCAACGCAGGCTTTAAACTAAAAGTTTGGGCACCGGCGGTAGGCACAAATGTGCTCCTGAAACTAGAGGACAAAACAGATTCAGGCATCAATACAGAAGTAGGTGCAGTAACCACCACAGCGAATGCCTGGGAGGAACTAACCTTTGATTTTGATGCTTCTGCCAGTGGAACATATGATAAAATTGTGCTATTCTTCGATATCAATACTGATAGCGGAGCAACGTACTACATTGATGATCTTATGCTTTACAGTGGTGGCGGAACTTGTACGGCAGAAACTGAACAATCATTGGATGCAACCGACTTTAATTTGACGTTCCAAACAGACCCAGGTGTTACTATCGTGGGTGATGGTGCAGCGTATTCTTTTATTGACAATCCTGATACAAGTGGCATAAATCCTTCTTGTAAAGTAGCAGAGATCGTAAGGGATGCTTCACTTCCTTTTGCCAACAACCAAATTCTATTTGATTCCAAATTTGATTTTAATGCCAATTCTGGCTTTAAACTAAAAGTTTGGGCTCCAGCAGTAGGCACAAATGTTCTCCTGAAACTAGAGGACAAAACAGATTCAGGAATCAATACAGAAGTAGGTGCAGTAACCACGACAGCTAATGCCTGGGAGGAACTTACCTTTGATTTTGGTGCTTCAGCCAGTGGAACATATGATAAAATTGTGCTATTCTTCGATATCAATACCGATAGCGGAGCAACGTACTATTTTGATGACTTCGCCCTTTATGGAACCGGAAGCGGTGGTGGCGGAACAGCAGCTACCTTTCCACTGGATTTTGAAGACGGAGTTCTATTCTTTAATGCCTTTGAAGGGGCAACGGTAGCAGTTATAGACAATCCACAGCCTACCGGGAATTCTTCTTCCAAGGTTTTGGAGTTAGGGAAACCCGCAGGCGTGCCATTTTACGCCGGTATCAATTCAGATCCTGCCCTCAATGGTCCAAGCATAGATTTAGCCAACGGCTTAGCATTTAACGTCAAAATATGGTCGCCAAAAGCAGGGATCAACGTTCGTATGCGCCTTGAACAGGAGCCAGGAGTAACAGATCCTCCTGCGTATGAGATTTTCCAAACAGTAGCAAATGCTAATGAATGGGTAACCGTGACATTTGATTTTTCTACTACTGCGGCTACCTCTAGCGATGTTTATACAAGGCTTGTCCTTAATACAGATTGGGATACAGATCCAGCCGGCGGGGAAACCTACTATATCGATGATATTGTTCAGGAAACGGCAACCGGTGGTGGCGGACCTATTGCTCCTACCGCAGGGCCTTCTGCTCCTACGCAGGATGCTGCAGATGTGATCTCTATTTTCAGTGATAGTTATACGGACGTACCTAATGCAGGCTTCAACAACTACGGTGCTGCTGCTTTTGAGCAGGTAGACCTTGGTGGGAATGCAGCCTTGAAATACACTTTTGTAGCAGGTGCCGGTGGCAACTTCCAGGTAATAGAACTTGGTGGTGGAAATCAGATAGATGCTGCTGCGGCAGGAATGACCAATTTCAGATTCGATCTTTGGTTTCCAAATGAAGTAGATGGTAGTTCTGCCTTCTTAATGAAGGTAGTAGACATCCCCGGTAGTGGGGCTACAGAAGGAGCCATCAATATTGGTGCTTCCTCAACACCTGCCATGGCTCAGGGTAGCTGGTTGTCTTTTGACATTCCAATTACCGAGTTACAGTCCAATGGTCTGGGTGCTTACAGCAATATTCAGCAAGTAGTGATCGATATGGTGAATGCAGGAGAAGTATATATAGATAACCTGTATTTCTATAAGCCAGCTGGTGGTGGCGGACCTATTGCTCCTACCGCAGGGCCTTCTGCTCCTACGCAGGATGCTGCAGATGTGATCTCTATTTTCAGTGATAGTTATACGGACGTACCTAATGCAGGCTTCAACAACTACGGTGCTGCTGCTTTTGAGCAGGTAGACCTTGGTGGGAATGCAGCCTTGAAATACACTTTTGTAGCAGGTGCCGGTGGCAACTTCCAGGTAATAGAACTTGGTGGTGGAAATCAGATAGATGCTGCTGCGGCAGGAATGACCAATTTCAGATTCGATCTTTGGTTTCCAAATGAAGTAGATGGTAGTTCTGCCTTCTTAATGAAGGTAGTAGACATCCCCGGTAGTGGGGCTACAGAAGGAGCCATCAATATTGGTGCTTCCTCAACACCTGCCATGGCTCAGGGTAGCTGGTTGTCTTTTGACATTCCAATTACCGAGTTACAGTCCAATGGTCTGGGTGCTTACAGCAATATTCAGCAAGTAGTGATCGATATGGTGAATGCAGGAGAAGTATATATAGATAACCTGTATTTCTATAAGCCAGCTGGTGGTGGCGGACCTATTGCTCCCACCGCAGGGCCTTCTGCTCCTACGCAGGATGCTGCAGATGTGATCTCTATTTTCAGTGATAGTTATACGGACGTACCTAATGCAGGCTTCAACAACTACGGTGCTGCTGCTTTTGAGCAGGTAGACCTTGGTGGGAATGCAGCCTTGAAATACACTTTTGTAGCAGGTGCCGGTGGCAACTTCCAGGTAATAGAACTTGGTGGTGGAAATCAGATAGATGCTGCTGCGGCAGGAATGACCAATTTCAGATTCGATCTTTGGTTTCCAAATGAAGTAGATGGTAGTTCTGCCTTCTTAATGAAGGTAGTAGACATCCCCGGTAGTGGGGCTACAGAAGGAGCCATCAATATTGGTGCTTCCTCAACACCTGCCATGGCTCAGGGTAGCTGGTTGTCTTTTGACATTCCAATTACCGAGTTACAGTCCAATGGTCTGGGTGCTTACAGCAATATTCAGCAAGTAGTGATCGATATGGTGAATGCAGGAGAAGTATATATAGATAACCTATATTTCTACAAGCCAGCTGCCGCTGGAGGCAACTTGGCTATAAATGGAGATTTTGAGACCGGTGATCTCACTGGTTGGACTTCCTTTGCAACGGAGAATAATGGTACGTTTGATATATCTACCGCACAAGCAAATGGAGGTATCTATTCTGGATTGATTGTTGCCGATGTGGATGGAATAGGATCGCCATCATTTCCAGTAGTAAAACAAGCCAATATTGGTGTAGGAACTGTTACTCCTAATACCTCGGTTACTATAACCTTCGACTTATATGGATCGGTTGCAGGTGCCGGTGGGGTTGTTTTTGCAGAATTTTTCTCTGAACTAAGTGGCGGAGGGGTTTCTAAATCCGAAATTTTAGGTGGTGGCCCATTATTTCCTAATGGAACCTGGACAACCTATAGTTTTACAACCACAACAGGTAATGACGTGAGTGGTGGTGTAACTCTGCAATTAAAGGCCGACTGTGGCGGAAATTCAGGATGTAGTATAGATGCATACTTCGATAATGTAACGGTAACCATCGACTAAGAATTGATTAGAAAAAGGTTGGCACAATAGAACTATTGTGCCAAACCTTTTACCATATAAAGCATCAGAATACCTTTCTGTTTTTAACTAATTGAGAGGCTATTTCCATAGGTAAAAAATACGTTCACCTAATCGGTAAAATAATACGGATGACTGCAGTTTCTTTAGTACAGAAAAATGTATGCAACAACGTTTAGAATTTTTCTTGCACATCTTTTAATAAGCTGCTGCTTCTTTTCGTCTTGCAAAAAACAAAAGATTGACCTGGTGAATAGCAAAGACAACAAAATTGAACAAAAGGTGGATTCGCTCTTGGCGATGATGACCCTGGATGAAAAGATAGGTCAGATGACTCAGGTATGTCATTTTCAGGAAATTTCAGAAGATGCTATTGCTTCTGGTTCAATAGGTTCAGTTATTCATACACAAGGGCCCTTACCGGGCAATGGTGCTGCAGAATGGCAAGCTACATTTACGAGCTTACAAAAAAAGGCCCTATCAAGCAGATTGGGTATTCCCTTGCTTTTTGGTGTTGATGCGGTTCATGGTCAGAACACCTACGATGGAGCTACAATTTTCCCGCATAATATTGGATTAGGTGCGACTGCCAATGAGGAGCTTGTTGAAAAGGCAGCGGCAATTACGGCTTTGGAATCTCAAGCCACCGGTTTTAATTGGGTATTTTCTCCCTGTATTGCAATTCCATATAATGAAAAATGGGGAAGGGTCTATGAGGCATTTTCTGAGAGTACGGAGCTTACCGAAAGATTGACAAGGGCCTCTGTTAAGGGCCATCAGGGTAACCTCAAAGATAAGCATACAGTGATTGCAACGGCCAAGCATTTTATAGGAGATGGGTCCACAGATCATGGATTAGAAGGAGGTGAGACCTCCTTACCTATGGAACAGATTGAGGAACGACTTCTGCCTCCTTATAAAGCAGCCATAGAAGAAGGTGTAGGGGCAATTATGGCTTCTTTCAATACCATTCAGGGTGTGGCAAGCCATGCGAATAAAGACATGATAACTGAAAAACTAAAGAAAACCATGGGCTTCAATGGCATTATGGTATCGGACTGGAAAGCCTATTCAAAGTTTGGAGGGAATGATATTATCAATGCAGGAATAGACATGGTCATGGCGGTAGATGGGGATCTGGACATGTACAATGAAGGATTTAGGGCCGGCTTAGAAAACGGGGAAGTTTCCCAGGAGAGGGTAGATGACGCCGTTCGCAGAATTTTACGACAAAAATTCAGGTTGGGGTTGTTTGAGAATCCATTTCCCAGTGCTGATCTAATTGCCAAAATTGGCATTCAGGAACATAGAGATGTTGCAAGACAGGCTGTGAGGGAATCTCTGGTGTTACTAAAGAATAAGGACAAAACACTTCCATTAGACAAGGACCTGACAAAGATCGTGGTTGTTGGGGAACATGCAGATAATGCAGGATTACAATCCGGGGGCTGGACGATCAACTGGCAAGGCTCTTCAGAGAATTATGCAGGGTCTACCACCATTCTTGAAGGAATAAAAAAGTTGGCAAAAGGAGAAGTGATCTATGATATGGACGCTACCGGAGATCATAAGGATGCAGATGTTGCCATCATTGTTATTGGGGAAACTCCTTATGCTGAATTTTTCGGGGATATTGGGGGAGAGGTAGATGCCTATCAATTGACGCTTACCGAGAATCATCAAAATTACATCAATACCTATGTCGATAAAGGCGTCAAAGTAGTGGTAATGCTAATTTCAGGTCGGCCGCTGGTAACAACACATCAAATAGAACAGATCAGATGCGTTTATTGCAGCCTGGTTGCCGGGATCTGAAGGTAGCGGCATTGCCGAAGTACTCTTTGGAGATCATAATTTTAAAGGAAAACTGCCACATTCCTGGCCAAGGTCGGTCGAGGATTATCAGGGCAAGTACGGTCCAAATTTTTGGGATAGTTCTTATGCCCCATTATTTCCCTTTGGGTATGGATTAGAATATTGATTTTTTTGAACTAGTAAAAACACAGAAAACAAACGTAAACGTGGTAAAAAGTTAAAATAAAAAGATAATGCAATGAGAATTTTAGTAAAAGCTATGTTTGCGGTAATGGTATTGCTATTACTCCATTCATGTAAAGACAATAAAACAGATCAAGATCAATCTCAAACAACCAAAGAATTGACAGCTAAAGATATTTTAGGTAATCCCGATTATTTGGCCATATCCTATGGAGGATACAGGGCAGCTTCCCGCGATGTTAGACTTCAACAACCAACTCTCGATGATATCAAAGAGGATTTGAGGATACTCTATGCGATGGATATTCGAGTTTTACGGACCTATAATGTCCATTATTCGCATGCATTCAACATTTTGGCTTCCATTAGGCAACTAAAAGAAGAAGATCCAAATTTTGAAATGTATGTTATGCTTGGGGCATGGATAGATTGTAAGAACGCCTGGACGGGGGAAACACCAGATCATGAAGTGGAGAGTGAGCAAAATGAAGGTGAAATTGCCAGAGCGGCGGCGCTTGCAAATGAATTTTCAGATATTGTAAAAGTCCTTGCTGTAGGCAATGAAGCCATGGTAACATGGGCCACCAGTTATTATGTACAACCATCGGTGATCTTGAAGTGGGTAAACCACCTTCAGGATCTAAAGAAAAAAGGACAGTTGCCAAAGGACCTTTGGATCACCAGTTCTGATGATTTCTCTTCATGGGGCGGTGGAGAAACCAGCTACCATACGGAGGACCTGGAAAAACTGGTCAAGGCCGTAGATTATATTTCCATGCATACCTATCCCTATCACAATTCACATTACAACCCTGAGTTCTGGCGTGTCCCGGAGGATGAAGAGCAACTTTCAGAAATTGACAAGGTAGATGCCGCTATGCTGCGCGCAAGAGACTTTGCTCAATCTCAATACAAGGCTGTCTCAGAGTATGTGGCAAGTCTTGGTGTTGATAAACCCATTCACATTGGGGAAACCGGATGGGCAACCATTTCCGATGGTCATTATGGTCCAAAAGGTTCTAAAGCCACCGATGAATACAAAGAAGCAATGTACTATGACCTTATGCGTAGCTGGACCAATGCTGAAGGAATTTCATGTTTTTATTTTGAGGCCTTCGATGAAAAATGGAAAGATGCTCATAACCACAAAGGTTCTGAAAATCATTTTGGGTTATTTAAGATAGACGGAGAAGCAAAATATGCCTTGTGGGATATGGTGGATAATGGGACATTTAAAGGGCTAACAAGAAACGGGAACCCTATCGTAAAAACTTATGAAGGTGACAAAGATGCTTTAATGAGGGATGTTCTTGTTCCTCCATCTAGGAATGAATAAGCAATTATTATATTGCGGGGATTAAGACGAAAAAACAACTCACGATTGAAAATTTCATATAATGAGAAAGTTTAATACATATAATTTTATTTTAATAGTGGCATTGATACTAAACGCTTGTACCGCAGAGAATACATTGAAAGTTGAAATCTTTGAAACTTCAGCAAATGGAAATAAACTGCAGTCAATTTCAGAATTTGAAGTTAAAGAAGGAGCTTCAGCTATTAAACTGTTGCCCGAAGAGAAATTTCAGACCATTACCGGGTTCGGAGGCTCGTTTACTGAAGCTTCGGCGTATTTGGTCAATAAACTTAGCCCGGAGAATCGTAAAAAGATCATTGACGCATACTTTGGCGATGAAGGAGCCAGATACTCCCTTACGCGTACCCATATGAATTCGTGCGATTTTTCATTGAGCAATTATTCCTATGCTGCTATTGAAGGCGATATGGAACTAGAACATTTCTCGATTGAAGAAGACAGAGATGATCTTATCCCTTTTATAAAGGATGCTATGGAGACATCTACAGACGGGTTTAAAATAGTGGCCTCCCCCTGGACGGCACCACCGTGGATGAAAGACAATAAAGACTGGCGTGGTGGTAAATTATTACCCGAGTATAATGACACCTGGGCCTTGTTCTTCTCTAAATATATCGATGCATACAAAGCTGAAGGCATAGATATCTGGGGATTTACTGTAGAAAATGAACCTCTTGGTAATGACAACAATTGGGAGAGTATGCATTTTAGCCCGTCGGAAATGACAGATTTTGTAAAAGATCATCTGGGTCCCCGCCTGGAAAAAGACGGACACAAAGCAAAGATTTTAGGATACGATCAGAATAGAGAACATCTAAAGGAATGGGTAGACGACATGTACCAAAATGAGGAAACTTCAAAATATTTTAGTGGTACTG
The DNA here is from genome assembly GCA_963781045.1 of uncultured Flavobacteriaceae bacterium. Classification (GTDB taxonomy): domain Bacteria; phylum Bacteroidota; class Bacteroidia; order Flavobacteriales; family Flavobacteriaceae; genus Muriicola. Next base: position 37,780 of record CAWAEX010000005.1, on the reverse strand, counting down.
CAATACATTGGTATGCCAGTACGGTCGACTATTTTCCGGATGAGCTTCAATATGCTCATAACAAAGCACCGAATAAATACCTGATTCAAACGGAGGCTTGCGTGGATGCAGAAATACCAAAATGGCAAGATGACGCATGGTATTGGTCTAAAGAAGCTACCGACTGGGGATGGGATTGGGCTCCGGAAAAAGACAAACACTTACATCCTAAATATGCACCTGTGAATCGCTACGCACGAGATATTATTGGCTGTATGAACAATTGGGTAGATGGTTGGATAGACTGGAACATGGTGCTCGATACTCAGGGTGGTCCAAATTGGTTTAAGAACTGGTGTGTGGCTCCGGTAATAGTAGATCCGGAAAAAGACGAGGTTTATTTCACCCCTATATATTATACACTTTCTCATTTTAGTAAATACATTCGGCCGGGTGCCGTGCGAATAGGCTTTGAAAATTCTGATGAGGATCTAATGGTCACCGCGGCTAAAAACCCGGATGGCTCCATTGCCGTTGTTGTTTTCAATCAGGGTACGGATGCCAAGAATTTCAATATATCATTAAATGAAAGTAGCACAGCTATTCAAATAAGTGGACAGGCCATTCAAACAATAATCATCCCTAATTCATAATCAACTAAACAAGACCATACACTAACTAAAACCAACAATATTATGTCAAACATTGAAACCGCCGCAAGAGATAAGGTCCCAGTTGGCCAAAAAGCAGCCTTTGGAGCAGGTCATTTTATATTAAATATTTTACCTGGAACACTTGGTGTTTTTATTCAATTCTTCTTGCTGACAGCTTGGGGAGTTGATCCTTTATGGGCCGGACTTTTGGGAGGTTTGCCAAGAATATTCGACGCTGTTACAGACCCCATAATGGGTTTTATTTCTGACAATACAACATCTAGATGGGGACGAAGAAGACCCTACATTTTTCTAGGGGCCATTATCAGTGGCGTACTCTTCTTTTTGATGTGGCAGCTAGATGACAATGCATCACAATCATATATCATTTGGCATGTAATGATTGTTCAAATTCTATTCCTTGTTGGTAATACAATGTTTGCAACACCATTGGTAGGTCTTGGCTATGAAATGACATCAGATTATAATGAAAGAACGAGATTAATGAGTTTTGCAAACAGCATGGGTCAGATCGCCTGGATGATCGTGCCTTGGTTATATGTAATTATACCAGATACTGATACTTTTAATACCCAAACAGAAGGTGTCCGAACAATGGCCCTTATTGTGGGGGCAATGTGTATTGTTTTTGGAATTCTACCAGCTTTATTTTGTAAGGGCATAGATTCTTCGCATATGGAGAACAGAAAAAAAATTAATTTAAAAACACTTGCTTCCAATATGAAAGAATTGTTTGCCGGAATTGTTCAAGTTTCTAAAAACAAACCTTTTATGAAGTTATGCGGAGCCACGTTTTTAGTTTTTAATGGGTTTCAACTCGTAGCTGCGTTTGGTGTTTTTATCATTGTATTTTATATATACAATGGCAGTTATGAATTAGCGGGAACCTGGCCAGCTTGGTTCAATACCATTAATGCAATGATCACTGCATTTTTGGTGATTCCAATAATTTCAAAAATGGCAAACAAATGGGGAAAGAAACAGGCCTTTATAATTTCAACGGTCTTATCGATCATTGGTTATCTTCTAAAATGGTGGGGATTCGACAAAGAACTCAATGGAAAATTTAATGAAACTGGTTTGGGGGAAGGATTAAATTCGGCCATAGGCTCTCTTTTTGAATGGTTAAACCCAATATTGGACAATATTGGAATGTCTTGGTTTTCTATAGAGCCGGGCAGTGATATTCCTTGGCTTATGTTTATCCCAATACCCCTATTTGCGTTTGGAATGGGCGGTTTGTTTACACTGATGATGTCTATGACAGCCGATGTCTGTGATCTGGATGAATTGGAAAATGGTATGCCACGAAAGGAGGGTACTTTTGGAGCCATTTACTGGTGGATGGTAAAATTGGGACAGGCAATAGCACTTGTATTAGGCGGTTTAATTTTAAAGATCGTAGGTTTTGACCCGAATATTACGGAGCAAAGTATGGAGACCATGAACAGACTTAGAATAGCTGATATAGTAATACCATCGTTAACGGCGGCCCTAGCGGTATGGGTGATGTGGAAATACGACCTTACGGAAAAAAAGGCCAGAGAAATTAAAGAAGAACTGGTAAATCGCAGGGGAGAGATTTAATCCCCGGGACAATAGGAATAAGTTAGAATAATTAGATTTAATCAATATGTCATCGAGTAGAAAAGAAAAATATTTAGCATTAGCGTCACTAGATTACGCTGGCAAGTCAACCGAAGAGCTTAAAAAACTCTGCCAGAAAGTGTTGGAAGGTGGCATGCATGGATTGTGTTTTAGCCCCTACATGGAAGGTCAGAATCCAGGTGATCAGATCTCAGAAGAACAGATCCGCAGAAGAATGGAGATCATTCAGCCATATACGCAATGGATTCGTTCTTTTTCATGTACAGAAGGCAATGAGGCAATTCCGCGCATCGCAAAAGAAATGGGGATAAAGACCATGGTAGGTGCATGGCTGGGAGACGATCCAAAGATCAATAAACAAGAAGTAGAAAACCTTATTGTTTTAGCCAATGAAGGATATGTAGATATAGCTGCAGTTGGTAATGAAGTTATGTTGCGAGGCGATCTAACGGAAGATGAATTATTAAGTACACTACATCATGTTAAGGAATCAATACCCGATATTCCTGTGGCCTATGTAGATGCGTATTACGAATTCGCAGAACGACCCAGAATAGCAGAAGCCTGCGATATTATTTTAGCCAATTGCTACCCCTTCTGGGAAGGATGTGATATGGATTATTCCTTGCTCTATATGAAGGATATGTATCAACGAGCACTAAAAGCGGCAAATGGTAAAAAAGTAATTATCTCTGAAACCGGCTGGCCTGAAAAAGGGACAAATCTGGAGGGGGCATGTCCCTCCTACGAAAATGCCTTAAAATACTTTATGAATACCCAAAAATGGGCTTTAGAAGATGATATTGAAATATTTTACTTTTCATCATTCGATGAAAGCTGGAAAGTAGGTGCCGAAGGTGATGTAGGAGCCTATTGGGGACTTTGGGATAAAGATGAAAAATTAAAATTTTAAAAATTGGAAGGCGGCTTGGCCAATTTCAATAGTTCATCAATGAGTTTGGATTCAGGCTAGCTCGCTAATCTGTCTTTACAGTAGATTATTTCGGACAAAATCATTAACAATAGTTATTAGTTTTAGCGGAGAAAAGGTTAGTTGCTTCCGGCTAGCCTTTTTTTTTACTTACATTTAAAGACTCATTTTATTGAGATATCCGCTTACATTTATTAAAAGCCCAACCAACTAAAGAATATCATTATGGAATCACCGGCAGTACAAGTAAAAATGAACAAGTCGTATACCATTTTAATAAGCCTTATCGTAGCGCTTGGAGGGTTTTTATTGGGGTTCGATAGTGCAGTTATTTCCGGGGCAGTAAAGGGCATTACCATTTATTTCGAAATGACCGAATGGATGTTGGGCTTTTCCGTAGGATGTGTGGTTTTCGGAGCCATGGCCGGGAATCTTATGGCAGGTCCTATAGCAGACAGATTTGGTCGGAAGAATACACTAATTGTTGTTGCGGCTCTTTTTTCCATATCCGCAACCTGGTCGGCCTTAGCAACCGGATATACCGAATTTATCATAGCCAGGATCATTGGCGGAGTGGGCATTGGAGGCGCCATCCTCATTGCACCAATATATATTGCCGAAATAGCACCTCCCAAATTAAGAGGGAGCCTGGTTTCTTTTAATCAGTTGAATATTGTGATAGGTATTTCCGTCGCCTATTTTTCAAACTATTTTCTTATCAATCTTGGGGATGATAGCTGGAGATGGATGCTAGGAGTAGAAGCCATTCCTGCTGCTATCTATTTTATATCACTTTGGTCGGTACCCAAGAGTCCACGTTGGTTAATTCAAAAATTGAATAATGTAGAGCTAGCTCGTAAAACATTGATGAAGATAGGGGGGGAGCAATACGCAAAACTCACCATACAGGAAATTCAGCGAGGAGTTGACAAGAAGGAAGAAAAAGGGAAATTGTCGGATATATTCAAAAGCAAATACGCCACCATTATGGTAATTGCCCTGGGTATTGCTTTCTTTCAACAAATTACCGGGATCAATGCTGTATTCTATTATGCACCCACCATATTTGAACAGGCAGGTGGTAGCACAGATTCTTCATTTCTCCAGGCAATTGTGGTTGGACTTACCAATTTGGTGTTTACGCTGGTTGCTATTTGGCTCATTGATAAGCTGGGTAGAAAGCCCTTATTATTAATTGGCACCACCTTTATGACCATAGCCTTGCTGATGGCTACCTATGCCTTTAATAGTGCCACCTATGATTTTAATGATACAACTTTGGAAAAAGTGTCTGATCAGGAAGTTAAAATGGCTCTTGCCGATCTAAATGGTAATTCATACGATGGCCAGGCCGTACTTTTTACTGCGGTGGAAGAACAATTAAGTGAGGCACAGTTTCTTGTCTTTAAACGAAATGAGATCACCAACTTTATACAGATCAATGCCACGCTGGTTTTAATAGCGATATTGTTGTACGTGGCCTCTTTTGCCATTTCACTGGGGCCGGTCATGTGGACACTGATCTCGGAGATCTTCCCAAGTAAAATAAAGGGTATAGCGGTCTCGGTAGTAGGATTTTTTAATTCTTTGATAAGTTTTTCTGTAACCCAGGTATTTCCTTGGGAACTTTCTAATCTGGGACCAACAGTGACATTTGCACTATACGCTTTATTGTCATTTTTTGCCGTTCTCTTTGTTTACAAATTTGTGATAGAAACCAAAGGCAAAACCTTAGAAGAGGTGGAGGAATTATTGATAAGGAAATAAGTGTGAGTAGCAGGAAGTATTCTAATTGTACAATTGATAAAAAATTGAATTATAATTAGAAGAATAAAATAGTTATAAATTTTTAATGCGATTACAATGGCTAAAGGAATCAAAATAGGAAAAAGTATAATACATACAGAGCCGGCGAAGGTTACAGGTAGCCAGGTGGTCATAGATAATGAACCTTTTTACAAGATTGAGAATAGTGACACGATGCGACCTTTCTTTATGAGCATTGTTAGTGAGTCTAATCATTGGATGTTTATTTCCAGTAACGGAGGTCTTAGTGCAGGCAGGAAGAACAGTGAATATGCCTTGTTTCCATACTACACAGATGATAAGATCACAGAGTCTGCAGAGATCACCGGCAGTAAAACCATCTTACGAGTAAAGAGAGGTTCAGATACTTATCTGTGGGAGCCATTTTCCGATCAATACAAAGGTCTTTATAGTATCCGCAGAAACCTGTATAAAAACATGTATGGGAATAAGGTCATCTTTGAGGAGATCAATGAGGACCTCGAGCTTACCTTTACCTATCAATGGAACTCCAGCAATCAGTTTGGCTTTGTAAAGCGCAACAAGCTTACAAGTCAGTCGGATAAGGAAATCAAGGTAGAGATCCTTGATGGAATCCAAAACATACTTCCCTATGGTGTTACCACAGAGCTTCAAAATTCCCGAAGTAATCTGGTAGATGCCTATAAGAAAAATGAATTGTTGCCTTCATCTGGTTTGGGTATTTATGCGCTTAGTGCCATTATTGTTGATAAAGCAGAGCCGAGTGAAGCATTAAAGGCCAATGTGGCCTGGTCCCTTGGGTTCAAAAAAGCGACCTATCTGGTGTCTTCCCTCCAATTACAAGATTTTAAAGAGGGTATGTCCCTCACACAGGAAACCGATATCAGAGCCGAGAAAGGAGCCTACTTTGTGAATGCTACCACTACAATAAAGGCTAATGATTCCACAGAATGGATGATCATTGCCAATGTAAACCAGAGCGCTTCCGGCATTGCCGATCTTAAGAGTAGACTAAAATCACCTGCAAGTCTGGAAAAGGAAGTAAAGGCAGATGTAGAAATGGGAACCAAAGGATTGCGCATGTTAGCAGGGGCTGCCGATGGTTTGCAAAGTACACGAGATCAACTGAGAACCTCCAGGCACTACGCCAATGTGTTGTATAACATTATGCGGGGTGGCATTTTTGATCACGACTACAATGTAGAAAGAGCCGATCTAAGTACTTATTTACAGAATGCCAATAAAAAGGTTTTTGAGTCATTTTCAAAACAATTGGAACAATTACCGGAGGTTTTTAGCGTACAGACGCTGAGGGCACTTTCTATGAAAAGCAAGAATGCAGATTTTCAACGCCTTTGTTTGGAATACCTGCCCTTGAAATTTAGTCGTAGACACGGGGATCCAAGTAGGCCATGGAATAAATTCTCTATCAATACCCGAAGTGAGGTAGACGGCTCTAAGATCCTTGATTACGAAGGCAACTGGCGAGATATTTTCCAGAATTGGGAGGCCCTTGCACATTCCTATCCGGAGTTCATGGACAGTATGATCCACAAGTTTCTTAATGCCTCTACTTTTGAGGGCTACAACCCTTACCGGGTCACCAAAAGCGGATTCGACTGGGAGGTAATAGAACCCAATGATCCATGGTCCTATATAGGGTATTGGGGAGATCATCAGATCATTTACTTATTGAAATTCCTCGAGTTTATTGAAGATTATTATCCTTCGAGACTTGCCGAGTATTGGGATCAGTCATTATTTGTATATGCCAATGTTCCATATAAGATAAAAAGCTATTACGATATCATAGCAGATCCTAAGGATACCATAATTTTTGATCATGACCTGGATCATAAGATCAATGGTTTCAAAGAAAAAGTTGGAGCAGACGGGGCATTATTACAAGGGCATAACGGTCAGGTTTATCATGTAAATCTGGTGGAAAAATTATTGGCAACCATGCTGGCCAAGTGTTCTAATTTTATACCGGAGGCAGGGATCTGGCTCAATACTCAGAGACCGGAATGGAACGATGCTAACAATGCCTTGGTAGGCAATGGAGTATCTATGGTAACGCTGTATTACCTGCGCAGGTTCTTGGTAAAATTCAGGCAGATCGTAGAAAAAAATGCCACAAACACAGTGGAAGTATCTGAAGAGTTGGTCCAATTCTTTAAATCGGTGGTGCTAACCCTGGAAACGCATAAAAATAGTCTCGAAGGGACTTTCTCAGACCATGAACGCTTGCAGATCATGGACGGACTTGGTATGGCAGGGAGCGACTACAGGGAGCAGATATATAATTCAGGATACAGTGGAAGAAAAGCTTCCATATCAAAGAACGAACTGCTGCAATTTACAGATACAATGTTGCCATACCTGGAACATTCTATAGGTGCCAACCAGCGCGAAGACCATTTGTTTCATTCTTATAATCTTATCGAAATAGGCCCTAAAAAAGGAACTTCTGTAGATTATTTAAGTGTAATGCTCGAAGGGCAGGTCGCAGTATTAAGTTCGGGTTATTTAAGTCCGGAGAATGTTCTCAGCCTGCTAGACAATCTGAAACAAAGCGCCTTGTACCGAAAGGATCAGTACAGTTATATTCTGTACCCCAATAAAGAACTGCCGCGCTTTATGGACAAGAATGTAATACCAGCTTCAGCTATAAAAAGTTCGGCACTATTAACACAATTGGTGAAGGAGGGTAACAGGCAGATTGTGGAACAGGATACTGACGGGGCTTTCCATTTCAGTGGAAATTTCAACAATGCGAAAGATCTGAAACATGCTTTGGAGGTATTAGAAACAAAATCTAATTCAAAGTTGGTAAACAAGGAAAAAGAACTGATCCTGGAAATCTTTGAGGAAGTTTTCGATCATAAGTCGTTTACCGGAAGATCGGGTACATTTTTTGGATATGAAGGCCTGGGATCTATTTACTGGCATATGGTATCTAAATTGTTATTGGCGGTGATGGAATGCTGTAAGAGTGCCATTGAACTAGGCGCAAACAAAGAAGTGGTACAAGGTCTTATGACACATTTCCACGAGATCAATGAAGGTATTGGGGTTCATAAATCCCCTGAATTATATGGGGCATTCCCAACAGATCCCTATTCTCATACACCGGCAACCAAAGGGGCACAGCAGCCCGGAATGACTGGGCAGGTAAAAGAAGATATTCTAAGCCGTATCGCCGAATTAGGGGTTGAAGTACGGGATGGAAAACTTTCATTTGGAGTAGGTTTGTTGCAGAAGGAAGAGATACTTAAGGAGAAGCAGGAATTTGCATACATAGACCTAAATCATGAGGAGCAGTCAATTTCACTAACGCCCGGATCATTAGCTTTTACTTATTGTCAAACCCCTGTGGTCTATACCTTTGGATCGGAAAAGGGTACAGAAATTTTATTTAAGGATGGATCTGTACAGAATCATGATGAGGTAATGCTAGACCCTGAGACAAGCGCCAAGATCTTCCAGCGAACCGGAGAGATCAGCATGATCAAGGTATCTCTTCCTTTGGATGATGTGCCTATGTAAAAGGAATTAATGGGGCAATTTATCACGTATTAAACCGTAGACAAGGGTGCCAAGGATGGCCCCTCCAATAACAAGTAACATACTAAAAACTCCTGTACCAACCAGGATATACATAGGACCCGGGCAGGCCCCGGCCAATGCCCAACCCAATCCAAAGATCGTTCCTCCAATCAGAAGGCGAAATATGCCTTTATCCTTGGGAGGTATTGTGATGGTTTCGTTCTCAATGCTTTTCAGTTGCGTTTTTTTGATCACCCAAATGGCTAGGATTCCCAGTATAACTGCAGATGCAATTATTCCATACATATGGAAGGATTGAAACTTGAACATTTCATAGATCCTGTACCATGATACCGCCTCAGATTTTACAAGGACGATCCCAAAAAAGATTCCGACAAATAAAAATTTCAATAACTTCATGGGGTGAAAATTAAAGGGAATAAAACATGGATCATTAGTAAACCTCCTATAAAGAAACCAATGGTCGCAATAAATGATGGCCACTGTAAATTACTTAAGCCGGTAATTGCATGACCCGAGGTACAGCCTCCGGCATAGCGGGTTCCAAAACCCACTAAAAATCCACCTCCGATGAGGATAAGCAATCCTTTAAGACTCCAAACCGTGTTCCAATCATAAAGTTCTGGAGGCAATAGCGCAGCACCTGCACTTTTAAATCCAAGTTCATTGAGGTCCGATACTGTTTTGGCATTCAGATCAATTACCGACCCATCAGACAAAAAAGTTACCGCTATAAAACCGCCTATAACAGCACCCAGCACCACTGTAAGGTTCCAGCGTTGTGCTTTCCAATCGGGTTTAAAGTAAGATGCGTATTTACCAGCTCCGCCTATACTGCACATAGTACTCAGGTTGCTAGACATCCCGAAGGTTTTACCAAAGTAAATCAGGGTAATCATTACCAGGGATATCAGAGGGCCTGAAACATACCATGGCCACGGTTGTAAAATAATTTCCATGCCTTAATTTTTTGCAAATATACAGTATAGTGTTTAGTGAATTGTGATCCTTTTTTCAAAGGATTTATAAGTATAGATCTACAGGTGGAATTATGCTGTCAAAGTTAGTGGTATACTTATTGTTTTTGGTAGACCATCCGCTGAAAATCGGGTAAGTTTTTGCCTTCCGTCCGTGTTAGGACAGAACCAGTAAGGGAATAAGTTCCTTCAGTTCCCTGCGAGAGAACGATTTGGTTGTTCACCAGGTCCCAGGTGCCGGTGGTAGTTTTATTATCACCACAGAAGATGGCGTATTGGTCGTTGGTAATAGAAGTAATATTTAGTTGGATTGCAAACAAACTAAAACTGAGGTCTTCCCGTAGAATAATACTGGCGTTAAGGCAGTCTAGCTCATCAAACAAATCTTCGGAGGATACATCATCATTATTGAGATCCTGTGCTGGACTAATTATATATTCAGTGAGATTGTACATTCCGGTGATTGCTTCCAGTTGTTCCTGTGAGATGCTGGATTCTTCAGAGGAAGATTTAGAACAAGAGATAAATAGAATTAATACTAGCACTGAGAACAATCTGGTTGCGGGATGTAATTTCATAGCAGATAATTTTTTACTAAGATAGTGCTTATAGGTTTTTGAAGACAAATGAAGCAACTTCTTTATTCTAATTAGGTTCTAGTCAAATATATTGTCATTTAATAAGGCATTTTCTATGGCTAGTGGAAATTCCTTATCCCCATCTGCATAAGTTTAAATTATTACCCAAGGGAGCTGATTTTAAAGGTTCATTTCCAAGTTTTTTAAGGAACTACTATCAGTGTAAGGTAGTGCCCATTTAAACTCTTATCTTAGAAGACTAAATAAATTCACAATAGCACTATGGCAAAGCAATATATAGACATGGACACGCTGAAATTTTTACTTTTTGATGTCCACAACCTTCAAACAGTCCTGAAACAGGATAGGTATTCGGATTATGATCAGGAGTCTATAGATATGATGCTAAATGCCGTCAAAGATTTTTCGGATAAAGAGATGTTTCCCTATTTCAGGGAGATGGATGAAAATCCGGCTCACTATAAAGATGGGAAAATAGTAGTGCACCCACAAGTAACAAAATACATGAAGGCTGGTGGTGACATGGGTTTTATCTCCGGACCATTTAGTACGGCTTCAGGTGGTATGCAAATGCCAGCTATGGCAGTAAATGCCTCTGCCTATATTCAGGAAGCAGCTAATAATCAATTACCGGGATATATAGGGTTGACCATTGGTGCTGCAGAACTAATCACTCATTTTGGCAATCAGGAATTGAATGACACTTATGTTCCTAACATGTTAAGCGGAACTTGGGGAGGCACCATGTGCTTAACAGAACCACAGGCAGGTAGTTCACTTTCGGATATTGTTTCCTCCGCAACGCCAGATGGAGACACTTATAAGATCCATGGGCAGAAAATATTTATTTCTGCAGGAGATTATGAGGGAGCCGAAAACATTGTTCACCTGGTATTGGCCCGTATCAAAGGGGCACCGGCAGGCACCAAGGGCATCTCACTTTTTGTGGTTCCAAAGAACAGGCCGTCTGCAGAGGGAGGCTTAAGATCTAATGATGTCACTACCGTTGCCGATTTTCAGAAAATGGGACAGAAAGGCTATTGCACTACACACTTGTTTTTTGGGGATAAGGAAGATTGTACTGGCTGGCTGGTAGGAGAAGCACATCAAGGATTAAAATATATGTTCCTGATGATGAACGGAGCCAGAATTGGCGTGGGCAGAGGTGCTGCTGCGATAGCTACGGCAGCTTATCACGCTTCTTTAAATTATGCAAATGAAAGACCTCAGGGACGTAAACTAACCAGCACCGGTAAAAAAGATGTAGACCAGGAACAGACTCTTATAATCAATCACCCTGATGTGCGTAGAATGTTGCTGCTGCAAAAAGCCATCTCAGAAGGTTCCTTGAGCCTTATTTTATTGGCAGCAAAATATCAGGATCTTTCACTATCCCTAGCAGATCCGAAAGAACGAGAAAAATATACATTGTTATTAGAAATAATGACCCCTATAGTAAAAACATATCCATCCGAAATGGGCAAAGTAGCTGTAGACCAGGGGGTTCAGGTTCTTGGTGGATATGGCTTCTGTTCAGATTATATCCTACAGCAATATCTAAGGGATATACGTATTTTTTCAATTTATGAAGGAACAACAGGCATTCAATCTCAAGATCTCCTGGGCCGAAAGATCACCATGGACAAGGGACGCGCCTTTCAATTATTATCTGAAGAGATATCAAATTCCATAAAACAGGCAATGACCCATGAATCTCTTATCCCGTATGCCAAAATACTTGGTGAAAAAGTAGGTTTGGCTCAAAAGGTGGTTCAATCTCTTATGGGATTTGCAATGAAGGGTGATTATGAACGCTTCCTATCCGATGCTACCGTATTTATGGAATTTTTTGGAAACATAACTGTAGCCTGGTTGTGGTTAGATATGGCCAGAAGCGCACAGAGTGCTTTGGTCGGTGGAGACACAACTTTTACCAATGATTTCTATAATGCCAAGATCCATGCAATGAAATTTTATTTTAAATATGAACTTTCAAAAACTACTTCTTTGGCTGAAGTGCTTACAAATAAAGAGGTGTTAACGGTGCCAACCGACACTAAAATATTTGCTTAAAAACTATAATATTCAAAAAGACAGCATACAGAAAATGGATACCATAAAATCAAAATTTAACCTCAAGGGGAAAGTCGCTATTATTACCGGCTCAAGCAAGGGGATAGGGAAGGCAATCGCCCTTGGCCTGGCAGAGAATGGTGCTAAAGTGGTGATCAGTAGCAGAAAACAAGAGGCCGTAGACAAGGTAGTGGATGAATTCAAAGCTATGGGTCTGGAGGCAATAGGCATACAATGTCATATTGGTGATTCTCAGGAGCGCTCATCTCTTATTGCCAAGACCATTAAGCAATTTGGAAGGATAGATATTTTAGTGAATAACGCCGCTATTAACCCGTATTACGGCCCTCTGGAAGGATCGGACGAAGCTGTGTTCGATAAGATCATGGATATTAACGTAAAGGCACCCTGGCTACTTTCCAATTTGGTGTTGCCTTCAATGAAAGAAAATGGCGCTGGCAGTATTATCAATATCTCTTCTGTGGAAGGGCTAAGACCCGGATTTGGCCTGGGGCTTTACAGTGCCACCAAATCTGCTTTGATCATGCTTACCAAAAATCAGGCTAAGGAATGGGGAAGATACGGTGTAAGGGCTAATGTAGTATGTCCGGGATTAATTAAAACCAAATTCAGTGAAAGCCTCTGGAGTGATGAAAAACTGGTTGAGAGATTCACCAAGTCGCTACCCATAAACCGTATGGCCAATCCGGATGAGATAGCCGGTTTGGTCTTGTTACTGGCTTCCGATGCCGGGTCGTATATGACCGGAGGTGTTTATGTTGCCGATGGAGGTTATATGGTATCCGGATAGATATAAATGAAATACAAATAATATCAAAATGAATTTTGAACACAGCAAAAGGTCTTTAGAATTTCAGGATAAATTGAATCGCTTTTTTGAGAAAAACATTCTTCCTGTTGATGATGAGGTTACTGCATTCTATAGAAATCCCGATAATATCTGGCAAAAATGGCCGGGTCTGGAGGGGTTGAAGGAAAAGGCCAAAAAAGCCGGATTATGGAATTTATTCTTACCAAAGGGGTATGGATCATTAAGTCCCGGACTTAGCAATTTGGAATATGCTCCTCTGGCAGAAGGTATGGGCAGGATTCAATGGTCCTCAGAAGTATTTAATTGTAGTCCACCAGATACCGGGAATATGGAAGTATTGGCCAGATATGGTACTGCAGAACAACAAGAGCAATGGCTGCGACCTTTAATGGAGGGCACTATGAGATCTGCTTTTTTAATGACAGAACCAGAGGTAGCTTCTTCCGATGCAACCAATATTGAAACTGCTATTGTCGCAGACAAAGATGAGTATGTGATTTCCGGAACTAAATGGTGGTCATCAGGCGGGATGGATCCTCATTGCAAGATTGCCATCGTCATGGGAAAAACCGATTTTGAGGCACCCAGACACCTGCAGCAAAGTATGATATTGGTTCCCATGGATACACCCGGTCTAACCATTAAAAGACCATTAAGCGTTTTTGGGTACTATGACTCTCCTGAGGGGCATGCAGAAATTACCCTGGATAACGTACGGGTACCAAAGAAAAACATACTGCTTAGTGAGGGAAAAGGGTTTGAAATAGCTCAGGGTAGATTGGGACCCGGAAGAATTCATCATTGTATGCGACTTATTGGTATGGCGCAACGTTCATTGGAGCTAATGTCACAAAGGGCTTCAGAACGTATTGCTTTTGGGAGATCTCTGGACACCTATAGCAGTATTCGTCAGGATATAGCCCGTTCCCGATGTGAGATAGAACAAACGCGACTACTGGTACTTTCCGCAGCTGATAAAATGGATAAAGCCGGAAATAAGGAAGCCAAAGACCTAATTGCCATGATCAAGATAGTAACGCCTAGTATGGCCGAAAAGGTCATAGACAGGGCGATACAGATCATGGGAGGAAAAGGGGTGAGTCAGGATTCTCCCTTAGCACACTTCTATGCGGCTGCCAGAACCCTACGATTAGCAGACGGACCAGATGAGGTTCATATGAGTCAGTTGGGAAAAAACACCATCAAACAATATATCAGTCAATAACAATGTCAGTGAAGGAGGTCACAAAGCCGGTTCGAAAAGGAGAAGAACTCAATGAAAAAGATCTTAAAAGATTTTTACAAAGTCATGGTCTTATCCGGGATGAAAAAAGTGAAATGACCGTGGGTCAATTTCAGAATGGCTATTCCAATCTTACCTATCAGCTCAACATTGAAGAAAAAGAATACGTACTTCGAAGACCACCTTTTTCCGCCCCTAAACGCGGTCACGATATGGGCAGAGAATTTAAAGTATTAGACTCATTGCATAAAGTATTTGATAAAACCCCAGCGGTGTATGCATATACTGAAGATCCTAAAATACTCGGTGTACCTTTTTACATCATGGAAAAAGTAGAAGGGATTATCCTGACAACAAAAGAGGCCAGTGAAAGAAAGCTACCCCCTTCTGAATTCAGGACCATCTCGGATACCTGGTTAGATACCTTTGTAGAGCTTCATGGACTGGACTATAAGGCAGCTGGCCTTGGATCTCTTGGCAGACCGGAAGGCTATGTGGCCAGGCAAGTAACCAACTGGGGAAAGCAATATCTCGCCGCAGCAACAGATGATGTACCCAGTGCAAAAAAGGTAATGGCATGGATGGAAGAACATCAGCCCGGGCAATATTCTTACAGCCTTATTCACAACGATTATAAATATGATAACGTCGTATTTTCAGATACGCAATGGAATAGGATAGTGGCCATTTTAGATTGGGAAATGTGCACTTTGGGAGATCCATTGATGGACCTTGGAACATCTCTGGGGTATTGGACCTCTGCCAATGATGCCGAAATAATGAAACAAGGCCTCCCTTCCCCAACAGTGATGGAGGGCAATCCTTCGCGAACAGAAATTGTACAGCAATATGCCCTAAAAAGTGGTAGAAATATTGATAATTTGACCTTCTATTTCGTGTATGGCTTGTTTAAAATAGCCGTGATCGCTCAGCAGATCTATTACAGATTTAAGCACGGACATACTACAGATAAGCGCTTTGCCCAATTGAACAAGGTGTCTGCCCTTTCCTGTAATACGGCCTGGCAAGCCATTCAAAAAAATAAAATAGACAATTTGTATTAAGCTGGTAGAAACATGGAATTGGAGAATAAAGTAATAGTTGTAACGGGAGCGGGAAGCGGTATAGGAGCTGCATCTGCTGTACTAATGGCTTCCTTAGGGGCCAAGGTCATCGCATCAGATATCAATCTAAAAAATGCCGAAGAAGTGGTTCGTGAAATAAAGAAATCGGGAGGTGTGGCAACGGCATATCAAGCAGATGTAACCAGGTACGAAGAGGTAGATGCTTTACTGAGTCAGGTAGTTAAGGATCATGGGAGTATAGATGTACTAGTAAACAATGCCGGGATTGGGGGCAAGAACCAAAAAAAGACAGCAGAACATACCCTGGATGATTGGCATAACGTCATTGCAGTAAATCAAACAGGTGTATTTTATTGTATGAAATTGGCCTTAAAGCAAATGACGGAGCAGGGACATGGTAACATTGTAAATATTGCTTCTTTGGCAGGCCTAAAACCTTCGGGAAATAATCTTTCCTATAGTGCCAGTAAATTTGCAGTGGTAGGAATGACAAAATCTGCTGCTTTGGAATATGGGAGTAAAAATATTCGGATCAATGCAGTTTGCCCGGGATATACGCATTCGTCACTTTTAGATCAGTTATTATCTAGCAGGCCAGATATGGAACAAAAGTTAAAACAGCTGATCCCAATGGGCCGATTTGGAGAAGCCACAGAGGTAGCCGAAACCGTTGCATGGCTCGCTTCAGATAGTTCAAAATATATCACAGGACAGACTATTACCATAGACGGGGGAACATCCCTGCATTAAATTAAAGACAACATAAAGCATGAATACGCTACAACTCATAAAAAAAGAAGGCTATACCATTGTTCAAATGAATAGGGGGAAGGTGAATGCCATTAATCACGAAATGGTGCAGGAACTTAGGCAGGTCTTTAGTGAAATTGAAAAAGATGACAAGGTAAAAGGAGTGATCCTGACCGGGCAACCACACTATTTTTCAGCAGGTTTGGATCTTATTGAACTTGTTCAGTATAATGAGCAACAGATCCACGATTTTTTTAGTGATTTTGGAGTTCTATACCTCGAACTGGTGCGCTTCACAAAACCATTTATAAGTGCGATTACCGGCCATTCCCCTGCCGGGGGTTGTGTCCTTGCTGTTGCCTGTGATAACAGATATATGGCTGCCGGAGAAAAATATGTGATCGGACTTAATGAGGTTGCTGTCAATATCCAAATATCACAAAACCTTACCGAAGGGTATGCTTTCTGGATGGGCGAAGGTCTTGCGAACAGGTACATTCTGGAAGGTAAGTTACTTTCGGGTGTTGAGGCTAAAGCCGCAGGTTTGGTAGACGCTCTGCTTCCATTGGATGAGGTCCTGGAATATTCAGAAAATAAGATGCGGCAGTATTTGAAGGCAGATCCTGAAATTTGGATCAACACTAAAAAGAAACTCAGAAAACATTGGCTTGATAAGCTTGATCCGGATCCGGAAAATTCCCTGAAAGAAGCGGCCACTTTATGGTGGAAGCCAGAAATTAGGGCAAAGATGAAGGCCTATGTAGCAAGTTTTACCAGTAAAAAGAAAACATAAATGACAATGAACAAACAACTCTTATTTGTAAAAAGACCTTTAGGTGAGGCAGATGCTTCTACCTGGTCATTAGAAACCAATCCCATTCCCGAAATTAAAGAAGGACAAATACTGGTGAAACAGCACTATGTGTCCCTGGATCCCGCCATGCGTGGATGGATGAATCAGGGCAAATCCTATATCGAACCAATGGCCATTGGGTCGGTTATGCGTGCCGGTTCTGTTGGGGAAGTGGTTGCTTCGAAAAATTCAAAATATAAGGTAGGCGACCATGTTGCAGGTACCGGAGGGGTACAGCAATATTGTGCGACCGATGGGCAAGGATTTTACCAGGTAGATCCAAGAATTGCTCCCTTGCCAACCTATATTGGTGCGCTGGGAATGACCGGAATGACAGCCTATTTTGGAATTACCGAAGTGGGTAAGATTAAAGAAGGTGATGTGGTCCTTGTTTCCGGTGCAGCAGGCGCCGTTGGCAGTATCGTTGGGCAAGTAGCGAAGATCAAAGGGTGCAGGGTAGTAGGAATAGCAGGCGGACCGGACAAATGTAGTTATGTAGTAGATGAATTGGGATTTGATGCCTGTATAGACTATAAAAATGAAAATGTGGCTACAAGATTAAAAGAAGAATGTCCAAAAGGGATCGATGTGTATTTTGACAATGTGGGAGGTGATATTTTGGATATTGCCTTAACCAGATTGCGGATGCATGCCAGGATCGTGATCTGTGGTGCCATTTCTCAGTACAACAATAAACAGGCAGTAAAAGGTCCCAGCAACTACCTGTCTCTTTTAGTGAATAGGGCCACCATGCAGGGCATGGTTGTCTTTGACTATGCGCCAAGATATGCCGAGGGAGCTAAAATTCTTGGTGGATGGATGGCAGAAGGAAAAATAAAGGCTCGTGAAGATATTTATGAGGGGATTGAAAATTTCCCCGATACTTTTAAGCGATTATTCTCAGGAGACAAACTGGGTAAATTGGTCTTGAAAGTAATTGAAGATTAAAAAGTAATGAAAGCAATACGTTGTAAGGCATATGGACCACCCTCATCTTTGGTATTAGAAGAGATGGATGGCTTAAGTCCTAAGGAAAAGGAGGTTGTAGTGCAAGTAAAAGCTTGCGGCATTAATTATCCGGATACTTTAATTATACAGGGACTTTACCAATTTAAACCGGAACTGCCTTTTACTCCCGGCAGTGATTTTGCCGGAATAATAAAGAGCGTAGGAGAAGGGGTGAAACACCTTGCTATTGGTGATGCTGTTTTTGGCTTTGTGACCTTTGGCGCCCTGGCAGAAGAAGTAGTGGTGCAGGCAAACGCCTGCTTCAGAAAACCAGAGAACATGGATTTTCCGGTAGCGGCCTCTTTTATGATCGCCTATGGAACTTCGTATCATGCCTTGAAAGATCGTGCTCAACTTCAGAAAGGGGAGACCTTACTGGTTTTAGGGGCATCCGGAGGAGTTGGCCTTGCCGCGGTTGAACTGGGAAAGTTGATGGGAGCCAATGTTATTGCAGCAGCCTCCACCGAGGACAAATTAGCATTGTGTCGTGAATATGGCGCAGACCAGACCATTAATTATAGTAAAACAGATTTAAAGTCGGCCATCAAAGAACTCACAAATGGAAAAGGCGTAGATGTTATTTACGATCCTGTTGGAGGAGATTATACCGAATCAGCTTTTAGGGGGATGGCCTGGGAAGGAAGATATCTTGTGGTGGGATTTGCAGCGGGTAACATTCCAAAGATCCCCTTAAACCTTGCATTATTAAAAGGAGCTTCACTTGTGGGCGTTTTTTGGGGCACTTTTGCCATGAAGGATCCGAAGGCCAATATGGAGAATGCCATGACCTTAATGAAATGGTATGGAGAGGGCAAACTTAGACCTCACATTCATAAAATATATGAACTAGAGGATACTTCAAAGGCCTTACAGGAGATGATGGACCGGAAGGTAAAGGGCAAATTAGTAGTAAAGATGTAAATATTAAATTAGTTAATGTATGAGACTAAAAGATAAAATAGCCATAGTTACAGGTGGTGCAAGAGGAATAGGGCAGGCTATATCCGAACTCTTTGCAAAAGAAGGTGCCACTGTCATTATCCTGGACCTTCTGCCTCAGGGGCAGGAAGTTTCGGATGGGATCAACGCTAAAGGGGGTAAAGCCGAATTTCATTCGGTATCTGTCACCGATAAAGGGGCCATTGAGGGCCTTTTTAGCGCCATACACAAGAGATACGGAAAAATAGATATCCTTATCAATAATGCAGGAATAACCAGAGACAGGACGTTAGAAAAGATGAGCGAAGAAGAATGGGATGCCGTTATTGACGTGAATTTGAAAGGGGTGTTCTTATGTACACAGGCTGTTATTCCGTATATGAAAGCCAGTAAATATGGAAGGATTGTAAGTGCGGCATCTAATGTTGGCTTACGGGGAAATTTTGGGCAGACGAATTATGCAGCAACCAAAGCCGGTGTTATTGCTATGTCTAAAACCTGGACGGTGGAATTTGGAAAATATGGGATCACAGCAAACGCCATTGCTCCCGGATTTACGATGACGGATATGGTAGATAAGATCCCTGAGGAGCACTTTGCAGCAATCAAGGCAAGTATCCCATTGAAAACGGTAGCAGAGCCTATTGATATTGCTTATGGGTATTTGTATTTGGCATCGGATGAGGCGCGTTTTGTATCCGGGATCTGTTTGACCATAGATGGTGGAACATCACGATAAATAGAAAAAATGGCAAAACTGGAAGTAGAAGATTTTAAAGCATTTAGAGAATTGGAGGGACAACCAATTCCAACAGGGGATTGGCTACCTATTACTCAGGAAATGATCAATGACTTTGCGAAAGCCACTATGGATTTTCAATGGATCCATGTTGATGTAGAGAAGGCCGCCAAATATTCCCCTTTCAAAAAACCTGTGGCCCACGGTTTTATGTCCGTTTCCCTACTGGCAAAATTGCTGGGAGATAGCATACGGGTGAAGTCGGCCAAAATGGGCGTGAACTACGGCTTAAATAAGGTGCGCTTCCCCAGTCCGGTGCTGGTTAACAGCAGAGTGCGATTAAATGGCCGCGTACTAAAGATCGAAGACTATGGAGAAAATGGTCTTAAGGTCACCTGGAATTGTGAAGTGGAAATAGAGGGATCAGAAAAACCAGCTTGTGTGGCGGAGTTTATAAGTTTGATGTTTGAGTAGGGATTTCGATGGATAGCCATCTGTTTGCCATACAAAGCCCCAGCGCTGGCGCGGATATATTATCCGTGCCTCCCTGCAGCCAGGTTTACATGGCCGAAGGCATGGCTCCGCTTTGAAAACAAGCAGGATTACTCGTTTCACCCTCCGCTGGCGCGGATATGATATCCGTGCCTCCTTGTAGGCAGGTTTACATGGCGAAGGCATGGCTCCCATTTGAAAACAAGCAGGATTACTCGTTTCACTCATGACCCTTTGAGCTCCTTCCTGAAAATGCAAAGTTTGCATTGCTAGTGCAATACACTTTTTTGATTTTCTTCAAACCTTCAAGTCTAACGACTTGGGCTTTCATCAAAACAAAAAAGTCTGTATGAAAATACAGACTTTGCGCTTTAAGTGACCTCGACAGGATTCAAACCTGTAATCTCTTGAGCCGTAATCAAGTGCATTATTCAGTTATGCTACGAGGCCTTTTTTTATATCCCATTATTTCATTCCAACTATTTCAATTCATTGGTTGTTGTAATGGGCTGCAAATATATTTCTTTTTACATTTAGGGCAAAATTAAGCGAAACCAAATAGATGGATTTTAAGAAGTTTGTACGAGACATCCCCGATTTCCCCAAACCTGGGGTGAGTTTTAAAGATATTACCCCTTTGTTAAAAGATCCTGAAGCGCTGAAAGCGGCTTCCGACGCCTTGGTGGAATTTATTGGGGACAGGAAGATAGATAAAGTGGTTGGGATGGAGAGCAGAGGGTTTTTTTACGGTCCGGTGTTGGCAGTAGCTCTCAATGCCGGATTCGTACCAGTACGAAAAGTTGGGAAATTACCTGATAAGAAAATTAGTCATACTTATGACCTCGAATATGGGACAGATACACTAGAGATCCATGAAGATGCTATTCTAAAAGGCGAGAGGGTATTGGTTCACGATGATGTATTAGCCACCGGGGGAACCGCAAAGGCTACCTGCAAGCTTGTTGAAGCCCTTGGTGGGGTGGTGGTTCAGTGTAACTTCCTCCTGGAAATTACAGCGCTCCAAGGTGCTGCAAAATTGGTTGGTTATGAGGTAAAATCCTTAATACGGTTCTAATCTAATGCCCTGGTGGTGATATAGTACCTCCAGCCTATAAGAGCCATTTGAACACTACTGGCTCTGGAAAGATCTAATCGTCTTTTAGAAAACGATGGAAGTACTAATTTGTTGATTTTGGCAAGTATCTTAAATATCATCTTTCCCATGTTCCAAAAATAGGTATTCTTAGGTAGTTCTTTAAAACCTATTTCTTAAGATCTTTATAAGAGAATACTTATTAGGAAGACGAAAACCTGAAGTATTAATTTGGCTAGTGCTATCATAGTTTTTATTTTAAAAGATTGCTGTCTTTGGTTTTATTAATATTTCAGGAAGATAGAAAAGCACCCTTATCGCTCCAAGGAAAACAATCATTTTTAATAAAATTACATACATTTATGTAAGTAAAATGATCAATAATATTCTATATTGAAACTTTGTCTCTACAACTTTGTTTTAAATAGCAATAAATAATATCATTAATATCTTTCATACTGTAATAATTGTAGGGCGATTTTGTGCTCTTTTTTCAATTTGTAGACAGTAAAATGATTAAAAAATACACTTTTCTTAAGTATTCATCTTTTTAAATCAAAAAAACCGATCAGGCAGGTGATCGGTTTTTATCAGGTTGTTGTTGATTGTTTTCTTACTTGACCCTCAAATTCAATTCTTTTTTGTGGTAATTTCTACCACCCCGTCTTTGGCTTTCTTACCATACTTTTCAATTGCTTTGTCTCCTTTCCAGACATTTACAGTGGCGATCTCTTTAGGAGATAGGGACTTAAACTTTTTCTCGTTTACTTCTTTGCCATCAATTATATAAAGAGGTTTGTCGCCTTTTTCAGAATCCATAAAGAAAAATGCCTCTCCATCTCCTTCAATGATCTCAATATCTTCCTCATCATCTGAGTCTTTTATGATAAAGACATTTTTACTTTTTCCACCATCGGATTTTATCACTTTAATGTGCTTTTCATGTTCGCCACCTTCATGGATCTCCATTTCCTCCCCATCACCTCCAATAACTAATTTCTTTGTAATGATCTTTATGTCATCATCATTGCCATCACCATTCATCCTTTTTATAATGATGCGCTTTCCGTCTTCTCCTTCTCCTCCTTTTTTGACTATTACCTTTTTAGTAACATTCCCTTCATCATCCGTCATTTCATCCTCGTCCTCTGTGATGGTTATGATCTCGACCCCTTTTTTGGATAATTTTTCGATCATTTCCTCATCCATTTCACCGTCATCTTCTACCATCCATACCATTTTATTATTCATGGTCCTTAATGACGATTCCTTATCACCGTCATTGCCCATAAAAAGAAAATTACTGTCTTTATCAAACACCAGGGTAACAGGGTCTATGGGTGCTCCGTCGTTGTCGAAACTGGAGGAACCTTTAAATTGTTTTCCTTTTTCCGCTTTGGCATTCATATCTACACTAAGGTCAATGATCTCATTATTGCCGTTCCGCACCACCGTATAGGAGAAATCTACCCCTTCTTTGGCCATATCCTGCTTCATCTTTTCCAATTCAGCATCGGAAGTGTCCTTGGTGATCTTAACCTCAATTTTTTTATCAGAGTCAAGAGTTAACCAATTAACTTCTGTAGAAGCACTTGTAGGCACATAGATCTCTTTAGTGTTAAAACTGAAGAGGAAAAGGGCAAGGGCAGGAAGTACCAGGGCCGACTTTAAAATATTCGCTTTTTTTGATTGTGATTTTTGTAACATGACGATTCGTTTTTTGATTAATGAATTATAAAATTGATTGACGATTGGTATGGGCAATGCTTGCCCGGAAACTTTTAATAATGCGTATTGATATTTCTTTTTGGAGGGTAGGGTAGTAGTGGCGCTGGCATCCGCCAAAAATTCCAGATTTTGCCGAATGGTGTTTCGATATAAAAAACTAAGAGGATTGATCCACAACACCACCGTAATAAGATGACTGATTAGGATGTCCAAAGAATGTTTTTGCAAACTATGGGCCCTTTCATGAGCTAAAATGGCTTCTAACTCTGTATCATTATACAAGGACGGATTGTAAACGATATAATGGAAGAAGGAGAAAGGAGTTATTTTTTTGGATGTTTCAATGTAAACCAGGTCACCACGTTTTGTTTTGTTGTCCGAATGTAAGAGTACAGATCGTAAGGAGAACACTTGCATCCCTAGTCGACCTAATAAAAAGAGCATTCCTGCCAGATAAAGTACAGTAGCCATCATCCATAGATCTATACCCGGTTGTTGCAACATACCTGACTGAGATTCAGAGGTAGAAACGATCTGTGTAAATGTGGTTGGAACCATTTCAACATATACAGGGATGGTGAGAAACGGACAAAGCAAAGCACAAAAAATGCCGAAGAGTAAAAAACGCCTGTTTTCTTTAAACAGCGTTTCCTTTTGCAGGAACAAAAGATAGACGATATAGAATATACCCAGGATCCCGGACGATTTTAATATGTATTCAAATACTGTTTCCATCACTTTTTCTTTTCGATGAGTTCAATGATTTCCTTTAATTCAGCTACTGAGATCTTCTCTTCCTTGGCAAAGAAAGACACCAGACTTTTATATGAATTGTCATAAAAGTCGGCAATGGTAGCATTTACAAACTGTTTTCTATAGGCCTCTTTTGGAATAAGGGGATAGTACCTATGTGTGTTCCCAAAAGCTTCATGGCCCACGTACTTCTTATCTTCCAAATTTCGCACAATGGTAGATAAGGTATTATAATGAGGCTTATCTTCCTTCATCTCGGCAAGGATCTCCTTTACGAATGCCCTTTCTAATCGCCACAAGATCTTCATGATCTCTTCCTCCTTGTTAGTAAGCTTTTGCATGGTAAATTTTGTTTGATCAAATATAAACTAAAAAAATAGTTGAAAAACTAAATAAATAGTTAAAAAACTATAAAAACAGTTTGTATGTTTTTTTGTACTTTTTAAGCGCAAATTGATTTGAGCATAGTATTTTTAACGAAACTACTTTCCTTTTGGATGTATTTTTCATCATTCTTGGTTTACTTCTTTTAATCTTAGGGGGTAATTGGCT
Organism: uncultured Flavobacteriaceae bacterium; assembly: GCA_963781045.1. Lineage (GTDB taxonomy): Bacteria > Bacteroidota > Bacteroidia > Flavobacteriales > Flavobacteriaceae > Muriicola. Next base: position 13,514 of record CAWAEX010000005.1, on the reverse strand, counting down.
ATTAAAATCGGCTGTGGCACTTTCACTACGGCTCAACATTCCAAGGTTTATTATTGGGATGACCATTGTATCATTTGCTACCTCTGCACCGGAATTGATTGTAAGCGTGAATGCGGCAATGGAAGGTTTTCCGGATCTGGCACTTAGTAATGTCGTAGGATCCAATATTGCAAACCTTGGCCTGGTGTTGGGGATTATTCTACTTTTAGCACCCATAGATGTGCGGAAAGCCTTTTATATTACAGATTGGCCTGTAATGATGGCGGCTTCTTTACTATTCTTCTTTTTTATATACTTCGATGGGGTTCTGGTAGCATATGAGGGTGTTATCTTGTTAGTAGCACTCTTTCTGTTTCTCGTCTTTCTGTTACGATTTCAGCAACCAGCAGTAGTTGAAGAAGAACACGAAGATATAGAGCCACTGCCTTTGTACAAGGCAGTTTTGTTCCTGGGACTGGGAGGGGTTGGACTTTGGGCCGGATCCGAATTTCTGATCACGGGGGCCATAGGGCTGGCTACATTTTATCAGGTAAGCGAACGAATCATTGGCATCACCATAGTTTCTGTGGGTACCAGTATCCCGGAATTAGCCGCCTCGGTCATTGCCATTTTAAAAAAGGAAAAAGCCATTAGTTTAGGGAATTTAATTGGGTCTAATATATTTAATTTACTGGCGGTTTTAGGTATTACTGCACTTGTAACACCCATACAGGTAATAGATCAGGGATTATTAAGCAGTGATATATTTTGGATGTTGGGGTTTGCTTTTCTTGTGCTTCCTTTGGTGTTTATTCCAAAGGGGCTACGGCTGGGATGGCGAGACGGTACGATATTACTAGTGGGATATGCTGCCTTTATATATGTTACTCTTAGTTAAAAAGAACGTTTGTATTTCCTATGCATGGCCTACAACAAAATAAAAAACCGTTTCCGGGTTACCCCAAAAACGGTTTTTGTATGTATTAAAATTTGCCTTATACGGAAACGCTTATTTTCGCAGCTTTTACGGTTTTTATAATTCTACCGGCAATTTTATAAGGATCTCCGTTAGAAGCAGGTCTTCTGTCTTCCAACCATCCTTTCCATCCTTTTTCTACAGTGATAATAGGGATTCTGATAGAAGCACCTCTGTCCGATACGCCATAGCTAAAATCCTTGATTGAAGCCGTTTCGTGAAGTCCGGTAAGTCTTTCATCATTATAAGCGCCATAGACATCGATATGATGATCAGTTACAGGCCTGAAAGCCTCACATATTTGCTCATAGATTTCTTTGGAACCACACGTTCTCAATGTTGTGTTTGAGAAATTGGCATGCATTCCGGAACCATTCCAATCTCCTTTAACAGGTTTTGGATGTAATTCAATATAGTAGCCATATTTTTCTGTGAGCCTGTTCAACAAATAACGTGCGATCCAGATCTCATCTCCCGCTTTCTTGGCGCCTTTGGCAAAGCACTGAAATTCCCATTGTCCGGGTGCTACTTCCTGGTTGATGCCTTCAATATTGATACCTGCAGCTATACAGATATCCATATGCTCCTCCACAAATTCGCGTCCCCAGGTGTATCGTCCACCTACTGAGCAATAATATTTACCCTGAGGCCCGGGAAATCCACCTCGTGGAAAACCTAACGGTAGATCTGTTTCAGTATCCATCAAGAAATATTCCTGTTCGAAACCGAACCAGAAATCATCATCATCATCATCAATTTGTGCCCGATGATTTGATGGGTGATTTGAGCCATCGGCACTTAAAACCTCACACATTACCAAAAATGCTTTCTCCCTTTCCGGATCCGGGTATATCGCAACAGGTTTTAATAAGCAATCGGAGGATCCTCCTACTGCTTGTTCTGTTGAGCTCCCATCAAAAGACCAGATAGGACAATCTTCCAGTTTTCCACTAAAATCATTTTCTATTTTAGTTTTACTTCGTAGTTCCTGAGTTGGCTCATGCCCATCCAACCAGATGTATTCTAATTTTGTCTTGCTCATAATCTTAATAGTTAATTTTTTTCGATCTCCAAAAATAAAATATTTTATGTACAGTCTTTAAAAAACAGGGGGTATTTATCAAAAAAATCGACATAATTATTAACACCCCTTTTTTTTATAGGGTTAATTATATAAAATGATATTTTTAAGGGGGATATCTATGAAATGTTTAATTTTGCCTCCAGATAAATAAATTTGCCGACAATGTCTAATATTAGATTCAATGCCATCCTTCAAAGTTCTCAACACAAGGAACTGCCAGTGGTAGAAAATACACTAAGGTCTGAGACCTTTGGAGTGAACGTTTTTAACACGGATCGCATGATGCAATACCTTACAAAGGATGCCATGGATAGTGTAAAGAATGCCATACAAACCGGATCTAAGATAGACAGAAAGATTGCAGATCAGATCGCAGAAGCGATGAAGGCATGGGCAATGTCTATCGGTGCTACACATTATACACATTGGTTTCAGCCATTGACCGGGGCTACGGCTGAAAAGCATGATGCATTTTTTGATCTATTGCCAAATGGCAAGGCCCTTGAAAAATTCGGAGGGAGTCAGTTAGTTCAACAAGAGCCGGATGCATCCAGCTTTCCCAGTGGAGGAATTCGAAATACTTTTGAAGCCAGAGGATATACTGCCTGGGATCCTACTTCCCCTGCATTTATATACGGTGCAACTCTTTGTATACCTACTATATTTGTTGCCTATACCGGAGAAGCATTAGACAACAAGGCACCTTTGCTAAGGGCTTTACATGCCGTGGATGAGGCTGCAACAGCAGTGGCCAGATACTTTGATAAGAATGTAAATAAGGTGATGGCCACCTTGGGTTGGGAACAGGAATATTTTTTAATAGATAAGTCTGTGGCCAATTCCCGGCCAGATATTGTTCTCACAGGCAGAACCCTGGTGGGTCATTCAGCGGCCAAAGGACAACAACTAGATGATCACTACTTTGGGGTAATACCTCTAAGAGCTCTCAATTTTATGAAGGATCTGGAAATCGCATGTACCAAATTAGGGATCCCGGTAAAAACAAGACATAATGAAGTAGCACCCAATCAGTTTGAACTTGCTCCGGTTTTTGAAGAAGCTAATCTGGCGGTAGATCACAACTTACTTTTAATGGATGTCATGGAAAAAGTTGCGGACCGTCATAACTTTAAAGTGCTCTTTCATGAAAAGCCATTTGCGGGAATCAACGGATCCGGTAAACACAACAACTGGTCTCTGGCCACAGATACAGGGGTAAACCTATTAAGTCCGGGTTCTACACCAATGAAAAACCTGCAATTCCTTACATTTTTTATTAATACGATAAAGGCAGTTGATAGTTATGAGGAACTATTAAGAGCTTCTATTGCCTCTGCTAGCAATGATCATCGTCTTGGGGCTAATGAAGCACCGCCTGCCATCTTTTCAATTTTTATAGGGAAGCAATTGTCAAGCGTATTAGACGAATTAGAGGGAGTTTCTAAAGGAAAACTGTCTCCGGAGGAAAAAACGGAATTAAAATTAAATGTAGTTGGGAAGATTCCCGAGATCTTGTTAGATAATACAGATCGAAATCGCACCTCACCTTTCGCTTTTACCGGAAATAAATTTGAGATGAGGGGAGCGGGCTCCAAAGTGAATTGTGCCAAACCGATGACCGTTCTTAATACAATTGTGGCAAGACAACTCATCGACTTTAAGAAAGAAGTAGATGCCCTTATAGATAAGAAGAGCCTGAAAAAGGACGAGGCTATTTTTAACATACTACGAGAGTATATAAAATCTTCTAAAAGAATTAGATTCGATGGAGATGGGTATAGTGAAGCCTGGCAAAAAGAAGCTGCTAAAAGAAAGCTAAGCAATAATAAAACTACACCGGAAGCCCTGAATATTTTAACAGCAAAAGCAAGCCTCGATCTCTTCAAGGATATGAATGTAATGAGTGAGGTAGAAGTGCGCGCCAGACAGGAAGTAGATCTGGAGAATTATATCTTGCAAACACAGATAGAAGGAAGGGTGTTTAATGAACTTGTCAATACGCATATTATCCCTGCTGCCATTACCTATCAGAATAAAGTGATAGAAAATGTAAAGGGCCTCAAAGAAGTATTTGGAGCTAGCTATAAAAAAATGGCAGAAGGCCAATTGGTAATCCTGGAAGAACTATCTACTCATCTGAGTGCTACTAAGAAAAAATCGGATGCCATGATAGAAGCTCGTAAAAAGGCCAACGCCGGCCAGGATGTTCATAAGAAGGCAATGGCTTATTGTAAGGATGTTAAGCCGTATTTTGATGATATTCGTTACCATTGTGATAAGTTAGAACAACTCGTAGATGACCAGAGTTGGCCATTGGCAAAATACCGGGAGCTTTTATTTATTAAATAAATTATGATCTGTGCAGAAAGCCCTCCGGGCTTACCCAGATTTTATAACATTCCCCTATTTTTGCTGTAAATAATTTCCCATGAGTACGCCCATTAGTAAACGATATCACCAACGTGGAGTTTCCGCTTCTAAGGAAGATGTGCATAAGGCCATTAAAAATATTGATAAAGGACTTTACCCAAAGGCTTTTTGTAAAATAGTACCAGACACCCTGACCAACGATAAGGAGTATTGCCTGGTAATGCATGCCGATGGAGCCGGGACCAAATCTTCCCTGGCCTACATGTACTGGAAAGAAACAGGGGATCTGTCTGTCTGGAAAGGGATTGCGCAAGACGCCCTGGTCATGAACCTTGATGATCTTTTATGTGTTGGAGTCACTGAGAATATTTTGCTTTCCTCAACCATTGGAAGAAATAAGAACCTTATTCCCGGAGAGGTTATAGAAGCCATCATATCTGGTACTGAAGAATTGATCAAGGAAATGGCAAACTATGGAGTACATATTCATTCTACGGGAGGCGAAACTGCGGACGTGGGTGATCTTGTTAGGACCATCATAGTAGATTCAACGGTAACAGCGCGTATAAAACGAGAGAAAGTAATAGACAATGCCAATATTAAGGCCGGTGATGTAATCGTAGGCCTGGCTTCCTTTGGACAGGCTACCTATGAAACAGAATACAATGGAGGTATGGGAAGTAACGGGCTCACCTCTGCAAGACACGATGTATTTTCTAAAGTACTGGCAAAAAAATATCCCGAAAGTTATGATCCCTCCGTCCCTGAAGACTTGGTGTACTCGGGTCAGAAAGGACTAACAGAAGATGTTGAAAATGTGCCGCTAAACGCTGGTAAATTAGTCCTTTCCCCAACACGTACCTATGCACCCGTGATCAAAAAGATGTTAGAACAATTTGACGCAAAAGATATCCATGGGATGGTGCACTGCAGTGGTGGCGCACAAACAAAAATATTACACTTCATAGATCAGTTTCATATCATCAAGGACAATCTATTCCCAATTCCTCCTTTGTTTAAACTTATTCAGGAACAATCTAAGACAGACTGGAAGGAGATGTACCAGGTATTTAATTGCGGACACCGTATGGAATTGTATGTGAATGAGGATATAGCAGCCGATCTTATTGCTATTTCTGAAGGTTTTAATATCCCGGCTCAAATCATTGGAAGGGTAGAGGCACATCCTGCAAAAAAGCTTACTATCAATAGTGAATTCGGCACCTTTACCTACTAAAACATACGATTCTTTTTAATGCTGCGTTCTTTTAAATAAGAAATCTTGTGTTATGGAAAGAAAAGCATTTTTAAGAACCCTGGGTGCAGGAGCCGCATTTGCCCTAACCTTTCCTTGTGTACAAGGATGTTCCAAGGATAATGAGGGTGGCCTGCCAATCCCAACAGGAGTTGATTTTACGATCGACCTAACCTCTAGTGAAGGAGCCCAACTACAAAATAATGGAGATTTTATTCTAAAGAATGAGGTTGTGGTAGTAAAGAACCTGCAAGGCAATTTTATTGCTGCAAGCCAGATATGCAGTCATCAACAGACAGATCAGGTGCGTTTTATTGACGACGATGGAGGAATTTTCTATTGCTCTACCCATGGTTCCCGGTTCTCTCAGAATGGAACCCCATTGAATACCATTACAAATAATCCTCTTAAGATCTTCAACACTGAGTTGAATGGGGATATTTTACGGGTATTTGAGTAACTCTTCGTATAAAATTAATTTCCTCCTGCAGTAGATTACTACCATGGCGATTCCTTAAAAATGGGCCAATTGGTGCGGTTTTCTCATTGATACCATTGAATTTATTATCAGCTATTGCCCCTAAATGTTGTAAATTAGCCGTGTAAGGGTAGAAAGAACATGATAGATAAATTAAATATTATAAAGCAGCGTTTTGATGAGGTTTCGGACCTTATCATACAACCTGATATTATTACAGATCAAAAAAGATACGTTCAATTAAACAAGGAATACAAGGACCTCAAGGTCTTAGTAGACAAAAGGGATACCTATATTGAGTTAAAGAACAATCTTGAAGAAGCCGAGGAGATCATATCTACGGGGGCCGATCCTGAGATGATAGAAATGGCCAAAATGCAATTTGATGAAGCTAAAGAAGCTTTACCACTGCTTGAAGACGAAATTAAATTTTTACTGATTCCCAGGGACCCTGAAGATGCCAAGGATGTAGTGATGGAGATCAGAGCAGGTACTGGTGGTGACGAGGCGAGCATTTTTGCCGGAGATCTTTACAGAATGTATTCAAAATACTGTGAATCTAAAGGCTGGAGAACCAATATCATTGACTTAAATGAGGGAACCAGTGGAGGGTACAAAGAGATCCATTTTGAAATAACAGGTGATGACGTATATGGTACCTTAAAATTTGAAGCCGGAGTGCATCGCGTTCAAAGGGTTCCTCAAACGGAAACACAAGGCAGGGTGCATACCAGTGCAGCCACCGTTATGGTCTTGCCAGAGGCGGAGGACTTTGATGTACAGGTAGATCCAAAAGATGTGCGAGTCGATTTTTTCTGTTCTTCAGGACCCGGGGGACAATCCGTGAACACTACTTATTCCGCGGTAAGATTAACCCATGTCCCTACAGGACTAGTGGCACAATGCCAGGATCAAAAATCGCAACACAAGAACAAAGAAAAAGCCTTTAAAGTACTGCGGTCTCGTTTGTACGATATGGAATTGCAGAAAAAACAGGAAGAGGATTCCGCCAAGCGAAATTCACAGGTAAGTAGCGGTGATAGATCTGCCAAGATAAGGACCTATAACTATCCTCAGGGACGGGTTACAGACCATAGGATTGGACTTACGCTATACGATCTTCAGAATATTATCAACGGCGATATTCAAAAGATCATAGACGAGCTAATGCTCGTAGACAATACTGAAAAATTAAAAGAGGCTTCTGAAATTTTTTAATACCCTATGACTACAGAGGAGTTAGTAGCGCAGATTTATCTCAAAAAATCATTTTTGTGTATCGGCCTCGATACGGACCTAGAGAAGATACCCCCTCATCTCCTTAATGAACCAGATCCTATTTTCGCTTTTAATAAGGCCATCATTGATGCAACTCATCACCTCTGTGTTGCTTATAAACCCAATACGGCTTTTTATGAAGCATATGGTCTTAAAGGATGGGAATCACTTTCAAAAACTATTGAATATCTGAATGACTCGTATCCCGAGATATTTACGATAGCCGATGCAAAAAGAGGGGATATTGGTAATACTGCTACCCGCTATGCTAAGGCATTTTTTGAAGCACTTAATTTTGATTCAATCACCGTGGCCCCATATATGGGTCGAGACTCAATAGAACCTTTTCTGGAATTTGAGAACAAGCATACAATCCTCCTGGCTTTAACTTCCAATCCGGGTGCGTTTGACTTTCAAACTCAAAAAGTAGATACAACAGAATTGTATAAAAAAGTACTGGAAACTTCAAAGGCCTATAAGAATTCTGAAAACCTGATGTTTGTTGTTGGGGCTACCAAAGCAAGCTATCTAAAAGAGATAAGGGCCATAGTTCCTGATCATTTTCTATTGGTTCCGGGCGTTGGTGCACAGGGAGGGAAGTTAGATGAGGTATGCCGCTTTGGTCTGAACGACAAAGTGGGGCTATTGATCAATTCTTCAAGAGGAATCTTATACGCTTCCAGGGGGAAGGATTTTGCTGAAAAGGCAGCAGAAGAAGCTGGTATACTACAACAAGGAATGGCTATTGAATTGAAAAAAAAGAAGTTGGGTTCCTAAACCAATTCTTCGAGTATTTTTTTTAGACTACGTGCTTTGCGATCAAAAAATTCGCCCATTTGTGTTCCTGCATATTGAGTATCTGAAGCCAAAGTAGCAAAGGAATTATAAAAACTTTCTACTCTATCCGAAGCATGAGATCCGCTGGTTATATGGGTAGTTGCTCCAACTTTGCAATTTTGGTTTTCCATTGTAATTTTCTTTTGTATAAAGATACGTATGAATAGGTTACTTAGTTTTTTAGGATTAGGGGATTCAGCTAAAATTGAGGTTATTTATCTAATATTTAACGTTCTGGTTGCATATCCTTAACACTTAGAACAATAATGCATAGCAAAATCATAAAAATCACTGGTCTGTTTTTGTATCTTAAAAAGCTAATTATAAAATTCCATGAGAAATATAATAACAGGATTTGTACTGATTCTTTCTATCACGATATCGGTAGCTCAGAATACACCTTGTGCTTGTTGCACGGAAGCCCATTCTGAATTTGATTTTTGGATTGGGAATTGGGATGTCACCTTGCCCAATGGAGCCAAAGCCGGAGAAAATACAATTGTAAAGGAACAAGGGGGTTGTGTGCTCAAAGAAAGCTGGACAAGTGCAAACGGAAACTTCACCGGAACGAGTTTCAACTACTATAATACGAAAACGGAACAATGGGAGCAACTGTGGTTAGATGTTGCCGGGACCATCTTAAAACTCAAAGGGAAACGGGTGAATAACCAAATGATACTGCGGTCAGATCCTGTATTACAGGAAGATGGAACTTCCCTGGTACAGCAGATCACTTATACTTTAAATAAAGATGAGAGTGTTCGGCAACTATGGGAAGTGCTTCAAGATGAAGTTTCAGTTAGCCTCCTTTTTGATGGCTTGTATAAGAAAAAAATGTAAGGCTCAGAGAGAAGTAAAGAAGTTGAGAATGACGCATAAAAAAACCGGCCACTACACCGGTTTTTTAAACTAACTAACTCAAAAATACTAACTCAAATAATACGGGTATAAAATATTTTTTTTAGGCCATTCAGGGAGGAACTTACGATTTTTTGAAAGTCACCTTTGACGGACTTATGTAGCTAACGGAAATAGGATTAAATTATTGCAACTTTCTAAGCTCAAAAGTCACTTTTTGTAGTAAAAACAGGGATAATTAATGTATTATACATGTATTTTACATGCGAATAGAAAAGTAGTTTTCTCTAACTGTCGTAATATTCCGAGATCAGGGCCTCGGTGTCTTCTTTGGATTTGAACACATCAAAGGTCTTACCCTGAGTACGCAGGGCACCTAAAGCATTCGCAAACTGAGCGGCCTTAACGGGATCTTTGTAAACGGCAAAACCATAGGCTAATCCTCCCGCAAAGGAGTCTCCACAACCGGTTGTATCTACCACATGATCTACATAGACAGATTTTATAAACTGTTTTTTCACCTCATTGCCTTCTTTGGTATAGAAAACACATCCTTTGGCATCTAAGGTTACATAAAAGAATTTAACGCCTTTCTTAAGGACATAGGCAGCCATCTCATCTAAGTGTTCTGTTCTTTCTTCATCATAACTTGTCATCTCTTCTGCAGAATACTCTCTCTTAAACCAGCAAGCTTGTGATTCTTCGAGGTTCATTTTTAAGATATCTATGTACTTCAGCCATTCATCCATATCTACCCAAAATTTGCGGTAGCGATCCCCGGTCATTCCCATAGAGGTAGTTGGTCCATGCGCGTCAAAAACAACCAATCCTTTTCTTTTCTTTTTGATAAATTTTAAGGTACTGATGGATATCTCGAAGTCGGTAATAGGAATAAAGACATAGGCATCCATCTCCTCTATATCCTTAATGTCCTTAGGTACTATAGGTCTCATACATGCCGTTTGACGTTCCAAACGATTGTTCTGGTCTATGAATTTTAGCTCAATAACGGTACCTCTGTCATGTTTACTTGAAACATAGGAGGTATCAATATTTGTGTATGGCTTAAAGAGTTCAATAATATTATTGTAATCTACTTCATGAACATGAGATACCGGATATACCGTACCATCATTCCCAAACAGTTTAGCAAGGGCTATAACAGGGTGGGTCACGCAGCCATATTTTTTAATGGTCTCCCCATGGTGTGTTAAAATGGTATCTCTTGGAATCGGACCAAGAACGGCTATTTTCGTCATATAATTCGGTCTTCTTGAATGCAAATGGAACCTATTCAGGCTCGATCTTTACATCATAGCATTCTTTTTGAATGGAGGAGTAATTTATGAAAAATAAACGTAGCAAAGAATAAAAAACCGAATGACGGGAGTATTAACCTATTTGTGGAGGAATTAGGAAAAGATCACGGTTTTATTGTTGTAAACCATGGTTTTTCTATTCACATGCAGTTGAACAGCCCTGGAAAGAACAATTTTCTCCAGATCACGTCCTTTATCCACAAAGTCGTGCACCTTATGCACATGCGACACCCTGGCGGTATCTTGTTCAATGATAGGTCCGGCATCTAATTCCTCAGTTACGTAATGACTGGTGGCCCCTATGATCTTAACACCTCGATCAAAGGCGGCATGATAAGGTTTTGCTCCCGCAAAAGCCGGGAGAAATGAATGGTGTATGTTGATGATCTTATTAGGGTATTCCTCTATGAGTGTTGAACTAACGATCTGCATATACCTGGCCAGCACTATAAAGTCTACAGAATGACCCTTTAATAATTGCAATTGCTCTGTTTCGGCCCTGGCCTTGTTGTCCTTTGTTACGGGTATATGATAAAAAGGAATATCAAACTGAGTTCCAATGTATCGCAAATCATCATGATTACTGACAATAAAAGGGATCTCAACCTTTAATTCTCCCGAATAGTATCTACTCAAAAGGTCGTATAAACAATGATTGTACTTGCTTACAAAAAGTGCCATTCTAGGTTTTTCATCCCCAAAATGTACGCTCCATTCCATTTTATAAGTCCGGGCAATACGTTTATCAAATTGATCCTTAAGATTGGTCTCAGAATTTGGAGAATCTGCAAAATCGCTTTCTAAACGCATAAAAAATACTCCGTCTTCCTTGTCTACATGTTGGTCCAGGTATATAATATTTCCTCCATTCTCCTGAATGAAACTAGTAACCGTACTGATAATGCCGGTCTGGTCTGGACAATGAATGAGAAAGGTTGCTTTCAATGGTCGCTGCTTTAAGTTCGTAAAATTAGTACAATTGGCCCCACACCCAAATAACAGGAAGAATATTATAAAATTCTAAATGTAAATCAATAATTTTTGCATTTATCGTAAATTGCACCCTTGAAAAGGACTGTTTAATAGAAATGGAGCAAACTAAACCCTATATCCCGAAAAATAAGATCAGAATTGTTACTGCAGCCTCGCTATTCGATGGTCATGATGCGGCTATCAACATAATGCGACGCATTATTCAATCAACCGGAGTAGAGGTGATCCATTTAGGACATGATCGCTCTGTTTCGGAAGTGGTGAATTGTGCCATCCAGGAAGATGCCAACTCCATCGCCTTGACTTCCTATCAAGGGGGGCATAATGAGTACTTCACCTATATGTACGACCTTCTTAAGGAACGAGGAGCAGGGCATATAAAGATCTTCGGAGGTGGGGGAGGTGTTATTTTACCCAAAGAAATTGAGGTCTTGATGAAATACGGCATCACCCGTATCTATTCACCCGATGATGGCAGAACAATGGGATTGCAGGGGATGATCAATGACCTGGTAATGCAATCAGATTATCCTACACCCCCTTTGGTCTTGCCAAAAGGGAAAGATCTGTTAACCTCCTTGAAGAACAAGGACATTACTACAATTGCCCGCTTAATTAGTCTGGCAGAGAATGATCACCAGTCTTTTGAGAATCACTACAAGGAATTACCTCCAACTAATAAAAAGGTACCGGTTCTTGGAATTACGGGAACAGGAGGAGCAGGAAAATCTAGTTTGGTCGATGAATTGGTACGCCGGTTTTTATTCGACTTTCCCGATAAGACCATAGGTCTTGTTTCAGTTGACCCATCGAAACGGAAGACAGGAGGTGCACTCTTGGGAGATCGTATCCGAATGAACTCCATAAATAATGACAGAGTGTATATGCGTTCCCTGGCAACACGCCAGTCTAATCTCGCCCTTTCCAGATATGTAGGAGATGCGTTGAATATTCTCCAACAGGCAGAATTCGACCTTCTTATTCTTGAAACTTCAGGAATAGGGCAGTCCGATACCGAGATCGTGGAGCACAGTGATATGTCGCTTTATGTAATGACACCAGAATTTGGTGCGGCCACTCAGTTAGAGAAAATAGACATGCTAGATTTTGCAGATCTGGTCGCCATAAATAAGTTTGATAAGCGTGGGTCCCTGGATGCACTACGGGATGTTCGTAAACAATATACACGTAATAATAACCTTTGGGATATAGATCCGGAATCCCTTCCTATTTATGGAACTATTGCCTCTCAGTTCAATGATCCGGGGATGAACAGTCTTTATAAGGCCGTAATGCAGCAATTGGAAGAGAAAACGGGAACGGAACTGCGGTCTCAATTCACCGTGGCAATAGATGAACCGGAGAAACGCTTTATTATTCCGCCGGCCAGAACTCGCTATTTATCGGAGATCGCAGAAGCAAATAGAGGGTACGATCTGCAAGTAGATATACAAAGCAGCACTGCACAAACGCTTTACGGGGTATATAAAACCATTCTATCAGTGGTGTCTGAAAATGAAACAAAGAGCAAAGGAACAGCCTTGCCTTATATACTGGAGGTGGGCTTAGATGAGGAAGCGCTTTTAAAAGATGTACCTGAAGAACATAAAGCCTTTTTAAAACTTCTTATTGCAGAATTTAACAGGAATAAATTAAACCTTGACCCATATCACTGGCAAACAATTATTCAATGGGCATCTAAGGTACAGCGCTATAAAGAGCCGGTCTACCAATTTAAAGTGCGCGATAAGGTAATTGATATTGAGACCCATTCAGAGTCTTTGTCTTATTCACAGATCCCAAAAGTGGTTCTACCAAGATATCAGGCCTGGGGTGATCTGTTGCGATGGTCCCTGCAGGAGAATGTTCCCGGATCTTTTCCATATACGGCCGGACTTTATCCCTTTAAACGTACAGAAGAAGATCCTACACGAATGTTTGCGGGAGAAGGTGGGCCCGAACGGACCAACAGACGTTTTCATTATGTTAGCCTTGATCTGAAGGCAAAACGACTTTCTACAGCATTCGACTCTGTTACACTTTATGGTCATGATCCTGGGGAACGCCTGGACATTTATGGAAAAATT
>CAWAEX010000004.1:0-18488 GCA_963781045.1 uncultured Flavobacteriaceae bacterium | reverse complement strand
TGGGCTGGGTTTGAATCAGATCAGTGTAGTGGGGAATGGCCTGCCAAAGCGGGTCATTCAGTACCTCCCCATCTATCTCCGGTGGAGATACTATCTTAATGGCCTTCATACTCGGTCGGTCCCCTTTCGTAAGTAGTTCCGGTACCCTGTGCAGACAAAGGCATACAGACAACCGTAAATAGAAGGAATAAATAAAACGTGCGGCGATTCATAAAAATCTTGGCTGGTTGTTATTCTAAATGTAACATAAATTTTAAAATTAAGAAGTGGCCAAGGTCTTTTAGACATAAGAATATTTCCTATTTTAGAGCTTCGTCTAAAATGGGTCTAATTAACACTACTATGAAAACAACATTCCTATTACTGCTATCCCTGATCTTTATCATTAGTATTAATGCGCAAGAGATCATTAGCTTACCTCACGAGAGTCCGGAGAATGTACAATGGGAAGGGGACGAAAATGCTTTCTTTTCCAATATTTGGAACACCGAAGTGGTTTGTAATGTTTCCAAACCAAGCATGCAAGTTTTCAGACCCGATGAATCTAATGCTAACGGGACCTCGGTCATAATAGCTCCGGGAGGAGGTTTGTATGCTCTAAGTATAGAAAGCGAAGGTAATATGGTAGCAAAATGGTTAAATGATAAAGGGATCACTGCATTTGTCCTGAAATATAGACTGGTGCCTACCCGGAAAGATGGGGTGCAGGAACTCAATGAAACGAGTAATAACAATGTAGATGAGTTCATTAGGTTGATAGGTGCAGTAATGCCTTATTCTGTGTCTGATGGACTAACAGCTGTGAACTACGTACGTGAACATGCAGAAGAATTAGGTGTTGACAAAAATAAGATCGGATTTATGGGATTTTCCGCGGGAGGTGCCGTCACCCAGGGGGTTGCTTATGAAGGCAAAGGTGCTAGCCGGCCAGATTTTATTGTACCCGTGTATTCATGGACCTCTGCTATGCCTGTGCAGGAGGCCCCTGAAAATCCGCCTTTAATGCTGGTTATTTGCGCATCTGATGATCCTTTAGGGCTGGCAAAGGGCAGTGTAGAACTTTATAATTCCTGGTTATCGGCCGATCAAAAAGCCGAACTTCACATGTACTCCAAAGGAGGTCATGGATTTGGTATGAAGAAACAGGATCTTCCCTCCGATTCCTGGATTGGTCGCTTTTATGATTGGGGAGTAGCAGAAAATATCATTGCCCCCCTGAAATAAGAAATTATTACACCTACAATGATTCCTCCTAAACTTAGATATATTTTATTGCTCTACTGTTCTTCAGCCTTGTTATGCAATGCACAAATAGGGCAGGATTTTAATGAAGAAGTTGCTATGATCGCCCAGCGATATGACAGTATCTGGGATAAGAGCAAAAAAACCATCATATTCACAGGGAGTTCTAGTGTAAGGTTGTGGGAAGGACTCGAAGATCTCTTTCCCGATCACCAGATAATCAACACAGGTTTTGGCGGGTCTCTGTCAAGCGATCTGCTTGAACATCTCCATTCTTTGGTGCTTGCTTACAATCCATCCACCATTTTTATCTATGAAGGGGATAACGATATATATTATAGGAGAAGTCCAAAAAGAGTGATCAGAATTACCAGAAAGATCATAGAAAGAGTATGGCAACAATATCCTGAGACTGAGGTAGTTTTGATCTCCACGAAACCAAGTATAGTAAGATGGCATTTAAAAAAGCGCTATATAAAGCTGAATCGGAAGTTAGAAGAATATGCGGAACAAACTCCTCAAATTGCTTTTGCCAATGTTTGGGACGTTATGTTGAAGAATGAAGTTATTGATGAAAGTTTATTTATTGAAGACGGCTTACATATGAATCAAAAAGGATATGCCTTGTGGTATGAGGTGATCAAACCTTTTCTAAATTAAATTATATGAATAATATGAACAACAGATTGGTTAAAACGATAGGAATTTTAAGCATTATTCTTAGTGTAGGGTGTGAAGCTCCACAAAAAGAAATTCTAATGCCGGAAACAGATCTTAAAAGTGAAAATCTGATCCCTATGCCTAGTTCAATAATAGCTACAAATAGTGGATTTCGCTTAGATCAATATACACGAATAGAAACCAGCCCAAACAATGCCAGCTTACAAGAAGTCGCTACCTACCTTACAGATAAGATCGCTGAAAAAACCGGTTTAAGGCTAGACACAAATACTCAGGAAGGACAAACAAATGATGCGGTCATCTATCTCCTCCAGAAGGAAGATAAACCATGGCTCAATGACGAAGCCTACACACTTTCTATTAAAAAAGATTCTTTGATCCTGGAAGCTCCAACAGTTAAAGCGGCCTTCAGAGGTATACAAACCATCAGACAACTTATTCCTGAGGTTAGCAATGATACCTTATCAGAACACTCCATATGGCCCATTCCTACAGGTATCATAGAAGATCATCCTAATTTTGAATACCGTGGTTCCATGTTAGATGTAGCACGACATTTTTTCTCCGTAGAGGATGTGAAAAAATACATTGAACTTCTGTCATACTACAAAATAAACGTCTTACACCTCCACCTGTCTGATGATCAGGGATGGCGAATTGAGATAAAATCCTGGCCTAAGCTCACCGAAATAGGCGGTAGTACTGAAGTTGGTGGACAGTCCGGAGGTTTTTTTACGCAGGAAGACTATAAAGAGATCGTGGCCTATGCTGCAGCGCGCTATATGATGATCGTCCCGGAAATAGATATGCCGGGTCACACAAATGCGGCCTCAGCCTCCTATCCATTTTTAGATGGTACGGGTAAGAAGCCTCAGTTATACCAGGGAACACATGTTGGTTTTAGTACATTCGATACCAGAAAAGACACCGTTTATTCATTTATAGATGATGTAGTACGTGAGATAAGCGCAATTTCACCCGGGCCATATTTCCATATTGGTGGAGATGAGAGTCATGCTACCAAAAAAGCAGACTACCTGTATTTTGTAAACAGGGTGGAAAAGATAGTTCAAAAGTATGGGAAGCAAATGATAGGATGGGACGAGGTAGCACAGGCAGATCTGGATAGCACCTCAATAGCACAATTCTGGGACAATGAGCGGAATGCAAAAAGGGCCATTGAAAAAGGCATGAAAGTGATCCTCTCCCCTGCTAAAAAAACATATTTAGATATGCAATACGATACTCTTTCTAAACATGGATTACATTGGGCCGCATATATCCCCGTGGATACTGCCTATGTTTGGACCCCGGAGACCTATGTGGATCAAATTCCAAAAGACATGATCCTTGGGGTAGAAGCACCATTATGGTCAGAAACAATAAGCAATATTGAAGAATTAGAATATCTGGCCTTTCCAAGAGTGATAGGGTATTCAGAATTGAGTTGGAGTCTGGAAGAGAACAGAGATTGGGAAAACTTTAGAGTGCGACTTGCCAATCAGACTCCTTTCCTGGATATGATGAATGTAAAATATTACGCCTCTCCCAGGATAGATTGGGTAAAAAGCAATAGAGCTTACAAAGAGATCCTTAAAGATTAGAAATCTTTAGAGCTAATTTAATAACTAAAATAAACCGATTATGAGAATCTTTTTAACCTCTATTGCCTTCCTGTTTATTGGGCTGATATACGCTCAAACTGAGAATGACACTTTGCCAAAAGCAGAGGTATCCACTACGATGCAAAGCGTAGTTATTAATGGCAGGACCATCTATCTAACAGCCCAGGCCGGAACTTTTGAAGTGCGGGATGAGAATAATAAACCCTTGGCCTTAATGGGACATACCTTTTACAGCAAAGGAGATAAGCGGGATAATAATACCAGAAAACGGCCTATTGTATTTGCCTACAATGGAGGACCTGGTTCTTCTTCCTTCTGGCTCCATATGGGTATTTTAGGTCCCAAGCGAATTGTAGTAAATGACCCGGACTATACCCCTGCAGCGCCTTATCAACTGGTGAATAATAATTATTCCATTCTCGATGTTGCAGACCTGGTAATGATAGACCCGGTTGGAACTGGTCTTAGCGTGCCTTTAGGTAAAGCAAAGTTCAAGGATTTTTGGGGAGTAGACCAGGATATAAAGAGTCTTTCTCTTTTTGTGAAACAATTCCTGATAGAGAACGACCGGATGAACAGTCCTAAATACCTCCTGGGCGAAAGCTATGGTACTTTTAGGAATGCCGGACTGATGAATAAATTGCTGGGGGATGGAATAGCAATGAATGGGGTGATCATGGTTTCTGCAGTATTCGACCTAAGAACCCTGCTTTTTCCACCGAATGATGACCTGCCCTATATTGTCCATTTTCCCACCTATGCGGCCACCGCATGGTACCATGATAGCATAGAGAATAAACCGGAAAATGTTTATGACTATCTCAATGAGATCCGAACTTTTACCGAAGAAGTATATACCCCTGCTTTGTTCAAGGGCGATCGATTGGATATTGAGCAGAAAAAATCTGTGGCAGCGAAATTAGCTGCCTATACAGGTACCAGTATGGACTATTGGATGAAGGCAGATCTACGTGTTACAAACAGTGAGTTTTTCGCAGAATTTCTTCGTGAACAAGGTGAACTGGTAGGTCGTTTAGATTCCCGATTCACAGGTATCAACCAGGACCCGTTGGCACAAGAAGGAAACCGAGATCCTCAAAGTGATGCTATTTCACCTGCATATATAGCAGGATTTCTCGATTATTTATACCGCGATCTCAAAGTTAATAAGTCATTAAATTATGCCACCTCCGCTTATGGAAGGAAAGGATTTGATTGGGATTGGAAACATGCCGGAAATGAACGCTGGGGTACGCAGGCCGCCATCAATACAGGGGTTGATATGGCCGAAGCCATGTCAAAGGATCCCAATGTGAAGGTTTTGATCCTTAATGGCATTTATGATATTGCGACGGTCTTTTATGGCGTAGAGCACAGCATCAACCATTTAGGACTAACCAAGGAGATCAAGGAAAACATCCTGATGAAATATTATGAGGCAGGGCATATGATGTATACGCATCCGCCCTCTATGGCGCAGTTTAAAAAAGATGTATCCGATTTTATTAAGGATACTTCCCGCTAACAAAAAAGGACGTCCATGACGTCCTTTTTAATTGAAAATATCTTATTTATCAGTTCCCGGGAGCCCAACTGGTTTCTTTGTCTGCCATGAAAAAGGTGCTGCTTTTTTTGTCACGGGCCATAGCTCATCTAAGGTATCTGCACCATAGACGGTTCCATTCTTAATAACATGGGTAAGTGAATTTGTATTCCTCAAGGAATCTATAGGATTTTGAGCCATGATCAGAATATCTGCCAGTTTCCCAATTTCTATGCTTCCAAGATCAGTTTCCAGCCCAAGGGCGGTAGCTCCTTGAAGCGTTGCTACTTTTAATGCATCATGATTCGCCATTCCCCCGCTTGCTACAGACCATAATTCCCAATGGTAACCCAGGCCTTGTAATTGCCCGTGACTACCTATGCCGGCAATACCTCCTGCCTTAACCAGATCGTTCATAAACATCGCATGTTTCTGAAATACATGTTCTTCATCCATAAACCAACCTGGACGTCTCCTCGACTTTCGCGCCAGTTCTTCATAAGGGGTGAAATATTGTAATTTTTTATCGCCCCAAACATCTTCACGCGAATAGTAGTAATTCTCAGCCCAAGGTCCTCCGTATGAAACCAGTAAGGTAGGTGTCACAGCCATTTTAGATTCTGCTATGGTCTCCACTACATCTTGATAAATTGGATGAATTGGCAAAGAATGTTCGTGCCCGGGATATCCATCGAGCAATTGAGTCATGTTTAATTTAAAATCGAGTCCGCCTTCCGTTGTCGGCATTAATTTTAATTCTTTTGCAGCCATTATGATCCATTGCCTTTGTTGCCTGTTCCCAACCAGGTACATTTTTATGGTTTTAGTATTGTAGTACTCACTGTATTGCTTCAACACATCTTTGGCATGATCCAGGCTTGTTATTTTATACCCCCAAAAGCCTACTCCCGGCCCTGTACTGTAAACCCGTGGGCCATGCAACATCCCGGCTTCAACCATATCCGAATAGGTCAACACGTCTGTAGTGCCAGTTTGTGGATCCCTGGTAGTTGTAACCCCATAAGCAAGGTTGGCCGAGTACCCCCAAACCTGGTTCTTATGAATCCCCCAACTGGGCCGCAAATGGGCGTGTGTATCCACAAATCCTGGGGTAAGTGTTTTGCCGCTCACATCAATTATGGTAGTGCCTTTTGGTATCACCAAGGATCCTGAAGCTCCAACGGCTTTGATCCTGTTATTTTCTACAAGCACATCTCCTTTTTCGATGACCTCATCGCCCTTCATGGTAATGATCCTGCCACCTTGTAATAATAGTGTGCCTTTAGGCATCTGCTTTTTATAGGCAACCTTAATTTTAAACTCTTCAGCTTTGAAGGTGGCATCCTTTTCCTTCTCCTTCTCATCATCTCCGGTTTCAGTTGAATCTTTGGTCTTCTCCGTTTTCTTTAGATCCTTTTCTTTCTTTTTAACCGCTTCAACGCTATCCTTGAATTGTTTACCGGCATCGAGATCGTATCGGAAATGACTTGCTCCCAGCGACCAATGCACTTTTTTACTATCCGAGGCCCAGGCAGGGAATTCGCCTCCCATTATCGTTAATTTCATAGCCGGAAAAGCAGCCTTATCTGCCGAAGCTAGCGAAATGGTAGGTGTTTTGCCATACCGTGGTATGGTCACCGTATAAATATCGTTATTGATCTGTGCCAGTGCCTTGCTTCCATCGGGGGAAATACGTATTTCGGAAGGTCTGGATGCCTTGTCATTATCTTCCCTGTCATCATCTATCATAGGGAGATAACTATTCTGCGAGCCTTCCATATGATCCTTCCCAAAGATATCCTGAGACCCAAAAGTCTCTATCCCTTTTAATTTCAGATGTTCTTTTTCATCCGTACCATCCCAACGAATAGAGATCAGCCCTTTAGTGGCATGACTTAAATAAACTCGATCGTCTATTTTGGTAAAATGCGGTTGTTGCCTGCCTTTGGATTTATCGATGAATTGAATAGGGCCGCCATTGGAGGAAACCCAAACCAGGTCTTCCTGCGCTCTTCTGGCAACAGGACCTGTAGCATCCTCGTATGTCTGAGTGGTTCCTTTTAAAAAGGCTATTCTGTTACTCTTATATGACCACTCAGGGGAACTGTAAATTCCTGGTTCTTGTGTTAATTGAATGGGCCTTGCTCTTCCATCCACATTGATCTTATACAAATGACCCCCTCCGGATTTCCAGGTAGTATATACAAGGCTAGTACCATCTGGGGACCAACTGGGCTGGGCTTCAGTAAAATCATTGCTGGTTAACCTGCTGGGAATACCACCAGGAAGCTCCATTACATATAGTCTATTTAACGCTGTAAAGGCCAACCTTTTTCCATCTGGGGATGGTTTGGCGTCCCTGACCTGTGTCACAAAAGCTTCTGCCGCATCATCAATGGGATAGTTGAATTTTAATCGTGGCCCCAGTTCTAAGGAAACATCTGCCGAAAAAGGAATCTCATTAGCTGTATTGGTATCCAGCCCTATTGCATATATCTTACCGCCATAGGAGGCAATTAGTTGCTTGCTATCTGGCGTAAATGACATGGCGGGTAGCACTCCCAATGGGGCAATAGACTCCTGTTCATCTCTTTGCACCGGGTAGGCCAACCAGCGTTCTTCTCCTGTTTTTAAATTGCGAAGAACAAGACCTGTTTGAGCTTCAAATCGATTTCCATAAACAAGCCATTTTCCATCCGGGGACAAGGTTGGAGTAAAGGCAGATCCATATCGGGATGTGATAATGTCCATGTCTCCATCTTCCATATCATAAGTGCCTATTTGATATTGTGGAAGTTGTGCATTATAGTTCCAGGCATTTCGCCGTTGTGAAAAATACAACAACTTGCCATCTGCACTAAAGGCAGGGTCAATGACCTTAAGTTCCTTTGGTTCCCCAATCAAGGAACTTCCTCCTCCACCTTCTTTGTGGTAGATATTTAATTTAATATTTCTTCTTCCTTTGGCGCCTACGATATAGTCACCATCCGGCGTCCATTCTGCAGAAAAGAAATTATGCCGACTTTCTTTACTGATCTGTTTTTCTTCCTTGTCCTCTAAGCGAAGTGTCCAAATATTGTCCGAGCCACTTTTGTCTGAAATAAAGGTTATGGAGTTTCCATCCGGACTAAATCTCGGATGAACATCGTAAGCAATTCCGCTTGTGAGTGCTGTGGCTTTTCCACCAGTAATTGGGATAGAATATATATCCCCCATAAGGTCGAAGACAATTGTTTTACCATCCGGACTTACATCGAGCGACATCCAGGTGGCTTCTGAAGTTGAAAAGGCAATGGTACGTTCTGGCTCAAGCGGTAATTCCTTGGTAGCCTTCTTGATGGAATCTGTTTTTTGCAGGGTATCTTGAGCCAGGAACGATTGTCCCGGAATCAATAAAAAAAACATTAAACTTAGGAAAGTAATAGATCGAATCATTAGGAGTATTTTTAAATGAAGCTCCTAATATAAAGAATTAATGCGGGAAGTTATCCTATAAAAAAAGTGGTGAAAGAGATGTTTTTATTTCTTTTCAGTGTCGGTTTCCGCCTTTTCTTCCACAGTAAAATCTGTGATACCATGCTCATGTAATAAATTATACCATTGGATCACTTTTTTGATATCGCTGGGATAAACTCTGTCCTCATCATAATCGGGAATTACCTCAAAAAAATATTCCTCCAATTTTAATTTGTCTTCTTTGTGTCCAACTGAGGTCTTACCTCCATCTTCCTTCTCCTGTATCTTTTTGAAAACTGCGACCAAGGGCAATTCTTCATCCAGGGTGAATATTGCGATCTCAGATAACACACTTACATTGCTGGTCATCCCTACCGTGATCCTTTTACCATCTAAAAGAGACTCGGCCACAAAGCCTGTCCTGGTTTGGGTCACCAATTTGAATAACCCGGGTTTTCCCCCTATTGATAAAATCTTATCTAAACTCATAGAATTCACTGATTTCGGCGCAAATATGAAAAATTAAACTGATTTGCCCTTCACTAACGTGCTTTTTTTAACAATGGAAATCGCATTTTATAATCTACTTCAATTTTACCTTTAGAAATGTTGGTCAACTTCCCTTTTAACAAGCGTTTTTTCAGGCTGGAGACCTTATCGGTAAAAAGAATACCTTCTATATGGTCGTATTCATGTTGAATGACCCTGGCCAAAAGACCATCGTAGGTATGTGTATGCACTTTAAATTGTTCATCCAAATACTCAATGTTGATGGTATCTTTCCTGGATACGTCCTCACGGATATCCGGAATACTCAGGCAACCTTCATTAAATGGCCATGTTGTGCCCGTTTCCTCTACGATCTTGGCGTTGATAAATACTTTTTTAAATTCCGCAAGTTGTTCCTGCTCCTCTTTTGTAAGATCCTCATCTTCTGCGAAGGGAGACGTATCTACCATAAATAGCCGTATAGGTAATCCTATTTGAGGGGCAGCCAGACCAACACCGTTGGCATTGTACATGGTATCCCACATATTACTGATAAGTGTCTCCAAACCTTCGTATTGCTGATCAATATTTGAACACACTTTCCTGAGTACCGGATCACCATATGCTATAATAGGTAAAATCATCTATCGTATTTTTTATCGCTTAAATCTTGTTCGTAAAACGTTTCCAGTATTAATCCAATTAATTGTATCCACATACATAAAAGTAAGTTTAAATAATTTTTTGCCATTGTAAAACATGGCATCTTTCTTTTTTTTAGATGGATCTACCTGAATATGTTGCTTATTATTTAAATTCTCAATGCGATCTAGAGAAAATGAAATTTTGTTTTTAAAAGGTAATTTGTGAAATCGTTTAATAATCTTCTCATCAGTTTCTCTTCGCTCACATATAGTAAAATAGAAATTATCTTTATCCGCAACTAAATTCATTCTGTTTACACGCCGTTTCCATTTATCTCTGACTTCCTCCTGATTAGCATAATGTTGAAAATGAATTTCCAGATCCCCCAAAAGTCCAATAGGATATCTATGTTTTAAATGGGTTTTATATCTCGAATTCTCTATAAATACCAGTTCCTGTTGAATATAATAATCAAATCGTTCCAGCAGTTTAATATAACAAGGTCCAAAAAGGAAAAGGCCTACAAATGGGGTATTGTAAGGTATCCCTAACCATTGATATAATTGACCTCCCCAACAATTCTTACTAATAATTACAAACTCCTTTTTCTTTAATCTTCTCTTGTCTATCCACCTATATAAAAAACTAAAATACTGTCTAACCTTTCTCCGTATAAGACTCTCTGTACCTCTGTGCATACATCAGTATTTATTCAAATAAGCCTGCAGAATAAGTGTTGCACTAATCTGATCTACCATCTCTTTGTTACGTCTTTGTTTTTTCTTCATTCCGGAAGCGATCATGCTTTTTACGGCCATTTGTGACGTAAATCGTTCATCCTGTCGTATATACGGGTGTTTTAGGGAATGTATGTTTTAAAACCTGGATAAAAGGTCCGATCAGGGCTTCCGATTCCGATGGCGTATTATTCATTTGTTTAGGCTCTCCAACTACAAAACCGATCACCTTTTCTTCACTCACATATTTTATTAAAAAGGATATTAGATCTGAAGTAAGCACAGTAGTTAGGCCTGAGGCGATCAATTGTAATTCATCCGTTACAGCGATCCCAGTTCTTACTTTCCCATAATCCAAGCCAATGATCCTCCCCAAGTATTATTTTTTTTGCAAAAATACAGGATAAATTGTTATTCCTATAAAATTCGACCTCATAATCCCGGCCTACCTCCTATCTTTGCAAAAATTTTAAGAACCTCCATGAAGGAATTACAAATTACCATCGAAAAAGCATGGGAGAACCGTGAATTGCTAAGAGAAGCTGATACACAGAAGGCTATTAGAGAAGTGATCAATCTTGTTGATTCGGGAAGTCTCCGATGTGCTGAACCTACCAAAGACGGTTGGCAGATCAATGAATGGGTAAAAAAGGCGGTGGTCCTGTATTTTCCCATCCAGAAAATGGAAACTATGGAAGTTGGGATCTTTGAATACCACGATAAAATTCCTCTAAAAAAAGGTTATAAGGAAAAAGGAATTAGAGTAGTTCCACATGCTGTTGCAAGACATGGCTCTTATATAGCACCAGGAACCATTTTAATGCCCTGTTATGTGAATATTGGTGCCTATGTAGATGAAGGTACTATGGTTGATACATGGGCCACGGTAGGTAGTTGTGCTCAAATAGGAAAGAATGTTCATTTAAGTGGAGGAGTTGGGATCGGTGGCGTCTTAGAACCTTTACAGGCTTCTCCCGTCATCATTGAAGATAATGCCTTTATTGGAAGCCGTTGCATAGTAGTGGAAGGAGTACGAGTAGAAAAAGAAGCCGTACTTGGTGCCAATGTTGTATTAACGGCTTCAACTAAGATAATAGATGTTACAGGATCTGCTCCAGTGGAACTAAAAGGTAGGGTTCCTTCACGTTCAGTTGTTATACCAGGGAGTTACACCAAAGAATTTCCGGCAGGTTCCTATCAGGTTCCATGTGCCCTGATCATTGGGAAACGCAAACCAAGTACCGATTTGAAGACTTCCTTAAATAATGCATTGCGAGAGTATAATGTAGCTGTATAATTTGTAGGAATTTATTCACGACAAGACAATTTTATGACTTTTTTATTGTTATAACTTTGCATTTAATTCAAGTGACTTATTAGATCCTGATAGTATGAAAAAAGAGAATCAAAAAATTACAGCACTTATTATCACCTTCAATGAAATGGGGTATATACAAGCCTGTATTGATTCTGTTTCCTTCGCCGATGAGATCGTAGTAGTAGATTCATATAGTACTGATGGTACCTATGAATTTCTGCAAGATCATCCAAAAGTAAAGGTGCTTCAGCATCCGTTTTCCAATTTCACTTTACAGAAAACATTTGCCCTCACTCAGGCATCTAATCCATGGGTTCTATTCCTGGATGCAGACGAAATTGTCCCGGAAGGACTTAGGAAAGAAATTGAAGCTACCGTGCAGGAAGATCAACCTCACGCCGCCTATTGGTTCTACAGAAAATTCATGTTCCAAAAGACTGCACTTCGCTATAGTGGATGGCAAACCGATAAGAATTATCGTTTATTCCAAAAGGACAAGGCCAAATTCTCAGATAAGAAAATAGTTCATGAAACCCTTGAAGTAGATGGTACTTCTGGCATCCTCAATGAGAAGCTGATCCATTACTGCTATAAGAATTATGAGGACTACAAGTCGAAGATGTTGAATTATGGCAGATTAAAAGCCAGGGAAGATTTTTATCGTGAAAAACGCTTCAATTATTTCTTTTATACCCTAAAGCCAGCGTGGAAATTCTTTAACCATTACATATTGCGACTTGGTATTTTGGATGGAAAAAAAGG
The DNA here is from genome assembly GCA_963781045.1 of uncultured Flavobacteriaceae bacterium. Taxonomy (GTDB): domain Bacteria; phylum Bacteroidota; class Bacteroidia; order Flavobacteriales; family Flavobacteriaceae; genus Muriicola. The sequence goes on along the minus strand of CAWAEX010000004.1, from coordinate 5,990 downwards.
AATAACTATTTGTTATTTGAACGCCTTGAGCGTCTTGGAACGTTTCCGAGAATTAAAACGTCTTGAAGTGAAGAATGAGCTTGCCTATTACTTGCTGATGCCATAATAGGTCCACACCTGCTTTTTTGTCCTGGTCTCCTTTCGAATCGACTTATTTTTCTCAATAGACTCCGGTGTTTTATAACCCCTTTTATGATCTAAATGAACGCATACTGCGCTGTATCTTAGCTGTTTGGACTTGAGTCCAAAATTAAAAAGTCGCTCCCCTAATTCTCTGTCCTGACCTCCGTATTGCATACGTTCATCAAAACCATTTACATTTAAAATATCCTTTTTCCAGCCTGAGGAATTATGACCGTTCCAACTGGCATTGGTTGGTGTTATTGTATTGAAAAAGATTGAAATAAATCCCCTTGCTGTGAGCTTGTTGTTTTTAAAGGTCTTGGGAATTCCCATCTCTTTTAACCAATTGATATTAAAGCAATTCTGTGCTTCAATATCCTTTCTGGTGATGGCTTTAGAAATATTCATTGGCAGCATATAATAACCGCCGGAGATAAAGTACCCTGGTTCCTTATTTATATAGTGTACCATCACAAAATCTTCACGTGGAATACAATCGCCATCGGTCATGATAATATAGGATGAATTACAGGCCAGGACAGCTTTATTCAAGATTCTGGATTTTTGGAACCCTTCATCTTCCTGCCATACATGAATCATAGGGTAAGACACTTTTTCTTCCATATCAACCAAAAGAGCTTTGGTCTTAGGTCCGGATCCATCATCTGCTATCACCACCTCAAAATCCTTAAAAGTTTGATACTCAAATCCCCATAATACCTTCTCCAACCATGCCTCGGAATTATAGGTACTAACGATGATTGAAATTTTCGGAACAGCTTGCTGCATCGCACAAAAATAGAAACCTTTGCTTAGAATCCATTTATTTCCTTTTTAAAAAATCAATTTTTCTAATTTATCTTTGTTATAGCCGACTCCAAGAAGCCTGTTGTTTTGATAATTTATATTTTGTCTCCTGGCATTCCCGATACCTGTAAATATTGGGCTTTATAACATTTGATTCGAACATAATTACTTCTGATTTTAAACATTTTTTTCGTCTGTACGGATATGAAAATGTAATTTGCAACCGAATTTGTATCTCATTAATAAATTCGATCAATGAAGGTCAAAGAGCTTCCATTATCTATCTATACTGCCTTTCGTTTAAGAAGGCTATCCTTGGATCGTTTGCTTGTTAGACCTGAGAAGAAGATACCTGTGATCGTTTCCTTAACAACCATAGAAGCCAGGCTAAGTGTGGTAGATCTCGTGATCAGGAGCCTAATGAACCAGTCTGTTCTTCCAAAAAAGATCATTTTATGGGTTCATGAGTCCATAAAGGATTCTTTGCCTTCTAAACTTTCCGAATTACAGGGTGAACTATTTGAGATAAGGACCACGCATTTACATTCGTCTCATAAGAAGCTGATTCACACCATAAACACATATCCGGACACCACTGTGATCACATGTGATGACGACCTGATGTACCGGCCTAATTGGCTAAACTTGCTTTATAAAGAATCTCAAAGTTATGTGGACACCATAATTGCAAACCAGACGAGAACTATTAAAAAAGATCCTAACGGCGCTTACTTACCGTATGCACAATGGCCTGTAAACCAAGCAGAAAAGTACGATGACTTTCGCGTCTTGCCTATTGGTGCTGAAGGTGTGCTTTATCCGCCACATTGCCTTGATCCAAGATTTGATAACGAAAGTCTGTTTATGGAGTTAGCCCCCAAGGCCGATGATCTCTGGTTCAAAAGTATGTCACTCTTAAAAGGTACCACTTGTAAATTAGCAGCCAACAGATCAAAAAATGCCATTCCTATTATGGGCTCTCAAAAAAGCTCTTTAAAACATATCAATATTAAAAAGGATTTTAATTCTGCGCAATGGAAACAATTGGTCAGCTATTTTGATCTGGATATTGTTCCTAAATCAACCTAAAGAATGGATGCACTTACACAGGAGATCAATTCATGCATTCAGGTACTGGAAGCAGGCGGACTTATTTTATATCCTACCGATACGGTATGGGGAATAGGATGTGATGCTACCAATGAGGAGGCCGTCAACAAGGTCTATAGCCTCAAAAAAAGACCGGATACAAAAGCTATGATCTGTCTGGTAGCAAATGATGGTATGCTTGAAAAACATGTAAAAAAAGTTCCGGAAGTAGCCTATGATATTATGGATCTGGCCACCAAACCTACGACCATTGTGTATGATGAACCTATTGGGATTGCCAAGAACCTGATAGCGGCAGACAATACCCTTGCCATTCGCGTTGCTTCTGATAAATTTTGCCGATATCTGATCAACAAATTTAAGAGACCTATTGTGTCTACTTCTGCCAATGTAGCCGGCAATCCAACTCCTGCACACTTTGGTAAAATAGATCAGGCCATTTTAAAAGGAGTTGACTATGTAGTAAATTTGCAACGCGATACCCATAATGGTGCGTCCTCTTCCATTATTAAACTGGGCAATGACGGTACTGTAAAAGTCATACGGGAATAAATATGATTAAGACCAACTACAAGGAAGCATTAAAAGATCCGGTGTTTAAAACGATCGCAGAAGCGGCTCAAGCACTTTCATTGGAGTGTTATGTTATTGGCGGCTTTGTTAGAGATCTCCTGCTAGAACGCGGTATCCCTAAGGACATTGATATTGTAGCCGTTGGCAGTGGTATTGATTTGGCCAAAAAAGTGGCATCACTAACTCCTGGTAAACCAGAGGTTACCGTATTTAAGAACTTTGGAACAGCCATGCTCAAATACAAGGATAAGGAAGTTGAATTTGTGGGTGCCAGGAAAGAGAGTTATAACAGAGAGAGTCGGAATCCTGTGGTGGAAAATGGCACGCTGGAAGATGATCAGAAACGCCGCGATTTTACTATAAATGCCCTGGCATTGTCTTTAAATCCCAATAATTTCGGCTTGTTGGTAGATCCTTTCCAGGGAGTGAACGATCTTAAGACAAAACTGATCAGAACGCCTTTAGATCCTGCAATTACGTATTCCGATGATCCTTTGCGAATGCTTCGCGCCATCCGGTTCGCATCGCAATTGAATTTCATTATAGAACCCAGGTCCCTGGAGGCCATCACGGAGAACAAGGATAGGATCAAGATCATTTCCAACGAACGTATCGTAGACGAATTAAACAAGATCATAATGAGCGAAGTTCCGTCTGTTGGATTCAAACTTTTGCATCAGACCGGATTAGTAGGGTTGATCCTCCCGGAATTAATTGCCTTACAGGGAATTGAAGAAGTAGAGGGCCAGCGTCACAAAGATAATTTTTGGCATACCCTGGAAGTAGTTGATAATATTGCGAAGACCACGGATAACCTTTGGCTTCGTTGGGCTGCCTTGCTACACGATATTGGCAAAGCTCCCACCAAAAAATTCGATAAAAAGATTGGCTGGACGTTTCACGCACATGAGTTTGTAGGATCCAAAATGGTGTACAAACTCTTTAAAAGGATGCATATGCCTTTAAATGAGAAGATGAAATTTGTTCAGAAAATGGTACTGATGAGTTCCAGACCTATTGTGCTTTCAGAAGATTTCGTGACCGATTCTGCAGTGCGTCGTATGATCTTTGATGCGGGCGATTACGTTGATGATCTCATGACACTTTGTGAAGCCGATATCACTACCAAAAACCCAAGGAAACAGAAAAAATACAAGAATAACTTTCGCCTTGTTCGGGAAAAGATAGAGGAAGTAGAGGCTCGGGATCACGTCCGTAATTTTCAGCCACCGGTAAGCGGTGAAGAGATCATGAAAACCTTTGGACTGCCCCCGTCTCGGGAAATAGGGATGATCAAAGATGCCATTAAAGAAGCGATCCTGGAAGGTGAGATCCCTAACGAATATGAGGCTGCTAAAAAATTCATGCTCCTTAAAGGGAAAGTAATGGGATTTGTACCCAATGTTAATGATTAACCCATTTTTAAAAAACCAGTGGAGATTATTGGCCCATCTAAATCCTGATTATTAACTATTATAACGAATTTCTGAGTTAATAACCATTAAAATAATAGATATTTATAATCAAATACTTAATTTGCTCTTTAATATTGTTTTTAACTTACTTATACAGATTCATATAATCATAATATTAGATTACTAAATTACACGAATCGAAGTTCGTATCAATGTTCAACAAGAAAATTGAAAATTGAAATAAGAACAAATAATAATTTTAATAAGAACATAGTGATGGCTAAAATAATACTTCAAGCACAACATCTTAATTCAAATTTACTTCGACTATTTTTATTGAAGTTTAATAGATTTTCTGCAAAATTATTACCCTTTGCTTCTATTTTAATATTGTTTCTATTAGGTGGTAATCATACGATGTTTGCACAATGTGCTGATACTTCTCCTACCGGTGACTGTGATGGAGATTTGGTACAAAATGGAGCTGACCTGGACGACGACAATGATGGTATTCTAGATGTCGACGAGGGATGCGGAGTAGGAGGATCCTTACTCGAATGGGGCACTGCAGTATGGACAGGGGGAAATCCCGGGAATGATGTGGCAACAGTTTCTGTTACTACGGTTAATTTTGTGGAATACACCGCAGACAACAGTGCCACAGATTTTGGAGGGCTGCCTAACTACTCTTCTACAAATGGTACTACTTTTAATGGAACTAGTGGTCTTTTATTACAAGCTCCCATTAGTGAGTTTTTAAATAATGTAAATACAATTAGATATGAGATAAGTTTTGATACTCCAGTAACAGGATTGAGTTTTAGAATTGTAGATATAGATAAAAGAACTACAGCTGATGCTAATGGAGATCCCTTTACAGACCAACTTACGATGACCATTTCCAATGGAGGAACTCCTTTAGTGCTAACATCAGGCACCGACTATACAATTGGATCAGCAGTGACTGACTTAACAGGTGGTGTTTTTCAAGGAAATTCACTTGTAAGCAATGTGTCTACATCCGATGGGGATGTAATATATACAATAACTAATCCTGTCGATAATCTATTAATAGAATTTACAAATGTAGATCCTACGGTAAATGCTGCCAGTCTTGGAAATACAGCTTTCCTAATTTCAAATATGGTTTGGGACTGCTCCATTAGAGACTTCGACAACGATGGGAATCCAGGACTCAGTAGACAATGACAGCGATGCAGATGGTTGTCCTGATGCACTTGAAGGCGACGGCCCCTTTACTCTTGCGGACCTGGATGGTGATAACAGCTTAGGGGATACTGTAGATACTAATGGAGTCCCCACAATAGCTGCAGGTGGTCAGAATGATGTCAGCAGTATAGATGTGAATATATCAAGTGGGGAATGCGATGATGATGGAGATTTGTTGACAAATTCAGAAGAAGGAGGCATAGGTACAGACCCTGATAATCCTGATACGGATGGTGATGGAGTTAATGATGGACAAGAAGTTACGGATACTGATCTGATCCCTTAAATCCCTGTGACCCAGTACAAACTGCCGGGTATATTGGCTACGATGCCGGAAATGCTATTTGGGCCGCAGCCGATTGTGATAGTGATGGCGCGACCAATGGTAATGAAGATACCGCTGGAAGTGATCCTTATGATGCAGGGTCGACGCCTGCAACAGATACCGACGGTGATGGGATCCGATGTTACCGATACAGCACCTAATGACCGATGTTTACCCGTACAAACAGCAGGATATAATGGCTATGATGCCGGAAATGCCGTTCGGGCAGCAGCCGATTGTGATAATGATCGCGCGACTAATGGCGATGAAGATACTGCTGGAAGCGATCCATATGATGCAGGGTCTACTCCCACAACAGATACCGATGGTGATGGAGATCCGGATGTTACCGATACAGCACCTAATGACCCATGTTTACCAGTACAATCAGCGGGATATAATGGCTA
>CAWAEX010000003.1:0-29956 GCA_963781045.1 uncultured Flavobacteriaceae bacterium | reverse complement strand
TTTATCAACCTTTGTCCAAATGAGTTATAGCTGTTGATCTTAACCCATTTATACAAAACAAAATAATTGCATTGTTATTTGATCCTTTTTGATTGTGTAGAGAAGGATAAACCTTGCTGCCCCATAGTTGAACTCATAATTCCTTCGAACAAAGGCTCTGGACAGTTTTTTGGAATCTTCCATTCAATTAAGAAGTTAGATCCTGTTCCGCCTTCAACATCAACTTCGTCTATTATTATTTCCGTTGTTTCCATTGGAGCCATATATATTGGTTGATTAAAATATGTACGTACAAGCTTTCCGTGAGTATCAAAATATTCTGCTTTAAGCAGGTAAATAGTATCCAGATCGCTTGTATTACGCATACTTACCATGGCGGTCAAATTATGTGTTCTATGTTCAGAATTGCTATAGATCTGCGAATAGATAGAAAGATATGATTTCCCATATTCGAGGGAATCCTTTGAACTAATATCTACCAGCCTTTTCGACCAATTTTCGGGATTTGTCGAACTAATTTCCTTTTGCTCATTACACCCAAAAACCAAAATAGTAATTAATAAAATTAGCGTATATTTTTTCATTCCATTATTTCAATTGACATATAAGATTCTTGTATAGATTGTTGTTTGGCACTAAAGATAGCAAAAGAGACGAACCCATTAAACAGCAGCAAGGATTTTCTGAAAGGAAAATCAGACGTATAGATTTCTACACATTGTTTGCTCTTGTGATAGCTCTATAATGGGTACTACTTATTACTAAGATTTGATTTCTTTGTTTTAAAATACCACAAGTAATTTAAATCATCTTTTTTTAAAATAAAATAAATGGCCACAGATGTTAGTATGGTAGCCGGAAAACCCGAACCAATCCCAAGTGGTGTAATTGCCAGGAAAAAAACAACAGCTCCAAAACATGCAAGACGAAGTATCCAACCTTTAAGTAACATGCCTATCGCTATTAATCCCTGACCAAATGCGATAAGTTTAACCATAGAAGTAATGTGTGACTTAAACCATCCATTTATAAAATCAGCGTATAGATCAAAGGGAGAAAAAACTGCATATTCTAAATATTCATTAGGGTTATTTTGAGCTGTAGTATAGTTTATCCAGAACGCCCAAAAGAATAATAGAGAAAAAAGCAATCGTGCTAATTTTGGTTTTTGAACAGCGCTAACCAAAAATAGAATAGCAAGGCTATTAGATATTAACCATGGGGTTAAATATTCTTTTAAAAGTTCCATCTATTTTATTTAGAAAATCATTAATTACGATTTAGCCAGTGTTTCAATCAGTTTACCACAACCACCATTTTTAATGAATTTTGTATGTTCTTCTATGTTCTCAAAACGCTCAGCTGTTATATCAGAACATAATATTTTTGAATTCGTTGCTTGATAGAATATGTGTAGTGTTTTTTTTGAATATGGGTTTTTTAATGGTGATTTCTTTAATTCTTCTCTACACCACATAAGAGATTTCATCCAAATGGCTGCACTCAATGCACCACATGCTGCACCACTTAAACCAAGTCCGCCAGCGAAACCTGCAACCATGATCATTTCTTCATCACTCGCGCCCATTTTTTTAGCAACTTCTGTGGCACAACTCATACATTCATTAGCTGATAAAATTTCTTTATTTGACACCCCTTCAATTGCTGATTTTACTGCTTCTGGCGCCCATTGATCAGCAAGGTTAAAACAGTGTAAGAATCTGCCGGAGAAAAAATACTTAGCCATACTCAATTTACTTGAAAAGTCACAATGAGTAATATCGCTGCAATTAATTGTGTTTTCTCTTTTTGAAAATGATATCATCAATTTTTGTGTGGCATTAACAGCAACAGCAATTGCCCGATTTTGATCTTCGCATGTTCTGTATGCTTCTGCACCTACAGCTAAAGAAGCTCCCCAAAGCATTCCACACTGATGGCCTTTCTGCATTATTCCTCCTGCCAATGAATCAGCAGCACGTTCTTCCAGTTCTTTTTGATGACCAAATTCTCGATTTAAAATATAGAAAAAGGTACGAGAGCATGTCCCCAACTTCCTAAACACTTTTTTTCCGTCTTTAGGACCATCTTTAATATCATATATAACAGGATCCATTACAATGTTCTATGATTTACATCCAGTAAGATATATAGGATACAAACGTAATCCTATGATGTTCATCAGTCTACGTTGAAGGTTTAAGTAGTGCCAAAGGTTGGTATAAAATGAGTTTTAATTCATTTTATGTATTGTTGGTTGTAGTTTTTCTAATTTAAAATGTGCTAATACACGCATAGCCCTTAATGTATTCCACCTGCTAGGTTTCCCGGTTTTCTCCATTTCAAAATGTTCCTTTCCGGGATGTTTCGCTTGTAGATTCCAAGTAGCATCTTTATTTTGCTTTTTCAGTAAAACCTGAATTGCAGGATTCATTCGGTCATCCCATTTTCTTCCGGCATATTGGAAATAATCTAACGCTCGAAGAATATCATACTTCCACCTGCTTGGATATGGTATCTTTAAAAAATCTTTCCGAATAATTTCTCCTGTTCGGTCAGAAAGAAACATTTGGTGTACTAGAATAAACTCCTCTGCACTCTCCCGTGCACTTTGAAGTTCATTCATTCGGTAATGGTATCCTGCCTTCTGAAACTCTGTTAATCCTTCAAGAACAGATAAGGTAGTGTGTAACGAGCTATGAATTGCACCACTTCGCGTTGTTCTACAGTTAAAAGCACCATCAGGCATTATCTCAGAAATAATACTGTCTACAATGGAGTGAAGTCGTTGTTCATCGGTTTGAAAGTAAGAGGCGTAATTTAAAAACATTCCGTTTACACATACATCACTGTGAACTGATGTTGAAGGGCCTAGCCGGATTCCTCCATCTTCTGCCTTTGAGGTATCCAGAACCATCTCAATGGTATTTCTAACGCCTAGATTGTTTGGGGTGAGATCAAGATTTCGAAGGTCTAACAAAGTGTAATGAGTGGATGTCCACTTTGGCTGATAGAATCTTAGCCCCCAATGACCATTGGTTTTTCTTTTGGATAAAAACAGTTTTCCCCAACCTTCATTGGCTATTCTGTCTTGCAGGTCTTTTCTATCATGTCCCAACAAATCACGATAAACCTGATATTGTATAGAAACATCTCCTTCAAGCAACCATTTTATGATTTGTGGTTTGTCCATTTAAATTAAGCAAACAGTCTCTGCTATGATTTTGTCCCTCCCGAGCATTCGGGATCGGTATAAATTATAGCCCTTGTAAGGATTTAATATTCATTATTTTAGGTATTCTACAAGTTCTAAAACAACCCAGTCAATTAAAACAATTACTGCAATTATCAATACCCAATGCCACCATTTTAATTTAATATTCTTTGCGATCTTAATCTCAATCAAGGTCCAGATCGCAAAATAAATATACCAGATCCACCACGTACTTACTTCATAAAAAAGAAGTAAAGCCATCCCAATTGTAAAGACGATCATTACAAAAACGAATCGCTTAATTTCTTTTTTTTGCATTTCCTCAGAACCATTATTCCTGGTTTCTGTTTTGCTGCTTCTCATAGTTTATTTCCGCTTTAATTCTTTGTTCCCAGAAAAGGCGTAAATAAGAAAACTGCCAAATGCAATAGCTAACAGTCCCCCTAAGCGTCCGTAAGGTTCAACATGAGGAATAAGTGAGGAAATAAAGTGTTCAAAATTCTCTTGACCAACGAAAACTAAAATGATGGCAGCTAGTATGAACAGGTAACCTAAAAATTTAATTACGCCTGTATATCTTGATTCTTGAGCAGCAATTATAAATAAAATGCCAAAAACTAACCTCACCACTATTGCTGTTATATATAGTGAGGTGTTTTCCATATTATTTTCTATATAACCTATAATGATCTCAGGCTTAATTAGCAATGATAAACCTAAAAGAAGCATAAGTATTCCAAATAATTTGACAGCTACTTTCATGATAAGAATATTTATAAATTGGTTTATTTTTTATGACTCCCAAGGCGTTTGTGAATGGTTTGCTTCGGCAGTTCTCTGCGCTCCTGTGTTGCGCAATCAATAAGTTAGTAAAAAAGAACTGCATTTAGGAAATAAGGTAGAATTTCCATGACAAAATTTAATCACTTTCTGGCAATTAATTATACATGGTATTGCAAGTAGTGCTTTTTTCCGAGATTGAACTTTTCGGCTAAATTTCTTGTCAAATTTCAACCTTTATATGAAGGTGCACTATTGATTTTTCATAAACCGTCTTACAGCGACCCATTGTTTTAGCATATCTCTGGCATCTTGAGCAGGGTACCCTAAAACAGTTTTTCCTGCTTCCACATCATTCATAACTCCAGAGCCGGCACCAACGGTAGCACCAGAATGTATGGTGGTATGGTCTTTTATAGAGGCACTCCCGCCAATAATAACGCCATCACCTAAAGTAACAGAACCTGCAAGTCCGCTATGCCCTGCCATAATACAAGAACGTCCCATAATACTGTTATGAGCTATTTGTACCAGGTTGTCAATTTTACAACCATCACCAACAATAGTAGAGCTGAATTTGGCTCTGTCAACACAAGAATTGGCCCCAATTTCCACGTAATGCCCAATTATGACGTTACCTATCTGTGGTATCTTTACCAGTCCCTTGCCATCGTCACTTGGTCTATACCCAAATCCATCAGCCCCAATACTTACATTGGTATGAAAAATACAATGACTACCAACAATACAGCGTTCACGTATAATAGTCCCGGACCAAACAACAGTGTTTTTACCAATAATGGTTTCATCAAAAACACAAACATTTGGGTATAAAATTACTTCGCTTCCTAATTCAACATCTTTACCTACATAACAGTTTGCACCGATCTTACAGCCATCACCAATTTTTGCAGTTTCATGTATTACAGCAGTTGGATGTATATCTGTATCAAAAACAGGTGCAGGAGGATTAAAAAGCTCCAATATTTCCGCCATGGCTAGATCAACATTTTTCACTTTAATAAAGGCACGTTTGTCGCCGGGTTCAATAGTTGAATTAATACTAATAAGCGCTGCACAGGCTTTAGAATCTGGCCAGAACTTCTCATACTTTTTGCTTCCAATAAATGTGATCTGATTGCTGTTTGCTTTTTGTATTTCCTCAGGTCCTTCAATTTTTTGGCTGGTATTTCCTATTATTTCGCCTTTTACAATGTTATTGATTTCACTTATGGAGTAAGATTTCATTTGAAATTGTATGGATTGATTAGATAGTTGTAAAGTAAGGAAAAAAGCGAACTCTAGATTATTTTTGAAATTGAACAGTCTACATAAACGCTCGTTTTACCCATGTTTATTTTTTGTTGCCAATTGCTTGATATTAAATGTAGGCTTTTCCGTAGTATTTTTTTCGTAGCCAAAATGAAACCCGAACCAATAAAATAAGAGCGGGAACTTCAACTAAAGGACCAATAACTCCTGCAAATGCTTGTCCTGAATTCAAACCAAAAACAGCTATGGCAACTGCAATAGCCAATTCAAAGTTATTACCTGCCGCTGTAAACGCTACCGAAGCGGTTTTGTCATATTCCGCACCCGTTGCTTTTGTAAAGAAAAAGCCAATAAGGAACATTAAACTAAAATATATAAGAAGTGGAACAGCTATGATTAATACGTCCATGGGAATTTCAACAATCAACTCTCCTTTTAACGAGAACATCACAACTATAGTAAATAAAAGTGCAATCAATGTCATTGGCGAAATAGTTGGAATAAATTTTTTCGTATACCATTCTTCGCCTTTGAGTCTAACCAAAACCAATCGGCTCAAAATTCCCATAACAAACGGAATACCTAAATATATAGCTACACTTTCCGCAATAGTAGCAATTGAAATATCCACGATTGCACCATCAAATCCAAAATAAGGCGGAAGTACAGTTATAAATATCCAGGCGTAAAAACTGTATGCAAAAACTTGAAAAATACTGTTTAACGCTACTAATCCTGCACCGTATTCGCTACTACCTTCGGCAAGGTCGTTCCATACGAGGACCATTGCAATGCAACGAGCCAATCCAATCAAAATGAGTCCAACCATATACTCAGGATAATCCCGTAGAAATGTGATTGCCAAAAAGAACATTAAAACAGGACCAATTATCCAATTGAGAATTAGTGAAATAGAAAGGATCTTTGTGTTTCGGAAAACTTTTGGCAAAAGTGAATAATTGACCTTTGCCAATGGGGGATACATCATTACAATTAATCCGATGGCAATGGGGATATTTGTAGTTCCCCTGCTGAAAGAGTTTATGATGTCTGGAAATGAAGGAAAAAAATATCCAATTCCTATACCCAATGCCATTGCAATGAAGATCCAAAGTGTCAGATAACTGTCGAGAAAACTTAATTTTTTAGGTGCATTCATTTTTCACAATTAAGTTTTTTCCAATTGTTTTGAGATCCATCGCAATTTGGCTTTCGTTTAGATAGTCCACAAATACAATCGTTTAAGCCATATCCATCAAGAATGCGCTTTATGTTTTTTTCAATTTGTGACATTCTTGTTTTAGATTGTTTTGGTTTTGCAAAATGCAAAAGATACCCTCTTTGTCTTCCTTCTGTCAGATTTTTAAAGGCCTTTTCCAATTTCGGATTTTTGTCAAAAAGCAGCTTTAATTCTTCTGTCATTTTAAAATCAGAAGTTTTTTTCATTTTCACTTTCAATCCAACTTTTTCCACCTCAATTGCTTCATAAATATATTCTTTGATCGCAGATTCAAGTTCAATAATTTCTGATGTATTTGTAAATCGGATTTGTCGTGCGGATTGAGTGTTTTCTGTTTGTTGAATTAATATATTCAATGAATCATGTAACAAAACTCCTTTATGGAAAAGTATGGCACAATAATCTTTAAACTCGTGAATCAGCACAATGTTTTTATTCTTAAATGTATAACAGGGATGCATCCATTTAAAATCTTCGGTCAATCCACAATCAAGGATTATTGTTCGAAGTTTTGTCAGTTCGCTATTCCATTTTTCAAGTTTACTAAGATATTTATCTACGTCATTATTCATTGTTCTAATAGTTTCTCTCGGGTAAGAGTAGCCGCTGGGTCTTCATTCCCCCTGAGGGAATAATCTGATATACTATTAAATTCTTCAGTAATCATACTTAAAATTGGTTTGTACAGTACTTGATTTGTCCTTTTAAGTCTATTCTTTTTGCATGAAACCAAATGCACAAACTGCATGTCCTGACCTAAATACAATTCTGCCAAAATAATACTTTGGGGCTAAAGACTCTGGGTATTATACGTTGTGGAAATGTGTTTTTAATGTAAGTTCTCTACTACCTTTAAAAGTTTTTGACGGACCTCTTGAGCAAGGCTCCCTAAAGCTTCGTTTTCAACTGCACCCATAGAAGCAATAGGATCCACAACGGAAACTTCAACTTCTCCATTTTCATGTTCTTCAACTATAACATTACAAGGAAGAAGTACACCTATCTTATCTTCACTGGTCAATGCCTTATGTGCGAAATGTGGATTACAAGCACCTAGTATTTTGTATTTTTTGAAGTCCACATCAATTTTCTTTTTTAGAGTTTCTTTCACATCAATTTCGGTTAATATTCCAAAACCTTCATTTTTCAATTCAGCTGTTACTAGTTCGATTGCATCATCGAAGCTTTTTCCAATTAATACTTTGTTAAAATAATAGCTCATAGTTTTTAATATTTATGATATTATACTAAGTGATCTCTTTGTTTGTTTTTGACGAATCAGATAAAAGTTCATGAATCTCATTAAGTTCCTTCTTTGTTAAATGTCGCCATTTACCAATAGGGATATCTAAATTAATATTCATTATACGATAACGTTCCAATTGGCGAACACTGTTACCCAGATGTTCACACATACGTCTGATTTGCCTGTTTAGGCCCTGGGTAAGGATAATTCTAAATCGGAACTTATCTATCTGTTCCACAAAACATTTCTTCGTAACTATTCCCAAAACAGGAACACCGTTGCCCATTTTGTGTATAAACGATTTTGTTATAGGTTGTTTTACCGTGACAAGGTATTCCTTTTCATGATTATTTCTGGCACGAAGAATTTTATTTACTATATCGCCATCGTTCGTTAACAAAATTAATCCCTGACTATCTTTATCGAGCCTTCCAATCGGAAAAATACGCTCCGGGTAATTAATATAGTCAATTATATTATTTTTCTCTCTTCGGGTATCTGTTGTACAAACAATTCCTCGTGGTTTATTAAAAGCAAGGTAGACCGGTTTAGTTTCTTTGGCAGTAATTAGTTTTCCGTTTAAACGAATTTCGTCTTCAGAGGATACCTTACTGCCAATTTCCGCAACTACACCATTTATTGTTACTTGCTTTAGCCCGATCAACTTATCAGCCTCTCTGCGCGAACAATATCCAATTTCACTAAAATACTTATTTATGCGAACCAACTTCTTATCTTCCATATGTTCACTAACATTGCTAGCTGCCGTTATTCTATATTTTCAGGGCTTCCCTTTTTTTCAACCATTTCATGACAAAATAAATTACACATATTACGGCAATAAATATAATGGTTGATATTATTTCCCACTTACTTAAACTTGTAAGTAACCAAACAATGGATGCAATGCCAATAAATGGAATTACCAATCCGCCGGGTACTTTAAATGTTTTTTCGGAGACATCCTGCTTCTTCATTCTTAATTTGACAGTGGCTAAAATAACAAAGAGGTAAATAAGAAGTATAGCGGCACTTGCCAGTATGGCCAATTGTTTAAATCCGCCGGAAATAGAAAAAAGAAAGATCATTGCTGCGAAACAGATTATGGACCAGTATGGTGTAGCAAATTTTGGATGAATTTTACTAAGAAATTTTGGAAATAGGCCATCATTGGCACCGGCGTACAATACGCGGGGTGTATTCAAAACATCGGTACTTACAGCACCAAAACAGGAAATTGCAGCGGCAATCAATAGTATAGTGCCACCTAAAGATCCAACAATTCTTTCTGCAACCGCTGCTAGGGGTGCATCTTGGACCAATTCCATCTGCAGTCCCAAAACACCCTGAGTAACTGTCTGCAAGAGCAAATACAAGATAAGTACAAAACCGCCACCCAGCATAATACCCAGTGGTATAGTGCGTTTCGGATTTTTTATTTCACCACTCACACCAAGTGCTGTTTCGAAGCCGGCAAATGCAAAAAACAAGACAAGGGTAGTGTTGCCAAATGTATTGAGTGCAGGTAAATGTTCCCAATGGAGGTTATCTGCATTAATAAGGCTGAAACCGAAGATAATAATGCCAAACAACGGGAGTAATTTTATGATAGTAATACCCTTTATAAAAGCAACGCCTTGTTTTGCGCCGCGAATATTTGTGAGTACCAAAAAGGCGAGGAGTACAAAATACAATAAACCGCGTATCCATGGATCTGAGAAAACAGGGAAAATTACAGCAAGGGAATCGGCAATAATATTCATTAGTGCAGCACTACCTAAAATACTCCAGCCAAAAACGGCCAGCCAGTTCACTATAAACCCTGCAAAATCTCCAAATGCAGCTACCACATAAGCATAACTTCCACCAGAATTTGTAATACGTGTTCCTATCTCTGCATAACAAAGCATTATGGCTGCCATCATAATACCACAAAACACATAAGCGAATATACTGAAGGCACCCAGTTCAACACCTACAATTGCGGGCAAAGCAAAAATACCGGCACCTACTGTTATATTAATAATATTAAGTGACAATCCTGTTACACCTACTACACGTTTTAATTCTTTATCACTATTGGTTATGGCCATGAATGTTGAGTCTAGTGGATTAAGCTATATAAATAAAATAGGATAGAATAATAATTGGCGTAAATAATGGTTTATCCGATTATTATAAATCAGTTTATGTTCTGCAAATGGTTTTTATAATTGCAGTTAGCCGTTGTTGTGCGCCGTTTTTTATTCTAATTCTAGTTCATAAATCCTAGATTCCTCTCCCCAGGGATGGTATCCCTGACCTATATATTCGAACTCATATTTTTCATAATACCCAATATGGCTGGTACACAAATATAAATATCCAAATCCTGCGTTTTTAGCATCAATCTTCGCCTTTTCTATCAGTAATGAACCATAAGCATTACCTCGATGCTTTTCTTCAATGAAAATGGCACAAACCCATGGATATAAATCCCCTCTACTTATAAAATCATTTGTTATAAGTCCAGCACAACCTATTATTTCATCACTTTTTTCCAGTAAATACCATTGTGGCAAAGAGTTCTTTGCTTCTATGCTATGAGTAATGCAATCTTCATATATTATTGGCAACACACTTTTCCAGCTTCTTTGAAAATATTCTATGGCCTTATTTTTATAGTCTGGGCTTTCCCTTACCGATATTATTTTCATTTTCTTCTTTATGGTAATATTTAATGTAAATCGATTCCGATAATTCTAATGACGCACAACAAAGGGATATAGCTATTGATGATATCCCACCTATGTAAATAAAGATAGTTTATTTAGATTTTGCCCAAAGATCATCGGGACGGGAGTCTACCAGACCTTTGATTTTGTTTCACAAAATGAAGTTTCGATAATATCATTGGTTATTGGTTGGTCCCGATCCCATTTTGATTTATTGGGCATAATAGGTGAACCATAAAATCCAACCTGCAAAAAAAATCAGGGGGCAAATTATCGAATTTCCAAAAATCAATTTCGAGATGTCCTTTTTCTTCAACACATATAACACCAGCCCTGCTAGAAGGTTGATTCCAAACAGAATTGGAATTATTTTCAGCATGTCCATTGAATGGGCCATATCTGGCTGCATAACATAAAACCAAATCCCAATACCAATTATTTGTATAAAGAAAAGTAGGATTCCAAGATTTTTCAGTTTTCTATACTCCAAATCTGATATTTTTATCGGTTACAAGCTCAAACTTACTCACAACTATTTATATACATTGTTGTGATTTCGTTATTCTACGTCAATTTCGTTCTCTATAATTTCAATAGTTTGCTGCATTCTCTTTTTAAGTGTTTGCCCTTCTAAATTGCAAACTTGAGAAAACGTAAATATAAATGTTACAAGGCCTTCAAGACGTGGGTCTATTAAAATGGATTGAACATCTATTTCTTTAGGGCTTTTTCCTATAGTCAGGATTTTATCGTTTTTTCCTTTGTCCAAAAAACCCATTCTAAGCTCTTGCATTTTCCAAAACACATGGTTTACGTTTCGCATTATTCCAACTTGTTTCATAAAAGGAATAATCTCTGAGATATAATGATTATGTTGAATTTGTTCAGACTCAACATATGCCTTAATATCCGAAGTCCAGTGAGACAGTAACTGCTTTAAAGTATCATTTCTTATCAATTTAATATTTCCCGAACTTACCACATCATTGTCAATAGGGTCAAATGTTGGATCCATAAAAAAAGTTGCAAATCTTATTGAAAGCGAGTCAGCACTAATAGTAATAGGCTTTGAAATAATTTCCAAAACATTTAGGCTTTGTGCAATTAATTGGCGTCTCATTTCAATCTTATTTTCTAATTGCGCCAAGTTAGCTTTGTAGTCTGCTTTGAGTTGTCTGAGGATAATTTGCTCTTGGTCTATTTCTTTTCGTTGTTCATTTTGATTATTTATTGCTAAGGCAATTAAAATACCTATGACCACCAGTACTATTTCTCCAATTGCATATAGCAGATATTTGCTGAATTTACTCTCTATCAACATTTTTTGTCTAATTTTTCTAAAGAATTTTATCATTGGTTATTGGTTGGTCCCGATCCCGGTAGCTATCGGGACAGGATGAAGTACAACTTGTTATATCGGCACTAAAATAGTCTTTATCCCTTAACCTTTTCCGTATAGGATTCCCTTAAATGAATAGAGAATCAACAGGTAAATAGGCTTAGTCATTTTTTTTCAATCCCTGGATCACAATATTCCCAGTCCCCGATCTATCGCAAGGATAGCTAAATGCCTTTAGGGCTTTTTTCGGATCATTAATAGTTTCATAGAACTGGTCGAGAAACTTTAGGGTTTGACTTTGGTAACTACTGCTTAGTAATGGGTTGCCGTCGTAGAGTGCATAAAAATCATCTTTTAGTTGATTGAAAGTTCCAAATACCGCCGTGAATTGATTCATTTCCGGCATACAATACCCCCTGTATCTTCGACGTAATGTAGAGCTAAGTTTAAGTTCCGGGGCTGGTTTGGCATATGGCGCTCTCACAATCCCGGCATGATCAAAATCATAAGGTACTGTAACAGGCAAGCTTGTGGAATCTGTCAAGATCAGCTTTATATTTTGTTGGTACTGTACTGACCAATCAGTATTACCAATCATATATTCAAAAACAGCCATTTTTAAAAAGTCTACTTTTTGAGTGCTCTCAGGACGCAGTCCAATTTTCTCCAAAGAGCTCGACTGATTTCGCCTAGCCATCTGCACTTCTTCTTCCAGGATAATTCCGTAATAGGGCAGCGAGCTTTTGTTTTTTACAGTGTCTTGAAACACGACCTTCACCAACCTTGCTTTAAAACTCCTTGGCGTAATAAGATTATACAATTTGTAAACTAAGTATTCGTGAATAACATACTTTTCACCTTGGCAAGGTGTTACCAATTTTACTTTGTCCAGACCCTTAAAAACAGAACTATTTGGAATAGATGATTTTTTAAAATTCAGTAATATTGGAGGGTACTTGCAATTGGAAGACATCTTGCGAAAGTGCCCTCGTGTTTTAATTTTAATGGGGATATTAATTGTCTGTAGATCCGATTGGTATTGTACCGTTGCCGGGTGGTATTGGGAATCCTCTCCACGATCTTTGAATACTGTCTTCAAGTCGCCTCGCAAATTCAACGCTATTACTTCATCGGCATCAAAAAGATTTGATGACTGGCCCAGCGCAGGGCTCAATAGAAAGAAACACAACAAGAAAAGAAGAGTATGTATTATTTCTATATTTAAGAACCTATCGAAATTGGTAACTACGGTACTTTTTTTCATTAAGGAGGCAGTGGTTAGTTACCCTTAAATATAATCATTTAATGGCCTGAAGTCTTTTAGTTTTAATGTAAATCATAGTGCTTCGTTATAAAATCGCGCATATGTTCTATGTCCCAATTAAGATTTTAAGTTCTTTTTATGAAAAAATCAAAAGTGTTTATTTTATGACCAAAGGCAGCCGCAATTGCGTAAATACTTTTGTTAGTGGTTAGGGACACTAAAGCTGAATTATTCTTGTGAAAACTTATTGAGAATTTCCAGTGCTTTTCCCGCATCCTTTTTGTCCACAAATATATGGTCATGGAAAAATGCAGCAACAACATTGCAACTAATTCCTTGTTCGGAAAGGGCTGAGGAAAAAGCTGCTGTCAAACCTACCGCTTCTAATGAAGAATGAACAGTAAGTGTAATCCAGGCAGCAACAAATGAATATTTAAGGTTTATAGCATCTGCCAGTTCCTTTTTAATAATAACAGTGTTTCCTTCTTGTTCTTTAAAGATTAAAATGGTTTGAGAAGTATCTATTGTTGTTAAATCTTTGATACTACAAAAAACATAATCACCTGGATTAAGTTCTGGCTTCATTTTTGTCAATAAGATTTCTAAGTCAATTTCACCGGTCATAAGATTTGTCCAATTTAAAAGTATTGCCAATTATTGCCTTACTCAATAGGTTGATTTTCAAGTCCAAAGCCGAAATCTGAAATATTTGCAGCGTTATATTTGTCGAATTCCAGGTAAAGATCTGCGAAGAGTGAGTTCTGATCGCGGAATGGTTTGCAACCAGGTTGTTCAAAAAATTGAGAAGCTTCTTGCGCAAATATTTTCCATTCTTCAAGTGGCAGGTTGCCTCTCTTGTAAAGCTTGTAAAGTTTCCACCATTGATTAGCATAGCATCTAAGAATGAAATTAAACTGAACAATTTCTGTTGATGTAAGTGTTTCTGGTTTTTGGCATCCGCGATCGAGCAGAGAGGCAAGTTCTGGGTGACTTGCTACAACTACATTTATATCGTTAAAGCCAGTCATGGCACTTTCATAAGTTGAGGTAGCCACTGCTGCTGTATTTTGCTTTAGCTGTATTGCCAGATAAATCAAAGTAATTAATACTGCTAAAGCACCAACTATTTGCCCTATTGCCGAGATTGCTTCCCAATTCATAATAACTGTTTCCAATTTATATAGTTAATTATTAATGTTTGCCAACGGTTCGTATAACCGCAGTTATACGTTGTTGTGCATTCTTGTTTTATATTTTCAATATTATCATCTTAAAACCTTGATGTTAAATTCTTTTCTTATTTCAGAAATAGAAGTATCCAAATAGGGTTCGAACTCAGTCCAAGGCCAAGGTTTGTTCATTTTCTTTGATCTTATGATCAGCGCAGGGATGGAAATTAAAAACTTGAAAATATTACTTACAACATGTGCAAGGCTGAAATTTCTAGATAATTCAAAAGCATTGGCTTTTTTATAAGCCCTGATGTGCTTCCAAAATCCTAAAGTTGTACCGAAGATGGTCCATACTTTGACAGAGCCTTCACCGAAAAGTGATATATCACAACCAAATAGTACGTGAGCTATATCGTGTGATTTAAAGAAGGATCTGACTTCACTGGGAATTCCTTCATTAGTATGGCTAAGATGACTCTTATGCTCTTTATAGAACTTCTCCAAGCCTTGCTTAAGTGTAAGGTTTCTTTCCTCTGTCATTTAGTGATTCGATATGACTTCTGATGATCTACTCATGACGCACAAGGTTTTCGTGTATGATTAGTTGCTGTGAGAACTAAGATAGCAAAAAGGAGGAAAGTGTTGGAATTTCGATAGAAAGCCTCAAGAAGCATTTAAACACTTTCAAGCAATGAACTATACACGGTGTTGTGTGCTGGTTTTTTATTTCCAATTTATAACGTAAAGTGATTAAAGTCATTGGAATTCCTCTGAGCAGCCTATACTTTTATGGTTAGCATGTAATTATCTTTAGTACATATGCTTTAGATAAATTTTTTTCAAATAACTAAAAAGACTTAATAATGAAAGGAGCAATTTTTTTCTCAAGCAAGTATGGCAGCACAGAACAATATGCCAATTGGGTCGCCGAAGCGACTGGTTTGCCTGTGTTTGATGTGAAAGATGTCAATGCAGATCCAACGAAGTACGATTTTTTAATTTTAGGAAGCCCAATAATCTATTACAAGCTCTTAATCCGAAAATGGGTGAAAAGGCATTTAGCGAATATTGAGAACAAACCGATAATCTTCTTTTCGGTTTCCGGGGCACCGGCAGGGGAGAAGCTTAACGGGTGGATCGCTGACAGCCTGCCAGAACATTTTATTTTGAGAATGAATCATATTGCGTTGCGAGGAAGACAAATACCAAAGGAACTTACCTTCTATGACTGGATAATGTTGAAAATTGCCGCCTTGGCTAATAAGGATCACGAGGCTAGAAAACAAGAATTTGAAGGTTTCGACTTCATGGACAAATCAAGTATTGAACCAATTGTAAGCCTAGCTCAACAATTCCAACCGAGTGAGGTTTTATTATAAATTCAGCTAATGGTCTTTAGGAGATTGACCTCGAAAACTCTTTATCTATTCATTTTCTCCATTTAAAGCCAACTTGCACAAAACGTGTTCGCGTATGATTAATCGCGGGATTATGTGTGACCATTTTTCCGCAGAAACGGAAAGTTAATTAATCCAGAGGAATTTTCGATGAGGAAATTCAGAAGTCATTATTTTATATCAATTTTTGTGTTTTTCAAAATCTTTGTCTTTTTTGTTGCTATGTTTTTATAAATTATTATGTACCTATTTTCTTGACACCAAAAACCAATAACCAGGCACAAATCCCGATTTCTCCCAAAGCTTGGGAAATGCTCGCAAATATAGGAATGATAGTTTCTCCGAAATTTTCTGGAAAAAGAAAATATCCAAAAAAATCAGCCAAATAGCCAAAACAAGCCATCATAAGAAAAACACCCATTATTTTTGGAATAATACCTGATTTATAAACTAAATAACCAAAAGGAAATAACCAAAGTCCCCAAAATATTTCAACTACTAGAATACCATTGTTATGTGATTCCAAAAGTGTCATCATTTTTGAATATTGCATATTTAATCCTTGAGGATTAAAAACTTCAGAACCACTAATGAGTGATAGTATATCAAACTTCTTGATTAGGTTTATGTAGGAAATGGATACGCTTAGCAGTACTAAAATAACCATGGTTCTAGCAACATTCTCATTTGTTTTCCGTAGTAATTTGTATAGTGCTAGCGATAAGAATATGAATGTTGTGTACAATACCAAATCACTCAACACACTCATTTTGAATAATGAAACGTTTGCAACAATCGTATTGTATGTTTCAGATGGATTCTCCCAAAAAATCAGCTTTGAAGGAACATATACAAGGCTAATAATTCCACTTACTACCGTAATTAAGTAAAGCAAACCTGCAATTCTTGCATCTTTTTTAATTGACTTCATCTTTATAGAATAGCATTACATATATATAGACGTGAATTTCTCGTAAATGGTTGCCTAGTCTAAAAGCTATCACGAGTTTTTCAAATTGCAGCCAACGGTCCCGGCTGTGATTTGTTTGCGCTGTTCGCTACGCTCGGAACGTTACGCCTGGGGTATGATGGATTATAGCCGTTGTTGGCAGCAGTAATTTATTTATTAATCTCTAATTTCAATTCTTTTGTTGGTACGCTATAAATATCCTCACCGTTTGTGTAAATAAATTGACTGCCATCGTTTATTATATGCGCACTCCAACCATATGGAAGCATAGATAATTTCTTTGGTATTGACCATTTTGGGTTATTGAAACCACCTTCATTATAGCTTATAAAAAAGCCTTGATTAGATTTGTTCCCTTCTTCATATCTGGAATAAATAAGAAATCGCTTTTCTCTGTCAACAAATGGACTAAACTCCGTGCCCGCTTTTGTATTTAAGATACTTAATGAATCTCTGATTGTCAGATTACCTTTATTTATTTCACCCTGAACAATGTCGCCTCTGTTTTTATTCTGATAGAAATAAATCTCCGTTTCACTCAACCAATAAAAATAACCACCCCGAATATTTGATGCTTCCGTCAAGTTAACTTTATTGGACCATTGACTATTTTCCTTGCTGATAAGCCATATTTCTTCATCGTCTTCTTTTCTAATACTGTATATTATTTTGTCTCCATTTGGCGATATAGCTCCATTGTATACTGTATCTAGCTCTTCAATTCGAATAGTTTCCGTAAATAAACCATTTTTCGCATAAGCAATATAGGCTAATTGGTCTGTCCAGTCTGATGTTCTTGTTAGGAACATAACTGATTCATCCGCAGAAAAATTGATAACATTTTCTGATAATTCCCCAGTTGAAACAATCCCTTCGTAAAACTTTCCATTATCAGAAACAAAATTATTATCGTAATAGACTTCCCTTTTATGAAGTTCTCTGATGGTATCTTGCATTATTTTTTTTCTTTCTACCCAATTTCCATTATTATTTATAGAATCATATTTGAATATTCTATCATTAAGAACCTTCCCTTTTGTATTTGTAAAGAATATTCTTTTCTCAAACCCATCTTTTGTGTAAAAGGTAGAATCGTAGCCATGTAGTTTATCGCCAATAAAAGCAGCGCGGTATGTTTTTTTATCCTTGTTAAGATTATCTATCATCCTATAATAAACCTGGCCAATAGAATCAATCCATTCGGTTATTTTTGTGCCAATTCGGAATACCCTCCCTCATTTGCTCTAGCCTGGACCCTCCCTTCAAGCTCCTCAACATATACTTTAAAATTCGGACCAAATGAATAAGTCCCAAGAATCCTTCCTTTGTCAGCTATAAGCTCCTTTTCAGGTGGGATGGTTTTAGCCCTGCTTTTGTATTCTCGCTGGAACACAATTGCGGCAATGTCTCTTCTAAAAAATCAGCCACACCAGTTTGAATGTTTCCAAGAATGATTATTGATATGTCCGATTTCTTATAGTACAGGTAATCTGCAATATATCCATTTACCCTACCATCATGACCAAAAACTTCCTGGTCAAAAGATTTGTATAAGGATATTCCAAAACCATAATTATTCCCGTAATTGGTAAGGAATTTATCGTACGACTCTGTAGTCAAGAGAGATCTGTTTTTGATTGAATTTATCCAAATTTTCAAATCGTTGACAGTACTGTAAAGAGACCCTGAACCTTTCAATAACTCGGGGTCGAGTAAAAGAAATTTTTAGGGTAGATATATGGATTGTCGGTCATTGAATTATGCCCAAAGTCGACTAACTCGGTCATATAGATAATATTATTACGATTATCGATAAAACTATTGTAATTATCCACAGCATATTTTAGCGTTCCTGAACCACACATCATTAAAGAAGGAACAACTATTTTCCCTTCGTATCTCACATCCCTCGGTGGTATACCTTCCATAGTAGCTAGTGCTTTTACTTTTTCAGATTTGGCAGTTAATTCACCTGCTATCCGTCCTCCCAAAGAATGACCAAAAACACCAATATTTCTTAAGTTTATTTTATTATCAAAGACATAGGTATTTAGTTCTGTAATTTTATTAATAACGAATAATAAATCTTGATACCCCATTTCGGTTGGCTTTTCAAAAAAAGCATCTACTTGTTCGTACGGACCGGCCATCATTCCACTTGGCGTTTTAAAATCATCAGATGGATACAATGTAAATCCGTCCTGATAAAGCACATACCCTATTTCAGGCATATCTACTGAAGCAACCACAAAACCCTGACTTGCCAATTCTTCGGCAATTGTTGTGTAGAGGAATCTTTCAGTTCCTCTTCCAGGGACAATTAAAACCAAAGGGGCTTTATCAATTTCTTGGGCAATCGAAGCTCTTAAAAATGAATTGGTCAGTGTTTTTTGGTAATCTTTGGATAGTGAACCATATGGGGCATTTATTAAATTAGAGTCAGAATCCACGGGATACCAAAATTGAGAAATTATTACTCTTTTTTGTGTGAATTCAGGTCGTATTTTCATTTCCCTTGATTCATCTGTCCACTCATAAACCGATGTTCCGACGGTGTACTTCCCTGTCGGACTAATCAAATGAACGGTATCCAATTGACAATAGCTTTGAAATGATAAAGCAAAGAGAAGAATTATAGTAAGTGTGCTTTTTATCATTGGTTTTTTCGTAATTGTACACAACCGTCTTGTATAACCGTCAGTTTTAATTGCGGATATGCATTGTTGGGATACGTTTTAAAATTACTATTTCAATGTTATTCCATTTTTCACTCTCATTTCAATATTTTCTATATTATTCATATCGATTAATGGGTTATTATTTAAAACCAAAAAAGTTGCTTCATAACCATTTTTCAATGCTCCAATTTTTCTATTTGGAAAGATTATTTTCGGAGTCTGTGTCAAAATATTCAATAATTCAAGATTGCTAAAAGCATCAATTTGTTTTACATCATTAATTTCTTCACGAAGAGTCGAAAAACCTTGGTCTGCTCCTAATACAATTACAATGTTGGCTTCCCTATAACGGATCAGCTGTTTTTTCAAAAATTCATTCTTTTTCTGAAGTAGTAAAGTGTCTAAACTCATTTTGGAGCCATCCCATTGGTTAGCATAGTATTTTGCAAATGAAACCGTTGGAGTAATGACAGCTCCATTTTTTCCTGCTAGATCAAGGATCGAATCCGAAATTTGTAACGCCTCTAAATCTGGGTCACCTATGCCTCCTTGAACATAAAAAGTTCCTTCATCAATATATGCTTTATATATACTGTCAAATTTTGCAACATCGTCAAAATTATGTGTGTGCGCATCTCCGAATGCAGGTATTACATATTTGCCGGTAAGGTCCACTTCAGTATTAAATTTAGCCGAAGTACTAAAATCCAATTCCCCATGTTTAACTACAAAGCTTGCTTTATTAAAATCAACACCATTGAATACATATCCGTTAGAATATTTAGTGACTTTTGTTTGATTTGATTGACAAGCGCCAAAAATCGCCGTAATTATTATGAGTAATTTGATTTCAAAGTTTTTGAGTTGAATCATCTTTTTGATTAATGTTGCCGACGGTATTGGCTATGATTCCTGCCTGCCATGCCTGCGGCACGTAAACCGGCAGGCAGGTTCGTAAAAGCGAGACCTGGTCACTAAGCGATTAAGCCATTCTTGTTTCTAATAAATGTAAGAAATTCCGAAGCAATGAATATACACATTGTTGTACGCAGTTTTTATTTTCATATTCCCAATGTCGGCAATTGCTTAACCTTATGATAGGTCAATGTTGCTTTGATACATTCTTTTAATTCGTCCCTTGGAATTTGGTCTTCCATTTGAAAAACAATTGCTCGGTTTCCTTCAAATTCAAAGTTTTTGTTAAATACTGTTCTGAAAGTCTCAACCAGGCGGCTGGTACATTTAAAGTACATGGCATATTGATTTGGCAATTTAGATTTCCAATCCATTCTGAGTGTACTTCCATTTTTAGTTAAATAGCTTGGTTCACCCCACTTAAGTGTTTCTTCTAAAGTGGTGATTTCTTCGATTTCCTCTGCTGTTTCTAATATCAATTCTCTCAGTCTTACCATTTTTTTACGAACGGTATCGGGATAATTAGCAAAAACCAACGCTACTTCTGGGTTTGTTTTGAGTACTAAATTTTGCATTGTTTTAAATTGTATACAACGGTCTTGGCTATGATTCCTGCCTGCCTGCCTGTCCTCCGTACGAGACTTCGGAAGGCGGGACGGTAGGCAAGCTTTCGTTATTTTTTATGCAAATCAATCTCTTCATTAAGTAATTTTAAGAGTTGTAATGATCTATCTTTGATTGCTTCGTTTCCTGATTTTTGCAGACTTGATATAGTATTCCTATATGCAATTTTGTTAATTATCTCAAGTTTGTTTTTCGGTTCATTTATTACTTGAATTAATGTTTTTTTCAGGTCACTATCATCAATTATTTTGTTTTGAAAAGGATAAAAGTCATTAAACTTTTGAATCATTCTATTCGAATTTCCATACGAAGCAAATCCACCTGTTGAGATGAATGTTCCGGTTGTTAAATTGTCTACAAGATTCGTATTGTTGATATTGGTGTTTCTTGTAAATAAATCAATTTGTTGATTAAAGCTTATCAGTTCCTCTTTTAGTCTTGTATTTTGAATGATATTAATTTGATTTGAATTGAGCATTTGTAAGAGAGTTGTATTTGCATTTGTAAAAGTCCAACGAGTTGTTAAATCATTCAACTTTGGAAATACACTATCCATATCATTAAAGCCATCATTCAATTCGTAATGTTTTATAATATCATTTGAATGGTCGATAATAATATTTTCATAATCAATATAAACATCTAACATATTTATTTGAGTGCTTAAATCGTCCCTTATATTGTTCAGATATGTTAATTCTTGATCATATAATTTTTGGTTTTCTCTCCAATTGTTTATTGCTAGTGCGATTAAAATTCCAATAACTACCAAGAATTATTTCGCCGATTGCATAAATCAGATATTTACTGAATTTACCTGCCTGTCCGGTAGGCATGTTTTCAGTCAATAGATTTTGCCGAATACGTCTAAAAAATTTGATCATAATCAGTTTCTTTGTCAAGTCGAGCGGAGTCGAGACCGGGTATAATTACTGGGTTTTGTCATATCTCGACTCCGCTCGATATGACATTCGTTCTTCCACCTTCGTCCTTCATACCTCGCACTTCCACCTTCTTCTAACATACTTTTTGAGTCATATCTCGACTCCCATCCCTTCGGTAGGCAGGCGCTCGATATGACATTAATCCTTCGTACCTCGTACCTTACTCCCCCATAATAATGGCCGGCAAGTTCAACGACTTATAAAGTGCATTATACGCATTCATCTCGGTGGCAACAATGGCATTTTTCTCCTTTTCAAAAGTGCTCCATTGCCCCAGCAGGTCTGCCAGGCGTTCCTGTGCACCCTTTGTAACCTTTGGCTCTGCGGCATCTACATAATCCCGCAAATTCATAAACTCTGCATTTAACTGGTTGTGGAAATTGATCACATCCTGAAAGGTCTTTTGCTTAGGTTGTATTAAGTTTTCCTCCCAGGTATTGATCCGTTCCAGCAATTCCTTGCCTTTGGCTACCAGGTCCGCAGCAGCTGCATTGTCCTTAAGCAGTTTTTCATAAGCAGCAAGCTGACTCTTGGCAGACCGCATCTGGTTCACTGCCTCATGTATATCTGTAATAGCTTTCGCAATTTGGTCCAAAACCTTTTGCTGTTCTGCATATTCGGCTGCAGTGGCTGCTACCTTCGGATTAGGTATGATATTGGCGGTAGTCTCAGACACTGCCTCGCCTAAAGCAAGCCGAATGCCATAAGTGCCGGGTGCCACCCGCGAGCCTTCGTAACTTCCATAGACAAAAACCTTGTCTACAGAAGGCAGGTCGTCCTTCCTGAAATCCCAGGTAAAACGGTTGTATCCTTTTTTAGCCGGTAAGACTTCAGGTTTAGAAGGCCCACCAGGCCAGGAACTAAAATCTTCAGGCTTTTTACTAGAGTAGGTTCTAATTACCTCATTATTTTGAAGCACTTCCAGAGTGAGCTCCATGCTATCCAGCTTTTGTCCCAGATAATAATCTATTGTTACCCCTTGCTTTGGATTCTGACCAAGGCCGGGCACCGGTTTTTCTGTGCTTCCTCCAAAAAGTAAATAGGTGTTTTTAGGTTGTACAACTGCCACCGTTGCAGTAGTCATTGGAGCACTTTGTAGGGCACCAACATCATCTAATATCCAGAAAGATCTTCCTGCCGTTGCCACTACCAGGTCATTGTCCTGGAAGATCATATCATTGATAGGGACCACCGGTAAATTGAGTTGAAAAGGTTGCCAGTTCAGCCCGTCGTTCAGCGAGATATAAAGTCCGGTTTCGGTACCGGCATATAACAAGCCTCGCCGCTTGGGATCTTCTCTAACTACCCTTACAAAGGTGTGTGGATCTGTAATGCCATTCACGATCTTGGTCCAGGTCTCGCCATAATCTGATGTCTTATAAATATAAGGTTTCAGGTCCATCGACTTATAACGCATTACCACCACATAGGCCGTAGCCGGATCATGCGGAGAAACTTCAATGCTGTTCACTATACCTTCTCCTATCTCTTTTGGGGTAGCATTCACCCAGTTCTGCCCACCATCTTTGGTAAGGTGCACAAGGCCATCATCCGAGCCTGCCCAAAGCACCCCTTCTTCGTGCGGCGATTCTACCAGGTACATGAGGGTGTTGTAATTCTCTCCCCCGGCTGCTTCGTTGGTATACGGCCCACCACCAGGGCCCTGTTTGCTCTTGTCATTCCGGGTAAGATCCGGGCTAATAACTTCCCAACTCTGGCCTTCGTCGGTGCTCTTAAAAACGAGGTTACCTGCATGGTAAATGGTGCTCCTGTCATGCGGGGAACTGATAATAGGGGCGTTCCAGTTATAGCGGTATTTAAAGTCGGTCGGGACATTCCCAAGGGCTAGCTCCGGATATTCTTTAATAGATTTGCCTTCTCTGGAAGCCTTTACCCATTTCTCAATGATGCCCTGATAGCATCCTCCATATATTACTTTTGGATCATCCGGATCAAAGGCGAGGTAGGCACTTTCACAACCGGCAACAGAATACCAGTCTTTCCAGTCTATTCCTCTATTATTGGTCCTGCTCGCAATGGAGATAGCCGAGTTGTCTTGCTGACCTCCATAGACCCTGTAGGGAACCTGGTTGTCTGTGATTACCCTGTAGAACTGTGCAGTGGGTTGTATGGTTTGTGTACTCCAGCTTTCACCTCCATTATTGGAAACATTGGCGCCGCCGTCATTGGAGTTGATCATTTTCTGATTGTCTTTGGGGTGTATCCACAGATGATGGTTATCCCCATGAGGTGTAGAGAGGCCGGAAAAGGATTTGCCCCCATCAATCGACTTCATCACCGGGGCGTTCAACACATAGACCACATTCTCATTCTGGGGATCTGCGAAGATCTCCATATAGTACCAGGAGCGGGCAATATTTACCCTGTCCTTGTTGATCTGCACCCATTTTTTTCCCGCATCGTCTGAGCGGTAGACGCCTCCTTTGTCTCCTTCCGCCTCAATCACTGCGAACACACGTTCCGGATTTGCTCTGGAGACCGAGATCCCTGCTTTCCCAAATTCTTTGGGTAGTCCTTCCTTCATTTTGTCCCAGGTACTTCCTCCATCCGTAGATTTAAAAAGGCCAGACATGACTCCTCCAGATTCCATGGTCCATGGATAGCGGCGGTGTTGCCACATGGCGGCATATAAAATAAGAGGGTTTTTCATGTCCATTGACAAGGATGCGGCCCCTGTAGTGGCATCGAGATAGAGGACCTTTTCCCAGCTTGTTCCACCATTGGTAGAACGGTAGATTCCACGGTCTTCCGTTGGGCCATACTGGGCCCCTTGTGCAGTGACAAAGATGATATCCGGATTGGTTGGGTGAATCACGATGTCTGAAATATGTCTTGTGTTATCCAGGCCCATATGGGTCCAGGTTTTTCCGGCATCGGTAGATTTGTATACGCCATCTCCCATAGAGGTCATAACCCCTCTGGCAGCGTGTTCTCCCATGCCTGCAATAACGATGTTCGGGTTGCTTTCAGAAACCGCCAAAGCTCCTACGCTCCCTGTTTTTAGAAAGCCATCAGAGACGTTTTTCCAGGTGATGCCATCATCGGTTGTTTTCCAGATACCGCCTCCGGTACTGCCCATATAATAGGTCATGGGCTGGCCCATAACCCCGGTTGAGGTTACACTTCGGCCACCCCGGAAAGGTCCAATATTACGCCATTGGAGGCCGTGAAACAGCGAGTCTTCCAGCACAGGTACGGGAGCTGCGTTTCGTGATTTTCTTCTCTGACTTTCAACAGAAGAAGGAAGTAGCAATAGTCCGATGATCAGGAGTTGAATAAGTTTCATAGGAAGTGTTTTCAAAGTTTGTTATTGGATATTTTTTGGGAATTACCTCTATTCTTCTACAGAAGCAAAAGTCATCTGGCGGAATTTCCACCCGGTATCTTCATCCCATTTATTTTGGGTTTGTTTCATAAGTATGCCGATGACCTCTTCTTCGGGATCGGCAAAATACTGGGTATTAAAATAGCCGCCCCAGTCAAACGTGCCCTCACTACCCGAGCCACCCAGATCTTGACCTTTCTGAGTGTAGACCCCAAAGGCCAGGCCATAGTAAATTCGGCCATTGCTTAAGGAGATCCCCATTTGGTCTCCCATGATGCTTCGGATGGTGGTAGGGCTTAAGAGTCGGGCTCCGTTATAGGTACCTTCATTGAGGTACATCTGTAAAAAAGAGGCGTAATCTTTGGCAGTACTGGATAGTCCGGCCCCGCCAGAAAAGAAACGTTTGGCTCCTTTGATAGGGTAGTCTGTATCGTAAAAGGTCACCGGGTATTGTTCCCAGCTATCCTCTTTTGGTTGCTGCACAGAAACCAACCTGTCTGCCTTTTCTTCCGGGAGGTAGAACCAGGTATCGTCCATTCCTAACGGATCAAAAATGCGGGTACGCAGGAAAGTATCGAAAGGCATTCCGGAGATTATTTCTATAAAGTATCCCATTACATCCAGGCCTTCACTATAGGTAAACTTTTCGCCGGGTTGGTGGTGAAGGGGGAGAGGGGCCAGTTTTTTGATGCTCTCCTCAATACTTATGTTCTCTGTGGTGAACAGATCAGTTACGCCGGCCTTGGCGTAGATCTTTTTAATACGGGGGTCACCGTCAATGACGCCATACCCAAGTCCCGAAGTATGTGTTAACAAATGCCGGATGCTGATATCTTTGTCTGCGGGCGTAGTGGTATAACTACTATCGGCCTCGTTAAAGGTTGCAAGGATCTGAGGGTCCTTAAATTCAGGGATATATTTTGAGATAGGATCGTCTAAACGAAATTTCCCTTCCTCCCATAACATCATTACAGCAGTAGCCGTAATGGCCTTTGACTGAGACGCTATCCTAAAAATTGCATCGTTTGTCATTTCTTTTTGTGAGGCATTGTCTGCCATCCCAAAGGATTTGTGAAAAACGATCTTTCCTTTTCTTGAGATAAGGGCCACAGCCCCGGGGATCTCGCCGGAAGCTACGGCATCCTGAAGCATAGCCTCTATTTTATCGAGGCGTTCTGCAGATATGCCAACACTGGCCGGACTTGCTTCGGCAAGGGTGGTGTTCATTTCGCCGGATGAAGGGGCGTTGCGGCACCCCATAAATAACATGGCCAGTAAAATGGGTAATACAATGGTTGGTTTCATAAATATGATGGTTTAGTTTTAATTCCCTCCTTCCCGGGTAGGCGACCTAGGAGTAGGCCAGTTGCGTCTTTCACCGGTTCTTGGATTGATAGATAGTACTGCTTTTTCTCTGGAACTTCTTTCCGGATCTTCACTGGCCATATAGGTGAGTATAGCTGTTAGGATCACATTGTTTCGAACATCATCAAAAACGATCTTGTCATAGGTATCCAGATTGGTATGCCAGGTGTAGTTCCCGTAGCTCCAACTCAGGGAGCTAAGTGAAAATGCAGGAACACCCGCAGCCACGAAGGACGCATAATCCGAGCCGCCACCACCAGGATTGCCTGGAAAGGTCGTTTCTATATGTTTGGTAATGCTTTCGGGAACCGTTTCCATCCATTTACCCAGGTAGGCATAGGAATTTAAAAATCCTTGTCCGGACAGGTTTACTACCCTTCCGGTGCCATTATCCTGATTGAATAGAGCCTGCATGCCTTCTACCACCTCCGGATGGTCCTCTACAAAAGCGCGTGAACCATTGAGGCCCTGTTCTTCGCTACCCCATAATCCTATGATGATAGTGCGTTTTGGGTTTGGGTATAATTTTTTGAGGATACGTGCGGTTTCCATCATGGTGATGGTGCCAGTACCATTATCTGTAGCGCCGGTTCCTCCGTCCCAGGAATCAAAATGGGCAGAAAGGATAATGTACTCATCCGGGAATTCCGTACCGGGAATAGTGGCAATAGTATTAAAGGTAGGGACCCTGCCCAATTCCTTAGATTCTGCCACCACTTTAAGTACAGGGTTGCCTCCGTGTTCCACCATGCGGTAGAGCATGCCGTAGTCCTCCAGAGAAAGGTCTACCACCGGAATTTTTTTGGTATCGGCACTAAAGATCTTATTGGCTCCAAAGCCTTTAGACCAGCGAGATTGGATGATACCCAAGGCACCAGCTGCTTCGAGGGCCTCATTGATAGTTCTGCTGCTATAGCCGGTAGCTCGGATCTTTTGACTCCAGGCCTTTTCAAGTTCATCGCGTTCCTTCTTCATTTTATCAAAGGACTCTGGGGTAGCAAATTCTTCCCAGTTATAATCTGGTCGGCCTGTGGGTTGAGGCATGGAAACAAGCACAAATTTCCCTTTTACATTAGACACCCATTTTTTAAAGGCCATTGAATCTGCAAGGGTGGGGATGGTGATAAGGCCGGCGGTAATTCCTTTGGAAGAAGTACCCGGGCTCCAGGCCAGTTGTCTGCCAGTTAGAGATACTACACGTGGTGATATCATATCTATATGGGTGATACCACGTTCCCATCCGCGCCATGAACCCCATGTTTCATTCTCTGCTGATATTCCCCATTTGGCATAGGTTTTCACGGCCCAGTCGTGCGCATTTTTCATTTGTGGTGTTCCCACCAGTCTGGGGCCAATAACATCCATAA
Source organism: uncultured Flavobacteriaceae bacterium (assembly GCA_963781045.1). Taxonomy (GTDB): domain Bacteria; phylum Bacteroidota; class Bacteroidia; order Flavobacteriales; family Flavobacteriaceae; genus Muriicola. The sequence continues at coordinate 2,109 of CAWAEX010000003.1, read as the reverse complement.
GTTGATGTGCCAAAAGTGGCAGTTGGGAATTTTCATTCGCCTCTTTTTCTATGGCGGTTGCCATGTCTTGAGCGGTTTGTGCGTGTACACATACAAAACTGATCAAAAAGATAAAAAGGGTGCATAGTTTTTTCATGGTGAGGGTGTAGTTTTATAAAGAGTCCCTAATATAAAAAGAAAACACATGCTGCGGAACAATAGGCGCTTTATTAAATGCTCATTTGAATATTCTAATGCGTATACAAACGACTACAAACGATAACAAACGAAAATAAATAAGTAACAACCAACTATTGCTTTTTATGGGTCTATGTTTGACGTGTCGGATATAGCAACCGATAGTATTAACTGTTTAACCTTAAAATTTAGTAATCATGAATGCACTTAAAAACAAAGTACAGTTGATTGGAAACCTGGGGCAAGACCCGGAAGTAGTAAATCTTGATAGTGGTAGTAAACTCGCGAAATTTTCTATAGCGACCAATGAGACCTACCGGAACACCAAAGGAGAGAAGGTCACGGACACCCAATGGCACAATATTGTGGTATGGGGTAAACTGGCAGATGTGGTGGAAAAGTTCCTTTTCAAAGGAAGCGAAGTTGCCGTTGAGGGTAAATTGATTCACAGATCGTATGAGAACAAGGAAGGTGAAAAGCGATTTATCTCGGAGATCAAATGTAATGAGCTTTTGATGTTAGGGAAACAATAAAAAGGTAACATCTGGTCGATAAAGGGGGCATTTTGCCCCTTTTTCTATTTAAAAAGTAAATGTTTTACTATCTTTTATATCCAGTTATTTCGAATTTCCTAGAAGAAAACGGAGTAGTAAATAAGGACTGATGAAACGTAGTATAACACTCTTACTCATTTTAATTACCTGCCTTCCGTGGGGCCTTCGCGCTCAGGAAGAGAAGGGAGGAGAGTCTGTGATCAGTTTCTATCGCAGTATGGCCATTGATGATGCTCTTTTGGAACAATCACTCAATTTTGCCCTGGAAGAAGATGAAATGGATTATTGGAAAGATCAGCGCAATTTTGAAAATACCTTAAAACAAGAGAATTATACAGCTTACAAAACCTATATTTTCTTTAAAAGAAGATCCTATCTTGAACATAAGCAGGGCTGTGATATTGCAACCAAACATGGCAAGGGTTATAAAAAGCAGGCGTCCTTCTACGCTACTCATGGACAAAGATCCTTTAGCGTTAAGGGTATAGCAGCCAAGGATCTCATGGTTTCTCCCTCTTTGGTATCCCAAAGACACTAGTAAGAAAGAAGTTAAGCCACTTTTTTCAACACGTCAATACAGGGGCAGCGTTTACAACGTTTAGATCTACACTTTTTGTATTTATCGCAACACTTAGATTTACATTCTTTGCAGGAAAGAGCCCGCATCAGAGCCTTCTGTTTTTTTTTAGCCTTATTTTTTTCTTTTTTCTTTTCCCCCATAAGGTTGCAGTAGGTTCGAAAATAGATGGTTATTTCTTACACGTTCAGATTGGAGGCAGCGTTCCCTGCAGTGATTTGCTGCACATCCCTGTCAAACAGGTACAATCCCCCTTTATCATTCCCAATAAGGTTTATCTTGTCCAATATATTTCTAGCCAGGGCTTCTTCCTCGATCTGTTCAGCCACATACCACTGTAGGAAATTGTGGGTAGCATAGTCCTTTTCTTCCAGGGATACATGAACCAGCTCATTGATGCTCTTTGATACAAAAATCTCATGTTCGTAGAGTTCCTGAAACATTTTCTGGAAGCTGCCGAAGTCTTTATCAGGTGCTTTCAGATCGCTGATGTGGGCGTGTCCGCCTCGTTCATTGACGAATTTAATCAGTTTTAGCATATGCATTCTTTCCTCATCGGATTGTCGGTACATAAACAAAGAAATCCCTTCCAGTCCTTTTACCTCAGCCCAGGATGCCATAGACAGGTACACCTGCGAAGATTCTGCCTCTATACGTATTTGTCCGTTGAGGGCTTTTTCCATTTTTTTAGTCAACATGTCTTATGTTTTCTATAAAAATACGCAAACATGTATTTTAATTCAATGATATTCATCAGGATTATCCCGCTAAGGGTAATAAATATTTATCGCCTTCGCTAGC
>CAWAEX010000002.1:0-7030 GCA_963781045.1 uncultured Flavobacteriaceae bacterium | reverse complement strand
TGGGGTTGGAGAAGATCTGTACATCAATATAGACAGGCGACTTATTAAACTAACATTTGATGAGATCTTGTTTATTGAAGCAAAAGGCGATTATATAGATGTGAAGACCACAAAAGAGACTCACAGGGTCCATAATACGTTAAAGAAGATCAAGGAAAAACTTCCGGAAGAACTCTTCTTGCAGATACACCGATCGTTCATTATCAACTTTACAAAGATCATTGATATTGAAGATAATAGTGTCCTCATTGAAAAGAACGTGATCCCTATTAGCAGGTCTAACAGACCCGAGCTGATGCGCCGATTAAACTTGTTGTAAATATTACTTCAGGGCAAGAAGTTTCTTATTGAATAAAGGAGCCTTTGTAATTGCCCACTTCACTTTAATACCGATCTCAGTAAATTCAAAGCCGGCTGCGGTGGCCGAAGCAATGTTGCTATACTTTCCGTATAGATCAACCCCCAGCCTATTGGTGAATTGATGCTGTAAATCCGGCCTCTACCCTAAAAATGGCCGACTGATCGTCACTTTCTACCTTTTGAAATGCCGGTTGCTCCACTCAACATATACCGCGTCTTTTCTGAGAATGATCCCCTGATATCAGCGAAAACCTCTGTGGCGTGATACTGTTCCGGGCTAAAATAAATACTAGGCAGCTGATCCTTGAAAGCAATATATTGATAGTTGACCCCAACTTTTAGGGCAGGACTTTTCAGAACGTTGTAATACAAGGAAGTGAAAATCAGATTCCTGGTATTGCCATCGGTTTGTCTGGTATGCATTACCTGGGTATACCATCCCAAATTAAAATTGCTGCTTATATTATAGTTAAGTCCGTAATGATTCATGACGATCTCACGCTCAATGAGGTCTGCATTAAAATTTTGAACTTCTCTTTGATACCCTATCTCCAAATTTTGAAGTCGCATTGGTTGTAATTGAAATCGTGCATCCAGGATGGGTTGGGTATACGATCTGTCTCCAAAGCTAGAGTTATTAAACCCAATGACAGTTTTTAATTTTGTCTGTGGGAACACTTTGTACTCTGCACCGGCCAATACAACATGTGAAGTAGCCTTGTTCTGGGAAATGGTATTTTCCGTATTCCTGAATTGATAAGAAAATGATGTTCGGAATTTTGTTGAAAACGGCAGGCTGCCACTTATCTGATTTCCAAAGGCTACATTTTTACCATTATCGAAGGTATAAAAAGCTTTCTCTTCCAGCATGGGCGTATGCAGTGAATTCAATTTCTCCACAAATCCCTGGGCATCTGCCTGGTTTTCGTAATGTGATAAAGTTTTATAGGCTGCTTCATAGGCAGATATGATCCTATCTGAGGCAAACAAGGCATTTGCCTTTCCCAGGTTCCCATCAAATGACGTACTATCATTTAATAGAATGGCATCATATGAGTCTAGACTGGTTTTAAAATCGGCTGTATACATTCCCAAGGTTGCTCTGAGTGCTTTAATCCAATTCTGGTTAGGTGCTCTTGTTTCCAAACTGTCTATTAGTTTATCTGCATCCCTAAACTTGCTATTCCAGATCAAGGCCTGAATATAGCGTTCATTCGTCCTGTTAGTTAGAACGGAATCATTAAGCATAGCAACCTTGGCTCGTGCAATGCGGGTTATATTCAATGCTTCTTTATCGTTTTTTCCAATATGTGATGCCAGCGCAATACCATTTAGTGCTACAATAGAGTCTATCGGGTTCTTAGCTAATTGTAAATAAGTGCTTTTTGCGCGTTCTGAATTTTTTGTGATCAAGAACAAATTGGCAAGATTTAGCAGTGTTTCTTTGTCTTCCGGAAAATCAATGAATATTTCTTTTAATAATTGCTCCGCGATATCATACTGCTTATTGGTAATATACGTGTTGGCAAAACCTAGTTTAATATATTTTCTTGAGGTTTTGGCGCTATTGTTCCCAGGCTGCAGTGACAGGGCCTTATTTACCCAAGCCAGGGCCGATTCAAATTCTTTTAGATTACTTAAAGTGTTTGCATAACCTAATAGAGCCCCGAAGTTATTTGGGTTGTTCGCTACCATTTCTTTATACAATGGTTTTGCATTGCTATACTGCTTATCCCACAAGAACGCTTCGTTATAGTTGATCTGAACCTCAAGATCTGATGGATATTCCTGAAGAAGCTCAGAAAATATATCAATGGCTTTGGTAGGTTCTCCACTTAAGCCCACGGCCCTTCCATAACAGATCTGCGCCGTTTTGTTTTCAGGGTCGGATTGCAGATAAGAATCAAAATAGGTTTCTGCTTCCTCAAACGATCCGGATTCCAATAATTGAAATCCTTCGTTCATACTTCCTTGTCCGCTGATAAGAGTGGAAGTGAAAAGTAATACAGGTAATAAAAATTTAACTTTCATAGGTTAAGCATTTTTAGATGGTTAACGAAGCCATTTTTTAAGCTTCTCACCTTCTTGTTATTTGGTTATGTAAAGTTAATACAGTACTTCCCGCACCGGAAGTGCGATAATGTCCGTTCGTCTACAGCAATTGGCCATCCGTCTAAATCGGGAATTAAATAACGTCAGCTTGGGAGATATTTGGGGTAATAATTAAAAGAACACTTAACCAAAATAATTCATAAATGTGTTTTCAAATTCAAGCAATTAAAAGGCTTAATCATTAGAACACATCTTTAAAAATTAGACATGACCACAATTAGAATTCTACTTAAAAAGTTTACGCCCGAACAAGTATTTATGGGCAGTGTATTACTTGTTAACGGTGGCAACTATTTGTACAACCTTATCTTAGGAAGACTATTAGGGCCAGAAGCATATGCAGATGCTGCACTTCTAGTAACACTACTATTAGTTTTGTCCTTTCTGGGGATGACATTTCAGTTGGCAACAACAAAATTCGCCGTAGTGTTTTCCGGGAAGGTGTGGGACAATTTCCTGAACAGGACCTACAAACAAGCCATAATCGTGGGTATGCTTATTGGCGCATTGCTTGTTTATTTTGCTAAAGATCTACAACTGCTGTTTCAGACAAATACACCTTATATGTTTGTGGCACTTGGCTTTGGAATCCCTTTATACTTTTTTATGAGTGTGAATAGAGGGAACTATCAGGGACATCATAATTTTAATAAACTCTCCATCACCTATCAAACGGAGATGTGGAGCCGACTGCTGATCACTCTCGCGTTCCTATTATTTAGTCCCTGGGAACCCGCCCTTTCCGTTGCTATGGGGATCGGATTTTCCTTTCTTTTTGGTTTGATCCCTTCAGATGTGAAAGGAATTTCAGTGGCCAGACCTTCAATGCTATCGTCTGAAAATGCAAAACGGGTAAATAAATTCATTATTCTGACCCTTTGTTATGAAATTACTCAGATCATTATAAACAACAGCGATGTCCTTATGGTAAAACATTATTTCAGCCCTAATGAGGCAGGATTATATGCCTCCCTGGCTCTCATTGGCCGGGTAGTATACTTTGTGGCCTGGATGTTTGTGATGCTCCTCTTGCCGGCAGTTGTTCAAAAAGAAAGAGATGGGGAAGCAACTGCTCCTGTATTATTTAAATATGTGGGCTATGTTGCCCTTCTTTCCATGACCATCATAACCTCTTGTTATTTTTTCCCTGAGTTGATCATCAAACTTATGTTTGGTGACGCCTATTTGTCTATGGCAGGTTTGTTGTGGCAATACGCTGTGGCGACATCCCTTTTTGCTATTGGGAATATATTTGCTTACTATTTTTTATCCCTGGATCATTATGTACCCGTAATTATTTCCGGAGTTTTAGGGTTATCTCAGATAGCACTTATAAGTGTTCTGCATAACACATTAGAGCAAGTTGTACAGTTACAGATCCTTGTAATGGTCGTTTTGTTGATCTCACAAATTATTTATTTTCTATATAAGAAGCGAAGCTTATAGAACAGTTTTTTATTCAAAATTACTAGGGTCGGATCTTCTATTAGTTCCGACCTTTTCATTTAGTGCTTCTCAGATATAGATCCTGGGGCATGGCTAAGATCTTTAGGATCCATAAAGCAACAAAATTCCAGAACCCCATTTTCTGCTTACCGACACTGTTTTTCCATTCGTCTACAGTAAGGATGCAGTGAGCCTCAAACAGTCCGTATTCACTGCCTTTTATAAGATATTTGCCTTGTAAATAAAATATTAATCTTAATACTTAACCTATGAAATTAGCAATTGTAACCGCGTATCCACCCAGCAAAGTAACCTTAACTGAATATGGGTACCATTTAGTAAAACACTTCCGTTTACAAGACGATGTAACGGAGATCGTATTGATCACCGACAGAACTACTGAAGAAAAAGATCTGTCCTTTGAAGGTGAAGGGTGTAAAATTACAGTGAAAGAAAGCTGGAGCTTTAATAGCTATACTAACCTGTTCACATGCACAAAGCAATCACAGAAACTAAACCAGATGCCGTGTTATTTAATCTGCAATTTCTAAAGTTTGGAGACAAGAAAGTTCCTGCGGCCCTTGGCCTACTGGCACCTTTTGTATCTAAACTAAGACGTATACCAACAGTATCACTAATCCATAACATTTTGGAACAAGTAGATCTTGATAATGCAGGAATTACCCAGAACAAATTTTTACAAAAGGTGTATAATGTAATTGGGACCATGTTAACCCGATTTGTATTGGCCTCGGATGTAGTAGCTGTAACAATCAGTAAATATGTTACTATTCTGGAGAAGAAATACAAAGCACGCAATATTGCACTGATTCCTCATGGATCCTTTGAAACACCTCCAGAGCCTGATTATGCCTTGCCAAAAGGACCAAAACAAGTAATGGCATTTGGTAAATTCGGTACCTACAAGCGTGTTGAGATTATGATTGAGGCCGTAGAATTGATCCGAAGCAGAACCAGGGAAGACATAGAAATTGTCATTGCAGGTACTGATAGCCCTAACACTCCGGGATATCTTAAATCGATGGAGGAAAAATATGCACATGTACCGAACATAAGGTTTACCGGATATGTAGCTGAGGAGGATGTGCCAACAATCTTCGGTGACAGCGCCATGGTTGTTTTTCCCTATACCTCTACAACCGGTAGTTCAGGTGTATTGCACCAGGCAGGAAGCTACGGTAAAGCAGTAGCACTTCCAGATCTTGGAGATCTTGGTGTCCTGGTCCGTGAAGAAGGATACAAAGGGGAGTTCTTTGAACCAGATAATACTGGATCATTAGCCAACGCGATTGAAAATATCCTGGTCAATGATTCACATAGGATTCATTTAGGAAAAACCAATTATGATGCAGCATGTTCCTTGCCTATGTCAGCAATCACCCAAATGTATACGGATTATTTCAAAGCGATAAAATATAAGAACCTACCTCATTTTACCCCAAATCTTACCGCGGAAAAGAGACCATCAAGGAAAAAGTTTAACTATTTTGGTTAGGTTAAGTAGAAGGGAGGGCAGTATGGTTAACTGCTCTCCTTTCATTTTGATCCGGATGTATCCAAATATTGATAGGCGGGTTTTCTTTGCCATCAACCGCGATAACCCCAAAATACTTTTGACGTTCTTTTCGCCAGGGCAATCTCCCAACTACCGAATTAGGTACCTCATCAAAATCGAACAAGGTCCAGAATAAATAAGGGAGTTCTTCCTTACTTAGTTGATTTTGCATATTCTCGTAATAGTTTGCCTGCTTTTCTCGGAACCCGTAAACAAATTCCAAAAACCACTGTAGAAGAGTAGCCATACTCGCTTACTAATATGGGCTTATCCCCTACACTATTTCCAAAGCTCCTACTTCCCTAAAAAATCAGAAGGTCCTGATAGTAATGGAAGGAAACAAAATTCACCTGCTCTCCAAGATTTTGGGCGGCCTCTGCAGAAGACCACCCAATTGTGACAGGATGTTTTGGATCCCAACTACGAATTCTAATAATCATTTCTTCCAACCAGGCAAGCACATTTTCCTGAGTACGCGATTCGAAATCCAAATCTGGTTCGTTTTTAATATCCCAACCAAATAATGCCCTATGATCTTTAAATGCGGTCACAATGGTCTGCGCATGTCGCTGGGTAAGTGTCCAGTCCTTTAGCTCGTAATTCCCATAAAAATCGAACAATGTAACCAACACCTTTATATTGTAGGCATCTGCAACATCTAAAAGGATTTGGAGTTTCTTAAGTTTGTCAGGTAAACCCTAGCTTTCCCAAAATCCTCATAGGGCACAAAGATTCGTACCATATTTAGTCCCATTTCACGGATCTGAGAAAAATCCTTTGCTATAATCTCTTCATTAAAATTAGTTCCAAAAGTATCCCATGCACCCTTGCGGGATAATAATTTAACCCTTTCGAATTCCGAACAATTCAACCTAGGGGGTAAACCTGAGGGGGATCACTAGCTTATTCCAGTACCATTATGTTCTTTTATGGCAACCAAATGACGAATGCGCCAAAGACCATCTTCAACAACATCATAACCTTAAACGAACTGGTAGCCCTCTTTTTTGCGACCAGCTTTCCATCTTGCCGTATTTCCTGATATATTTCTACCTTTTCATCTGTAAAAACTACCAATGTGCCATCGGCACTGTAAAAATCTAGGGTTGGATGATGGGCAAGCGTAGTTTGGTAAATGTTCGTTTTCGTTTTTTTATTTAGCTGTACCATACTCGCCAGCTTACTTCTTAAACTGTCTGTATAGTAATCCGAAATACCATACGTATCATTAGTAGCAAAGGCTACATTACGCACATACCAAGCCTTTAAATAATCTTTTTCAACCTCCAGGAGTGTTTGCTTTTCTATGGGTCTGCCAGGATTTTCGGTATTCTGCCATACAATTTCGGGAACGTAGGTTTGCTCTAATCCCTCTTCTATATGCAATATTGAAGCCTTGTCCGCGCCTGAATTCAGATACGCCCAAACAGAACTGATCCCAAATAACAACCCGGCATTGATTCCGATAAAAGACAGAATCAATAGCGATCTATATATGTTCTTGTTCCACTTACTTTTCATGGAGTTGTAGGATCT
>CAWAEX010000001.1:0-110161 GCA_963781045.1 uncultured Flavobacteriaceae bacterium | reverse complement strand
GGAAATGCAGGAGTCTCAATCTGTTGTCTGGATGATGCAAAAAAACTCTATTCAGGTTTTGACCTGTCTGATCCCATGACCTCTGTAAGTATGACTATTAATGGTCCGGCTCCTATGCTACTGGCATTTTTCTTAAATGCGGCCATTGATCAGAATTGCGAAAAGTATATTGTAGAACGAGGACTTGAGAAAGAGACGGCCAAGAAGATAAAGGAACTTCTAAAGGACAGTAAGGAGGGCCAACCTACATATTCGGGTAAGTTACCAACAGGAAACAATGGTCTTGGACTTATGCTCTTGGGAGTTACGGGAGATCAGGTACTACCGGCGGATGTCTATGAAACTATCAAAAAGAAGACCTTAAAGGAAGTTAGAGGTACAGTACAGGCCGATATTTTAAAGGAAGATCAGGCACAAAACACCTGTATTTTCTCCACCGAATTTGCTTTGCGGCTTATGGGTGATGTGCAGGAATATTTCATTGAAAATAAGGTCCGTAACTTTTATTCAGTCTCTATTTCGGGCTACCATATTGCTGAGGCGGGTGCCAATCCTATCACTCAATTGGCTTTTACGTTATCCAACGGATTTACCTATGTGGAATACTACTTGAGCAGGGGAATGGATATCAACAAATTTGGACCTAATCTGTCCTTTTTCTTCTCCAACGGTGTTGATCCCGAATACGCTGTAATAGGTAGGGTAGCAAGAAAGATCTGGGCAAAGGCGATGAAGGAAAAGTACGGTGCCGATCCCAGAGCTCAAATGCTCAAATATCACATACAAACCTCAGGAAGAAGTCTTCATGCGCAGGAGATCGATTTCAATGATATCAGAACTACACTTCAAGCACTTTATGCTATCTATGATAATTGCAACTCTTTGCACACCAATGCGTACGATGAGGCTATTACTACCCCTACGGAAGAGTCTGTAAGAAGAGCCATGGCCATACAGTTGATCATCAATAAAGAACTTGGATTAGCCAAAAATGAAAACCCGATACAAGGGTCCTTTATTATTGAGGAACTGACAGATCTTGTTGAAGAAGCCGTGTTGTTAGAATTTGACCGTATAACAGAACGCGGAGGCGTCTTAGGTGCTATGGAAACTATGTATCAGCGTTCCAAGATCCAGGAAGAAAGTCTGCATTATGAAACCTTAAAACACAATGGCGAATATCCTATCATTGGAGTTAATACGTTTTTAAGTTCAAAAGGGTCACCTACAATTCTTCCCGTAGAGGTTATCAGGGCTACAGAGGAAGAAAAACAAGTACAATTAAAGACACTGCAACGCCTTAAGGCACTACATAAGAAAAAAGCGCAGAAGGGCTTACAGGAATTACAGGAGTCTGCTGTACACAATGAGAATATCTTTGAGAAACTTATGGAAGTCTCTAAATTCTCCTCCTTGGGACAGATCACTCAGTCGCTTTTTGAAGTAGGTGGACAGTATAGACGAAACATGTAACTAAGTGTCAGCTTAATGTGCTAAGTTTTAGACTGCTTTAAAAAGATGAGTTGAACAAGATTGAGTTTAATCCTAGCCGAGATATTCTCTAAAATTCCATGTTTCAGTATGATGGCCGTAATGGGCAATAGACTTACGCCATTTTTTAAAGGATTTTCTGAAAATTCGGATCTCTCGTTTTAACAGATGAAGATATTCCTTTTCACGTACTCCGTCTTGTTCCAGTCCATTGCAATAGGCACTTATATTGCGGATCATGATCCCAATAAATGTCGCACTTTTCATTCTGTCACTTATAGAATCTGACGTTTCTGCCCGTGCTATTTGCTGTGGGATCAAAACAGCATCCGTAAGTAATGAGTCTGCAATATGATCGCGAAGACTTTGAGATTGGTACAATGTAAGCATGTTTTTGTTGTAGGTAACAAAAGATGCAAGCTCCCTGCTTAGGGTGCATAGTTCCAATGCTTTTTGGTAGACCGGTAAGGATCCAAGATTTTGGTGGGACATGATTCTTTTTCAGCAAAATTAATTACCTTAAAATTAGCTGCTATTTATCGTAAATTGCTTTAGATAATAAAGAGAAATTGTATATTCGCTTTATAAACTAAGTAATTCGTAGTTAAAAAATTTGAAATCAGCGATAGATCATCTTAACTGGGGAATTTTACAATGCTTACAGGAAAATTCCCGCGAATCCTTTGCCAGTATTGGCAGGAAGGTAGGTCTTACTCCGCCTGCCGTTGCTGAACGTGTTAAGAAGATGGAAGACCTGGGAATTATAGATGGATACTATGCCAGAGTTTCTCATGCCATGGCAGGGTATCAACTTAAAGCAATCATTACATTAAAAGCCTTTATGGGGAAATTAAAGCCTTTCCTGGAATTGGTGGTTACCCTGGATGAAGTGGTGAATTGCTACCGGATCACTGGGAATGAGAACATTATCATGGAGGTTGTTTTACGAGATCAATTCCATCTCGAAAAATTCATAGATAGACTGATCTTGTATGGAGAAACACGGACGCATATTATTTTGTCTGATGTGGTGGCCGATGCTCCTATAAAAAAGAGAAAGGGATAAGAAATATTCTTTAATTTAGAGTATTGGTAGTATCTTTAAATAGATACTTTTAGTTACATAGGAGAGAATTTAAGACAATGAACTTCTTTTCACGGGCCATGATGGTATTTTGGCCAGATTTTTGAGGAATAGTTTGCTATGAAAAAAATGATTCTTCTTTTTACCCTGATCGCATTTTGCGATCTTTTCCTGCTGCAGGGACAAGATTTAATCATCAAAAAAGGGATAATACAAGATTCTGTCAGGATCAATGATACGATTCCGGAAAATTTTGCTATCTATTTGCCTAGCAGTTATGAGCCATCAGGGACCTGGCCCGTTATTTTCGCCATGGACATGCAAGGCAGGGGGAAACAGGTGATACATATGTTTCGGGAGGTGGCAGAAAAGGAAGGCTATATTGTGGCGGCTTCTAATAGCATGCAAGACAGCCTTTCCATAGTACAGAATACTCTGATCGCAAGTCGGATGTTCAATACCGTATATAGCCTATTTCCCATTCACAAGCAACGTTCTTATACAGCAGGATTTGGAAATGGGGCCAAATTTGCCTCCATCATTCCCTCCATTATAAGGCCTGTAGAAGGAGTTATTTCCATCGGTTCAGGCATTCCGTATAAAGAACTCATAGATCCCAAAAAACCCTTTCAATTTGTTGGTATTGTTGGTAGATCCGATTTTAATTTCAATGATCTTTCTGATGAACAAAGCATGAGTTCTGCGTTAAAAAAATATATGGATAAACGGATTTCGAATAACTATCTGCTGGTTTTTAACGGAGGGTCAGAATGGCCGGATAGTTCTTACCTGCAAAGAGCCGTAGAGATACTTTCGCTTAAATCAATGAATAAGAATAATATTCCTAAAGACTCCACTTACATAAGTAGTATATACAATCGGGATTTCTCTACCTTAAATAATTTTGTAACCGCAAATGACTATTTGGGAGCCATGTACCTTGGAGATGAAATGTTAACCAAGTTTAAGGGCCTGCTGAATTTAGATGAGTTAAAAAAACGAGTAAAACTGATCTCAAAAGAAAAAGAATACTCCATCCAGAATAGAAAACAAAAGCGCATTTTCCAAAAAGAATACTTCATAAGGGATGATTTTGACTACAATTTAAACGATGACGTACTCACTTTGAACTATAACAACCTGGGGTGGTGGAATTATCAAATGGGTGAGATCAGAAAATACAGCAATAGTACCGATCCTTTTGTAAAGGAGATGGGAATGCGACTCCTGGGATTTATTAATGCCCTGATAGGAGATAATATTAATTTGGAATTGGCTCAAAATCCGGTAAATGAGGAAGCGCTAAGTTATTTATGGATGGTAAAGACCATAACGGCGCCCAAGGAGTTTGATAGTTACCTCAAAATTATCTCCGATAGCGCTAAGTATGAAGATTTTGGGACCGCCTTATTCTATCTTGAAGAATTACTGAAGAATGGCTATAAAGACAAGTCGGCCCTCTATTCTTTGGAACATACTGCCTTACTACGGATCACTCCAGAATACAATAAGATCATTGATAAATATCTCAAAGACGCACGCTACGAAATTATTGAAGAATAAGAGAAGGTACCTGCTCCAGATCCCATTGTATAACTAGGCCTTTTGCCAGGGAATTGGCGATCTCTTTTCCGTATAGATATTCACATAAATAAAGCGCGGCCTCAAAACTTTTGGCGCCTCCGGCAGATGTAATATACTTGCCGTCGTGCACAAAGAGCACACTGTCTTTTACCTGAAGGGTGGGGAACATCTCCCGATATGTGTTTATGTCACTCGGAAAGGTTGTGGATATAACAGAATCTAACAATCCTGCTTTAGCGAGAACGAATGCTCCATCACAATGAGAGGTGACAAATTGCGCTTTCTGGGCAGTCTTATAAACAAAGTTTATCATTACACTATCTCTCAGGTCTGTATTGAGATGATGTTCTGCACTGGGAACTACCAAAATGTCTATTGGCGGCAGAGAATCCCTGGTATAATCAAAATCTGGAAGGATACGTACTCCTTCAAAAGTTCGGATCGGATCCTTTGTATTAGCCACAGTGAAGGTATTCATTGCCTTTATGCCTTCCCGATATTGGGTATGCTGAAAAATATCATAAGGCGCAGTAAACTCGGTATTGTAGGTCCCTTCCATTATAAGAAAGGCAACGTTATAGCGGTTCGGTTCCAAGACAATTTCATGTGAAGGATACAACAACTTTTCTGGTTGCTTCTGGTTGGTTTCTCCGCATCCAACTAGCAGTATCAAAATAAGGCATGGCATCATGCAAACGGTAATGATTGTTTTCATCTTTATCTTTTTTGTTTTAAACGCATTCGTAATCCCATCAATAGTAGTATTCCCAGAACACCAATGATCATGGCGCCATACCAGGTAGATTTAAAGCCCAGATGTGCTATGGATAACATACCACTATTATGGGCAAAAATATGAGAAATGGAAAAAGAAATACTGTAGAGTGCCATATACTCTCCTTGTTTGCCTCTTCTGGATCTATCCATGGCAAAGGCATTAGAAAATGGAAATGCGATCATTTCTCCAACGGTCATAAAGACCATTCCTATCACTAGAAGTCCTATCCATGAACCGAATGTTAGAAAAAAGAAACTAAAGGCCGTAAGTACAAGACCTATGATTATTTGGGTCACCTTTGAAAAGGGACGAGATTCTAAGTATTTAATAAGTGGCATTTCAAATGCGAAGATCAGGAACCCATTCAGGGCTAATAAAAGGCCAATTTGAAACTCGCTCAAAGCTCGTTCGCTGCTATAAAAAAGAGGTACAGTGGAAAAATATTGAACGAAAATAAAGCCAAACAAGATCATGGATCCAATAAAGAGCAAATAGGATGTATCCTTGTAAGCCGAACTGGGAGCTGTATTTTTTAGGGTGTCGATCTCTTTGGCCTTTTTTGGATGCAGCACAATGAGCAATAGTATCCCCGCCAGTATACATGTAATACCATCTATCCAAAATAATCCAAAATAGCCTATAGAGGCAATGATGACTCCCCCAATAGCGGGCCCAGCCGAAAAGCCAAGATTGATCGCCAATCGTATCAGGGTAACAGATCTGGTCTTGTTCTCTTGTTTGCTGTAGGCGCTCAAGGCAACAAATGTGGCAGGTCTAAAGGCGTCAGCAACAACCATTAAGATGAATATTCCAAAACAAAAAGCTACATACGATTCAAGAAGCTGAACCCAGATAAACAAAAGGCCAGTTAGCAGGAGACTAATAAACATTACTTTGTAGTAACCAAAAATATCAGTGAGTTTTCCCCCTAACCAGGATCCAACTAAAGAACCCAATCCAAAACAGCTCATGATCACACCTACATTTTCTAAAGTAAAACCCCTGTCCTGAGTTAGATACAGGGATAAAAAGGGAATTACCATGGTTCCGGCCCTGTTAATAAGAGTTACCAATGCCAGCCACCATACTTCTTTGGAAAGACCCCTGAAGGAATTAATATAGGAAGTATACAAAAGTCGCATTATCAGAGGTCTTTAATGTTTGTTGACCAGGTAAACCAATAATTCAATAAGAGAAAGAGGTTGGATCTGTTTAATTAAGCTGATCAAATCTAGCCAAAAAAAAACCTAAATTGTACTTTTGATACCAAATAGGAATATGATGCACAGGGTTCTAACGAGAAGGGTAATTCTCGGTCTGTTTTTGCTAATAATAGGCTGCGGTGATGGGAAGAAATACCACGATGATCAACAAGGTGAGCCAGTACTTTCATCGAATAATGACCTGGCTTCAATCACAGAATTTCAAAGGGATTTGAATAAAGAGTTTTCGGATCCGGAAACTTCACCTTTGCCAGATCGATATAGAAAAGACTTTAATGGCTTAGATTTTTTTAAGCCAGATACTACATTTATGGTAAATGCGACTTTTACCAGAACCCCGGATGCTATACCTTTTTTAATGCCCACTACCACAGACCGGATGTCTAAAGAAGTAGTTTTTGGAATTGTGTCTTTTCAACTTAAAGGGAACTCATACCAACTGGAAGTATACCAAAATGAGGAATTGAAGGAGGACGAAGGCTATGAAGACTATCTGTTTCTACCTTTTACAGATGCTACCAATGGAAATGAGACCTATGAAGGTGGGCGTTATATAGATCTAAGGATCCCTGAAGGTTACCAAATAGTGATTGATTTTAATAAGGCATACAATCCCTATTGCACATATAACAAAAAATATTCCTGCCCTATTGTACCCAGTCAAAATGCGCTGGATATAGAAATATTTGCTGGTGTAAAGGCATTCAAGTAGTGCCATAAGAAAGCCCCGGCAATCTTGCCGGGGCTTAATCAACTCAACGAACTAAACAAAACTAATATAATAGCTTAAAAAGAGTATACTGCTGCGAGCACAAAGGAAGATAGACTTTTCATAGATGCGCCATCCGTATCTAAGAAGGCATCATCCGAAGCATTATCTAACCTAAGTTCCGGCTTTATCATCAGGTCGCCAATGGTAGCACTTCCTGTTAGGGTTAATGCCAATACGCTAGAATCTTCAAGACCTGTTCCGATGGCACCAAAATCTCCTGTCTCTACAAAATATTCACCTCTTAGACCCAAAGTAAAGGTTTCCGAAGTTTTGTACTGAGGATACAAAGCACCACCTGCAAATCCGGTATCATCAGCCCCATCAAAATAAGCGGCATTGATGCCCAGGTAAAAGTCCTCGCTAAGATCAAATCCTCCGGTGTAATCTATTTCGAAATTACCATCGTCAGAAATTAGATTCAAATACTGACCGCTGTAGCCCAATTGAGCCCCATAGGCATATTTTCCATTAGGGTTAAATTCGGTAATGTCTGTAGGATTCATTACTGCCAACATTAATGACCAATCACTTCCTAAATCGAAATCGGCTTTAAGTCCGGTGTGACTAAATGGCCCATATGAGAAAAGATATGAGGTGCTGTAATTAAAATTACCTGCAGGTGAAATTACCTCATAACCAAGGAAGGTGTTAAAATTCCCAAAGGTTAACGTTACCTTATCACTTACGTTCCAATACACATATAATTGATTCACAATGTTTCCGGTAGCGGAATAAAGAGGAGATGCAAAAATGGCATCCGTACCACGTGGACCAAAAACCAGATCGGCCACAAAACCTACATCTTCGCCTTCATAGCTGGCAATGACATTGGCCATTCCAAGGGCAAAACCAGGTAAATTTGCAAATGAACTTCCCGGGGCAGAGTAATTGGCACCAGAATTGGCTGAATTTAAATTAGCTCGGTAATAGGCATCTACAGTTCCGCTAAGGCTGAACTTCTTTACTTCAGTTGTTTCTTCTTCCTGTGCGAATGTTGCCGTTGCCATTAAGAGAAGGGCCAGGAGAAATAAATTTTTTGCGTAATTTGTTTTTATAATCGTTTTCATAATTCAATGTTTGTAATTTCCTTTAATAGGATGTTAATAACTGTTTTAAGTTGAAATATTTGAAAAGGTTATGAACGGAGTGTTCTGCAAAACACTCCGTTCTTTATATATTAATGTTGATTCATTCTAAAGTCAGGATAGGCATCCATACCATGTTCATGGAGATCCAGACCATCTATTTCCTCTTCCTTAGACACTCTGATACCTACTGTTTTCTTTAAGGTAAAGAATATGATGAAGGCAGCTAAGGAACAGAAAGTTGCGGCGGCTCCAACACCTGCCAATTGGTATAAGAATTGGTCGCCTCCTGCTTTGGCTCCGAAGATACCTACAGCCAGCGTTCCCCACATACCGCAAATAAGATGAACGGTGACAGCTCCAACAGGATCGTCTAATCTGATTCTATCGATAAATGCTACCCCAAGAACAATGATGAATCCGGCAATAAGGCCAATTAAAACTGCCTCATTGGGTGACATAAGATCGGCGCCGGCAGTAATACCTACCAGACCTCCCAGGATACCATTAAGGAACATCGTAAGATCTAAATTCTTGTGAAGTATAGTAGATAGGATAAGAGCACCCACTCCACCTGCTGCTGCTGCCAAACTTGTAGTTACAAGAACAAGGGAAGTTAGTTCCGGATCACCTGAGAGCACAGAGCCACCATTAAATCCAAACCATCCTAACCATAGTACCAGAACCCCTGCAGTTGCCAGCGGAATGTTATGTCCAGGGATTGCCTGTGGTTTACCTTCATCACTGAATTTACCGATACGAGCTCCCAGCAGATAGATACCTATAAGTGCTCCCCATCCTCCGACAGAGTGAACCAGGGTAGAACCTGCAAAGTCGTAAAAACCTTCGTCACCACCCAGGGTTGAAAGGAATCCACCTCCCCATTGCCATGACCCAACTATGGGATATACCAATCCTACATAGATTATGGTAAAGATCATAAAAGGTCCAATTTTCATTCGTTCTGCAACTGCTCCGGAAACAATAGTTGCTGCCGTAGCTGCAAACATTCCCTGAAAGAGAAAGTCGGTCCACCAAGTGTACCCACCATCTGCATATTCGGGAGTCATTCCATTTTCGGGAGCTGCAATTCCAAAACCTGCAAAATCCAGAATACCTAAGGAACCATCTGCAAAACCGGGGTACATTAGGTTAAACCCGCCAATGTAGTACATCAGTAACCCTACGGTAATGATAAAGATGTTCTTAAATAGAATATTGATTGTGTTCTTTTGACGAGTAAGCCCAATTTCTAAAAAGGCAAACCCGGTATGCATGAAGAATACCAATGCGGTACAAATCATCATCCATATGTTGTTAGCTGTAAATATTCCTGCGTCCATTTTTCAATAGTTGTTTGTTAGTTATTTCTTAATTTATTTAGTTGATACCCTTATATCCGTTCTCTTGGGTTCTGATCCTATAGGCCTCTATTACGTCTGAGACAAAGATCTTTCCGTCCCCTACATTTCCGGTATAGGCAGATTCTAAAACAGTTTTGATGGTTTTTTCCAGGAAATCATCAGAAACTACTATTTCTAAATACCGTCTCTGAATGTCTGTGGTACTATACGAGATACCTCTATAGACATGTCCTTGTTTTTCATTGCCAACTCCTGTCACATCCCAGTAACTAAAGAAGTTTACTTCAATTTCATGAAGTGCTTTTTTCACATCATCAAATTTTGATTTTCTAATAATTGCTTCTACTTTTTTCATTGTATTAGTTTATTGTTGATGCGCCAAAAGTAATTTAAATAAAACAACCCCTAAAAAAATAGGGGTATATATCTTAATTTTTATGATTATATGAAAATATACCCTCAAAATATTAGGGTATAGCATTCATAAGTAGATTATTTGTATATATGATGATTTTGTAGGGGACTTTTAACATCGTGTGTAAGAAGATGTTATTTTGGATAGAAAGAACAAGGTGTATGAAAGAAGCTCCTTTACGATTAAGGTATAAAAGGTGTGAACTCAGAGGATCTTTGAAAGCCAAAGGCCAAGGGCAACGGCAAGGACACCTACTACTATGCTACTTAAGGTATAGAGAAGAAAAGAAGTGATCTGTCCTTCACGCAACATCCCATAATTTTCAAGGGCAAAGGAAGAGAAGGTGGTAAAACCACCGCAAAAACCAATAGTAATAAACAAGACCGTGTTATTACTAAGCGCAGTTGATTTGGCAGATAATCCTAGTATGATACCAATGATCAAACAGCCCAGGATATTTACACCAAAGGTTCCAATAAAGAAGTTAGAAGTATATGGGTTGAGTGTTTTGCTTAGAAGGTAACGAAGTCCGCTACCAATTCCACCTCCAAGGAATACCAGCAAAAATTGTTTCATTTCCTAAAGATAGGAATCTAAATGGCTTTTCTGTATTCTGAAGACGACAAATCTAATGGGTATACCTTGTCTTTGGAATCCTCAGATTTGTCTTTTGAAAAATCGTTTTGTCTTCGTCCGCTGGTGACTATGCTAAAGGATAATAGAGCAGCATTTATTAGGACCAAAACAAAGAAAATGGTAAAAAAGGTTGTCATTTATCGGATTTCTTTGAACTTATAACGCAAAAGTACTTGATTTCTTATAGTATACGTATGAAATCCATTTTAAGTTGTGAGAATAGTAATTTTTGTGGTGTAGGTAAAATAAGTGTTAATTTTTGAGCCATTCCTTAAGAATAAAAAGAATAATTATGAATACTATAAACACAATACCCACCCACTTAACTCCTTTATAATATTTAGAATGTAGTTTCTTGTCTTTTTTGTAGGAAAGGAAGATTACAATCGCAAAAAAAAACACAAAAAAGGCTGCGAAAATTAATTGTCCTGTACTAAACATATGTATATTTTAGCGCAAAACTACATTAAAAAGACATAGCATGAAAAACAAGATAGATGCCGTTGCACAGTTTCATCATTCTTTTGGATTGGGGGTAGAACAAGAGCCAAAGGCGAATTTAGGTACCGCAAAGAATCAGCTCCGATTTAATCTCATGGATGAGGAGAATAAGGAATATTATGAGGCTGCTGAAAATAATGATCTTGTGGAGGTGGCAGATGCCTTAGGTGATATGTTATATATTTTGTGCGGAACAATATTAGAACATGGTATGCAGCACATTATCGAAGAGGTTTTTGAGGAGATCCAGCGGAGTAATATGAGCAAGTTGGGAGCAAATGGCCAACCTATATACAGGGAAGATGGAAAAGTATTAAAAGGTCCGGATTATTTCAAACCCAATATTAAGGGTATCCTGGATAAATAAAAGAGCACCCAACAAGAGTGCTCTAATATAAATTACAACTAAAATCTCTTATAAAACCTGGTAGCGCCAATTGAAAGGATCATCAGCTCTGTTGTACTGAATATCTGTAATGCGTTTCTTTAATTGATCTGCGTAACTATTTTCAATTTCCGGAAGAGTATAGTCATTATCCCTGTGACCAAAACCTGAAATTGGTGAAATTACAGCGGCAGTACCGGCCCCAAACATTTCTTTAAGGCTGCCGTTTTTAGAAGCTGTAACCAATTCTTCTACCCTTATCTTGCGGATCTCTACAGGGATCCCTTCAGCTTTTGCTAAATCTATCACACTTTTACGGGTAATACCATCTAGGATACGATCACTCACAGGACTTGTAAGCAAGGTATCGTTGATCCGGGTAAAGATGTTCATGGAGCCAGCCTCTTCTATGTACTCATGTGTATTGTCATCTGTCCATACAACTTGTTGATATCCTTTCTCTACAGCCAGTTGAGTGGGGTAGAACTGGCTAGCATAATTTCCTCCTGCTTTGGCATATCCCACTCCTCCATTGGCGGCTCTCGAATATTTTTCTTCAATCAATACCTTTAATTTACCTGAAAAATAAGGTCCTGATGGGGCACATACGATCATAAATTTATATTGATCTGCCGGAGAGGCATGTAACCCTTTGCCCGATGCAAAAATAAAAGGTCGTATATACAAGGAACTGCCTGGAGTTGTTGGGATCCAATCTTTCTCCACCTGCAAAAGGGTCTTGAGTCCTTCCATAAAGATGTCCTTAGGGAGCTCCGGAATGGAAATCCTTTTGGAAGAGATATTCAATCTTTTTTGATTTTCTTCCGGCCTAAAGAGCCAAACATGACCATCTGAATCTTTATATGCTTTCATTCCTTCAAAAACTGATTGGCCGTAATGGAATATTTTGGCAGCCGGATCCAGGGTTATACCTTGATAAGGAATTACCTTTGGCGCTTGCCAAGCTCCATTGACATAATCGCATTCCAGCATATGATCTGAGTGAACTTTGCCAAAGGGAAGATTGGAAAAATCTACCTGGGAAATTCTAGACGTTTTAACTTTTTCAACAGTAATGTTCGTGACGTTGGTCTCCATCATCTTGTTTTTACGATTCAAAATTAAACATTTATGCCCTCTTGTTCCTTCTTTTTTCGCCGAAAAATCGCCAGTTTTGTAGAGTAATTATAAATCATATCAAAAATGAAAGGATTTAACATAATCATTGTGATCTTTCTTCTTTTTGGAAGTTGTAAAGAGCAGAATGCACAATCTAAAACTGAGGAAAAGGTTGCTACAGTTAAAGAAATGCAGGTCTTCGGGGAGTCATTCGTCTCTGATAATGCTATGAAAGAAGCGGAAATAGCCCGGGCTTTTGAAGATCTGGGTGAAACAGATACCCTTACCACTGCTTTTTATGGTGTAGTAACCGATGTGTGTAAGGCAAAGGGATGTTGGATGAAGGTTTCTCTGGGCGACGGACAGGAAACAATGGTTACTTTTAAGGATTACGGATTTTTTGTCCCGAAAGATATTGTTGGAAAGGAAGTGGTTTTAAGTGGAAAAGGTTTCATAGAGAAAATGAGCGTGGAAGATCAACAACATTTTGCAAAAGACGGAGGAGCATCTGAAGCGGAGATCAGTAAGATCACAGCAGCTAAAGTTACCCGTAGTTTTATTGCAGATGGTGTGATTTTAGAACAATAGGTTGAAGCGTACCATAATTACAACGGCTGATGGATCTAAGACCATCCATTTAGAAGCCTGGAATGAACAATATCATTCAAAGCATGGGGCTGTACAGGAAGCCTATCATGTATTTGTGGATCGTGGATTATCCGCAATCCAAAAGAGCCAAATCTCCATTCTGGAAATAGGTTTCGGTACCGGGCTAAACGCCTTGATCACCTTCTTAGAAGCTACATCGAAGGGTTTGCAAATAAACTATACGGGAGTAGAAAGGTATCCGGTTATTGCAGCCGAGTTAGATCAATTAAATTATATTTCAGAACTCAAGGCGGAAGAATATAAAGATCTATTCAGGGCAATGCACAGTTGTTCCTGGGAAGTAGAAACAGAGATCACAACTTATTTCAGGCTGTGCAAACAGCAAAAGGATTTTAAGGAGATCGATGATGTTCAAGAATACGACCTTATTTATTTTGATGCCTTTGGCGCCAGGGTTCAACCCGAATTATGGACGGAAGAGATATTTCAAATTATGTTTAACTCTTTAAAGAAGAACGGTATACTGGTAACATATGCTGCAAAAGGTAGTGTAAGACGCGCTATGTTAGCGGTTGGCTTCCAAGTAGAGCGGCTTCCAGGACCGCCTGGAAAGCGTGAAATGTTACGAGCAACAAGAATACAAAGCTAGTAGGCTAAGCATGTTAATTTTATAAGTATTAAACAATACTGTTAAACCTAATATAAACCTGAATCATCTCCATCTTAAATCAAATATCTTTACAAAAAAGAGGAGCATGAGTGTTTTGATCGCAGGGGCTACAGGATTGATTGGCATGGCTGTTACGCGGAAATTTCAGGAACGAAATATTGAAGTCCATTATCTTACAACCCGGAAAGGTAAATTAAAGAAGGAAGAGGGGTTCAAAGGATTTTATTGGGATCCTAAGAATGGAGAAATTGATATGCAATGTTTTGATGGAGTAACAGCAGTAATCAATCTTGCCGGAGCTTCTATTTCACAGCGTTGGACAAGGGCAAACAAAAAGAAGATCATTCGAAGCAGGCTAGACAGTTTACAAACCCTGAGAAAGGCTCTTGAAAAATTGGAGACCAAATCCATAGAATCCTTTGTCGCAGCTTCAGCAATAGGGATATATCCCGATTCATTGGACAGATATTACACAGAAGATGTAGCGGATGTAGATCCAAGTTTTCTTGGTGAGGTTGTTTCGCAGTGGGAAGAGGAGATCAATAAATTTTCCAAATTTCCGTTTTCCGTGGCTGCCATCAGAATAGGTTTAGTGCTTTCTTCAGATGGTGGTGCTTTGCCAGCAATGGTTAAACCTATAAAATCATATGTAGGTGCCGCTTTTGGCAGTGGTGAGCAATGGCAATCCTGGATTCACATCGATGACCTGGCAAGACAATTCCTTTTTGTCATTGATAAAGACCTGAAGGGAATCTATAATGGCGTGGCTCCAAATCCGGTGACAAATACGAAACTGGTCAAAGAGATCGCAGCTTTACTGAACCGACCTTTGTTTCTCCCTAACATTCCCAAAGGAATAATGCAATTGCTGCTTGGGGATATGTCTTACCTCTTATTTGCAAGTCAAAGGGTGAGCAGTAAGAAGATAGAAGAAGAGGGATTTGAATTCCATCACAAAAATGTCTGTAACGCCCTTAAAAACATTCTCCTCCCTGAGGAGGATTCTAGTGACATCTATCAAAAGGAATACATTTAATTACAATCGCACCTAACATTATAGAGAACATCCTGTAATCAGGATGTTTTTTTGTGACATTTTGACATTTTTAAATAAATGGCAGTACTTTTGCCATCTTCAGGAAGACACTTAGAAGTTTTGTTAGAAAAAATGATCAGAAATGAGTAAAAAAGATAGAATTGAAGAAATGGATGAGATAAAGGACATGATGTCTCAAGACGAAACCTTTGCTAATGAAGAAGTAACAGATAGTATTTCTGAATCTAATGAGGAAGAGGAAGTAGAATCTGCTTCTCCGGAAGAATTGATGGAAATTGAATTAGGAAAGGAAAAAGATAAATTCTTGCGTCTTTTTGCAGAATTCGAAAATTACAAGAAGCGGACATCCAAAGAGCGTATTGATCTTTTTAGGACTGCAGGTCAGGAAGTTATAACAGCACTTTTACCCGTTATGGACGATTTTGAAAGGGCGTTAAAGGAGTTGTCTAAATCTTCTGAAAAGGATCTTTTCAAAGGGGTTGAGCTTATTTCTAATAAATTCAAAGAAACACTTAAAGCCAAGGGACTTGAAGAAATAAAGGCAAAAGAAGGAGATAGTTTTGATGCTGAGATCCATGATGCGATCACCCAGATCCCCGCACCCAGCAAAAAATTAAAAGGTAAGATCATTGATGTGGTGGAAAAAGGATATCGCCTTGGAGATAAAGTGATAAGGCACCCAAAAGTGGTGGTAGGCAATTAAAAAAGGGACATGAAGCAAGACTATTACGAAATATTAGGGCTCAACAAATCTGCTTCTGCGGCTGAGATCAAAAAAGCCTATCGCAAGAAGGCCATAGAATTCCATCCGGATAAGAATCCGGGAGATTCCAAAGCCGAAGAAATGTTTAAAAAGGCTGCTGAAGCCTATGAGATTTTAAGTAATCCAGACAAACGTGCAAGGTATGACCAATATGGACATGCAGCATTTGAAGGTGGTGGCTTTGGAGGTGGTGGCATGAACATGGAAGACATTTTTAGCCAGTTCGGCGATATCTTTGGCAGTGCCTTTGGCGGTAATTTTGGTGGCTTCGGTGGGTTTGGAGGCGGTCAGCGACGTGTAAAAGGAAGCAATCTGCGAATTCGCGTTAAGCTAAGTTTAGAAGAAGTGGCCAATGGTGTAGAAAAGAAAGTAAAAGTAAGACGAAAAGTACAAGCTCCCGGAGTTACTTACAAAACCTGTACTACCTGTAATGGAAACGGGCAGGTAACCAAAATCACCAATACTATTTTAGGAAGAATGCAAACAGCAGCAACCTGTTCTAGCTGCAGTGGTAGTGGGCAAATTATAGACAAACGGCCTGCTGATGCAGATGCGCAAGGGTTAGTAATGG
Organism: uncultured Flavobacteriaceae bacterium; assembly: GCA_963781045.1. Classification (GTDB taxonomy): domain Bacteria; phylum Bacteroidota; class Bacteroidia; order Flavobacteriales; family Flavobacteriaceae; genus Muriicola. Next base: position 94,054 of record CAWAEX010000001.1, on the reverse strand, counting down.
CCGAAGAAACTGTAGCTATCAAAATTCCCGCTGGAGTAGAAGAAGGGATGCAACTTAAGGTAAGCGGCAAGGGAAATGAGGCCCCAGGAAATAGTGTACCCGGAGATCTTTTGGTGGCCATTGAAACCAAAGAACACGACACGCTGAAAAGAGAAGGTGATAATTTACATTATGATCTTTATGTCAGTATATCTGATGCGGTCCTAGGGACCTCCAAAGAAATAGATACCGTAAGTGGAAAAGTCAGGATAAAATTAGAATCAGGCATACAATCTGGTAAGATCTTGCGATTACGTGGAAAAGGCATCAATAATATAAATGGGTATGGCAGCGGGGACCTTTTGGTTCATGTTAACGTTTGGACACCGAAAGAATTGAACAAAGAACAACGCGATTTTTTTGAAAAAATGAGTTCTAACGAAAATTTTGAACCTAAGCCGGAAAAATCGGATAAATCATTTTTTGAAAAAGTAAAAGACATGTTTTCTTAAATGAATAAAGATTTCATTTTAAATAAAAAACGTATATTTGGTTTGATATTGGGTAACCAATATTAATTTTCTTTTTCATAGCAATTTTTTTCCCATCCTTAATTCGTTAAGGGTGGGTTTTGCTTTTTTAGTGGGTCGACAACTATTTATTTGGCCTCATCTTTCTTCCTCATTTTGATCAATTTTGAAATATTTCGCTTTAAAAGTCCTAATTTCTAACTATTTACAGTCGTTTTTTATGTACCAGTATTTCCTTGAATTATAATATTTAAACTCAAAAGTCTTTTCATTCAATTCTATATCTTTGGTAAAATTGCATACATGAATTCTATTTTGATCGCCGAGCAGATTACAAAACAGTTCGGTTCTCATTTCGCACTTAAGAATGTCTCTCTTGAAATCCCCACAAACAGTATTTATGGGCTTCTAGGTCCAAATGGGGCAGGTAAAACAACATTACTTCGGATCATCAATCAAATTACCTATCCGGATAGCGGTCATGTTTTTTTTAATGGCGAACCGTTAAAGGCGGAACACATCTCCATGATAGGGTATTTGCCCGAAGAAAGAGGTCTCTATAAGAGCATGAAGGTAGGAGAGCAAGTTCTGTATTTAGCACAGTTGCGAGGACTTTCTAAGGCCGAGGCCAAAAAACGGTTACTGTACTGGTTTGAGAGATTAGAAATAGGAGACTGGTGGAATAAAAAGATTCAGGAATTATCCAAGGGAATGGCCCAGAAGATCCAATTTATTGTTACGGTTTTACATGAGCCTAAATTATTGATCTTTGATGAACCCTTCAGCGGGTTCGATCCTATTAACGCCAATATTATTAAAGAAGAGATATTACAATTGAAGGAACGCGGAACCTCCATTATATTTTCTACACACCGAATGGAATCTGTAGAAGAGATCTGCGAATATATTGCGCTGCTGCATAATGCTGAAAAGATCCTGGATGGAAAGCTATCCGATATTAAAAAGCAATACAAGAACAATATCTTTAATGTTGGAATGGCCATACAGGAGGGTGAAACCTTTATTAATGAACTTGAGGAAAAGTTTCAGATAACATCTTCTGCGTATGATAAAGCTCAGGCAGAGCTACAATTTCAAATACAATTACCTTCAGATGATACACGTCATCTTCTAAATCATTTGTCGTCCAAAGGCACTGTCCATAATTTTGTGGAAACCATACCTTCGGCTAGCGATATTTTTATAAAAACGGTTCAAAGTAAATCTGTCCATGAGTAAATTAGGGTTAATCATAAAAAGAGAATACCTGGCAAAAGTGCGGAACAAGTCTTTTGTGATCATGACCTTTTTGAGTCCGATTTTGATGGTGGGTATGGTGGTTCTCATTGCCTATCTCACAAAGATCAACGATAGTGAGACCCGGGTCGTCAGTGTGTTAAATGAAAGCAATTATTTTTCTACAGATTTTGGATCTACCGAGAGTACATCTTATATAGTTTTTAAAGATCTAAGCCTGGAAGAAGCAAAAGACTCTACCCTCGCGCTTAACTTTTACGGACTTCTCTATATCCCCGAAGGGAAAACCGTTGAAGATGTGTCTAAAAGGGCTTACTTCTTCACAAAAGAAGCGCCCAATTCTAGTGTTATAGGCAAGCTAGATGCCGTATTTCAGGAACGCTTACGGCAAGAGAAGTTAGTAGATCTTGGGGTCTCTGCTCAGGAATTTGAGGCCATAGAATCGGGTTTTCAACTGCAAACGGAAACCTTTGAAGGGGTTCAAAATTTAAAAGGGATCAATGAAATCAAAGCATTTATTGGAGGTGGTTTCGGATATTTGATCATGATGTTTATTATCATTTATGGTGGCTTTGTCATGCGAAGTGTCATTGAAGAAAAAACATCTAGAATCATAGAAGTGATCATATCTTCTGTAAAGCCATTTCAACTTATGATGGGCAAGATCATTGGCACTTCCCTGGCTGGACTTACGCAATTTGCTATCTGGATTTTTTCTGCAAGCTTGTTGCTCTTTGTGGTAATGTCTTTCCTTGGTTTGGATACTTCAGGCCTTCAGAATGCCACTGTCCTTCCTGGTGCTTCGGTTAACGGTATGCCCGCCATGCCTACGGAACTCAATGAAATGCAAATGTACGCCAATGAGCTCATGCAAATTCCCTGGGCCATGCTGATCTTCTTTTTTATGATCTATTTTATTTTAGGATACCTTATATACAGTTCTATCTATGCCGCCATTGGTGCGGCTGTTGATAATGAGACAGATACACAACAATTTATATTTCCGATTATTTTACCTTTAATGCTGGCTATTTATGTGGGATTCTTTTCTGTTTTTGGAAATCCACACGGACCCATAGCTGTCGGATTTTCGCTATTTCCGCTTACTTCCCCTATTGTAATGCTAATGCGTCTACCGGGGGGAATAGGAGATGGGGGAGTACCCATCTGGCAATTGATCCTTTCCATTGCCCTGTTGGTTGGGACCTTTATTGGGATCGTTTGGTTAGCGGCAAAGATCTACAGGGTTGGTATCCTTATGTATGGCAAAAAACCGAGTTACAAGGAATTGTTTAAATGGTTAAAATATTAAGATGGAAAAGCTAAAGAACCTTATATCAAAATTCAACGATATTCTTTCTTATCAGATCTATGATAGTGAGAGTATTCACATAACTGTTGGCACATTTCTGAGTATAGTAATAGCGGTCATTGTGGTGACTTATTTACTGCGGATAGTTCACAATATTGTGGTCAAAAAATTACCTGAAGCTGATAAGAATAAGTTCGTCAGCATCTTTTCCTTTTTTAAATATCTGTTTTACATTCTTGTGATCATTATTATCCTGCATACTTCCGGGGTAAACCTAACCGTACTGCTTACAGCGTCTGCGGCCTTGTTTGTTGGCTTGGGGTTTGCGCTTCAAACCCTTTTTCAGGATATTATTTCGGGTGTTCTTATGATCCTGGATCAATCTATTCATGTGGGAGATATCATTGAAGTGGATGGAAAAGTAGGCAAGGTGTTCGAGATACGGTTGAGAAGTACCAGATCCATTACCAGAGATGACAAGGTGATCATTATTCCTAATCATGTCTTTTTGACCAATACTATTTACAACCATACTCAAAATCATAATATGACAAGGGAATCGCTTATTGTGGGCGTGGCTTATGGGAGTGATGTGGCACTGGTTACCAAATTATTGCTAGATGTAGTTAGTCATCAAAAAGGCGTATTAAAATCACCGGAGGCTTTTGTACAGTTCGATGATTTTGGCGACTCAGCATTGATTTTTTCACTTAATTTTTTTATTTCGAATAGTTTTGGGGTGCCAAGGATGAGAAGCGAAATGCGGTATAATATAGATGAACAATTCAGGAAATATGGTGTCACAATTCCGTTTCCTCAGCGCGATGTACATGTTTTTCAACAAAGTCCGTTCCTTCATCAGAATGCCTCAACTATGCCAGACTCGGGAAAAATTGAAGTAAAGAAGTAGCAACCTATTTGTCTTAGGATGAAAAAGTATATGATACCTGGCACCGTTTTTGAAAAGAAGTAAAACATAGCGATCTCATTAAAGATTCTGTATTAAATAATAATAAAACATGCCAAAAATATTAGTTATTGAAGATGAAGCTGCCATTCGCAGGGTATTGGTTAAAATTCTTTCCGAAGAAAATGATAGTTATCAATTAGAGGAGGCAGAAGATGGCCAAAAAGGCCTGGATATGATCAAAAAGAACGATTATGACCTGGCTCTTTGTGACATTAAAATGCCCAAAATGGACGGTGTGGAAGTTCTTCAAGCGGCTAGAAAAATTAAACCGGAGATCCCTTTTATCATGATCTCTGGCCATGGTGACCTCGATACTGCGGTCAATACGATGCGCTTAGGTGCGTTCGACTATATTTCCAAACCCCCGGATCTAAATAGATTGCTGACCACAGTAAGAAATGCTTTAGACAAAAAAGAACTGGTTGTAGAAAACAAGATCTTAAAGAAAAAGGTAAGTAAGAATTATGAAATGATAGGTGAAAGTCCTGAGATAAATAGCATCAAGGAGATCATAGATAAAGTGGCTCCTACAGATGCCAGGGTCCTTATTACGGGTTCTAATGGAACAGGGAAGGAACTTGTTGCACATTGGATCCATGAAAAAAGCGAACGACATGCTGCTCCGTTTATTGAGGTAAATTGCGCCGCCATTCCCTCAGAATTGATTGAAAGTGAACTTTTTGGCCATGTAAAAGGAGCTTTTACCTCGGCAATAAAAGACAGGTCAGGTAAATTTGAAACAGCCAATAAAGGTACCATCTTCCTTGATGAGATAGGGGACATGAGTCTCTCTGCGCAAGCTAAGGTGCTAAGGGCATTACAAGAGAATAAAATTTCACGAGTAGGATCTGATAAAGATATTAGCGTTGATGTTCGTGTAGTAGCTGCTACCAACAAAGATCTAAGTAAAGAAATTGAGGAAGGCAGATTCCGTGAGGATCTATACCACAGACTGGCCGTTATTTTGGTGAAAGTGCCGTCGCTAAATGATAGAAGGGCAGATATTCCGCTGCTTATTGAACATTTTTCAGAGAAAATAGGTGCTGAACAAGGGATTGCTCCTAAGCAATTTTCTACCAAGGCACTCGAACTTCTTAAGGCCTATGATTGGACCGGGAATATCAGAGAATTGCGCAATGTGGTAGAACGACTTACCATACTGGGGAATGAAGAGATTTCCGAAGAGGATGTGAAATTATTCGCCAGTAAATAAGGAAAAATACAAAGCGACTTAAAAGAACGATCTACTGTTCTTACTTACAACTTACTGACAGATCTTCCAGGGCTTTAGCCGCTATCTCTTTTGTTCTTAAATTGTAATAACGCTTACCTTCTGTTAAGTTGGTTTTAAGAAGCTCTAATTCACAGCGCTCAAAAATACGTAGTGCAAAATCTTGCGCTTCCTCACATTCTACTGTTAGAACAACTTGGTTGAGAGAATTCTGAAAGCTCACCAATGAAGAATCGATCTTTGATTCGAGTTTTTTTCCTTGGGTTGGTTGAAAACGCTTTTTGGGTTTCTTTAGGTCGTTAGTATTCAAGGCGAGCATATCATTACCGTATTCGCTCGTATGTATCTCATTGTGATCCTGTAAGGCTTCCAAACTACCCTGCGCATTTTCCATTACCTTTTCAAGCAACATCCTGGAACTTAGAAGAGAAGTAACCTTAATGGCCTTCCTAAGATTGTTTTCTCCTTCCTCAATACTCTGTTGCGCGTATTCACATCCACAATCGCTGAATTGTTGTTTGGATTTTTCTATGGCGTTCAAGGCTTTATACGCATAGTAATGTACCATATTCAACTTTTGGGCATCAATGGCGTTTTGGGTTTGTGTCCTAATGTAACTGATATTAGATCCTGCATAATCGCAGGCATTGGAGTATACCCCACCAGGGAGAACCGGTAAAAGGGCAAGCCACAAAGAAGCTACTAGTCCTTTCATAAGCAAAGGCTTTTAGGATAAGATTTTGGTGGAATAAAGATAAAAGAGAAGTCTTGGACGACCTCATTTTATCGTCATAATGGAAAAAAGCCACGATTTACGTGAATTTATGGGACATCTAACCCCCATTTCTTCCCTTATTTGTGAAGAGGAACTACCAAGGCATTATAAATTATTTTATATTCATCCTATGAAGAATATAGATACAAAAGAATATAAGGTAGAAGGGAATATTCAACTGAATTCCCGGAAAACCCATGAAGATCTCCGGGCTTCAGAGAAAAAACTCAAGAAATACTTAAGGAAAATACGGGTTAAGTTGGGAAAATTTCAGGACGTCATGTACGCCCATGATAAGTACAGTGTACTCATATGTTTACAGGGGATGGATACCTCCGGTAAAGACAGCCTTATCCGGGAGGTGTTTAAAGATTTTAATGTCCGGGGAGTTGAAGTGTATAGTTTTAAGGTTCCAACAGATCTTGAACGCAGTCATGATTATCTATGGCGACACTATATAGCCTTGCCTGCAAAAGGTAAATTTGGCGTTTTTAATCGTACCCACTATGAAAATGTATTGGTTACAAGAGTGCACCCAGCCTATATTTTGGGAGAGCATATTCCGGGAATCCATAGTGTGGATGATATTGATGAGGCATTTTGGGAGAAGAGATTTAGACAGATAAATGATTTTGAACAACATTTAACTCAAAATGGTACCATCATTTTCAAATTCTTCTTGCACCTATCTAAAGAAGAACAGCGCCAGCGTTTGTTAAGACGATTGGAGTTAAAAGAAAAACATTGGAAATTTTCATCCGGAGATCTTAAAGAACGAGCCCTATGGGGAAAGTATCAACAATGTTATGAGGATGCCATTAATAAAACCTCCAAGAAAAATGCTCCATGGTATGTTATCCCTGCAGATAATAAGGAGGCTGCCAGAGTTTTAGTGGCAGAAATACTTCTACAGGAGTTAACGAAGTATACGGACGTGGTGGAACCAGAGCTAGATGAAGAAACAAAGTTGAATATTGAATCGTATAAAACACAATTAGAAAACGAATGATAAAGAAATTAATTTGCCTGCTGCTTATGGTCAATTTGATTGCAATCTATGGCCAGACAGAGGATGAAAAACAATTAAAAATGTTCTATGACCTTGCCCTCACAAAAGGAAAGTCATACGATTGGCTAAATCATTTGTCGAATCAGATCGGGGGACGATTGTCGGGATCTGTTCAGGCTGAACAGGCTATTGTATACACTAAGGCAGAATTAGATTCTTTGGGGCTTGATAGGGTTTATCTGCAACCGGTTATGGTGCCTAAATGGGTACGCGGCACTCCAGAATTTGCCTATCTCGAAAGCAAACCCGGATATACGAGCAACGTTCCTATTTGTGCTTTGGGAGGATCTGTTTCAACTCCTCCGGGGGGTGTAAAAGCAAATGTAATTGAAGTTAGAGAATTAAGTGATTTGGAAAAGTTAGGGAAGGAGAAGATACAAGGGAAGATCGTTTTTTTTAATCGCCCTATGGATCCAACTCTTTTAAATACTTTTCAGGCGTATGGAGGTGCCGTAGATCAGAGATCTTCAGGAGCGGCTGAAGCAGCTAAATATGGAGCAGTGGGGGTCATTGTCAGATCAATGAACCTCAGGCTAGATGATTATCCTCATACAGGCTCTACCCGTTATGGAGATCTTCCAGATGCGGTAAAGATCCCTGCGGCCGCTATAAGTACCAACGGGGCAGAATTCTTGAGTACAACCCTAAAGTTGGATCCCAACATTCAATTTTATTTTAAACAGAACTGCAAGCAATTAGAAGATGTTCCCTCTTTTAACGTCATAGGTGAGATCAAAGGCAGTACAAAGCCTAATGAGATCATGGTTGTTGGTGGTCATTTAGATTCCTGGGATCTCGGTGATGGGGCTCATGATGACGGTGCAGGTTGTGTACAGAGCATGGACGTCTTACGTCTTTTGAAACTCAGCGGCTATAAACCTAAAAGGACCATACGAGTAGTGTTATTTATGAATGAAGAAAATGGCCTGAGAGGTGGCAGGAAATATGCTTCTGAAGCTGAAAAAAATGGTGAGAAGCATGTATTTGCGCTAGAGAGTGATGCTGGAGGATTTACACCCAGAGGATTTTCTTTTGATAGTTCAGAAGCCGATTTTTCTACCATCCTGCAATGGAAGTCCCTTTTTGAACCTTATTTGGTACAACAATTTACCAAAGGCGGCGGCGGAGCAGACATAGGCCCCCTTAAAAAAGAAGGAATAGTGTTGGCAGGCCTACGCCCGGATTCACAAAGATATTTTGCTCACCACCATGCGGAAAATGATACTTTTGAACATGTGAATAAGCGCGAATTGGAACTGGGAGCCGCTGCTATGGTAAGTCTTATATACCTCGCCGACAAATATGATCTGGGATCTGCAAACTAGTAATAAACTTAGTACGGTTTTATAAGGATATGAATCGTCATACAGGGTAGGTCCCTGTTAATTTTATTACCTTTGCGGCTCATAAAAATAGATCATATGCAAAACGGAATTTACGCTAAATTCAATACGACAAAAGGAGAGATCCTTGTAAAATTAACTCATGACAAAACTCCCGGTACTGTTGGGAATTTTATAGCCCTTGCGGAAGGAACTTTAGAAAATGAAGTTAAACCACAAGGCACGCCCTATTACGACGGACTATCATTTCACAGGGTAATACCAGATTTCATGATCCAGGGAGGTTGTCCTTTAGGTACCGGCACCGGCGATCCTGGCTATAAGTTCGATGATGAATTTCATCCAGACCTAACCCATAGTGGCCCGGGTGTGCTTTCCATGGCCAATGCAGGTCCCGGATCTAACGGGAGTCAGTTCTTTATCACCCATATTGCTACGCCCTGGTTAGATAACAAACACACCGTTTTTGGGAATGTAGAAGGCGGACAAGAAGTGGTAGATGCCATTGAACAAGGAGACAGTATAGAATCGCTCGAAATTGTTCGTGTTGGGAAAGAAGCACAGGACTGGAATGCGATTGAAGCATTCAGAACGTTTGAGGGTTCCAGAGAGAAAAGACTGGCTGAGGAAAAAGAGAAGGCAGAAGCAGAACTTCAGAAGATAGCCGCCGGTTTTGATAAGACCAAAAGTGGACTTCGTTATAAAATGATTCAAAAAGGGTCTGGAAAACAAGCTTCAAAAGGCAATGAGGTCTCCGTACACTATGAGGGATCACTCCTTGATGGACAGGTTTTCGATTCGTCCTATAAGCGGAATCAGCCTATTTCTTTTCAGCTTGGGGTAGGCCAGGTTATTCCCGGTTGGGATGAAGGCATCGGTCTTTTAAAAGTAGGAGATAAGGCTCGATTTGTGATTCCTTCCAATCTGGCGTATGGCAGTGCAGGGGCCGGCGGGGTTATACCTCCGAATGCTACACTGATCTTTGATGTTGAATTAATGGATGCCAAATAGACGTATTCCAGGATTTTGAATTCAAGGTATAGCCTAAAGGTGACTTAACTGCGTTTTGTTACTTGAATTGAAAACAATAACAATACCATATTCAGTACTACCAGGAACAATAAGATGCTAAAGAAAATAGACATAGTCTTTTTTTAAGTGTAACATCTTATCCACGATAAACCCTACCTCCTAGTAGGGTTTTTTTTACGATTTTGTTTTACTCGTGCTACTAAGTAGCAATAAAACGATATTGACTGCTATCAATATCAAAAGGATCCAAAAGAAGGAATACATTCTATAGGTTATTAATTGGTTATAGGGGTGTACCACAAAGACGCAAAAAAATAGAAATTGTTGTGTTGCAGGTAGTTGAAGTTAGTAACAACTTATGAACAATTTGGAATTGAACAATAAGAGCATAAAAAAACCCTGACCAACTGGCCAGGGTTATGCTAAAAAATGGAATTTTTACCTAATCTAATACTTTCACATTAACGGCGTTTAATCCTTTTTTTCCTTGTTGTAGTTCAAATTCTACAACGTCACCTTCACGTACTTCGTCAATTAAGCCAGAAATGTGTACAAAGTGATCTTCTTGCGAACCGTCTTCAGTGATAAAGCCGTAGCCTTTTGAATCATTGAAGAATTTTACTGTTCCTTTACTCATAATAATAAAAAATAAATTGTTAATTAAGCCGCAAAGGTACATTTAAATAATTAAAAATAAGGGCTTTTGAGGCAGAATCTATAAATTCCCGTGTTGAGGTTTAGGTGTGACATACCTATGGTACACTAGAAAATACCCATTTTAGTTAGTTGTTTCTAAGGTCAGGTTAAAGCAAGTTTTACAAGTTTTTAATTTTAAAGTACATGAGCGTGTTAGAATTGTAACATAATTTTAGTGATATGAGCTCTTTACACATATGGGAGTTTCTTATTTTTAATCTATGGAAGATATATCATTAGAAGAATTGAAATACCCTATAGGCCATTTTGTAAAGCCTGAAAAGATCAATAATATGATCGTTAAAGATTGGATCGCACAAATTGAGGCTTTGCCGGTCAACGTGTCAGACATCGCAACTCCCTTGTCAAAAACGCAATTAGACACGCCCTATCGTCCAGGGGGTTGGACGGTGCGCCAGGTGGTGCATCATCTATCAGATAGCCATCACCATAGCTATATTCGTTTTAAATGGGCATTAACAGAAGACAAACCGGTCATTAAGCCCTATTTGGAAAAGGAATGGGCGCAATTATTTGATTCAGTTACCGGCCCTATCGATCTATCGCTTGCCCATTTGGAGGCTGTTCATGCCAAATTAGTTTACTTGCTCAATGGACTTTCCGCAGAAGATCTGAAGAAGACCTTTATTCATCCTGTTGGCAATACCGAAACAACGCTTGAAGAAAATATAGGACGTTATGCCTGGCACGGAAATCATCATCTAGCCCATATTCAGTCGCTTATAGACCGAAATAACTGGTTCCCTCTTTAGGAATCTTTTGGTCGTAGCTCTTTTAACAATAAGTACATCTCTTTTTCATCTTGCCTGGCATTTTCAAACGGTAATAGCTGTTCTCCAATTATTGTGTACCCCAACTCCTGATAAAATAATAAAGCGCTGCCCTTTTTCATGGTTGCCAGCCAGAGGTGACTTATTTGAAGACTTAAGGCCATTGCTTCTAACTTCTCCAGGATCTGTTTACCATGACCTTTCCCTGTGAATTTATGTAACAGATAGATCTTTTCCAGCAGCATGGAACCTTTGTGCGGAACATTTTTAACCCCTTTATCCTTGATCAATTTTAGGATCCCAATACCTTCGCTTTGTTTACGAATAATAAAATGAATGGTATTAGGATCTTTGATTTCCTTCCTTAATACAGATGCGGTAAAACTACTTTCAATATATGGTGAGGGATCCTCATTGGGCCAGAGATGAAGATAATGATCCCTGTATGCCTGCTCGCCAAGTTCACAATAGGTTGAAAAAGTAGCTAGAGACAAAGGCTCAAGACCTATGGTATTGTTCATTTTATTGAGATCAATTATCGCTCCATTTAATATTGCAACCTATGCTTGGTTTTTGGTCTTGCGGCAATGATCTTCCATCTAACAAACAATCCATAGCCTGCCGAAGGTCGGCTCCGTTAACCGGCAAACCATTTCCTGGCCTGGAATCGTCTAACTGTCCGCGGTAGACCAGCCGCAGTTCAGCATCAAATAAATAGAAGTCGGGTGTACATGCCGCATCATAAGACTTTGCAACTTCTTGTGTGGCATCGTACAAATACGGAAACGTATAATTTTCTTGTAATGCGTTCTCCTTCATTAAATGCGGGGCATCCTGGGGGTAGTTCACTACATCATTACTTGAAATAGCAACAAATCCTATGCCTTTAACCTGATATTCTTTCGCTAGAAGAGCAATCTGCTCATTCACATGTTTTACGAACGGACAGTGATTGCAAATAAACATAATGACCGTTCCTTTGATTCCTTTTACTTCATCCAAGCTTTTTTCAGCATCGGAAACTGTATCGAGCAATGAAAAATTAGGGGCTTGCGTTCCTAATGGAAGCATATTGCTTAATGTTCGTGCCATGTTTTCTTCCTTTTATTACAAAAGTAACAAGCTTAAAAAGAAAGTAATACAAATCCTGTTCTTTTTCAACGGGAAGAACAAAGTATAGTGAATTTGGTTTTCTGAACAGTTCCCCATTTCATTATAGAAGGGTAACTTACTTATCTTTGAAATGAAGCTATATTATACCCTAATAGAATATTTAATTTGTTATAGGTGATAGAATCTACGATAGACGCTGTTCGTATCAACTTTAATACAGAAACACTTTGGATTCTTAATCTCATCCTTGCCTTTATTATGTTTGGGGTGGCATTAGAGATCACCTTGGATGATTTTAAACAACTAATAAGGAATCCTAAACCTGTTATAGTTGGCATTCTAAGTCAGTTTATCGTTCTTCCCTTTATAACCTTCCTCTTGGTTATGGCAATTAAACCAATGCCGAGTATGGCACTGGGAATGTTTCTGGTAGCTGCGTGTCCGGGAGGAAACATCTCTAATTTTATTTCATCATTGGCTAAAGGAAATACTGCCTTGTCTGTTACATTAACTGCGAACGCTACTTTATTGGCTATTTTTCTTACACCGCTTAATCTCAGTTTATGGGGTTCACTCTATGAGCCTACAAATTTGATGTTAAAAGAAATTGCTATTGTTCCGCTTGAGATGATAGAGCTTGTTTCTTTGATCCTGGGAGTGCCCTTGGTGATGGGTGTTTGGATCAATCATCGTTTTCATCAATTGGCAAGAAAGCTTTCCAAATATTTAAAAATAGTTTCCTTAGGATTCTTTATCTGCCTAATACTGGTAGTGGTCTTTAATAATTGGGTGCTTATCAAAGAATATCTCGTTTATGTATTTTGGATCGTACTGCTTCATAATGCTCTGGCATTCTTAACAGGATTTTCCCTTGCTGAATTATTCAAATTACAGGCTCCCGATGTGCGGAGCATTACCATAGAAACAGGCATACAAAATTCAGGTTTGGGACTGGTCCTTATCTTTACCTTTTTTGACGGCTTGGGTGGCATGGCCATCCTAACAGCATTTTGGGGAATATGGCATCTTATTTCCGGCTTGCTTTTGGGGTCTTATTGGGCCAATAAATCTATAGGAAAAAAGGTCAGTGTATGAAGACCTACATATATCTTATTACACGGAAAATAGCCTGCTTTGGGCTCTATTGTTATTATAAAGAAGTACAGCTCCATGGGATGGAGAAGGTACCGAGAAATAAACCGGTAATGTTCCTGGCAAATCATCAGAATGCATTGTTAGATCCTCTGGTGATCGCTTCATTTACGCCATTTCGTTCTTTTTTTCTAACACGCTCAGATGTTTTTACCAATCGATTGTTTAACCAGATCTTTGGTTTTCTGAGGATGCTTCCAATTTACCGCTTGCGCGATGGGCGAGATACCCTGGGAAAGAATGAAGCAATTTTTAGGCAATGTACCCAGCTCTTACAAAAAGGGGAAGCTATTCTTCTTTTTCCCGAAGCCAACCACAATATTATGAGGCGTGTACGGCCTTTAAGTAAAGGTTTTACGCGTATACTATTTGCCGCCTTTGAAGAAGATCCGGAGATAGACATCCAGCTTATTCCGGTAGGTATCAATTATGAAAAGGCAGATGCTTTTCCGGATAGGGTCGCTTTTTATTTCGGAGAGCCTATTTCTTCACGCAGCTTGTATAACGAACATGATCTTATAGGGTCTGTTGCTTCTATCAAGAACAACGTTTTTGAAGCGCTCAAGATACTAACGACCCATATAGATGATGTGAATGACTACGAGGAACAACAAGATTATTTAGATGAGATTGTCATTGACTATTTGAAACCTCAAGAAACCAATAAGGCCCTGTTCCACTACCAAAAAAGTACAGTACTCCCTAGAAAAAATCATCGTAAGAATAGCCTCAAAGGCTGGACCATCCTTTTTGAGATACTAAATTGGCCGATGCTTTTAATATGGAGAAAGCTCGTTAAACCAAGGATCATCGAAATAGAATTTGTAAGCACATTTCGCTTCACCTTTGCAGTTCTGGCCCAGCCCGTCTTTTACCTCGCCTTATGGTGGTTATGTACAGCACTTATTAATCCATTGGCAGCATCTGCCATAGTCCTTGGGCATTTCCTATTTAATCTGGCCTATGTAAAGTTTGGCAGATACTAAAGCACCTCTTTACCCTGGCAATTGAAAACTATTCATTTGCCTTACATCATATTTCCAAAGAATATGGCATTCATCAATAGTTTGTTGGTGCCATACCAAAAAGCCCTGAAATTAGTATTGTCAGTGAAAAGAATTACCCTGCCCTGACCCATACGACTCACTTTGAAAGGTACACTGTTCTTAATAAGGCCAGCGTTCTCCTCTGAAATATAACCACTTAGCAAAGGGGAGGCTGTGTATTGTATAGGATTATTATAGCTGTCCTTTTCAGGTTCAAGATAAATATTGCTATTTCTGAAAAGTGCTATTGTGCTGTTTTTGTATCCAAAATTGATGGGGTGCGACCTGTCTATTTTCGCTTCAAATATGGCGCCGCCTGTGACCTGAGCCCCTCGGAATTTGTCTTTTTCTCCAAAAGAGATATTCTTAGCTACCAGGGTGTCCTTTTTAAAATTTAGATCGAGGAATTCTTCTTGTCCGAACCAATTGGCGGTAGTGCGATATCCTATAAGACTGCCTCCGTCCTTAACCCATTCCTTTAACTTCTCGGCATTGCTTTTACTAAGCCCGCCGCTGCCCCAGGTACCCGGGATGATAATATCTGTATATGAGCTAAGATCCGTTCTTCCCAGGTATTCAGTATCAATTTTGGTGAGCTTAATATCATATCGGGTATCGAACAAATGCCAGATCTCCCCTGCATCGTAGGATCTGATCCCTTGTCCAACAATAATGGCAATCTTCTGTTTTACTACAGGTTCGAAATCTCCGCTACCAAGATCAATTCCCTTGGTTACTCCGGTACTAACCGCAGTTATCGAAAGAAAGCTTTCTTTAGCTACTTCGGTCAGAAAATCATACAGCTCTTTTTTACTAAGATCCTGATTTTGAACAGGGATCATTACGGTACCATAGTCATAAGAGACACCGTTCATACTAAAAGGATATTGAGCAATTTTGGCCCTTATCCCTTTGTTGAGGATCTTATTTAGTGCCTTAGGGCTGTAATATTCATGCCATTCAAAGAGATAGGCATAATTGCTCTCTCCACTAACAGTTCCCGTAAGCGGTGTAAAGTCTGTGATCTCTGGCCCTGCATTGGCCAGGGAAGATAGCTCCGCATAATCCAGATTGAAGGACAGGGGAAATGTCCAGGCAGATACATCATAGAAAAGACTATCTGTGAATGTGGTCCTTTTTTCGAACATGGCCTTGATAAGACGATGATTCTTTTGGTTCATGGGTACCACATAGCTATTGCCTTTTTTGTAACGGGCTCCCCCAACTGTAACATCCCGATTCACCTCATGGAACTTAATATTTTGCCTATTGAGGATCTCCGCCAAATGCCAGGCCTTGGCTGCATCTTTTTCATCACCAAAGATGATGGCCTTGGTCTTACTTTTTGCTGCTTCATCGCGCAGACCGCGGTAGAAATCTCTTTGATACGCCAGGATCTTTGTGCGCATATTTTGTGCTGCTTCCACGGTAGAAAGGGCTGCGGTAAATTGATTTCGGATCGTAAAAGGGAAGGTGAGGAGTCCGTTTTCGCTTTCCTGAATGTGTCCTCTGGAACTCGCCTGTTCAAAAAGGATCCCGATACTGCCTACTACATCCGGAAACGTAGAACCTTTGCCGTAATAATAATCATCATAGTTTTCCTCAGAATAATAGAGTGAACCTATCTTATCTAGCGCTTTGGCATGATAGGTACCAATCTCAGCGGTTAATTCCTGATTCATTTTTGGAGTCAAAGGATGAACTCTTGTTGGCTCCCCGGGCTGAAAAAAGAAGGTAGAATTAGTACCCATTTCATGATGGTCTGTTAAAATGTTGGGCAGCCAGTTATGAAATGTCTTTATACGGGCCCTGCTTTCCGGCAACTGTACTGGCAGCCAATCCCTGTTAATATCGAACCAGTAATGATTGGTTCTACCACCGGGCCAAACCTCATGATATTCCCTTTCGTTCCCATCAGAGTTGAGGTTCATACTACGGTTGGTATTTGCCCAATAGGCAAAACGCTGCAACCCATCCGGATTAAAAGAGGGATCCATCAAAATCACTGTCTTATCTAACATAGCATCTATTTCCGGTCCTTGGGCAGCAGCTAGATAGTAGGCATATGCTAGTCCGGCATTTGCGCCGCTAGGTTCATTTCCATGTACCGAAAACCCCTGATACACTACAATAGGTAATTCCTCCAGATTCAAACTATTCCCTCCATTTTCAGATAAAGCAAGATGCTTTTGACGTATATCTTCCAGTTGGTTATGATTCTTAGGAGAGGTCACTGTGAGCAGCAGGATGGGTCTTCCTTCGAAGGTAGCCCCTCTATTCTCAATTGTGATACGATCACTGGCTTTGGCCAATGTCTGCATATAGAACATGAGCTTGTCATGGGTAACATGCCATTCTCCTACTTCATGTCCTATGACGTCTGCCGGTTTTGGAATAGACGGATCATAAGTGATCTGCTGTGGCAGATAGTAATCGAGGGTTATTGTTTCTTGTGAAAAAAGGCCTGCGGAAACCAAGGTCAATAGTCCGAGAAAAAAGTTTTTCATTCTGTTTGTTTTAAGATTGCTAAATGTAATAAATACTATGGGCTATAACAAAGGGAGACTATTGAACTTTGTTGTCTTATGGTATAAAAAAAGACCTTTAATAAAGGCCTTAATCTACAAGTGGGTCACTATGATATTTAAATATCATCGAAATCAACATCAGTGAAATTATCCAGAGGTTTGTCTTTTTTCGGTGAATCTTCCTCTTCTTTCTTAAAATCTTTTTGATGCCTTTCTGAGATTACTTCCTGCCCTTTTTCGGCAATGATATAATCCATCATTTCTTCCATATTATCTCTGAAAGCCTGAAAATCTTCTTTGTAGAGGTATATTTTATGCTTTTTGTAGTGAAAAGATCCATCATCATGGGTGAATTTCTTGCTTTCTGTGATCGTTAAGTAATAATCACCTGCTTTGGTACTTCTAACATCAAAGAAATAAGTTCTTCGTCCTGCTCTTAAAACTTTTGAGAAAATTTCCTCCTGATCCATTAAATCTTTGTCGCCCATGTGGTATATGTTGGTAGTAGTTATTTATAAAGTCATCAAAAATGTAAAAAAAAACCTAATTCAGCAACAATTTTCTAGTTTTCTTTCTCAGACAATTGGTGCGCATAAAGTTCCTTGTAATAGCCTTCCTGGTTCACCAATAGATCGTGAGTGCCTTGTTGAATAATCTCTCCATGATCCAGGATAATGATCTTATCGGCGTTCTTGGCAGAAGATACTCTATGACTTACAATGAGGGTGGTTCGGTTTCTGGATGCTTTTTTCAGGTTGTTTAAGATAGCTTCTTCTGTCTCTGTATCCACCGCGGAAAGGCAATCGTCAAAAAGATAGATGTCCGGGTCCTTTAATAAGGCTCTGGCTATAGACACCCGTTGTTTTTGTCCGCCACTTAGGGTTATTCCTCGTTCTCCCAAGACCGTGTCATACTTTTTAGAAAAGCCCATGATATTCTTATGAACCACGGCTTTTTTGGCAACTTCAATGATCTCTTCCTGGGTGGCAGTCTCTTTCCCAAAACGAATATTATTTGAAATGGAGTCGGAAAACAGGAACGCATCTTGGGGTACAGCACCAATGGAACTACGTAAACTTTCCAGATTGAGTTTTTTAATAGGGGTACCGTCTATCCTGATCTCTCCTGAACTAACATCATAAAGTCGAGCTACAAGATCGAGAATGGTCGACTTGCCCGATCCGGTCTTTCCCAAAATGGCCACGGTTTGTCCTACCTCAATATTGAAAGAAATATCTTTAAGTGCTGTGATATTGGTGTCTTCGTAAGTAAAGGTGACATTGTCGAATGTTATTTGTCCTTTGATTGGGGTCTCTTCGAGAACCTCATTTTTAATATCGGGTTGTTCCTTAAGAAATTCATTTATCCGTTTTTGGGAGGCCTCTGCTCTTTGGACAAGTGAGGTAAGCCATCCCACAATGGCAACGGGCCAGGTGAGCATGTTTACATAGAGGATAAATTCTGCGATAGTACCTATGGAATCAATTCTGCCGTTGATGTATTCCTTGCCTCCAATATAGATCACAAAGATATTACTGATCCCTATTAACAAGATCATAAGAGGAAAGAACCATGCATCAACTTTGGCAAGATCCATGCTTCTATTCTTGCCTTCGATCGCCAGTGAACTAGCCTCTGCATTGATTTTTGGTTCCAGGGTATAGGCCTTTATTACTGAGATCCCCGAAAAAGTTTCTTGCGCAAAGGTGGATAAGGTAGATAAGAATTCCTGTACTCTGGTGCTTCGTTTATGAATGATCTTACTGATAATATAGATCAGCACAGACAGAATAGGAAGGGGTAATAAGGCATAGAAGGCAATGGTAGGGGCCTTTATAAACATGAGGGGAATAAGACAGACGAAAAGTGTTAGGGTTTGCATCCCATACATAATAGCAGGCCCTGCATAAAGACGCACCTGATTAATATCTTCACTGATACGATTCATCAGATCCCCGGTGCGGTTTCTTTTATAAAAATTGAGATTTAATAGCTGATAATGGTCAAAAACTTCATTTTTAAGATCGTATTCTATATAACGAGACACATTGATAATGGTTTGTCTCATCAGAAAGGTAAAGAATCCTGAGAGTAGGGCAGCCCCAATGATGATCAGTATATATTCCAGGAGTAATGATCTTGCCTCGGGTTCTGGTGTTAGGCCCCCCAGATATTTCTCAACTACTTCAATAGAATTTTTAACGTAAGAGGGCATAACCAGCTGAAAGACCCTTGCAATAATGGTAATAATGATCCCCAGGAATAATTTGAACCAGTATTTTTTGAAGTATTTGTTAAGGTGTTTTAGTTCTTTCATATTCCACAGTTGCTTCATGCAGCTTTCACAACAGCGCAAAGATAGCAGATTCGCTAGAAAACAAATGTTATAAAAGGCTTAAGATAATCCTTGGTCACAAGCGTGATCATGTGGAAGATATTGTTATTTTTGCCGAACGATTACAGATCATTGACTAAAGTTCTTTAAACATGCTTACGAGAAGGCAATTACGGGTGAAGGTTATGCAATGTATTTATGCACTCACTCAATCCAAGGATGATTCCCTTGAAAAACAGGAACAATTCCTCAAAGTAAGTGTTGAGAATACCTACACCCTCTATCTTTTAATGCTGAGCCTTTTGAGAGAATTGCATACCATGGCTGAAAACCATGTAATGCACGATACTAAAAAGTACCTTGAATCTGCTTCAGATAGTTTTCCGGACAAAGAGAAATTCCTCAAGAACCAATTACTCCTGCAATTGGTAAACAACCCTATGTTTACCAGTGAATTAAAAAAAAGGAAAATAAAGGGCTGGTATCTAAATCAGGATTACGTAAAGATCGTTTACAAGGAAATTGAGGAAAGTCGTGTATACAAGAAATATATGGCCCAAGAGGGAAGTTCTTATGGAGAAGACAAAAATCTCATCATAGATCTTTTTAGAGAGGTCATTGCTCCTAATGAAAAATTATATGAGTTTTTTGAGGATGATAAGCTTACATGGGTAGATGATATTCCCCTGGTAAATACCTTTATCCTCAAACAATTTAAGACCATTAAGAAAGACCAGGCACAATCATTCTTTCTCCCAGAACTCTTGAAAGATGATCAGGATATGGATTTTGCCAAGAAGTTATTGGCAAAGACGCTCCTGAATAATACTGCTCTGGAAGATGAGATACAAGGCAAAACACCAAACTGGGATAAAGACCGTATTGCCGATATTGATGCCATTTTATTAAAAATGGCCATTTGCGAACTTTTAAATTTCCCTTCAATTCCGGAAAGGGTCTCCATCAATGAGTATCTGGAGATTGCCAAGGAATACTCCACTCCCAAAAGCAGCATATTTATCAATGGCATTTTAGACAAATTGGTCAAGGAGTATAAAATAGAAGGAAAACTTAAAAAAACAGGGAGAGGACTACTGTAAGCAAATATTCCTTAATTTTGCACCAAATTAATAAAATCTACTTGTATGAAAAGATTATTCTTAGCCTTTGGAATCATATCCATGGTAGGATTTGTTTCCTGTAAAGAAAAGGCCTCGAACAAAATTGAAACCGCGAACGTTGAAGTAGCCGCAGAAAGAGATGCTGCAGCGAAAAACTTACCTGTAATGTCTTTTGACAAGGCCGAGCACGACTTCGGAACCATTGACCAGGGGACGCCACAGGAAACAATTTTTACATTTACAAATACTGGGAATGCTCCTCTGATCATTACCAATGCAACCAGTAGTTGTGGTTGTACAGTGCCAGAGTATCCTAAGAACAAACCTATTGCCCCAGGTGAGACCGGGGAGATGTTGGTAAAGTTCAATGGTTCTGGTCAGAATCAGGTGACCAAAACAATCACTGTTTCTGCTAATACCGCAAAAGGATCGGAATTGTTGCGAATCAAAGCTTTCGTAAATCCGAAAGTTGCAGCTTCTGCATCGGCCTTGGGTCCGGTAAAATAAATTTTTAAAATACAGATAATACTATGGGTGATATAGGACAATTCCTCCCAATGATCTTGATTTTTGCGGTGGCGTATTTTTTTATGATACGACCTCAAATGAAACGTCAGAAGGATGAAAAGAAATTTGCAGCAGCATTAAAAAAGGGAGACAAGATAGTCACCAAAAGTGGTCTTCACGGCAAGATCATTGATCTTAATGACAAGGACTTATCCTGCATTATTGAGACAATGGCGGGAAGATTGAAGTTCGATCGTTCAGCTATTTCAATGGAAATGAGCAGCAAATTGAACGCTCCTGCTAAATAATAAAGCATACGTTTAAAAAAACAGAAACACCGATAGCAATACGTTATCGGTGTTTTTTTTTGCAAAAACTTGAAGTTTTGTAAGTAAGGTTTAGCGGTATTTATCATTGAAACTATAGCCTTCAAGGATCATAGGAATAATTTTTTCTAGCCGGGTTTGCTTGGTCTTATCCTGTTTAGCGGTGTCTATATATTCACAATATTCACGTTGTTTGTAGGGAGCCAGGGTTTTAAACATTGCGGCAAGGTTGGCGTTTTTTTTAAATGCCTCTTTTAGTTCCGGCGAGATGATAGTCTTTTTTGTTCTTTCCGGTATCCATTCCAATCCATTCTTTTGATTTTCAATGGCCTCCTTCATATACGCCAGCACCTTTTGTGGTGGGATCTCTTGAACCGATTGAAACTTCCAATGACGCATAGCCTTGGTTTTACCTTCCTGCGCATTTTTCAACACTTTCCCGGGATCTTTTAAATAGCAGCCATTATAGAACCAGAGACCAAAGTATGATTTAAAGGCTATGATCCCTAAAACGTTCTTGTTGTTTATGGTATAGACAGGTGCGCCCCATTTCACCGTCTCCTCGAGTTCTGTTTGCAACGCCAATTCCCGAAGGGTAGCAATACCCATTTTAAAAGGACCTTCTTTTGCGTAATAGGCTTCTAATTTTGCAGTTGCATCTGCCATGTTATTTAGTATTTCTTAGCAGTAAGTTCGCAAATTTTTACGATAACATCAACCGCTTTTAACATGCTTTCTACAGGCACATATTCGTATTTTCCATGAAAATTATGTCCTCCGGCAAAAATATTAGGACATGGTAAGCCCTTATAACTCAATTGAGAACCATCGGTGCCTCCTCTTATGGGTTTAATAATCGGTGGTATTCCCAGTCCCTCCATGGCCTCTTTGGCTATATCTACAATATGGATTACGGGCTTTACCTTTTCACGCATATTGTAGTACTGATCCTTTAATTCTAACTCAATACATTTATTGTGTTTCACATTTAATTCAGTAACCAAATCCTTTATGAATTGTTTTCGATCTAAAAAAGCTTTTTTATCATGATCCCGTATGATCAACTCCATTGCGGCATGTTCAATGGTGCCTGTGAGGTGATGAATATGGTAAAATCCTTCTCTGCCTGTAGTTTGCTCCGGCACCTCCTGCTTAGGAAATCTGCTGGCTAGCTCCGTAATGATCCCAATGGCATTGACCATTTTATTTTTTGCGTAGCCCGGATGTACACTTTTACCATGGGCAGTGATCTTAGCACTGGCCGCATTGAAATTTTCATATTCGAGTTCTCCGACCTGGCTTCCGTCCATGGTATAGGCCCAAGATGCGCCAAATTTTTCAACGTCAAAATGGTGGGCACCCCTTCCTATTTCTTCATCAGGGGTAAATCCTATGCGAATCTTTCCGTGCTTTATTTCAGGATGAGATATAAGGTATTCCATGGCCGTAACGATCTCTGTGATCCCTGCTTTGTCATCCGCTCCCAGGAGGGTAGTGCCATCTGTTACGATCAGGGTTTGTCCCTTGTAGAGCAGAAGATCTTCAAAATAATCAGGAGATAGACGAATATTTTCTTCTTTGTTTAATAGGATCTCCTTGCCGTCGTAGTTTTCAATGATCCTGGGCTTCACATTGGTGGCATTAAAATCTGGGGAAGTATCATAATGGGAGATAAACCCAATTGTAGGTACTTCTTTTTGGACATTGGCAGGCAGCGTGGCCATAATATACCCTTTGTCATCCATGGTGACTTCCTGCAGCCCAATGCTCTTTAGTTCTTCAAATAATTGCCTGGCCAAAACCCATTGCTTCTCCGTACTGGGTGTGGTTTTAGAGTGTGGATCACTTTGGGTATCTATGGATACATATCGAATAAATCGATCTACGATGGGTTGCATACATCTTTATTTTAAACAAATGTAGTGTATAGCAAACAAGGCTCAAAAACCTAATATCATGATTAAAAGGGAAAAATCTGTATTACAAATAATTAAGAATTTCCATAAGACTTATATCTGTTTTCATTACCTTATTCACTTAATAACTCAAAAAACTCAAAAAACTCAAATTATGAAAAAACACTACTTTCTATTTGTTTGTCTTTTTTTTGGTTCCCTTATGCTGCTTCATTCGCAGATTACAGGGACCGTTATAGATGAAGACGGCGCTCCTTTACCCGGAGCTTCGGTAGTTAAAAAAGGTACCCAGGTGGGTACTACTACAGATTTTGATGGGAACTTTACGATCGATGCCATCATTGGCGATCGATTGATTGTTTCTTACATTGGCTTTGAACCCAAAGAGGTTCTGGTCAATAGTTCTATCATCTCTGTTACCCTGGTATCTGGGGTACAATTGTCTGAGGTGATCATTACCGGGTCGAGAAACCCAAACAGAACAGCTACCGAAAGCACGGTCCCTGTTGATGTTATTAATGTGAAGGAACTCGCCAATGTGTCTCCACAGGTAAACCTAAACCAAATACTGAATTATGTGGCACCTTCCTTTACTTCTAATACACAAACCATTTCGGATGGAACAGATCATATTGATCCTGCTTCCCTCAGAGGATTAGGTCCAGATCAGGTGTTGGTTTTGATCAATGGTAAAAGAAGACATACCTCTTCTCTTGTAAATGTAAATGGAACATTTGGTAGAGGAAGCGTTGGGACAGATTTAAACGCTATCCCTGCCGCTGCAATCCAACGTATTGAAGTACTCCGTGATGGAGCTGCTGCTCAGTACGGATCCGATGCAATTGCCGGGGTGATCAATATTATTTTAAACCGAACGGTAAACGAATTAGTGTTGACAACAACTACAGGTGCCAACTTTTCAAAAAATGCTAACGATCAAACAGGAGGTTCTGATGGAGCCACTACCAATGTTGCAGGTAGCTATGGAATTTCCATGGGAGAAAAAGGTGGATTTTTAACCTTATCAGGTGATTTTGACGTTCGGCAAGAATACGGCAGGATGAAAGAATGGGAAGGAGATGTATTTAATTTATACAATACCGTTGAACGATTTGCAAGAGCAGACGGTGCCGACCTTTCATTGCTTTTGGATGATGATGTTACTGATGTATTACAGTATGCAAATGCTGCTGGCATTGACACCCAGGGATCTACAACCAAGGCTGAATTGCAGCCAATTCTTTCCGGGGATAATACTACTGCAGAACTAGCTGCCCGTGGTCTCGAAAGAAGTGATTTCAATATGAGGGTAGGGCAATCTGCTTTACGCGGTGGACGATTTTTTGCGAATTTCTCCTTACCTCTTGATGATAATGGAACAGAGCTCTATTCTTTTGCCGGCATAAGTTCTCGAAATGGTAATTCCGCAGGTTTTTACAGGTTGCCAAATCAAAGCAGGACATATACACCGGCTTATTTTAACGGCTTCCTTCCTGAGATCAACTCCAATGTAAAAGATCAGTCATTTTCACTGGGAATCAAAGGGATGATAGGAGACTGGAATGTAGATCTAAGTAATTCCTATGGGAAGAACTCCTTCCTATATGTAATAGGTAATACATATAATGCCTCCCTGCAAAACGCATCACCTACCACTTTTGATGCCGGAGGATTTTCATTTTCACAGAATACAGCCAACTTAGATATTTCAAAATTCTATGATGATGTTCTAAATGGCCTGAACGTAGCGTTTGGATCGGAATTCAGATCGGAAGTTTATGAAATCGTTCCTGGTGAAGAAGCGTCGTATGCTCAGTACACGGCGGCAGGTGAAGTAGTTAAACTAGCTTCTCAACAACCGGCGGTCGACTTTTTTGACTCTTCCCGTCCGGGAGGATCTCAGGTTTTCCCTGGTTTTGCACCTAGCAATGCCTTGTCCAGAGGACGTACCAGTGTTGCAGGATATCTGGATCTGGAAGCCGATTTTTCTGATGCTTTTTTAGCGAGTTTTGCTACCCGTTATGAAAACTATAGTGATTTTGGATCTACTATTAATTTTAAACTGGCCGCTAGAGTTAAAGCAACGGAGAACCTCAACTTCAGAGGCGCATTGAATACAGGATTCAGGGCACCTTCACTACATCAGCTTAACTTCAATTCTACGTCCACTATTTTTGACAACTTTGGGAATCCACAGGAAGTGGGAACCTTCGCTAATGATAGCAAGGCCGCTAATTTGTTAGGTATTCCAACCTTAAAAGAGGAAACTTCCAGAAGTGTTAGTCTGGGACTAACCTCCAAGATTCCATCTGCAAATCTTACTATTACAGTAGATGGGTACTTTGTTCAGATAGATGACAGAGTAGTCTATACCGGTCAGTTTTCTGGTCCGGGAACAGGATCGGAACTCGATAATTTGTTAAGACAAGCTAACGCTACGGCAGCTTCATTCTTTGCAAATGCTATCGATACTGAATCAAAAGGATTGGATCTTGTGGTAACGCATGATGCTACTCTTTCTGATAGTTGGAGATTAAAATCGGTTCTTGCAGGTACTTTATCTAAAACCAAAAAAGTAGGTGATATCAAGGCCTCTGACGTATTGAGAGACGCAGGTCTGATTAACACTTATTTTCCTGAAGATAGCAGGGTATATTTAGAACAAGCTGTTCCGAGAACAAAGGTTAACCTGTCTAACACTTTGCTCTCAGATAAATTCGTGGTATTCCTTCGTAATGTCTATTTCGGAGAAGTAACCGAAGCTACTACAACCATTGCCAATCAGCAGGTATTTGGGACCAAAGTAGTAACAGATCTATCGCTGGGGTATAAGGCTTCAGAAAACTTTACATTGACAATTGGGGCCAACAATCTGTTTGATATTTATCCGGACAGAGCCGAAGATTCTTTTGGAAACAGAAGTTCAGGTCGTTTTGACTGGTCTCGTAGAGCTCAGCAATTTGGAATAGGTGGCCGATTCCTATTTGCAAGACTTAGTATAGCTCTGAAATAATAACAATACCTATTGTAAATTTAAAACCCTCTTCGGAGGGTTTTTTTATTTACATGGGAAAGCATACTAAACCAATAAATTATCAGTTAATCAGGATGACACAGATATTAATCAGATCCATGATAATTCCAACAAAATATATAGTATTCCTTTTTTTCTTTGGAGTGCTAGTTTTTTCTTCAAACGCTCAGGACCGGGATTGTATGCTGGGCCTTGGTGGTAGTTCTGCGGAAACTATTATTCAGGTATTTCAATTGAATGAAGAACAGATACAGAAAATGGATGATTGGACGGCAGAACTCAAGCTATCCAACAAAGTTTATCAGGAGGAGATCACGCAACTTTTTGATACACATCCCCAAAGTAAAACGGAAGATCTTGAGGCCTTGGCAACCAAATACAAGGTATTAAAAGACAAGGTCCTTGCAAATACCAAGGAATATGATAAGCGATTACTGAAGCTCTTCAATCCAAAACAATACGATCGATATCTGGAATTATGCGCTACAGCCAATAGAATTCCTTTTCAAGTTATTCCTCAGCCATATCCGCCCAGGAATCCGGAATAGAGCCACAGCGAATTAGCGTGGAAATTCACAAAAAAACGTTGCTGAAGTTTGTACTTTTGCCATTTAAAAGCCGGTATGTACAAAGCGATCATCAGACCTCTTCTTTTTTTATTCGATCCTGAGAAGGTACATCATTTCTCTTTTTGGGCTATAAAGCTTACTTCCCAACTTGGACTATCAGGTCTTTTCCGCAGATTATATACTATTGAGGATCCTCGGTTGGAACGAGAGGTATTTGGTTTGAAATTTAAAAACCCCGTGGGACTTGCTGCCGGATTCGATAAAAATGCTGTTCTGTACAATGAACTTGCCAATTTTGGCTTTGGTTTTGTGGAGATTGGAACGCTTACACCCAAAGCACAGGTAGGGAATCCTAAAAAACGGTTATTTAGATTGAAGGCAGACAAGGCCATCATTAACCGAATGGGATTTAACAATGAAGGTGTGCTAGCGGCCGCAGAACGATTAAAAAAAGAACATAAAGTGTTGATCGGGGGAAATATTGGCAAGAATAAGGTGACCCCCAATGAAGAGGCAGTAGAAGATTATCTAATATGTTTTAAGGCCCTTTATGATCATGTAGATTACTTTGTTGTAAATGTAAGTTCTCCCAATACACCTGGCTTAAGGGAGTTACAGGAGAAAGCTCCCTTAACGTCTCTTTTAAAATCACTAAAACAGGAAAATACAAACCTGGCCAAGAACAAAGGGATCAAAGTACGGCCTATTCTTTTGAAAATTGCTCCCGATCTTTCTGAAGAGCAGCTGCTCGATATTATTGAGATTGTTGTGGAAACAAAAATAGATGGTGTTATCGCCACCAATACAACCATTGAAAGAAAGGAGCTTAGGTCAGATTCTATCTTGGTGGAAGAAGCAGGAGGTTTAAGCGGTGAGCCACTAAAAAATAGAAGCACGGAGGTTATTAGATTCTTAGCAGATAAAAGTGACAGGTCCTTTCCAATTATTGGAGTAGGAGGGATACACTCCGCAGCCGATGCCCTGGAGAAATTAGAAGCCGGGGCCAGTCTTATTCAGTTATGGACAGGATTTGTTTATGAAGGTCCGGCTCTGGTAAAACAAATAAACAATGCACTTCTTGCTAAGAGCTCTTAAGGTGTCCAGTAATCAATAACCAGAACATCCTCCAGGGAAGGCCCCAGCAAGGCTCCAAAAGCCTTATGGTCCGGGTGAGGCAGGTATACTTCACGAGCTGCTTCACTGGCAAAGGTCAGGAAAAAGCAGTGGGTAAATCCTTTGTTTAATCCTTCCGGACTATTATTCAGGCCCCATTCTAACGACTCTATTTCCGGGATCTTGTTCTTAAGCGCAACAAAGGCATTTTCTACCTCCTCCAATTGCTTTTTTGTAGTTCCTTCCTTGAATTTAAACAAGACTACATGGCGCAGCACGCTGTCTTGATCTATTTTGGTATCCGAGAGGGAATTTTCAGCGGTCATAGATGTTTCGTTAAAGCCCAAAGTAGAAAAGGCCATGAGCAGGGTAAAAAGAATAAGATAAATTTTCATTCCTGAATTTTTTGTAAGATATAAAAAAGTACGTTTGTTTGTTATCCATTAAAAATCGAAGACCAAAGTGAATTTTGAGATCTTATGGGGGTTTGCATTGGCCACGGCCTCATTGGCTATTTTTCCCGGTCCGGATAATATATATGTACTTACCCAAAGCATTGCTCACGGTAAGAAATATGGCCTGGCCACAACAGCCGGATTGATCTCCGGGTGTCTTGTACATACTACCTTATTGGCTTTTGGCGTGTCTGCGATCATCAGTGTAAACCCCTCTTTATTTTTTACGATCAAGCTTTTTGGGGCCATCTATCTTTTCTATTTGGCATTTCGTGTTTTGAGAGCTGAGGCGAGGATATCTATAGAAACACTAGATAAACCAAAAAGAACGCTCTGGCAATTGTACCGCCAGGGATTTGTGATGAATGTTCTGAATCCTAAAGTCACCATATTCTTTCTGGCGTTTTTTCCAGGCTTTCTTTTTAGCACCTTTTTAAGTACAACTCTTCAATTTTATGTTTTAGGGATTCTTTTTATGCTGATCTCTTTCCTGATTTTTTCTGCAATTGCCGTAATGGCCGGTGCCATTTCCGGTTACCTTCAAAAGCATCCAAAAGCTCCAGTGTATTTAAAATGGCTCCAAATATTAGTTTTTATTGGGATAGGTCTTTACCTGTTATTATCCTATAAATAATGGTAATTTTGAAGAGTAGAACAATTTTTGTTTATGTCTGAAAAGGTTAAAATAATTGAATGTCCCAGAGATGCCATGCAGGGGATCAGGATGTTTATACCTACAGAGAAGAAAATTCAATATCTCCAGTCTCTGCTGGGTTGCGGCTTTAATACCATCGATTTTGGCAGTTTTGTCTCGCCTAAGGCCATTCCGCAAATGGTGGATACGGCTGAGGTTTTAGAAGGACTCAACCTGCAGCATAATCATTCCAAATTATTAGCCATTGTGGCAAATGTAAGAGGGGCTCAGGATGCTTGTAAATACAAGGCGATTGATTATCTGGGATATCCATTTTCTATTTCTGAGAACTTTCAAATGAGGAATACACATAAGACCATTGCTCAGTCTACAGAGGTCTTAAAGGAGTTACTAGATATAGCCTCTAATGCCGGGAAAGAAGTGGTGGTTTATATATCGATGGGATTTGGCAATCCATATGGTGATCCGTGGAATGTGGAGATAGTAGGGGAGTGGACGCAAAAACTTACTTCTATGGGGGTAAAGATCTTATCTCTTTCAGACACTGTAGGAACATCGACCCCTGAGATCATATCCTATTTGTTCTCCAATTTAATTCCCATGTATCCAGCTGTAGAATTTGGCGCACATTTACACACTACCCCAAGTACCTGGCACGAAAAGATAGATGCTGCATATAAGGCGGGCTGTAGACGGTACGATGGTGCCATCCAGGGTTTTGGAGGCTGCCCTATGGCCAAAGATGAGCTTACGGGTAATATGCCTACCGAAAAGATGTTATCATATTTTACTTCAAAAAAAGCAGATACCAATGTGACCTGGACTGTATTTGAAGCAGCCTTCAACCAGGCCACTCAAGTCTTTTCAGCCTATCATTAGCTTGATTTTCTAATACTGCAAACGAATTCCAACATAGGCACCGAATGGATGTCCGGGTCTTAATCCAGAAGGTACTCTGGATACGGCATAAACCTCATCCAACATATTAATGATATTTCCGGTGATGCTGGCGTGAGAATTGAGGTGATAGGCCCCGGATACATCCAATACAAAACTAGATGGCACTAATTCATTGGCAGGAATTGCACCTTTTCCTGCTTTTGTTCTGAATTCACCATTAAAACGGCCACTTAGATTAATATCAAAGGAAGGGTGTTGCAGAGACAAGCTGGTATTGAATTGATGTTTTGAGATGTAGGGGAGCTCATCTCCTGTCGTAACTTCACCCCAAATATCCTCAGCACTTCCAAAACTACTTTTGAATTCAGTATCCGTGTAGGTATAGGTTAGGGTTACCGGTAATTTTAGCGACTTATTTCCTGTAAGAAAATCATAATTAAGTAAGACTTCCAATCCCTGTACAATTACTTCTCCTGCGTTGAATTGCTCTAAACTTCCTGTTCCGCCGGTAGCTGCCAGATCACTACCAAGAAGGTTGCTATAGTCATTAAAGAAGCCAATGACCTCCCCTGATAGTCCATTAAATGTAAAACGGGATCCGAGTTCCATATTGATACTTTCCTCTGCCTTTTCACCCTCTTTGCTAGTAGGAGGAGAAAATCCTTTATGCACTCCGCCAAAAATGGATAACGTATTGAAATTATAGTTGAATCCCATTCCAGGGATCCAAACAGAGCTATTATTTTCCCTGAAAGAGATATTCGTGCCGGTACGTTCTATATCATTAGAGCCATAATTTGTTCTGCCGAGAGAAATGTTCTCATAGCGCAACCCCGGTGTAATGGTTAGGTCTTTGTATTTAAGTTTGTAAAGCGCAAAGGAGGCAAACGCCCTGGCATCACTAATTCTATTGGCATCTGTGCCGGGTGTTCCCTCAGTGGTGCGATTCATTATGCCATTGGTTATGTCGTAGCCATCTACCCATTGGTAACGGTCTTCCTCATCGTAATGATATCTCAGGCCAATTTCGATATCGTGAAAAGTCTGTTCTCCCATCCAATGATAATCCAATTTGGTCTGCACCCCTTTTGATATATACTTCCTGTTGTTAGCTTTCACCAAAAAAGCATCAGAGGGCCCGTCTTGTTCTCCTGAAATAAGCTGAAAATAAGAAAGGTTGTTATCCGGATCACTAAGGATTCCAGAAATACCTCTACGCTCGCCGTCTAAGGTGACAGCATCTAGTTTGTACCAATTCCTGTTAAATCCATTATAGTACGCATTGGTAGTAATGTGAAAATGGTCACTAAAAGCCAGTAAATGAGTGGCCATGAATTGTACATGATCATTGATCATTTCATCTGCTTGGGATCCGGCATATCGTCTGTAGGGAGTGGCTTCAAAATCTGAATCTGACAGACCTACGTAGGTTTCATTAGAATCCTCATCAGAATATTGGAACTTAAATTCCATCGCCTGCGATAAGGTAGCATCCTTCGATGAATTCAACCTGAATTTGGCTACCAGATCATTCTTGTCAAATCCGGTGTTCCCCCCAAGGTCCAGATCCTTAAATCCATCGGAATTAAAATTCAAATATTCCACCATATAGCCAAAGTGCTCTTTGGAATCACCTATTTTGGTGTGCAATCTACCGCTGTTAAAACTCCCATAAGACGCAGATAAGAAGGCATTGAAATGATCCGGGATCTTTGTAGATATCATATTTATGGCACCACCTGTGGTAAAGGGACCGTATTGAACCTGGCTGCTACCCTTGAGGATCTCTACCGCCTGCATTCTTGCAACGGATGGAAAATAGTAGGCAGCGGGTGCACTATAAGGGGCAGGAGCAATTAAAACCCCATCTTCCATAAGTGTTATTTTGGCACTGCGCTCGGGAGAAGTACCTCTTAGACTTATATTTGGGCGCAACCCAAAACCATCTTCTTCGTAAAAAGATACGCCGGGCACTGAACGCAACACTCTGTTTATATCTGTATAGTTGAAGGTTGCCAATTCCTCTGGCGAAATGTAATAGGCAGATCCCGTACGGTTTTTAGCCTGGTATTTACTACCAAGAATGACATTTGCAGAGAGCACTACTTCATCGAGTCTTACAAGGTTAGAATCTATTGATTGCTCATATACGCCATCATTTTGAGCTACAACAGTTATAAAGAATAGAAAGGAAAATAGAGAAGTAATAGCAAGCTTCATTTTATTTAGACTAATTATAAATAGATAAATTTTAAAGGCAAATTTATATACTTTTCCTGTAATGGAAAAGCCTATTTAGAATTTTTCTAAATAAAAATTGATTAAATTCTGTGTATCAAATTGTTAGGGATATTATACTCGCGCCGAAGCCCTTTAAAAACTATTTACCAGAATCCTGTGTCCGTAAAAAAAAACGTACATTTGCACGCAATTAATCCTTAATTGCATGGAAGCCCACCTAAATAAGATTCTTGGAGAAGGACTCACTTACGATGACGTCCTATTGGTACCCGCGTTTTCTGACGTTCTACCCAGGGATGTAAATATTCAAACGAAGTTTACCCGAAATATTACCATCAATATTCCTATTGTTTCTGCTGCGATGGACACGGTGACCGAATCCAAAATGGCCATTGCCATGGCTCAGGAAGGCGGCATTGGAGTTCTTCATAAGAATATGAGTATTGAGGATCAGGCAATGAAGGTGAGAAAGGTGAAACGAGCCGAAAGCGGTATGATCCTGGACCCCGTTACCTTGCCAAAAGATGCTCTGGTCGGAGATGCCAAGGCTAATATGAGGGAGCATAGCATTGGGGGTATTCCCATTGTAGATAAAGATAAAAAACTCATTGGGATCGTGACTAACCGGGATCTCAGATTTGAAAAGAACAACGACCGACCTGTCTCTGAAGTAATGACTTCAAAGAATTTGGTTACAGTAGCAGAAGGGACCTCCTTGGAGCAGGCAGAAGAGATTTTACAAGCCCATAAGATCGAGAAATTACCGGTAGTAAATGCCGATTACAAGCTCGTAGGCCTTATTACTTTCCGAGACATTACCAAGTTAACACAGAAACCTTTTGCGAATAAGGACCAATATGGAAGGTTGCGAGTGGCAGCGGCTTTGGGTGTAACCCCAGACGTTATTGAGAGGGCATCTGCCCTGGTAAAGGCAGGTGTAGATGCTGTAGTCATAGATACTGCCCATGGACACTCCAAAGGCGTGGTGGCTGTATTAAAAGAAGTAAAGAAGAAGTTTCCTTCTTTGGAAGTGATCGTTGGAAATATTGCAACCGGTGAAGCTGCCAAATATTTGGTGGAGGCTGGTGCAGATGCCGTAAAAGTGGGAATTGGACCTGGATCTATTTGTACTACACGGGTAGTTGCCGGCGTTGGTTTTCCTCAATTTTCGGCCGTGCTGGAAGTGGCAGCGGCTATCAAGGGAAGTGGTGTGCCTGTGATCGCAGACGGAGGAATACGCTATACTGGCGACATCCCAAAGGCGATAGCAGCCGGTGCAGATACAGTGATGTTAGGCTCATTATTGGCGGGCACAAAGGAATCTCCGGGAGAAACCATAATTTACGAAGGGCGAAAATTTAAATCGTATCGTGGAATGGGCTCTGTGGAGGCCATGAAGCAAGGGAGCAAGGATAGGTATTTTCAGGATGTGGAGGATGATATCAAAAAATTAGTACCCGAAGGGATCGTTGGCAGAGTGCCTTATAAAGGTGATCTATTTGAAAGTATTCATCAATTTGTGGGTGGACTTAGAGCCGGTATGGGGTATTGTGGAGCTAAAGATATTCCTGCCCTCAAAGAAAGTGGGCGTTTTGTTAAGATCACCAGCAGTGGGATCGCTGAAAGTCACCCTCATCATGTAACCATTACAAAAGAATCCCCTAACTACAGCAGGTAAGCTTTCCTATTTACCTTGTCCGCTATAGGTTTTCCAATCTTTTTCTTTATACACATTATCCCCAAAATAACGGGCAATGTTTAAAAAAGGTCCTGGTTTCTGATATCCGGGAACCGGGGAGAGCATATTCAATTGCTCGTCCATAAATACTACAGTAGGGTAACTTAGTCGGCCTTGAAGTAAGGAAGCTGCTAATTGATGGTAACCTCTTCTTCCCGAAGGCACATAGGTGTAGGTCTTCCCTTTGTATTCTATGGGATCTTTTCCTTCCCCATCCATCTTTACCATATAAAAATTCTCGCTCATATAGGCAGCAACCTCCGGATTTTGGAAGGTATCTTTATCCATTCGTTTACACCATCCGCACCAGTCAGTATATACATCAATAAATATTTTTTTAGGGTTTGCCTCTGTTTGTGCTAATTCAGTTGCTTCTTCCCAACTAAGCCATTGTACCTTCTGGCCCTGTACTTCTTGAACGTTTAGCGCTAAAACCAGCGTCATTAATACAACAAGTGTTGATACTCGGAATTTATTCATAGCTTTTACTTTGTAGACATGTCATTAAAATAACGAATATGTCTATGCTTTATTTTAGGCGTCACTTGTCATTTTAGTTCAAAAACGATGCCATCTCACCCAGTTGTCAAAAATAAGAAGCGGTTTCTTATTTAGCAACCGCCTTTTCTATGACAGGGTTGAACAGATAAGTTAGGTCAACTTGATTCCGAATGATGTCATCAAAAGTCTCTCTTTCTCTAATGAGATATGCCTTCCCTTCATGCCAAAGTACTTCAGCAGGCCTGTATCTGGAATTGTAGTTACTGGCCATGGTAAAACAATAGGCACCGGCATTGTGGAAACACAAGATGTCTCCTTCGGAGATTTCGCTGATCCTTCGGTTATTCCCAAAGGTGTCAGTTTCACAAATGTAACCAACAACCGAGTAATAGCGTTCTCTGCCATCGGGCTTAGATATGTTGATGATCTCGTGAGATGAACCATATAGCATTGGACGAATCAGATGATTAAATCCAGAATCAACACTGGCAAATACAGTAGAGGTGGTTTGTTTTACCACGTTCACTTTGGCGAGGAATGACCCGGCTTCGCTTACAAGGAATTTTCCCGGCTCAAAGGCAAGCGTAAGATCTTTTCCATACTCCTGGCAGAATTCGTTGAATCTTCCTGTTAATTTTTGACCTAACTCTTCCACATTGGTCTGAATGTCTCCTTCTTTATAAGGTACTTTAAACCCGCTCCCAAAATCTATAAAATCAAGTTCTTTAAAATGCTTAGCCGTATCAAATAGTATTTCTGAGGCGTATAAGAAAACATCAATATCAAGGATATCACTGCCTGTATGCATATGGATCCCGTTGATGTTCATTTTGGTAAGTTCTACGATCCTTAGTAAATGCGGTATCTGATGTATACTGATCCCAAATTTAGAATCAATATGGCCCACCGAAATGTTAGAATTACCCCCTGCCATAACATGCGGATTAATACGAATACATACAGGGACCTGTGGGTGCTTGGTACCAAATTGTTCCAGGATCGAAAGATTATCAATATTGATTTGAACTCCTAATTTTGAAGCCTCTTCTATTTCTTCCAGGGAAACTCCATTGGGAGTATAGATAATATCCTGGGGTTTAAAGCCCGCCATTAATCCCAGTTGTACTTCCTGTATGGATACAGTGTCTAGTCCGCTCCCCAAACTATTCATCAATCGAAGTATAGAAATATTGGATAAAGCCTTTGCGGCATAATTCAACTTTAGTTTTGGAACACTGCCAAAGGCTTTTGTAAGCCTGTTAAATTGCGAAATGATCTTTTCCGAATCATAAACATATACTGGTGCCCCATAGTTATGGGCAATTTTTAAGAGATCTGAATGCTTCATAGCAGTAACTTTGGTACAAAGCTACTCTTCTCAGGCTTTTAACCCAAAATAAAGTGCGATAAATAAAAAAATACAACAAATAGTTACATATATAACAATATTCTCTGAATCATAAACTTGCGATGCACACCCTGTCTTTGTATTTTTACTAAAATTAGGCCGTGAAATTACCCTTCTTTCCACTACAAACCGTATTCTTCCCTGGTGAAACAGTACCTCTTCATATCTTTGAGGACCGGTACAAGGAGCTTATCAACGATTGCAGAAAAGACGCCGTCACTTTTGGTATTCCGGTCTATATAAATGACAGGATCGTATTTGGAACTGAGGTGCAACTTGTAGAAGTTGTCAGTACCTATGAGAATGGATCTATGGATGTAACTTGTGTGGGCAGACAGATCTTTCAGGTAATGACCTTTGAAAATGAAATGGAAGGCAAAATGTATGCAGGTGGTGAGGTGAAATTTTTGGAATCTATCAATGATGGTGATATTCAGGCAAAAGAATCAGTACTCGATAGAATTCAAGAACTTTACGATCTTATGGGGGTGCATTTTGAAAAGATTCCGGCTGATAAGTTTAATCCTTATATGCTTGCCCATAAAATGGGTCTGTCCTTCGAACAAGAATACGAGCTAATGCAACTGATCAAAGAGAGCGATAGACTGGCATATATACGAAGGCATTTGGATCAGACCATAAAGGTTCTTAAAGAAGTAGATAGGACCAAGGAATTGATTGATATGAACGGACATTTCAGAAATTTCGATCCATTAGATTTTAAGGATTTTAATATTTAATTACAAGTTCAATTTAGTTAGTGAAACTCCGCTGTGTTTCCTATTTTTGCATGCAACTAACAAAACAACCGTATGAATCTTCACGAATATCAAGGAAAAGAAATTTTGGCCAGTTTTGGCGTTCGTATACAACGAGGTATTGTGGCGCATAATGCTAAGGAAGCGGTAGATGCTGCTAAACAACTAACCCACGATACAGGCACTTCCTGGCATGTGATAAAGGCTCAGGTACACGCAGGTGGCCGGGGAAAAGGAGGAGGTGTTAAAATCGCCAAGAACCTTAAAGAAGTTGAAGAGATCGCGGGACAGATAATTGGAATGAATTTGGTAACCCCTCAAACTTCTGCAGAAGGGAAAAAGGTACATCAGGTACTAGTGGCCGAAGATGTCTATTATCCGGGTGCAAGTGAAACAAGTGAATTCTATGTTTCTGTTCTTTTGAACAGGGCACGTGGACGTAATATGATCATGTATTCTACTGAAGGTGGTATGGATATAGAGGAAGTGGCAGAAAAAACTCCGCATCTTATTTTTACGGAGGAAGTAGATCCATCTACTGGATTATTGCCTTTCCAATCCCGTAAAATTGCTTTTAACCTGGGTCTCTCAGGTACTGCATTTAAGGAGATGACCAAATTTATTACCTCTTTATACAAAGCATACGAACAAAGTGATGCCAGTCTTTTTGAGATCAATCCGGTTTTAAAGACCTCAGATGATAAGATCATGGCCGTAGATGCCAAGGTGTCCATAGACGACAATTCCTTATTCAGGAGGAAGCAATATGCAGAAATGCGCGATCTCCGGGAAGAGAACCCTATTGAAGTTGAAGCTCGTGCGGTTGGACTCAACTACGTAGACCTCGATGGAAACGTAGGATGTATGGTAAATGGTGCCGGATTGGCCATGGCTACGATGGACCTTATTAAAATGGCCGGCGGAGAACCTGCAAATTTTCTTGATGTGGGAGGAACAGCCGATGCTAAAAGAGTGGAAGAGGCCTTTAGGATCATTCTAAAAGATCCGCATGTTAAGGCTATACTGATCAATATCTTTGGAGGGATAGTTAGATGCGACCGTGTTGCACAAGGAATAGTAGATGCCTATAAGAACATGGGAGATGCTATCAAGGTTCCCATCATTGTAAGACTTCAGGGAACGAATGCGGACTTAGCCAAAGAGATCATTGATTCTTCTGGTTTGGCAGTGCAATCTGCAGTACAATTCCAGGAGGCTGCTGATAAGGTCAAGGCGGTTTTAGCCTAATAAAAAACGACTTATGTAATCAAGGCGATGTTCAAAAAAACATCGCCTTTTTGTTTGTCTTTAAATGTATATAGTTTTTCTGGTTTTAAATAAACCGTAGACCAGTCCAATAGGGTTTTTTTACTTGCCTGTTTCAATAATTTTTATGGGAATTCTCATAAGTGGTAAAAACTAAATTTCTGTTAAAACTTGAAAAATCAGTAACATTCCTATGTAGGGGTCGTCTTTTATTATACATCATCAATCTAATTATTAATCAAAAAACAAACAAGTCATGAGAAAATTACCTGTAGTACTAGCAGCGGCTCTTCTTCTTTCAGCCGGAAACCTTTTTGCAAATGATTCCAACGCTAACGATCCAAAAAAAGATCTGGCTATCCAAATTAGTCAGCTTTTAAAGGACAATTCTTTTGTTCTAAATGAGCACGACCTTACTGCCAACGTATTGTTCACTCTTAACAAGAATAAGGAGATCGTGGTGATTTCAGTAGATACTGAAGATGAAATATTGGAACGTTTTGTGAAAAGTCGTTTGAATTATCAAGCCGTTGAATTATCAAAGGCCGAAGAAGGAAAGATGTATACAGTTCCTGTTCGTATTACAGGATAGACTCTGAGGTTATTAAGAAAGGTCTTAAGGTTGCTTAAGACCTTTTTTTATTTTTATAAGGCACAGAACCCAATCCTGTAAATTTACTTTTTCTGGGTTTTGAAGGTCCCTTTGAGGTGCTTTTTTTAGGGGAATTCAATACCTCCTTAGGGTCTTTTGGGTCTTCCTTGGGGCCTCTTAAATGCAACACCAGGCCATTTAAAAAATTTCGAAGTACCTGATCGCCACACTCTTTGTATTTCGGATGCCCCTCTTTCCGGCAAAAAGCACCGATCTCACTTTTCGAAATCCGAAAATCTACCAGAGCAAGAATATCCACAATCTCATCATCTCTTAACATCAGAGCTACTCGCAACTTTTTTAAGATATCATTGTTTGTCATTACTAAACTTTTAAGCAAGGTATTATAAAAGAAGAAACAACGCACCCAGTTGAACTCATAAATAATACAATGTCAAGGATTGTCCATAATTAAGCACTAAAATAAGAAGTATATTTAAAATAAACTGACATAAGGGCAGTGTTGCTAGTAGGATAAATGACATAAGGGCAGGAATAATCGGTTGGTATATCCTTTGCTCTATATGTGGAAAATAGAGTTAAACTTAAATCTAAAAGTCATGAGTATAGTAACACGTAACAACATGAGATTTCCTTCTCTAATGAATGAATTTTTCAGACCAGATTGGTTAGGAGGATCAGAAAATTATGCAGCTACTCTTCCTGCTGTAAATATTAAGGAAGATGAAAAAGGGTATTATTTGGAATTGGCTATTCCCGGTAAAAACAAGGAAGATTTTAATGTAGAAGTAGATAACGATGTTTTGACCATTTCAATGGAGACAAAGACTGAGGATGAAAAAACAGTAGAGAATTACACCAGAAAAGAATTCTCATATACTTCTTTTAAAAGGTCTTTTACATTACCGGAAACCGTGAACAATGAAAAGATAAAAGCATCTTATAAAGATGGGATCCTTTCCTTTGCTCTTCCAAAGAAAGATGAGGCTTTGCCTAAGCCTAAACGCATGATCGAAATAGGAAAGTAAGGTAAAAAGAAATTATGCTCAACCCATACTTTGGGTTTTCATAATGGTTGGTTTGTTTGGTTAGTTGAATAGCGCTCCGAGAAATTGGGGCGCTATTTATATATGGGTTTATTGAGGATGGCCAAACACATCATGATCCCCTCCTGAAAATTCCTGGTCTAAGATTTTCTTTTGCAGCCTTCCGGATATCAGCAACAGACATGGTTAGACAGAAGGAATTACATTTGTAAAAGGACCAATAAAGAGAAAAGGGGAAATTTTTTTCACGGTCCGTGTTTTATTAATCCTGATTTTGAAGACTTTTGATCTCATCCCGCAGCTGGGCAGCCAGCATAAAATCGAGTTCTTTGGCTGCTTTTTCCATTGCTTTGCGTTTATGTCGGATCATCTTTTCCTTTTGATCTTTAGTAAGGTACTCCAAATCAGGCTCAGCAGCTCTTAGCTCTTCCTTAATAAAGTGATACGTAGATACTGAGTTCTTAGCAAGCGCATTGTCCAGACTTTTATTAAGTGAGGTTGGCGTTATATTGTGTTCTTTGTTGTAACTGGTTTGTTTTTCCCTCCTGTAGGTTGTTTCATCAATGGTCTTTTTCATGCTGGCTGTGATCTTATCGGCATACATGATCGCTTTACCATTCAAATGCCTTGCTGCCCTTCCAACCGTTTGTGTAAGGGAGCGATTACTTCGCAAAAAACCTTCCTTATCGGCATCCAGAATGGCCACCAGTGATACTTCAGGCAGATCCAGACCTTCCCTGAGCAAATTTACTCCTACTAGGACATCAAAGATCCCTTTTCTCAGATCTTGCATGATCTCAACCCGCTCCAGAGTATCCACATCACTGTGGATATACCTGCATCGTACGTTGATCCGGGTAAGATATTTAGTAAGCTCTTCAGCCATTCTTTTGGTAAGGGTAGTGACCAGTGTCCGTTCATCTTTTTCCACCCGTTGTTGTATCTCTTCTACCAGATCATCTATTTGATTTTTACTGGGACGAACCTCAATCACAGGGTCTAACAAGCCCGTAGGCCGAATTACCTGTTCCACATAGATTCCCTGACTTAATTGTAGTTCATAGTCAGCGGGGGTGGCGCTGACAAAAATAGCCTGATTCTGTAGCGCTTCAAATTCCTCAAATTTTAATGGACGGTTGTCCATGGCCGCCGGGAGTCGGAAGCCGTAATCCACGAGGTTTTCTTTGCGTGATCTGTCTCCGCCGTACATGGCGTGTACCTGAGGAATGGTCACATGGCTTTCATCTACTATCATCAGAAAATCGTCCGGAAAATAATCAAGAAGACAAAAAGGTCGGGTTCCTGGTTCACGACCATCAAGGTATCTGGAATAGTTCTCAATACCCGAACAATATCCCAGTTCCCGGATCATCTCCAGATCAAAATTGGTGCGCTCTTCTAATCTTTTTGCTTCTAAAGGTTTACCGATTTCTGAAAAATAGGATATTTGGTTCACCAGATCATGTTGAATTTGATGAATAGCATTTTGAAGAATATCCGGCGAGGTCACAAACATGTTGGCCGGATATATGTTTAAGGTTTCATAGACCTCAATCAGGGTGTTATTAAAAGGATCAAAGGCCTCTATTTCTTCAATTTCATCTCCAAAAAAATGGATCCTGAAAGCGTTGTCTGCGTAACTTGGGAAGACATCAACCACATCTCCTTTCACTCTGAAATTCCCATTCTTAAAATCGGCTGTGGTCCTGGAATACAAACTTTGAACCAGCTGATGAAGGAATTTAGTTCTGGCGATGACCTGGTCCTTGCGTATGGTGATCACATTCTTCTGAAATTCAACCGGATTGCCAATCCCGTAGAGACAGGATACAGAGGCGACCACCAATACGTCTCTTCTTCCTGAAAGCAGTGAGGAGGTGGCGCTTAGCCGTAATTTTTCAATATCCTCATTAATAGACAGATCCTTCTCAATGTAAAGTCCGCTCGTTGGGATATAGGCTTCGGGCTGGTAATAATCATAATAAGAGACGAAGTATTCCACAGCATTTTCGGGAAAGAACTGCTTAAATTCTGAATACAGTTGTGCAGCCAGTGTCTTGTTATGGGCAAGCACCAGGGTTGGCTTTTGTACCCGTTCAATCACATTGGCTACCGTAAAGGTCTTTCCTGAGCCAGTTACCCCCAGCAAGGTTTGATAGCGTTCACCATCATTCAACCCATCAACCAGTTGTTGGATGGCTTCAGGTTGATCTCCTGTAGGTTTGAAATCTGAAACTACATTAAACTTCATACCGTAAAATTACGAAAGACGCTTGGTTTGATGATCGCGATAGGTGTAGATTTTTGGACATCATCGTTTCAATGAAAAATGTCCGATCAATTCACTATTGGTATTGTCTCTTGCTCTAAACCAATAATCTGCTGCCGGTAGTGTTCCACCATTGATGGTACCATCCCATCCCCTTGATGTTGGATCTATCTGTAACAATAATTGACCATATCTGTTGTAGATCTCAATACTCACCAGGGTAAGGTCACTACTTATCTCCGGAGGAATATATTGCCAGTAGTCATTTACCCCATCCCCGTTTGGGGAGAAAAATTTAGGGAAGCCCTCCAGGGTAAGGTCCTGAACGATCTGCTCTTCCGCTATGCCACATCCATTTTTGTCCCTTACATACAATGTATGAGTGCCATAAGGTATATTATTAAAGGTATTGCTGTTCTGATAGGGCCCGTTACTATTATTAATAGCATACTCATAATCTCCATTGCCCGAGACAAGTACATCTATCCGAATTCCGTTTGCATGCTCTGTAACGTTTATATCTGTGATCGTTGGAATTTCTGAGGTCCTCACACTTAATATCTGGGATGTAGGGCATTCAATATTGCCGTATTGAGGAATAAGATTATAAGCCTCATAACGATAATCTCCTGGATTGGGAAATATGACACTGGCCGTACTGGAAATAAGTGATTCATTTCCATTGTTATTAATTCTATACCAGCGATAACCGTCGGCTGTATCATTAGAAGTATATGCCAAGGGAAAGTCATCTTCACAAGTGGAGATGGTATTTGGTATATTGTTCTGAGGATTCAGCGTCACCAAATCCCCGGTCATTGGATCAAAAAACGGCCCACATCCCTGAAGGGTTGAGAAAGTCTGTTGTAGACAACCAATGGCTTCTCCGGCATCATTAAAGGGAACAATGGTTATAAAGAAGGTCTGGTTTGCATCTAATTCCAGTATTCCGGTCTGCGTAACCGGAGGGAAAGCAACATTATCGAGAATCTCGGCCGTAAAAGGAGAGTTGCCAACTGTCATACGATACCCTGTAGCACCGGGAACAGCCTCCCATTCTATAATAGGTGTCAGGGGTACATTGGTAGCCCCGTCTAGTGGAGATATCAAGGAGGTACATCCGGGCAGTATTGCGACAGGACTAGTTGTGAAACTATTTTCAATACAACCAAGGGCATTTCCAATCAGGTTATAAGGAACTACGTTAACATAAATAATTTGATTTGGGGGAAGTTCCGGAAACGGATCATAAAATAAAATATTTCCTTGATCTACATTATTCAAGAGATCATTACCCCCTGGTGTAGTGGCTATTGTCAACCTATACCCTATAGCTCCAGGGCTATAATTCCAGCTAATATTGGTAGATGGATTTACATTTACAGCACCATTCGCAGGGATGTTTAATGGATTACATTCAGGAATTTCTGTAATAGACACGGTTGTGAACGATTCACTCACACAGGGAATTTCAGTATTTCCATTCTGGAAATCGAAGAGGGAGATGGTCACATAGATAAGAGTATTTTCCGGTAACCCAAGAGGTGGATTGTAAGTGGTGGCGCTACCAACAAACTTATTGTTTAAGATGTCCGTTCCGCCCGGTGTTGTCCCAAGGGAAATAATATACCCGGGAATATTTGCTACTTGGTTCCATGAGATGTTTGCATCCACAGCAACGTTCACAGCCCCGTCCAAGGGACTTGTCAGCACCTGTGAAGGACATTCCTGGCCTAGTCCAATCTGAGATAGTAAGAAGAATAAAATATATAGCCATCCATGGGTATGTTGCCCAGATTCCATTCGGTATGTTGAACTCAGCATATACATACGTTACCGTTTAAGGGTAAAATGCCCTTGAAATTCACGCCCGTCTTCTAACTGTACTCTGAACCAGTAGTCGGCTGCAGGCATTATTTTGGAATTCACATTGCCATTCCACCCAATTTCCTGGGTTGGTATTTGGGTAATAAAAGTGCCATAACGATCATAGATCCCCACAAAGGCATTCGACTGAAATTGTTCATTGAATCCGGTAAGTTGCCAATAGTCATTTATGCCATCGCCATTAGGCGTAAAGAATTTGGGATAGCCCATTACTGCTATCTCTCTTTGCGTAATACCACATCCCTTGGTATCTCTTATATATACTTGTGCAAATCCGGGAAGAACATTAGAAAAATAAGGACTTTCCTGATAGTTTATCCCGTCCATGGAGAATTCGTAGTTGCCATCACCGCTTACCGAAACTTCAATTGTATTATTGGCAGCAAAATCTCGAATTTCTATGTCATTGATTACTGCTACTGAAGAAGGAACAAGTTGAAAACTAACACTATTGCCACAGCTAACCTGATTGCCATTGATGTTATAGACATAGCTGGCTTCCAATTCGTAAAGGCCCAATTCAGTGAGGCCTATCTGCTGTCCATTACCTAAGTCCACCCTACCAGATCCGGTTTTCTTAAACCAACGATATGTATCAAAACCCTCAGGTCCTTCTATCAACGAGGTACCTCTATCCGTACAAAAGACATAGGTTTCTTCCATGACTGGTACCGGAGAAGGGTTTACAATAAGGTCTATAGCCTCTATACCCAGGCATATATTCCCTTGCGAAAGTCGGGCATAAAGGGTGGTCGATGTAGTGTTCAGGGCAAAATCTAAAAGTTCATTTATTTGACCAATAGCGTCCCCAATATTTGTGTATAGATTTACAGTCGTTGAAGCATCATAATTCGCTGTAATGGTCTGAAGGTCGAAACTACTTTCCAACACCCCATCTGAAGGAAAGTCATCACAGGTGTACATAGGGCTAAAATTGCTTGGAACCAGTAAGGAAGGAGTTATTTCAATAGTCAATTCGCCTGTATTGATACAGCCCAATGTATTTACTACCTTATAATACAGCACCTGATTAAAGGGTTGTGTATTCTGGTAGCTCTGATTATCAGCAATAGGAAGATCTAGATCTCTCTCTGCTATTGATTCGTAAAAAAAGAAGTTCAAACCAGGGTTGTCGTTAATCTTATCTAAGTTTATCAAGGTGATCCCGTCTGTAGAATCATCTGGACCTATATCGCATTGACTTAAAATTAGATTTGGATCTGGGATAGGAAGTACATTGATGAGAGATTGTCCTATAATAGGGCATTCCAGGGGATCTGAAGATATTATTTCTACACTGTACCTTCCAGAGTCTGTTTCGGAAGTTGAATTTATTGCGTACTTATGGGTATTAGCACTTGGTATAAGGATCCCGTCTTTTTCCCAAAAGTAGGTCGCTCCGGGAATGCTATCGGCTTCTAATTCCATAGGTTCTCCACTACACAAGGTTAAGGTACTGCTTGTTGTTCCGTCAGTATTTCGTA
Organism: uncultured Flavobacteriaceae bacterium; assembly: GCA_963781045.1. GTDB lineage: Bacteria > Bacteroidota > Bacteroidia > Flavobacteriales > Flavobacteriaceae > Muriicola. The sequence goes on along the minus strand of CAWAEX010000001.1, from coordinate 49,088 downwards.
TCAGGTCGGTACTGCCAAAGAAAGATTGTATAAAAGGAGGTAAACCCTGCATGGCATTTTTCCCATTCAGGGATACTTCGTTATGCAGATAATTAGCAGCCAGTCCTATTTCATTAGGATTATTTATAACTCCTAAATAAGGGGTTCCTTCAGTATAACTTGTGGTAATGGTTCTATAGATCTTACCATTTTCCCCTTGCTGTAAGGCGCCTCTGTAAATTGCTCTGTTATCGAGTTCGATCAAGGAAGCTTCTATATCTGTACTTGTGATGTCGAACTGAAGTAAGGAAGAAGAATAATTACCTGTTGCTTCTATCTCATTAGTAGCGTGCACATATAACAAGTTGCTATTCGGAGAAAATTCGAGGCCGTAAGGATTTTTATTAGCTCCGGGTAGACTTATAAATTGCTGATTGGATATGCCCCCGGTGCTTTCATTAAAATCATAAAGAAAAAGACCATCAGTGAAATTGGCAATGGCTATTTTGGTTCCATCTGGCGATAGTTTTAAATAGCCCCTAGGATCTTCGATTTGCAGATCGGAAAAAGTTGTTTTGACCGGAGAAGTAAGAACGCCAGTGGCATTCACCTCAAAAGCATAAAAGGTATTAAGAATACCGCTTGTTCCGTTTTGTGAAGCCAAAGTCACTACCCAGATAGATTGCTCAAAACAGTTTTTTATTACCGCAGTAATTTTTTCAGAACAATCTTGCAACAGGGACACATTTTTCTGAATTACGGCACCCATACCATTGTCCTCGGTGATATCTATTACTGAATAATTAAGACCGTAATCTGTGTCCTGTGGAGAAACCGAAGTGTCTACGGTAAACACAAAAAAGATCGTCGGATCCTCTGGTTTAGGGACGATTATTGCAGATTGAGTACTCGATGGGTCTCCAAAAAGCCCCTCACCATTCCTCATAACCTCATGGTTCTTGTTGTACACCGTGATCCCATCGGTATAAAAAAGTAATCCGCCAAAGGAATCTGAGATGGTTGCACAACCTTCAAAGGTCTGTAACTTGCCATTATTGGCATTAGATACACTTCCGTCATTGTTGAATCGAATACCTGCTCCGTTCCCAAAATACCAATTAGAGGTCTCTCCCTGACTAAAGAGTAGGAATGGGGAAAGGAGCCCAAAAAGGACGATGGAGGCAATCTTTTTCATAGTGTCTTCGCAAACACCACAATATACTACAAATCCCTCTTTTTCAATAACATATAGGACAAATAGACGAAAACCCAAGTCCAGACTAATACGATGAGGATCTCGTACCAATGAACCTGATAATTCAAGGTCACTTTTTCGCCGATCTGATTAGCCACAGTTTGAACGGCGTTTAGGCGGGAGAATGGCTCCTTGATAAGATTGAACATGGCATTCAGCGGGAAGAATCCCATGATTGCATCTGTAGTCTCCGAATCGAATAGTTTCCAACGGATCATCCCTCTGACAAACCCTTCAAATACTTGCCATAATATGAGGAATCCCAAGGCAAAGGCCGATCTTTTAACCAACACGCCAAGAAATAAACAGAAAGAGAAAAACCCAACCAACTTCACAAAAAATGCCAATAGAAATTGCAGGTCAGAAAAAATTATGGATAATTCGTCATAGTCAGAGTATATCAACCCAAGGATCAAAGAGACCACAAAAACAAATATCGTTGAGATCAGGGAGAAAGAAATAACGGTCAGGAATTTTGAAAGTACAAATTCTTTCTTCGAAAGTCCGTCTATCAGATTTTGTTTGATAGTCTTATTGCTGTATTCATTAGACATCATTGAGACGATCACTATGGCTAGGAACAGTTTAAAAAAGGCCGTGACAAAGGTGTTAAAATGCCAGATATAGGGAAAGTTGAAAATACCTTGTTCCGCAAGGTGAAATTTAATGGGGCCAATATCAAATTTGATGGCGGCCACCAATGCTATAGACGTAAGCAGAACAAAATAGGCAATGATAAGGACCTTGCTGGAACGGTTGTTCCAAAGTTTAATAAATTCTATTTGTAAGAGCCTTTTCATAGGTTTTTGGTAAGTGTTAAGAATTGTTCCTCAAGACTTTCTTTTCTCATCACCAGATGTGTGAGGATGATCCCATTTTTAAATAGGAGTTCATTAAGAGTGCCAGGCTCCATTTTTTCATTTAGCACTGCCGTGATCAATCCGCTTTCTTCTTCTATTTTTCCAAATCTGGGATCTTCTTCCAATAACTTTACAAGGGCTTCTGATTTATTGCTCTTTAGCTCTAAATATCCATGACTGGCCAACATATTGTCTACCTTACCCGCATAAATTTTTTCTCCTTTTCTAAGGATCACTACATGGGTACATACTTTCTCCACCTCATCCAGAAGATGGGACGCCAATAAAATAGTTGTCCCCTGGGAGGCGATCTTTTTTATGATCTGCCTTATTTGATGTATCCCCTGAGGGTCGAGCCCATTGGTAGGCTCATCTAAAATGAGGATCTCCGGATCGTTCAGGAGTGCCGAGGCTATGGCAAGTCGCTGTTTCATACCCAGCGAATAGGTTTTGAATTTACTGTTCCTTCTTTCCCATAAACCTACCAGTTGCAGGGTATCCTCAATCTTATCTTTGGAAACCCCCTTGATCTTACAGACCAGCTTTAGATTTTGTAAAGCAGACATATAGGGATAGAAATTGGGCCGCTCAATAATGGCCCCAACCTTTTTTAAAGCATCATGGGTTGTGGTATTGCCATCGAACCAGCTAAAGGAACCACTAGTGGGATTCACTACATTGAGGACGATTCCAAGGGTGGTCGATTTTCCGCTGCCGTTTGGCCCTAATATTCCATAGACATTGCCTTTTTCTATGGAAAAGGACAGATCTTTTACAGCGGTGAGATATCCGAATTTTTTGGTCAGATTAGAGACTGTAAGAATCGTTTCCAAATAGTGTATAGTTTAGGCAGTTTATAGTAACTTGACGACGAAAACCATAAATTGTTACAATAGAATCGTATAAAAGGTAAATTCCTATGACACAACAACGGCTGATGTCCAAGAAAAAACCCTCCTTTCCGGTGAGCAAAAAACTCGATGCTTTCCTGGAAATGTACAACCGGAAAATTGAGCTTCCCATATTTTATGAAGATTTGCTCAGATTTTCGGGATCTGTGGTGGTCTATGATGAGGATGGCATTGATACCTTATGGATTCGGGTGTATTACTCCGATTCTGATCGCAAAGAAATTGATCTTAGTTTAAAAAGAGTCTATTCCGTGCTTCATTCAGATGGTACCGATCATATTTTTCAGTATCTCAATATTGATGCCGTGGATTATTGTACGTTCGGTAATTCCAAACCTTTCAGAATAAAGGTCCGAAATATATTAAATGAGAACTTCACTTATTTTTATGTAAAAAAGGCGGATGCTTCGCGCATTTATGGGTTAGAACTAGAGCATATGCTCTCCCCCTATAACCTGAATTATCTTGTTTGTAAGGATACACTCATCGAAGAACATATTGCAGGGATCCCGGGAGATATTTTTATAAAAAATATGTTACCCCACTGCACTGATTCCGAAAAGTCGCAGTTAGCCAAAGAGTTCGTAAAGTTCAATGAGCGATCTATGATCCAATTATTGGGTGACATGCGATCTTATAACTATGTGATTATTCCTATACATGATTTTGACCACGTCGTTTACAGAATACGTGCCATTGATTTTGATCAGCAGTGTTTTGAAGGAAAACTCAATGTATACCGCCCGCAGTTTTTTAAAGAAAACTTAAAAATGGTCGAGTTGGTTTCAAGCAAATTGCTCGAGAATTCAATAGAACAATATAAAGTTGAAGAACGCTCTATAATTGCCAAACGGATCATAAGTACCAACAAGCGTATAAATCGACTTTTAAGCGCTTGCAAAACGGATAAAATCTCCCTTCCTGAGAACGTGGAACGATTAAAGATGGAAATTTTCGATTTTACCCGTGATATAAATTTCAAAAATTGTAAAACAATGGGCGAGATACTAATCCTTACCTTAGATTTTGTTAAAAGAAATTATGAAAATGTAAGTATGAGGCAGATCATTGATATGAAGATCAATATCAAATAAAGCTTTGTTAAATACGTCGCTGAAAAAACTAGCCCTTACTACTTCATTTCCTTATTAAAGTATACCAGATAATAGTACATCTGTTTTTCCTCATCCCAGCCTTTCTCTACAAATCGTTCTGCAGATTCTGGATTGATAAAATCCATACGGATCTGAATATTAGTATCCAGGGTTATTACATTTTTGATCTTCTTACGGGAATCTGAAACTGCTTTGTTGGCAATAGGAAAGGTTGAAACATCCTCAATGCTGTACTTGGGACCTTTTTCTACCTTGTAGTGTTTAAACTCCGGGATAAGTTCCGGATTCTCCATTACTTCATTGAGAAACAGGGATTCCTCAAAGGCATCATTTTTAGCAAAATGGTTTACAGCCCGATTCATAAACAGTACTTCTTGTTGTTTATCTTCTGCCGGCAAGACCACGTCCTTGGCAAAGTTCTGGCAGAATTTAAGATAATTTTTCGTGTAAAAATTGTCGTCTGGGAGTACATTGACCCCAAGAAAATTTTCCAGCCAATACTTCGTGTCGTATCGGTTGCTGTCCACAGACAAAACCTTGAATCCTTCCTCTTCCAAGGTGTTGAAAATAAGGCATCCCTTATCTAATTTGTTTAGATTCACACCCTGTTCCAGGATCATTTCGAGATGTGATCCTTTTTCCTGGAATTGTAAAAATTCTTGTTTGATCTCGCTCTTAAAGATCCCCACAGCGTCTATTTTTTCATTATCAAGGACCATATTGCTGAAATGGGCAATAAATACTTCTCCACTTTTGATATGTGGATGATTTGATTGATCATATAAAAAACGTGTTATTTTCTTGGCGTGTTCTTGCAGTGAGTCCGGATCTTCAAAAATGGCCTTGGCAGCCTGATAGATCTCATTGAACTCAAGATCTGCCTCATGGGAAAGCTTAAAGTAATTCTCTTCCTTTTCACGAAAGGGTTTTAGAAAGAACTCCTTTAAAAGCCCTCTGGTTTCATCATTGAGAGCTTGAGGTTCTTCAGAGAGAAAGAGACCTTCATTTTTGTTTTTGTTACCAACACGGTGTAGCGATAAACTATCGATCTGTGCATTAAAAAGATTGATCATAGGGGATACTTGGTTTAAGAAAGAGTTGGGATAATAATGTAATTCATAAGTCCTGTTCCGGTAGGGAGTAGTTAATTCCAGTTTTCTTCAAAATCGAGATCGTCATATCGATCAAATGTTTCATCAAAATCGAAATTGGGATCTGCTTCAAAATTCTTTTCCGGTGGCGATTCAGGCAGTTCTCCAAAACTGAAGAGCACGTTGGGATAGTCGTGTCCCTCGGTATTTTCAACAATATCTGCCAATTCCACATAAAAGGTCCACATACTTAAGAAGTCATAGACATAGATCAATTTTGGTGTTTGGCGGGTAAGGATGTCTTCCAAAAAGATCTCATTCATCAAACGTAAAGATGATGTACCCTCGCTCATATCGAAAAGGGCGATCTCCTCTTGCTGGTTCCAATTTTCGTCGCAGATATAGAAAGAAGCCATTTCTTCACCCAAAAAGCCAAAGGCCTGGGTAATGGCGTTGTGGAAATCTTCCAGGGTGTTCTCAGCCTCTATCTCGATATCTCGAAAAATATCCTCCTTGGCATCCAGAATGATCCTGATCTTGTAAATCATGCTTACTACATTTACCGTTGGACAAAGTTACAAAGTTTCAATGGTTGTTCCGGTCTTTTGGGTTTCCAATACCAAATAAAATTGAAGCCCAAATAAGAGCGACGCCAGGACAAGATGAAGAGGCTGACTCCCAAAAGGGAAATCAAAATAATACATGGCTATTCCTGATAAGATCTCAAGACCTATCAGAACCAAGACCCAATAAATCTTGGTCAACTCCAGTTTTTTTGAGACAATTTGATATGCGATCCAGGCATTGAAAAGAACCACCAGAATTGAAATGGAGCGGTGGATATAAAATTGCACAGTGGGTTGTGAGAGCCAGAGCATTTTGGCCTGTTCTCCTACCTGATCTATTTGATCATCAACGAATTGCCTTACTTGTGTTCCCAGAATGATTTGAACCATTGTTAACCCTAATGCCAGCCACAATAGTTGATGTATTCGGCGGGCAGAGACAGCCAAGCTGGCTTTAGTGCTGGTTTTCTCCAATACATAGATCAACAGTGCAACAATGACCAGGGCCATTATCATATGCATGGTGATCCTTACAGGTAGCAAAACTGAATATACCACGGTAGCCCCAAGCCATCCCTGAAAGAGCATCCCCAGGACAATCAGCCAGGAAATGATAGTGATCTTTTTATTTGTTTTCCAAAAATAGCATGAGGCAATGGCCAGAAATAGGGTGGCAAGACCTGCCAAAGCACCTAAAAGCCGATTTATGTATTCTATCCAGGTGTGGGTAGCATTAAAAATGGCATAATCGTGTTTTTGATACGCTGCCCAATTTGCATCGTCATACGTACTTCCGGTGATATGGTCCACAGTAGCTACCCATAAGGATTCGTTTCTAATGATCACCTGACCTTCCTTAAATGCGCGTTGGGGTTGCCACTCCAATTCGGATGCTTCAGTTGGGGGGATGTAATATCCAAAACACTTGGGCCAGTCCGGACATCCCATTCCACTTCCTGTCATACGCACCACGGCCCCAGCGATGATCACCAAATAGACGAGGATGAGGGAGGTTTTTGCAAGTGGGCGAAACAATTTGATCATAAGAGCCGTGTTTTGGCCTACAAAAATACCACTCTTTTTAAAGAAAAGTATGGAAGGATGGTCTCAGTTGGATAGATTAACAACATGGGTGATAAATCGATTCTATTTTGTAAGCCCCATGCTCTTTGCTTTTTTGATCATATAGGCTTTGGCAGCCTCATATTCGTTGGGGATCTCCCCTTCCAGGATCGCCTCTTTAATGGCATCTTTGATCATCCCTATTTCGCGAGACGGGGGCAGTCCAAAGGTTTTCATGATCTCTTCACCGCTTACTGGGGGCTGAAAATTACGGACGTGATCCCGGGCCTCCACTTCCTCTATCTTTTCCCGAACAAGGCGAAAGTTATTCTTGTATTTTTTCTGTTTCCTTGGGTTTTTGGTAGTGATATCGGCTTCACAAAGTGTCATGAGATCATCAACGTAATCGCCCGCATCAAAGATCATACGACGCACTGCAGAATCGGTCACGAATTCTTCTGAAAGCACAATAGGTCTGGAACTCATCAGCACCATTTTCTGAACAAATTTCATCTTTTCATTTAAAGGCATATGCATCCTTTTAAAGAGCTTGTACACCATTTTGGATCCTACAAACTCATGTGCGTGAAACGTCCAGCCTATCTTTTTATCGAATTTTTTGGTGGGAGCTTTGCCAATATCGTGTAGCAAGGCAGCCCAACGAAGCCAAAGGTTATCCGTGGTCTTCGCAATATTATCAACTACTTCCAGGGTATGCCAAAAATTATCTTTGTGACGCTGGCCCTCTACTTCTTCAATTCCCTGTAAGGCAATTAATTCCGGGAGGATCAACCCTACTAATCCTGTCTGATTCAAAAGTTTGAATCCAACAGACGGAACTTCGCTCATTATGATCTTGTTTAATTCGTCTACGATACGTTCGTTGGAAATTATCTTGATCCTATCCTTGTTCTCCGTGATAGCCTCCAGGGACCTGGGTTCTATAATGAAATTCAATTGTGATGCGAACCGAATGGCGCGAAGCATTCGCAGTGGATCATCGGAATAAGTAATTGCAGGATCTAAAGGCGTTCTGATCAGTTTTGTCTTAAGATCGTTCACTCCCTGGAAAGGATCTACCAACAAGCCGAAATTATTGGAATTTAAAGACAATGCCAGGGCATTTATAGTAAAATCGCGGCGTTTCTGATCATCTTCCAGCGTGCCATTTTCCACCACAGGATTCCGACTCTCTCTGTTATAACTCTCTTTCCTGGCACCCACAAATTCAACTTCCTTATCCTTGTATTTGAGCATGGCTGTTCCAAAGTTCTTAAATACGGTAACCTCTGGTTTACCAGGAGTTAGTGATGCTACTTTTTTGGCTAAATCAATACCACTGCCAACGGCTACAATATCAATGTCCTTAGGGATACCGCGTTCTAGCAGGAGATCTCTAACAAAGCCGCCAATAACATAACACTCCAATGAAAGTGCTTGAGCCGCTTCTGCGATCGTTTTAAACACCGGATCTTTTAATGCTTCCTTGTAGTTGGTCTTAATCATATTTATTCCCGTATGACTTTTACAGTACCGTCATTGCCTAATTTTATGATGGAGGAAGAGGAACCATTTGTTTTTTCACGATCTAAATTTACCACATAGTCTACTCCTTTTAAAATGGCATCACTTATTTTATTAAAACCTACTGGTGTAGGTTCTCCGGTTATGTTGGCTGAGGTAGATACGATTGGCTTGCCGAACTTGTTTATTAGATATTGGCAAAACTTGTCAGAGGCTACTCTAATGGCCAGGGTATTATCGACAGCAATGAGATTTTTAGCTATTCCTTTGGGATTATCATAGATTATGGTAGTGGGTTTTGATGCAAGGTCGATTATGTCATAGGCTACATCCGGTACTTTTTCTACATGTCTTTCAAGCATGGCAACATTGCCCACCAAACAGATTAGTGCTTTTGTGTCAATCCTTTTTTTAAGGGCATAAATTTTTCCTACAGCCAATTCATCCGAGGCATCACAACCAATTCCCCACACGGTGTCAGTTGGGTATAGAATTAATTCACCTTTTTTCAGGGAAGCTATGGTCCGATCAATCTCCTTGTTCAAAGAAATAATAGTTTGTATGTTAATGTATGTATTTTTGATCTTCTGGTATTGCTGGAATCTGAAGATAATCACCAATGATTGTGTTATAGTTTTCAGGAGCAAAATCCATCCGCCCATCGGTAGGATAAAAAGTCATTTCACCAAAAATTATTCTGCCATCCAAATTGTAAAGATCTACCCGAACAAATGGGAAGTCTACTGCCAGGGTCCTGGCAATCTTTTCCATTTCGACACTATTTTTTGGAATTTTCACATCTCCTTTGTAATCTTTTATCCCTATGGTGGTAAACGCAAGTTTATTCCATTTTAAATCCACATAGCTGCGAACGTGTCCTGATTTTCTGTCCAGGTCCACTTGTATGAACTTTGGTTCTCCATCAAAACAGAAATATTTATAATCACTAATGGAATCCTTCCCTTCTTCTTCCAAAAATTCTTCTGCGATTATCTTTGGGACAACGTTTTTATAGGCCCACTCCAAACCACCCCGGTAATATTGATTTTTGGACATCCACTTTTTAAAAACAAATTTTGCTTTAATTCGATTGAGCCTGGATTTATCGGGTACTAGAAGATTGAAGTTATAACCATGAGCACCTTTAAGAACGAATTTATTTGGGAGTGCATCAAAATCTATATCCCGGGAGTTGTAGTAAACCCCTATTAGTTTATTCAAGTACTGAGGGCCTACCTTTTCCTCAACGTATGATCTAACTTCGTATTTGTCTACGAGCTGTGTAAGAATTGCTGGTTTATAGAATACTTTGAGCCACTGAAGTTTTTGGTTGAATTCAATGGGATGATCAATATCTATTTTTTTTCCAGTATAATATTCATAATAAACAGATACATAATATGCTGGAGGAAGGAATTTCATTTTCTTCAACAGTGCCAAAAGTAGCTTTCTCATTCCCATATTAGAAGTTACGTTTGCGATCAAAGATACTTAAATATGTTTTTCAATGTTTTAAAGAACTGGGTTGAGCAGGATCCTGATTAAGCAAAAAGAATTTTAACTGGAAGTGCTGAAGACATATTGGTATGGACTACATGTGTCCGTTTTTTATTTTTGCAAGATGATTCGGTTTAGATTGAAATGATCGTTTAGGTCTTCCCAGATCGCGGTATTCTTTTCTTGTGTGATATTGTCTTTTTTTAAGGCAACCTTCTGGCTGCCAATAATTGGTATGGGCTCCTTCGGTGTTGTCTCTGCTTGTGAAGTTAAAGTTCCATTAACCAGTGCCATGGCTTTAAACCAGAGGTCGTCCGCAGTTGGTGCCAGTCTCGTAAATAAATCGTAGTCCATTACTTGTTCGGACATAGTATTTGGAGGGTACAAGATACCCCAGGCACCAATGGCCACTATTGCTCTGGGGTTGAATTCATTTTCATCCGGATAACGCCATAATTTAAAGGGAAGCGGGTTGCCTTTAGCGTCATGTTTAATAGTTACTGTGCAGTTTCCAATGATATCGTCGGGATTTTTAAGGTGTTCATCATACAACATACGAAGCCAATTCTTCCTGTATATCATATCATCATCACAGGTTAAAATAATGTCGTTAGGATATTTCTCAAGACTGTGAATTAGCTTTCTGTGGGATGATGTAAGGTTGGAAAAGCAAATTTCAAAAAGAGCAGATTGTAGGGAAACAAGATTATGAGGCAGTTTGTTTCTTAAATCATCATTTAGCCAAAGCACAATTTTTTTAGGAGTATGATCCTGCCTTAATAAACTGCGAATCACAATATGAAGTGTTTTTATTCTGCTGGGAATTGAGGTTAGTGAAACAATCACAGGCAGGGGTTCACTTTTAAAGGTTAGCAAGCGGGAAGTTGGGACAAACAAAAGCCTTAGGCTATGAAATAAAGATGGACCAAGTTCCTTAAAAACTTTCATAAAAGTGACTTTAATACTAAAATAAAATTTTAATATTACATTTATTAATAGACCAAATATTGGCAGAAAATTATACAGAACACCTCCTAAACGACCATGAAAAAGAAGTTCTTCAAAGATAGTTAAAAAGACTTTTCTATTTTTGTACGATGCAGCAAGCTGATCCGAAAATTTCAATCATCGTTAGTACCTATAATTCCGAGGCATGGTTGGAGAAGGTATTATGGGGATTTGAGTATCAAACTTTTAAGGATTTTGAGGTGGTGATAGCAGATGATGGATCCGGACCTAAGACCAAAGCTCTTTTGGTTGATATGGAAGAAAAAGTGTCTTACCCTATGATTCATGTATGGCAGGAAGATGAAGGGTTCCAAAAATCCAGAATCTTGAATAAAGCTGTCCTGGCCTGTAATTCACCCTATATTATCATGACCGATGGCGATTGTATTCCACGTGAAGATTTTGTGATGGTACACTATATAAATAAGGAACCAGGGTACTTTATCTCCGGCGGTTATTATATGCTGCCAATGAATATTTCTAAAGCCATCACCAGAAAGGATATTGAAGCACAGAATTGCTTTAATATCAATTGGTTAAAAGAGATGGGAATTCCCAAGACCTTTAAAAACAACAAGCTCACAGCAAGGGGATTTATTTCAATCTTTTTCAATACAATAACACCAACCAATGCCAGTTGGAACGGTCATAATTCCTCAGGCTGGAAAAAAGATATTTTAAATGTAAATGGTTTTGATGAACGTATGCAATACGGAGGCCAGGACAGAGAATTAGGGGAGCGACTTTTTAATTTTGGACTCAAGTCCAAACAGCTAAGATACAGCGCAGTATGCGTTCATTTAGATCATAAGAGGGGTTATAAAACACCGGAGTCTATTGAGAAAAATAAGTCGATTCGTAAGGAGACCAGGACAAAAAAGCAGGTGTGGACCTATTATGGCATCAGCAAGTAATAGGCAAGCTCATTCTTCACTTCAAGACGTTTTAATTCTCGGAAACGTTCCAAGACGCTCAAGGCGTTCAAATAACAAATAGTCATTCCTTTTTTTCCATCCAAAATACCAAGTCGCAATATGTAATGGTTAAAGAACTTCCACGCTGGCTTTAGGGTATAAAAGAAATAATTGAAACGTTTTTCACGATAAAAATCTTCCCTGGCTTTTAATCTACCATAATTCAACATCTTCGACTTGTAGTCCTCATAATTCTTATAGCAGTAATGGATCAGCTTCTCATTGAGGATGCCAGAAGTACCATCTACTTCAAGGGTTTCATGAACTATTTTCTTATCTGAGAATTTGGCCTTGTCCTTTTGGAATAAACGATAATTCTTATCGGTTTGCCATCCACTAAAGCGAAGTGCAGACTTTTGGAACATGAATTTTCTGTAGAACCAATAGGCGGCGTGAGGTTGATCTTCCTGCACGGTAGCTTCAATTTCTTTCCTAAGTCCTTCCGGGACAATTTCGTCTGCATCCAGGAATAAAACCCATGGATTAGATGCCTGAGTGAGGGCAAATGTTTTCTGTAAAGTGAAATTGGAAAACGGATGCTGCAGCACCTTTACTTTTGGATGATCTTGCAGAAATTCATAGGTACCATCGGTACTATAGGAATCTACTACCACGATCTCATCGGCGAAGGAAACAGAATCAATACAGGCTTGTATATAACCCATTTCATTGAAGGTGATAATGAGTGCTGTAATTTTTTGATTCTTTTTTTTCATACTACCAGGATCTAATAAGTCACTTGATTTAAGTGCAAAGTTATAACAATAAAAAAGTCATAAAATTGTCTTACCGTGAAAAATTCCTACAAATTATACAGCAACATTATACTCTCGTAACGCATTATTTAAGGAAGTCTTCAAATCTGTACTTGGTTTACGTTTCCCAATGATCAGCGCACATGGAACCTGATAGGACCCTGCCGCAAATTCTTTGGTGTAACTCCCTGGTATAACAACTGAACGCGAAGGAACCCTACCTTTTAGTTCCACTGGTGCAGATCCTGTGACATCTATTATCTTAGTTGAAGCCGTTAATACAACATTGGCACCAAGCACGGCTTCTTTTTCTACTCGTACTCCTTCTACCACTATACAACGGCTACCAATAAAGGCATTATCTTCAATGATGACGGGAGAAGCCTGCAAAGGTTCTAAGACGCCACCGATCCCAACTCCTCCACTTATATGAACATTCTTTCCTATTTGAGCACAACTACCTACCGTGGCCCAGGTATCAACCATAGTACCTTCATCTACATACGCACCAATATTTACATAACAGGGCATCAAAATGGTTCCAGGTGCTATATAGGCGCCATGTCTTGCAACGGCATGTGGTACTACTCTAATACCTTTTTCTTTATAACCTCTTTTTAGAGGAATTTTATCGTGGTATTCAAAGATCCCAACTTCCATAGTTTCCATTTTCTGGATGGGAAAATACAGGACCACTGCCTTTTTAACCCATTCATTGATCTGCCAACCCCCTTCGGTAGGTTCAGCACATCGGAGACTTCCCGAATCAACAAGATTGATCACTTCTCTAATAGCCTTCTGCGTATGAGCTTCTCTTAGCAATTCACGGTTCTCCCACGCTTTTTCGATGGTAATTTGTAATTCCTTCATGGAGTTGCTTAAAATTTTTGCAAAGATAGGATGTAGGCCGGGATTATGAGGTCGAATTTTATAGGAATAACAATTTATCCTGTATTTTTGCAAAAAAATAATACTTGGGGAGGATCATTGGCTTGGATTATGGGAAAGTAAGAACTGGGATCGCTGTAACGGATGAATTACAATTGATCGCATCAGGCCTAACCACAGTGCTAACATCAGATTTGTTAACCTTTCTAAAAGAGTATGTTAGTGAAGAAAAGGTAACATCCATTGTAGTAGGAGAGCCTAAGCAAATGAATAATACACCCTCGGAATCGGAAACCCTGATCGGGCCTTTTATCCAGGTTTTAAAACAATCATTTCCTGAAATACCCGTTTATCGACAAGATGAACGCTTTACCTCACAAATGGCCGTAAAAAGTATGGTCGCTTCCGGGATGAAGAAAAAAAATAGAAGGGAAAAAGCAATGGTAGATAAGATCAGTGCTACGCTAATCCTGCAAGGATACCTGGATCGAATAAAATAGAGTATAAAGCAAAATAATAGCTTGAAGAATAAAAAGAATATAATATGATATTACCTATTATAGCATATGGGGATCCGGTACTCAGGAAAGTGTGTACGGATATTGAGCAGCAATACGAGGGTTTAGAAACACTTATAAGCAATATGTGGGATACCATGTACAATGCCAACGGCGTTGGTCTGGCGGCCCCTCAAATAGGATTACCTATACGGCTATTTATGGTAGATACGTCTCCCTTCGCAGAAGATGAGGATCTTACAAAAGAGGAGCAGGAAGAACTTGCGGAATTTAAAAAAGTATTTATCAACGCCAGGATGGTAGATGAAACGGGCACAACATGGCCATTTAATGAAGGTTGCCTAAGTATTCCGGATATTCGTGAGGATGTATCCAGGAAAGATACCATCAACATTGAGTATATGGATGAACAATTCAACGTGCATACCCATACCTACGATGGTCTTTTGGCCAGGGTCATTCAACATGAATACGACCATATTGAAGGTATTCTTTTTACCGATAAGGTCTCCAGCCTGAAAAAACGCTTATTAAAAGGGAAGTTGACCAACATTTCGAAAGGTAAAATTGAAGTGGATTATAAAATGCGCTTTCCATTGTTAAAAAAAGCGCGTTAGTGGAGGGCAAATCAGTTTAATTTTTCATATTTGCGCCGAAATCAGAGAATTCTATGAGTTTAGATAAGATTTTATCAATAGGGGGAAAACCCGGGTTATTCAAATTGGTGACCCAAACCAGGACAGGTTTTGTAGCCGAGTCTCTTATAGATGGTAAAAGGATCACAGTAGGTATGACCAGTAATGTAAGTGTGTTATCCGAGATCGCCATATTCACTCTTGAAGAAGAATTACCCTTGGTAGCAGTTTTCAAAAAGATACAGGAGAAGGAAGATGGAGGTAAGACCTCGGTTGGACACAAAGAAGACAAATTAAAATTGGAGGAGTATTTTTTTGAGGTAGTTCCCGATTATGATGAGGATCGAGTATATCCCAGTGATATCAAAAAAGTGATCCAATGGTATAATTTATTACATCAGCATGGGATCACAGATTTTACTGTTGAAGAAGAGGCTGAAGCCGATACGGAAAAAAAATAATACATCTCTTTTCCCTTCTATTTGAATAGGATAACTTCCCGTATTAATTCTTTATATTAGGAGCTTCATTTAAAAAACACTCCTAATGAATCGGTCTATTACTTTCCTATTTTTACTATCGCTTTTATTGGTTCCGGCACAATCACTCCTGGCACAAGATACCATACAGAAAACAGACTCCATTAAGAAGGCTACCAAGGAACTACCGCTTGAGCCAGAACGCACCATTGCCTTTTCAACTTCAGAAGCCACCTGGATGTCGCTCGATGTAAGTCCGGATGGTAAAACCATTGTTTTCGATCTTATGGGGGATATATATTCCATCCCAATTACAGGAGGAAAGGCCACAGCAATCACAAGCGGAATTGCCTACGATGTTCATCCGCGATTTAGTCCGGATGGAAAATCCATAGTATTTATTTCAGACAAAAGTGGCTCGGATAATATTTGGACGCTTCGCCTAGAGGACAAGGAAGAAAAACAGATCAGTAAAGAAAGTCGGCATAATTTCTTTTCTGCAGAATGGACGCCGGATGGTGACTATATCGTAGGCGCCAAAGGAAGAAGAAATATTAAATTAAATATCTACCACAAAGAAGGTGGGGGAGGAAGCGCCTTGATCGGGGAACCAAAGGAACTTAAGGTCATAGATCCTGCCTTCAGTGCAGATGGCAAGTTGTTGTATTTTTCACAACGGCGAAATGCCTGGAACTACAATGCACAACTTCCACAATATCAAATAGGCACTTATGACATGGAAGATGGCGACATGGATGTTATTACATCCCGATATGGATCTGCCTTTACCCCAACCTTGTCTCCGGATGGAAAATGGCTTGTTTATGGGAATCGATTCGAGGCTCAAACAGGTCTTGTCTTACGTAATTTAAAAACAGGAGAGGAACGCTGGTTGGCATACCCGGTGCAAAGAGATGAACAAGAGTCTATTGCCCCATTGGGGGTGCTACCCGCCATGTCATTTACGCCAGATAGCAAGCAACTAATCGCCTCCTATGGAGGTAAGATCTATGCAATAGGGTTAGATACCAATACAGCTAATGAGATTCCTTTTTCGGCAGATGTTTCCTTAGAACTAGGACCACGATTAAAATTCAACTATCCCATTGATGATACGGCAGAAGCTTTTGTGACACAGGTGAGGGATGCCAAACCTTCCCCAGATGGAAAACGATTGGCTTTTACAGCGTTAAATAGACTATATGTTATGGAGCTCCCGGGAGGTACTCCAAGAAGGTTAACCAGTAATGATTTTACTGAGGCCCAGCCCAGTTGGTCCCCGGACGGCACTGGCCTTGTGTATACTACCTGGAAATCCGGAGGGGGACATTTGTATAAGGTCAATGTGGATGGAAGAGCCAGGCCCATTCAATTAACACAAGAACCAGGAATTTACAGTTCCCCTGAGTGGTCATATAAGAGTAACAGAATAGCATTTCTCAAAGGGACTACACAGACATATGAAGATGCTATTGGCCCGCGGACCAGTAGGGCTCAGGAGGACCTGGTTTGGGTTTCCTCCAATGGGGGACCTATTCAATTCATCGATAAATCGAAAGGAAGAGAACAGCCGCATTTTACCAAAATAGACGATCGAATTTATTTAAGTCATGCCACTAAAGGGCTGATCTCTATTCGTTGGGATGGTACGGATGAAAAAGAACATCTGAAATTAAAAGGAATAGAGACCTTTGGGTCTCAGGATATCTTTGGGACGGATCATATGGAAGGATCGCAGAACAGTTATCTCCCAATGATAGATGATAACAGGGAAGATAATGACAAGGCATCCAGACCTTCCGAAATACGTATTTCTCCTGATGGAAGCAAGGCACTGGCACAGATCAATAACGATATTTATACGGTGACCATACCACGGTATGGAAAAACACCTACTATTTCGCTAGCATCGGCAGATAAGGCTGCTTTTCCGGCAATGAAATTAACGGTAATGGGAGGCGAATTCCCTGCCTGGGCCTCGGATAGTAAAAAAGTGCATTGGTCGCTGGGAGCAAGTCATTTCCGATACGATCTCGATGCCGGGAAACAATTTAAGGACAGTGTTGTAGCCGCTAAAAAGAAAGAAAAGGAACTAAAGAAAACGGAGAAGACCAAAGATTCAACAGAGACCGGAGAGGATAAGAAGGAGGAGGAAAAGGAAGCTATCTTCAAAGCAGAGGAGTTTAAAATTAAGGTTGCTTATAAAAAGCAGATGCCCAAAGGCACACTATTATTACAAGGTGGCAGGATCATTACCATGAAGGGAGATGAGGTCATCGAGAAAGGAGATGTTCTTGTAGAAAATAACAGGATCAAAGCCGTGGGAGCTTCAGGATCCCTGGTGATACCCAAAGGGGCCACCATAATTGATGTAAGCGGCAAAACTCTTACACCGGGATTTGTGGATACCCACGCCCATTTGAGGCCTAGTTGGGGGATTCACAAGAACCAGGTTTGGGGGTACTCGGCCAACCTTGCTTATGGAGTTACCACCACCAGGGATCCCCAAACTGGCACTACAGACGTGTTGACCTATTCAGATATGGTGGAAGCCGGAATTTTACATGGCCCCCGGGTATACAGTACCGGGCCTGGCGTAGGCTATTGGCGTTATAAAATAACAAGCCTGGATCATGCCAAAGAGGTGTTGAAGCAATACAGTGAGTATTACAATACCAAAACCATTAAAATGTATCTGGTTGGGAACAGGCAACAAAGGCAATGGATCATTATGGCGGCCAAGGAGTTGAAGTTAATGCCCACTACAGAAGGGGGTCTCGACTTTAAATTAAACATGACTCAATTGCTCGATGGATATCCGGGGCACGAACATTCTTTGCCTATTTATCCTATTTACCAGGACGTTGTAAAAACCATAGCAGAATCCAAAATGGCAGTGACTCCAACTTTATTGGTCTCTTACGGCGGACCATGGGCTGAGAATTACTTCTATTCCCGTGAAGATGTATGGGGAGATAAAAAATTACAATATTTCACCCCTTATGAAGAACTAGCCCGAAAGTCGAGAAGACGTCCGGGATGGTTTATGGATGAAGAACACGTATTTCAGAAACACGCGATGTTCATGAACGATCTGGTAAAAGAAGGAGGTATTGCCGGCATAGGTAGCCACGGGCAATTACAAGGCCTGGGTTATCATTGGGAATTATGGTCTGTTGCAAGTGGGGGAATGGAGAATCATGATGCATTGAAAGTAGCAACGCTTCACGGAGCTACTGCCCTTGGGCTGGAAACCGATCTTGGAAGCATAGAAGCTGGGAAACTGGCAGATATCTTGATCATGGCTCAAAATCCTATAGATTCCTTGAGGAATACAAATTCACTTACCCATGTTATTAAGAATGGAACCGTCTATAGTGCAGATACCTTAGATGAAGTATGGCCCGTGACAAAAAAAGCAGCACCTTTTACCTGGCAGACAAAGAAGCCTGTTGGACTCCCGGGAACAAATAAATAAGATGTATTCAATTAAAAAGGACGTCCATGACGTCCTTTTTTGTTAGCGTGAAGTATCCTTTATAAAATCGGACACATCTTTTTTAAACTGCGCCATAGAGGGCGGATGCGTATACATCATATGACCGGCCTCATAATATTTCATCAGGATGTTATCCTTGATCTCCTTGGTAAGCCCTAAATGGTTGATGCTGTGTTCAACCCCATAAAAAACTGTGGCAATATCATAAATACCATTAAGGATCAAAACCTTCACATTGGGATCCTTGGACATGGCTTCGGCCAAATCAACCCCTGTATTGATGGCGGCCTGCGTGCCCCAGCGTTCATTTCCGGCATGTTTCCAATCCCATTCAAATCCTTTCCTTCCATAAGCGGAGGTGGCATAATTTAATGACTTATTAACTTTAAGATCGCGGTATAAATAATCGAGAAATCCTGCTATATATGCAGGTGAAATAGCATCACTTTGAGGATCCCGGTTCCCTTCTTGTGCCAATGGGTCCTGGTTGATACCTGTGAATCGGGAATCTAAACGGCCTACGAGTTCTCCTTGTTCTCGAAGGAATTCTGCAAAAAACTCGCTGTTAGTTACACGCAGATCTGCCTTCATCCAGTAGTCCATACTGGTACCTGTATAGGATGCTAATTTTGCTGCCACAGATTTTTTCTCTTCCATGTCTATACGATCGCCTTTGAATAGTGCAGGTGTATACACATCTTCTGTAAAGGCTCTTACCTCATTGAGATAATCATACACATTTTCCGGTTTATTCTCTACCCTGTCATGGTACCATGCGGTGGCCGCATAGGTGGGGAAATGGACAATATAAGGCAAGTCATCATTCGGCGGAAAGAGCAGTGTTCTTAGGTCGAATACCGCAGAAACCATGATCACCCCATTCATAGCGATACCGTCCCCCAGTAGTACTTTCATGAGCCCTGCATTTCTAAATGTACCATAGCTTTCGCCCAGGAGGTATTTAGGACTGTTCATCCGGTCGTTCTCTATCAGGAATTGTTTAACAAAAAGTGAAAGACTCTTAATATCCTGGTCTACTCCCCAAAAATCCTTGAACTTTGATTTACCTAAAGGCACGCTAAGACCGGTTCCAACCGGGTCTATCATTACCAGGTCTGCAACATCGAGAATGGAATAATTATTATTCACCAGTTGATAAGGAGCCGCAGGGGTATAGTCCGGGTCATTTACTACAATTCGTTTGGGACCTAAAATACCCATATGGAGCCAGAAGGATGAAGAACCAGGTCCTCCATTGTAAGCAAATACAATGGGCCGTTTTCTGGTATTATTATCCCGCTTATCTCCTTTGCTGTAAAAGGTATGTCCCATTAGGGCCAAGGGTTTATTATTCTCATCCTTTACCTGAAAAGTTCCTGCTTGCGCGGTTAGGTAAATGGTCTTACCATTAATAACTACGCTTTGCATAGTAGTGGATACCTCTGCTTTTGGCAAGGTGTCATTCTCAGTTTGAGCGTATATCAACCCAATAAATAAAAAGGCAATACAAGTTAAAAAGGCTCTCATAATTGGTTTATTTTAGTTATTAAATTAGCTCTAAAGATTTTTAATCTTTGAGGATCTCTTTATAAGCCCTATTGCTCTTTACCCAATCGATCCTTGGGGAGGGGTAATAGTTCACATTCATCATGTCAAGGAAAGGAGTCTGATTGGCAAGTCGCACTCTGAAGTTTTCCCAGTCCCTGTTCTCTTCCAGACTCCAACTCAATTCTGAGTACCCAATGACCCTTGGAAAGGCTAGATACTCTAATTCCTCCAAGTTGCTTATTGTTTCTGACCATAAGGGTGCCTCTACCCCGAGGATCATTTCTTTTGGGATTTGTGGAACGTAGGTTTCCGGATTCCAGACATAAGCCGTATCCACGGGGATATAGGCTGCCCAGTGCAAGCCATACGGGGAAAGGGTATCGTATTGCATGTCTAGATAGGCCTTTTTTGCAGGGGAAAGGATCACTTTCATGCCCTTTTCTGTGGCGGTGGTAGCATTACTTTCATCAGCCCAGAACTGTGCGATGGATTCACTATCCACATCGGCCGTGACAATTTCATCCCAACCGATCATTATCTTTTCATACTTCTGAACAATCTTTTCTACCTTGTTCACGAAATAGTTGTAATCTCCCTTTTTAGTGGCATGGCTCTCATCACCACCAATATGGAAATATGGACCAGGCGTAATGGCGCTGATCTCACGCACTACATCATCTATAAATGAATATACTGTATCTTTTCTGGTATCAAAGGTACTAAAGCCAACACGTGTTCCCTGGTACAACTGTGGCGTTTTACCGGTTCCATCTAAAAAAGGGTAGGAGACGGAGGCAGCATTGGTATGGCCCGGCATATCTATTTCCGGAACGATCATCATATAGCGTGCCGCTGCATAAGCTACTATCTCTTTATAGTCTTCCTGTGTATAAAACCCTCCGGCTTCTCCACCTACTTCTGTGCTGCCACCTATTTCAGTGAGCTTAGGCCAGGATTTTATTTCAATTCGCCATCCCTGATCATCCGTCAGGTGCAGATGTAAGACGTTTATTTTGTAGTACGAAAGAAGCTCAATGTATTTTTTGACATCCTCCACTGAAAAAAAATGTCGCGCCACATCTAACATGGAACCGCGGTATTCAAAATTTGGATGGTCTTCAATGACTACCTGTAGCGATAGGCCATATAGAGTGTTCTGCAAGAGTATCATTACTGACCTCAGGGATGAGTTGTCTAATGGTTTGTACTCCTCTAAAGGCCGCTTTTGCTGTAGGAGCTTCCAGTATCAAAGAATCTTTTTTAATCGAAAGCGTGTAGGCTTCGTCATTGGGCCATGGTTTGTCTTCCTTCTGGAGGAGGTAGATGACCGCATCACTTTTTTGTCCTTCCTGAGTATTTAAGTCTAGTCTTAAACCCGTTTTTTCAGCTATTTTATCTGTAAGGTAGGTAGCCACTTCTTGTAAGCTGGCATTGTCTGGACTGGTTTCTATTCGTGTATATTGATCTAAGCGAAATCCACTATTTGTAGCTAATATTGAACTAGGCATAGGGATCAGATTTTCAGTATTAAGATCTGTTTCCGGCATTAAAATTTCTTTTTGCGGTGCCTCACACCCTATACTTAGAATAATACTAAGTACTGCTATTGATTTAGTCAATCTGTTGTTCATTTTATTCATAGAGTTTAGTTTAGAAAGGATTTGATCACCTCGTACCAAAGGTCATACCCTTTTTGATTCATATGTAAGCCGTCTTCAATAAATAAGCTTTCATTAATAACTTCATTCATCAACATAACGTCCCAAACATTGGCAAAAGCTACTCGAGGAGTTCGTTCTGCGAATTCCTTTAATTTCAGATTCAGCTTTATATAGCGCTTTTTTAAATGCCATCGAACTATACTTGGTTTCGATGAGATCAAAACTACCTCCGTCTCAGGATAGTGTTGCCAAATTGTGTCAATGATCTTTCTGGTTATTCGGATGACTCTCTTGGGTCTTTTCCTAAAATTGATATCATTGTCACCTTCATAAATAAAGACCATTTTTGGTTTATATGAAAGTACCAATGGTTGGAGGTGTTCGAACAGATCTCTTGTTTGTGATCCACCAAAACCTGTATTGAGGATCTGATGATCTGGGAAAAGTTCTTCAAGTCCTTCCCAAAGCCGAACACTGGAACTTCCGGTGAAAACGATCGTCTCTTTGTTCTCATCCCAAATACTGTCAATTCGCTGGGCGATCATGGCCACTTCTTCAGTAAAATCCTCCGCCTTTTGTGCATTGCAGAAGAAGGACAAAGAACCGAAAAGGAATAGAAAGTATATAAGTTTAGTCGAAATCATTGCGGACCTGATAATTTCTTATTTCTTAGGCGCTATGATATTCTCGGCTACTCCCCAATCATAAAAGCGTGCAATCCAGGAGTCGGATGGAAGGTCTTGTTTTTTCATTCCAAATCCATGACCTCCCTTGGAGTACATGTGGAGTTCAGCTGTTTTACCGGCAGCCAACCAGGAATTATAAAGTTCAATACTTCCTGTTGCTAGTCCTAAAGGATCATCAGAAGCACAAATGACGAGCATCAGCGGTGGGTTTTCTGGTGCTTTCTGCACCGGCATGGCTGAGGTCCATGAATACACTGGTACAACAAAATCTGCCCTGTTATCTCCCTTACCTTCATAAGTAACCCCCTGAGTAACGGCACCTCCGGCTGAGAATCCCATAAATCCGATCTTATTTTGGTCAACGCCCAATTCTCCTGCATGTTCGCGAACATATTGTATGGCTGCAAGGCCATCGGCCACGGAATAAGGCATTATAGTACCTACCATTTTTTTAAATTCATCCACATTATTACTGCTGGTTTCATTGAGGTCCTGTACCCCATTTTCCCCTGTTGGCACCAGTCTGTACTTGAGGACAAATGCGGTAATCCCTTTTTCATTCAGCCACTTGGCCACCATATTGCCTTCGCTTTCTATACTTAAGGCGTACAAGCCCCCACCTGGCGCTATAACTACCGAGGTTCCATTGGCAATAGATGCATCTGGCCTAAACACTTCCATGCTTGGTATAGATACATTACAAACCACTTCTGTATTCCAAATCTTTGAAAAAAAGGCTTTTTCGCCACCCACCCATTGAACATTCTCCGGACTCTCATACCGCAAAGGAACAATCTCTTGCGCGTTACTACTTAGGATAAGGAAAAATGATAAGAGGGATAGGACGTTAGTTTTCATAGTTGTTTAAATAGGTTCGTTTTCAGCGAAGCTCTAAAATAGGAAATATTCTAATGTCATAAAGACCTTAGTAACTTCTTAATTTTAATATTTATGCTACATTTAGTAAATCAAGTAGCCAACCTTTATATGTATCGCACGAATTCTTATTTATTTATTCTATTATTTTTTTATTATTTAGCACTTTCTGCACAGGGGACGGTAATTACTTATGAAGGTGACCGGCCCAGCATGAAGGCCAATAAAATAGGATCTGCACCGGAGATAGATGGAGAGGTATTAAATGACCCTCTCTGGCAGGATATTCCACCTTATGGTAATCTGATTCAAACCCAACCAAATTTTGGATATCCAGCCAGTGAAAGGACCGATATTCGGATAGCATATACCGATGAGACCTTCTATCTATCAGTGGTCTGCCATGATGCGCGACCTTCAGAATTAGTTGTATCTGATGCGAGGAGAGACGCTGATTTAGACAATACGGATGCCTTTATCTTTATTCTGGATACGTATAAAGATGGGCAGAATGGCTTTATTTTTGGAACCAACTCGCAGGGAGTGGAATACGATGCGCAGGTAGACAATGAAGGTCAAGGAAATTTTAATGCCAACCGGCAACAAGGGGGAACCATTGGCGGCTTTAATTTAAATTGGGATGCGAGCTGGCAAGTAGAAACTCAGGTTGGAGAATTTGGGTGGAGTGCAGAATTTGCTATACCCTTACGAACGATTCGTTTCCAATCTGGCAAAGACTGGGGTATCAATTTTAGAAGGAACATTCGAAAGTCGAACGAGATTGCATACTGGGCCCCAATACCGCTAGGATTTTCCATAAACAGGTTGTCTTTGGCGGGTACTTTGACCAATCTCGACCTGAGAAGCCCCGGCAATTTAAAGGTGATACCATACGTTTTAGGAAAATTTGAAAAAGATTACGAACAAACAGATCCCAGCCTGGATTTCAGTCCGGATGCAGGAGGAGACATAAAATATAGTATCACCCCGAGCCTAACGCTCGACATTACCTATAATACTGATTTTGCCCAGGTTGAAGTAGATGATCAACAAGTGAATCTTGATCGTTTCAACCTCTTCTTTCCAGAAAAGCGGGCATTTTTTCTTGAAAATGCCGGCTTATTCAGCGTCGGAAGTCCCGGAGAAGTAGATCTTTTTTTTAGTCGGAGGATTGGGATCGGGTCAGAAGGAACGCTGGTTCCTATCATTGGCGGTGCCCGACTTTCAGGAAAACTAAACAGAACCAACGTAGGATTGTTATCAATGTTCACCGAAGATGTGGCTGAATCAGGCATCGAAAAGAACAATTTTAGTATGGCTAGGGTGAATCATGAATTTAAAGGGAGGTCGGCATTGGGAGCTGTATTTGTTAACCGTGTAGGCTTAGAAAATAGCAACGATTTTAATCGTACGGCTGCTATTGATGGTAAATTGGGCTTGGGAAATAAAGCACGTTTATCCGGATTTTACGCACGTACCTATGATCCCAATGATACCATCAATGCACATGCCTATAAAATGCAGGCCGATTATTTATGGAACAATCTCGAAATGCGACTTGCCTATACAGAAGTGGGGAAGGGGTTTAATCCTGAAGTAGGTTTCTTGTTACGCTCTGCTTTCCGAAAACCAGAGGCGCTAGTATTATATCGCTATAGACCCAAAAAGGAAGACTCCAGGATCCTGGAATTACGACCCCATGTTTCATACAGGGGATATTGGAATTTTGAAGGTTTTCAGGAGACCGGCTTCTTGCATATAGATAACCACTGGGAGTTTAAAAGCGGACTGGAGATACATACCGGGATGAACCTTACCTCGGAGGGGGTGGTCAATTCCTTTGAGATCTCAGAGGGCATTATTGTTCCTTCAGGGACATATGACCATACAGAAGCACAAATAGTATTTTTCACCAACAGGAGTAAACCACTTTCAATTAATGTACGTTCTGTAATGGGTGGTTCTTTTGGAGGTTCCCGATATTTAAATAGTGGTACTCTGAGTTATCGGCAGGGTGATAATTTTAATATAGATCTGAGTTATCAAAACAATCGATTTGACTTGCCCGGAGGAAGCTTTACTGCCAATATCCTAAGAACACAGCTCTCCTATGCTTTTACCCCAAGCATCTATCTTCAGGGGTTGATTCAAAATAATACGGTGGCCGATCTTTGGGCAGTAAATGTGCGCTTTAGCTGGCTTCAAAGGGCCAACACAGGTCTTTTTGTAGTGTATAACCATAATTTAAGAGATGGCGATCCTCTTAATAACAGCTTTATCATAAAGTATACGCGTATGTTCGATCTGGTAAAGTAGACCTAGAACTTATTCCTGAAGTTCCGGATATTCTATCTCTTTACTGATCTCAGGAACATTCCCCAGGTACTCCTTGCCCCGTAATTTATGGACGGTATGAGCATCTAATTCTTCTTCAGGCGATGAATGGATCAGCTCCTGAATGGCTTTCTCATCTACTTCATCTTCCACAGGGATCAACCACTTCTCTTCCATATCAGCTGGCAGAATCAAAGGCATTCTCGGGCCTTGCAGCTTCGGATTGTTATGGATCCTGGCCAGCATAGGATTGCCTTCTGTAGTTACAATACTAAAAGTATTGAGGTATTCCCCGGTCCCGGGATCCCTCCATCTATTCCACAACCCCGCCAGAACCAAAGGTTGCCCATCTTTTCTATGAATAAAATAGGGATATGTCTTGCCTTTGAAGTGATGGTGTTCATAAAACCCGTCCACATAGACCAGGCATCGATGATATTTGGCTGAAGTTCTGAAGGAAGGTTTTTCAAAAATGGTTTCCCCACGGGCGTTCAGGGTATTGTTCCAGATCTTTTTTTTCTGAACCTCATCCTTTACCCAGTGGGGTACCAAACCCCAGGTGGCCACTTCAGGAACTACAGGGTCTTCTTCAGTGTATATCAGGAGTTTTGGATGCTGAAAGCCGGATGCATGGTAGATCGGAAGGTCTGTCATGGGCGCCAATTTTTGTTCAATTTCCCGAATAGCGATCTCATCACCGTATTGCCTGGCACGTTTTAATTGGGCTTCCAAACTGGCTTTAATGTCGTAACACATGTGCAGGTATTGAACTAACTATTTAGTACTTCCATTACTCTTTCGGGAAGAAAGGGTAAATGCCTTAATTTTTTTCCGGTTAGATCAAAGAATGCATTTGCAATAGCGCAGGCCACCAATGGTGTTCCGGATTCTCCAACGCCCTGAGGTGATCCTTTTGACGGCAGTAAGGCCGTTTCCACACTATCAGGGATATCTTCCATTCGCAGAATCTGATAATCATTGAAATTTGATTGCTGAACTTCCCCGTTAACAATAGTGATATGTTCGGTTAATACACTTCCTATTCCCATGAGAATGCCCCCTTCGATCTGGGCTTTCACGTTATCTGGTTGGATGATAATACCGGCGTCATGGGCACTCCAAAAATGATGTACCTTGATTTTTCCGGTATCATGGTCTACCGAAATTTCGCAGATCCCGGTGCTTAAGGTGCCGCTCCTTTCAAGAAAGGCAACCCCTTTTCCACGGCCATTTTTCTTAGGACCAAACCAATCTGCCATGCTTGCGGCTTTTTCCAGGGTTGCCAGAGCATCGGGTGCATTGACCATTAATTTTCGCCTGAGGTCCAGAGGATCCATCTTTTGCCCATGTGCAACTTCATCGAGCATACATTCGATGGCAAATTTATTGGGGCCATGGCCTACGGCCCTCCAATGTTTGAGTCGGATACCATTGGAAGCTTCCCGCCACTCCGCATATTGATTGGGGATGTTATAATAAGCATTTTTTATACCGCTTGCCACCAGGTTACCGCCATCGCCTACTACGATATGGGAAAAGGCTGTTATATTTCCCTTGTTATCTGTAGCGGCTTTAAGACGCTGTAGTGTTAAAGGACGGTAGGCGCCATACCTCAAATCATCCTCACGAGTCCACATCAGTTTCACTGGTTTCCCTGGCATTTCTTTTGCCATGAGCGCACATTCCGTTACAAAATCTGTCATGCTCCTCCGGCCAAATCCACCGCCCAGGTATTGCAAATAGATGTTCACGTTTTCCGGAGGTATGTCCAAAACCTGCGGAACACCTAATTTAGAATCAAATCCCTGCTGACTGCCTACCCAGACTTCGGCACTTTTGAGATCCATAGAAACCTTTACTATGGAATTAAGTGGTTCCATCTGTGCATGGTATACATAGTCGTTTTTGAAATCTGCCTGAAAGACCTTGGCTGCTTTTTTAAAGGCCGCATCTGTCGCCCCTATTTCGGTAAGTATCCTTCCAGCTCCCTTGCCATTTAGCATCCCTTCATAACTCTTGAAGGCATCCTGGGAATTGAATCCCGAGGCAGGGGAAGATTCCCAATTAATTTGTAGTTGTTTTTTTGCTTCTAAAGCCTGTTCCAGGGATGATGCCAGTATTCCAACGGCATAATCCAATGGCACTACTTTGAGAATACCAGGGAGAGCAGCAATGTTGGTTTCATTCTGGAGGAGAGGCTTTGCTCCATGCAGTTTTCCGCGCTCCAATACGGCATGCACCATATCTTCCATGGCAATGTCCATTGTGAATTGAGCTGATCCGTCTACCTTTTGAGGAATTTCCTTCCTTTGAAGATTTTTCCCAATTAATCTATATTCTGATGGGTCTTTGAACTGGGCTTCAGTAAATTCTGGAAGGGTCTCCGGAATCTTCAGTGAGGGAACCAAGTCACCATAACTAACTTCTCTATTATCTTCCTTGTGTTTCACGAAACCATCCTCTGTTTTGAGTATTTCCAAAGGAACCTGCCATTTGTCTGCAGCATTTAGCATCAAAATATAACGGGCTTGTGCCCCGGCCTTTCTCATAATCGGATAATACCCTTTGGTCACCCTGCTTCCGGCTGAGAGCATTATTTTTGCATTATTACTCCAACCTTCAGAACCGTATACGGCCGATTCCTGGGGAGAGAACTCCACCCGAACATTAGGCCAGTGAGCGTCCATTTCTTCGGCAAAAATTGCAGGCAGTGAAGTCATGGAACCTTGGCCCATTTCTGCAGCAGGATTAAAAATAGTGATATGGCCAGCTTCGGTAAGTTGCACCCAAGGTGATAAAGCGTGCTTTGTGAGTTGTTTCTCAACTTCTTTTGAATCCTTACATGCTATAAAGGTTGGGAAGATCCCGGAAATACCAATAAAGAGCGTAGCACCAGTGGTTGATTTAAGAAATTGTCGACGATTTATCGGAGCAGGAAGTACTGTGGTCTTTTTCATATTCTGGAACTCTTAATCTTATTAGATGCAATCTCTATGGCCTTTACGATGCGCATATAAGTGCCGCATCTACACAAGTTGCCATTCATGAAGGATTTAATTTCTTCCCTGGAGGGGTCTGAATTTTGTTCGAGCAGGACAGCAGCCTGCATGATCTGACCACTCTGACAATATCCACATTGCGGTGCCTGTGCCTCAATCCAAGCCAATTGAATAGGATGGGTTCCGTCCTTGGAGAGTCCTTCAATGGTCGTGATCTCGTTGTTTTGTGCTACTCCTGATATGGGAATCGTACAAGCCCTTACAGGTTTTCCATCTACATGAACTGTGCAGGCGCCACATTGGGCTATCCCACAACCGTATTTTGTGCCAGTAAGCCCCAGATGCTCTCTTAAAACCCAAAGTAGTAAAGCCCCTTCAGTGGCCTCCACCTCATATTTCCGACCGTTAATTTTTAGCGTATGCAATTTCATGTCCATAATCGATTTTCTTTGTTAAGCTACATAAAAAGAATCTATAAGTCAAGTTAGATAATAGGGCATTTCCTGGTATAAAAACCAATCAATGCTATCACCATATTTTACTTTGCATCCGGGCTCTTTTATAAATTGGTCATGGAACCTACCTATATGTTCGCTATCATATATCCGATTTTTATCAAAATATCTTAGGTGGCAGGGGAGGACCAACTTAATAGAAGACCAAAAAAGAACAATAGGACAAGAATTGAAGTCCGAGTCAAATGTCAGGATTTATGAAGATTAGACATATCAGAAATTTCTGGAGAGGGTCTTAAAAATACTCCAAAAAATGGGCACTCCCAAAACTTTCATCTTTGTACTTTTGCTCAAAAGCAAACTGATGAATTCGCGGAAAGATCAATTAAAAGCGTTAGACCGACTTCTCACTATTATGGAAGAGTTACGGGCCCAGTGTCCCTGGGATAAAAAGCAGACCATGCAAAGCCTGCGCCATCTCACCATAGAGGAGACCTATGAACTGGGTGATGCCATCCTGGATGGAGACCTGCAGGAAATAAAAAAGGAATTGGGAGATCTTTTGCTCCATATAGTTTTTTATGCCAAAATTGGTTCTGAAACTGGGGATTTTGATATAGCCGACGTGAGTAATTCAATATGCGACAAGTTAATTAATAGGCATCCTCATATTTATGGAGATATAGATGTGGCCGATGAAGAGGAAGTAAAGAGAAATTGGGAAAACATCAAACTAGCTGAAGGAAAGAAAAGTGTCCTGGAAGGTGTGCCAATAAGTTTACCTTCTTTGGTAAAAGCCAATAGGATACAGGATAAGGTTGCCGGGGTGGGGTTCGACTGGGAAAAGCCCGAACAGGTATTTGAAAAATTACAGGAAGAGCTTGGCGAACTTCAGGAAGAGATTGAAAATGGAACAGAAGGGAGGATAGAAGCCGAATTTGGGGATGTTTTGTTCTCTATGGTGAACTATGCTCGGTTTCTAAAGATAAATCCGGAAAACGCTCTTGAGCGCACGAATAAGAAATTTATAAAGCGTTTCTCCTATTTGGAGGACAAGGCCAAAGAGGCAGGAAAATCTCTCAAGGAAATGACCCTGGCAGAAATGGACGTGCATTGGAACGAGGCGAAGCATTTATAAGATAAAAGACACACGTTTGTTAGGTCGTTATACCAAGGAGTTTCGTTACAACATAAGGCTTTCAGTTCCCGTTATCCTGGGGATGCTGGGTCATACCTTTGTGGCCTTCGCAGATAACATCATGGTAGGGCAACTAGGCACTGCCGAGTTGGCTGCGGTATCATTGGGAAATAGTTTTGTTTTTATAGCAATGTCCCTTGGTATCGGTTTTTCCACGGCCATTACCCCACTGGTTGCAGAAGCTGATGGAGCAGGTAATAAGGAAGATGGTAAAAGAGCACTAAAACACGGGTTGGTCCTCTGTACCTTGCTGGGAATTTCCCTATTTGGCCTAATACTTCTGATAAAACCATTGATGTATATGATGGATCAACCGCCTGAAGTGGTGGTCCTTGCCATTCCATATCTGGATCTTGTGGCTTTTTCCCTGGTACCCCTGATCATGTTTCAGGCATTTAAGCAATTTTCTGAGGGACTTTCACAGACCAAATACCCTATGTATGCCACTATTATTGCTAATGTCCTGAACATTATACTCAATTACCTGTTGATCTTTGGTTCTTTTGGCTTTCCAAAAATGGGAATCATAGGAGCTGCTATTGGCACATTGATCTCCAGAATTGTAATGCTAATTTTCCTTTGGGTATTACTAAATAAAAAAAAGAAGTTCCATTTTTATGTTACTGGTTTTAACTTTAAAAAGTTGGAGCGAAAAGTAATGAAGAAGATCATTGATCTTGGATTTCCCTCAGCCTTGCAAATGTTCTTTGAAGTGGCCATTTTTACCGCTGCTATTTGGTTAAGCGGTGTCTTAGGTAAAAATCCTCAGGCGGCCAATCAGATCGCTTTAAACCTAAGCAGTATGACCTTTATGTTTGGGATGGGGCTAGGGGTGGCAGCCATGATACGAGTGGGCAATCAAAAAGGATTAAAGAATTTCAGTGAATTGCGACGTATTGCCCAGTCTATTTTCTTTCTTACACTATTAGTGGAAATTGGGTTTGCCGCTCTATTCCTGCTCTGCAGATTTTGGTTCCCCACAATCTATTTAGATGTGGACGACCTCAGTAATCAGGTAGATAATATGGAAGTTATTGTCCTGGCAGCAGAATTATTATTGGTAGCAGCTTTCTTCCAGATCTCTGACGGATTACAAGTGGTGATACTGGGTGCCTTGCGAGGGCTGCAGGATGTAAAAATTCCGACTGCAATTACCTTTATTGCTTACTGGATGATCGCCTTTCCCGTTAGTTATTACCTTGGTTTGCATACGGAATTGAAAAGCACTGGTATTTGGATTGGACTACTCGCCGGACTTACCGCTTCAGCGATTATGTTGTATCTTCGATTTAATTATTTAACAAAGAAATTAGCCTTAGAAACTGCCGTAAAAACGCCGTAACTATACTAACAAATACATCCTATGGACCTACCTAAATTTTTAATGGGCGACAATACGGATCATCCTTCCGCCATATTTGTCATCCACACCGAATACCCTCGATTTGTGATCAATCTGGAAAATGATGAGGTGGAATGGCTGGAGGAGTTTACTCAAGATGATGAAAAGGAACTTTCCGCGGAATCAAGAGACCTTATAGAGGCAGCTAATAAATTTTATGATAGGGAAATAGCACGATACGATTCATAATATGTTTGAAGAACTCCTCCACTTAGACCAAGAGGTTTTTGTGTATCTGAACAATCTGGGATCTCCCACATGGGACGGTTTCTGGATGTTTATGACCAACAAATGGAGTTCATTGCCCCTTTATATACTCTTATTGATACTTGCCCACCGATCCCTTGGATTAAAAAAGACCTTATTGCTATTGGTAAGCATTGCCTTGCTCATCACCGTAAGTGACCAACTTTCTAATTTTTTTAAAATTGGTGTAGGGCGACTCAGACCTTGTTATGACCCGGATCTTTCCGGACTTATTCGACTGGTAAAGGCATCTTGCGGAGGTAAGTTCGGTTATTTTTCGGCCCATGCTTCCAATTCTTTTGCCATCGCAATATTTTTCGCTCATCTTTTCAGGAAATCCTATATGATTCTTGTTTGGATCTTGATTTTATGGGCCCTGGTTGTTTCCTATAGCCGGATCTATGTGGGGGTACATTTCCCACTCGATGTTCTTTCGGGTGCTTTGGCAGGATCATTTATGGGTTGGCTTTTCTATCGTTTGTATGTTTTAACCCTTAACAGGTTACATCTATGATATCAACCGTCCGATACTGGAGTTTGATATTTCTGATCCTTCTGGTCTATCTGGCTGGAATGTTTGTCACACTATTTGAGAACGATTCTGCTCAATTTGCTGTCATGGCGATGCGCATGGTACAGGAAAATGATTTCCTA
This sequence comes from uncultured Flavobacteriaceae bacterium, assembly GCA_963781045.1. Classification (GTDB taxonomy): domain Bacteria; phylum Bacteroidota; class Bacteroidia; order Flavobacteriales; family Flavobacteriaceae; genus Muriicola. The sequence continues at coordinate 16,413 of CAWAEX010000001.1, read as the reverse complement.
AGTCTATTCAAAGGTCCGGAAGAATACTTAGATAAGCCTCATATGCATTACTGGCTGGCTGCAATATGCTATAAACTTTTTGGAATACATGATTGGGCATATCGAATCCCGGCCATACTTGCCTCCCTATTAGGCGCCTATAGTACCTTTGGCCTTGGAAAGCTCCTTTATAATAACAACGTTGGGAAGCTGGCGGCGCTAATTTTCCTATCTGCCCAAACCATAGTACTTTCTAACATTGACGTACGTACGGATGCCGTTCTTACCGGCTTCACTGTTTTTGCAATCTGGCAATTGGCTGTTTACATTGAAAAAGGGAGCTTAGTATCATTGGTTTTAGGGGCTTTTGGTGCGGGAATAGCATTTTCAACCAAAGGACAGATCGCCTTACTGGTCATAGGACTCCCATTACTATGCCATCTGGCTTATACCGGAAAGTGGAAGGTCTTGTTGCACTGGAAAGTGATCCTGGCTCTAGTGGTCTTTATATTGACCATCAGCCCAATGCTCTATGCTTACTATCATCAGTTTGATCTGCATCCTGAAAAGGTTATCAGGGGGAAGGGTAACCGCAGTGGTCTGTTTTTTATATTTTGGGAACAGAGCTTTGAAAGACTTAGTGGTGAAGGGGTAGGGAAGAACAGCAGTGATTATTTCTTTTTCTTTCACACTTTTCTTTGGGTATTCCTGCCGTGGACAATCATCGGGATTGCTGGCTATTGGAATCAATTACGCACCTTTATTAAGTTGCATTTCAGAAAAAATTCAAAACACGAGTTGCTCACCGTGGGAGGAATAAGCCTTCTGTTTATCATCATAAGTTTTGCCCAGTTTAAATTACCACATTACCTGAATATTATTATTCCTTTGTTTTCTGTTTTGGCTGCGGCGTATCTGGTATCGCTTAAAAAGAGGGGTAGGACCAAAGCACTCAACCTGGTTCTGGCCGGGCAATATTTTATTTTGGGCCTTGTATTTACGGTTACAGCCTTTATCTGTTTTTATGTATTTGAATGGGATACCTGGCTGGCTTACCTTCCTCTCTTTATGGGGTATGGTGTTGTTGCCTATTTTATTGTGAAAAAAGAGGCTCCTTATGTGCGTATTATTACTATTTCTGTGTTGGCTTCCGTACTGCTGAATGGGGTTTTAAATCTTCATTTCTACCCGGAATTATTAAACTATCAAGGAGGTTCTAGCATGGCGGCCATTGTGAAAAAACAAGAAATACCTGTTGACCGAATCTATAAATTATCCGGACGTCATACCTGGGCCTTGGATTTCTACAACCAACATCCGGTTCGTATATCCACAGCCAATGAAATCCGATCCTTAACAGATGTCTGGGTGTATACGACAGAGGCAGAGCTGACCGAACTAACTATGTCTGGAATTGTTTGGGACAGGGAATATGATGTTGATCAATTCAGGATCACTCGTCTTCAAGGAAAATTTTTAAATCCCACAACCCGTCCTTTAATTTTAAACAAGATGTATCTCCTGCACATAAAATAATGACCAGCGGCTATGGTTTTGTGTTCAGCTTTGGTTTCCTAAAGTGATACCAAATGCCCAGCAAGGAAACAAAGGCGGTGATCAGGAAAAAGAGCATACTAATGCCCACTGACCGGTCTTCTTCCAGACCCAACCAAAGTGCACCATATAGGAATACCAGTTCTCTGCTACCAATGCCTCCAATGGTCAATGGGAGTACTGAAACTATAGAAGAGATCAGAAAGATAAAGAGATATTCTACAGTGGACACCTGAATGTTCAGTGCTTGTAAGATCATTAGAACACAACCCAGCTGGGCCAGTTGAACTAAGGAAGATAAGACATTAGAGCGCCAAAAAACAGGTAGTATATAGGTAAAAAATCGCTGCTGCAATCCCCAAAAAATAACTATACTCAAGGGAATACACAGTCCTATAAGCCAACTAAAAGGAAGCAATTCAGGAACTTCTAGTGTAACTCCGAGGATACATGCAAAAACGAAGAGTAAGAGGAGTCCGCTGAGGCGATCCATAAGGAGTACCGCCACCACTTTTTTAGTAGGTACCTCAAAATGTTGTTTTACATAGTACCCTTTATAGGCGTCGCCTCCAATACCGCCCGGCAGGAAGAGGTTGTAGAACATTCCCAGGAGATATAATTTGAGGTTGCTTTTTTGAGTCAATAACACACCTATTTCATGAAAATATAAGTTGAGTCTATACGCAGCTATGACCTTGGAAACAATAAAAAACAACAAGGCGCCAAAAACATATAAGGGCTGCGACCTTTTAACGATGGTAAGCACCTCGGAAAAAGGGATTTTTGTAAAAATAAAATAGAGCAGGGCCGCACTTATGGCTACTTTCAGCAGGGTGATCCCCTTTTTACGAAGGTTCTCCACCTATGCTTATATTTTTGATCCTGTAAGGTCGTTTGCTTTGGGATTCGTAATATGTTCGTATAAGGAGTTCCATAACGATCCCTATAGTAAAGAGCTGAATTCCCCCCAGGATAAACATCATGCCAAAAATAAGTAGCGGTCTATTCCCAATATCCTCTCCCATTCCCAATTTTAAGATCAGCAGGTAAAAATTGATCAGAATGCCTAACATAATAAGTAGCACCCCAAGTATCCCAAATAAGTGTATGGGACGTTGAAAGTATTTACGAATAAACAATAAGAGCATCATATCTGCTACAACCTTAAAAACTCGTTCCAAACCGTATTTGGATACTCCGGCATGCCGGGCATGATGTTTTACAGGCACTTGTTTTATCTGAGCCCCTTCTAGAAAGGCAAGTAAGGTTATAAAGCGATGCATCTCACCATAGAGATTGAGATCCTTGGCTATGTCTTTGGTGAAGACCTTTAAGGCGCATCCGTTATCCTTTATATCTAGTTTGGTGACCCTTCTTACCAGGAAATTAGCGATCTTAGATGGGATCTTTTTGACCAGTGAATCCTTCCGTTTTTGCCTGATACCGGTCACCACATCAAATTCTCCATCAAGGGCATAACTTAGCATCTGTGGAATATCACTTGGATCGTTTTGCAGATCTCCGTCCATGGTTATGATATATTCTCCCTGAGCATAATCTAGCCCGGCTGCCAGGGCCAGGCTTTGGCCGTAATTCTTTTTAAGAGCCAGCAGATGTACCTTTGGATCTTCCATGTCCTTAATTACTGAGCGGGTCTTGTCCTGGGAAAAATCATCTATGTAAATGATCTGATAGGTATATCCTTCGAGGCTTTCATGGATCTTCTGGGTGAGCAGTTCTACGTTTTCCTCTTCATTATAAAGCGGGACCACGATAGATAGGAGTGCCTGGGTATTAGGGTTCATGAAAGCGGGTTGTTTGCTGGCAAATTTAGGTTTTTTATTTAAGACCTTTTGCATACAGTTCCAGAAGCCTTTCTGCAGCTCTGAACGGGGAAATTGTATTGTTTTCTACCTCTTTTTGTAGTGGGTTCATTGCTTTTATTACGGCTTTCTGACTGTAGAACTGTTGTTTTAGAAGGCTTTCAACCGTTTGATGGAACCAATAAGTGTTTTGAGATTTCCTTTTACTGGAAAAATAACCGCCAGCCTTATTTTTACTTTGGTATTCGCTGATCATTTCCCAGATCTCCGGTACACCGGCGCCCGTAATAGAGGAACAGGTGAGTACCTTAGGGGCCCAATCGTTTTCTTTGGGTGGATATAGGTGGAGCGCCCTTTCAAACTCAGACCTGGCCCTGTCTGCCCTTTTAATATTGTCTCCTTCGGCTTTATTGATGACAATGGCATCTGCCATTTCCATAATGCCTCGTTTTATACCCTGAAGTTCGTCACCGGCCCCAGTTAGTTTCAACAGTAAGAAAAAATCGACCATACTGTGTACAGCCGTTTCACTCTGTCCTACGCCAACGGTTTCCACGAGGATCACATTGTACCCTGCCGCTTCGCACAAAATAATGCTCTCACGGGTTTTTCTGGCCACCCCACCCAGAGAATCGCCGGAAGGTGAAGGTCGGATAAAAGCGTTTGGATCTTTAACTAGTTGTGGCATTCTGGTTTTATCTCCCAAAATACTCCCTTTACTTACTGTACTGCTTGGATCTACGGCTAACACGGCTACCTTTATACCCATCTCAGTAAGCATAGTTCCAAAGTTCTCAATAAAGGTGCTCTTCCCTACACCAGGAACTCCGGTGATTCCAATGCGAAGGGTATCGTGGGTTCTTGAAAGACATTTTTCAATGATCTCATAGGCTTTTTCCTGATGGGCTGCTTGTGTGCTTTCCACAAGGGTTATGGCCCTTGCCAGGAGTGCTTGATCTCCTTTTAAGATCCCAGTTATGAGATCAGGAACAGAGGGCATTTGCGCCCTTTGATTCTTTACAAAAGAGGCGCTCTTATCACCTATGTTCTTTCTTACCCCCAAGCCTATTGATTAATGGGTACCTGAACCTTGGTAGTATCCCAGGCAAAAGTTAGGAATAGCCCATTGTACTCCTCAAAACTGATAGTAAAGCTTTCCTGGCTTTGTGTCATATTAATGACGGGGACTTCAACTTTTAACACATCTGTTTCAGGATTCCATGTAGCCTCCGATCCTCCGCTGCTAATGGTTGCGCCCCAATCCGGGATCTCACTATTAAATATAATTGTCCAATTGCTTTCTTTTGGTTTTGTCCAAAGGGAATAGTTGCCGGCCGGTAAAGTCTTCCCCATGATCATTAGATCTGTTTTGGTTTCAAAACGGGTAGGCTCATTAGCCCCTGTACGCCAAACTTTGTCATAGGGAACAAGCTCTCCAAAGATCACTCTGTCTTTTTTGGATGGGCTACTGTAGTTTACAAGGAGGTCATACCCGCCTTCCGTATACGTAGTAGTGGTCTCCGGACTATTTTTTTTGGTTTGAGTTCTTAAAAAAGGCATAGCTACAAAATAAAAGAGTAGAGCCAATACGGCTAGAATGCCAACGATCCATTTTAATGTTTTCATATTGATATAGGTTATTATTACTAGAGTTCTAAGGTACTAAATCGAATGTAAAAAATGATTCATTGATATAGGTTTCTCCCGGTAAGAGTACAGAGGAGGGGAAAGCAGGCTGATTTGGTGCATTCGGATAATTTTGTGTTTCAAAACAAATGGCCGCCAGGTCTTCTGGGGTGTAGACCACTAAGGCCGGTTGATTAGAGCTTACACTCAGTTGTATCCCCGATCTTAATGAGTGAGCGATAGCCAATGGTTTTTTGGAAGGGTCAACGACATAGGGGGTGTCTAATCTTAAATTTCCTATCCTTTTTGGTTGTCTAAAGTCGAATTTGGTGTTTTCAACAAGTTCTATATGTCCCGTGGGGAGCAAATTTTCGTCCGTATCAAGTCTTTTTTCACTCTCTATCTGTAACACAAGATCATTTATGGTAGCTTCCTCATCTAGTGTAAAATAAGAATGATTGGTCAAATTCACTATGGTGGGCCGGTCTGTGGTAGCTTTTTGAAGTATTTTGAGAGTGTTCCCTAGAAGCTGATAGGTCACAGTAACGATTACCTGGCCCGGGTAGCCCTCTTCCAAATGTGGACTTATGTATTGGTATGCAACATAAGGATCTGCCACCGCAGAATGATCTATGAGCTTCCAAAACCTACGACCAAATCCTTGTTTGCCACCATGGAGATGCACCCCATCTTCCTCAAAGATGGGATAGCTGGTCTTCACCAATACTAAATTGACCTTGTGATATTCTGCCAGCAAATCTGCCCACACAAGCTCCTAAAAAATCGGTGGTCTTTTAGATAGTCCTCTGGCGCTTCAAATCCGATGGCGCAATTGTGTTGCCTGCCGTTTTTATCCGTGATAAGAATTTTTTGGATGATGGCCCCGTAGTCTAGTGTTGAAAGGCTTATTACATCGTTATTTATAGTAACTTGTTGCAAGAAAATCGCTTAAAATTCTCCTAAATGTAGGATATTTTGCAACATCCCCTTTTTTATTTCGTCTTTTAAACAATAGCAACAGAACCAAGCTTGGAAACTAATCACATGTTTCGTATTGATCTGGTAGAGCGCTGTAAGCAGCACGACCGAAAAGCACAACTCAGCTTGTACAAGCAGTATTGTGATGGAATGTTCTGTGTGGCCATGCGTTTTGTGAACAACAGGGATGATGCGGAAGATGTATTGCAAGAAGCTTTTATTAAGGCATTTCAAAAGATTCATCAGTTTAAGGGTGATGTAACCTTTGGGGCCTGGCTAAAACGTATCGTGATCAACAAGAGTATCGATTTTTTAAAAACAAGAAAAGAACGAGCTGTGGAAATACAAGAAAACACTTTACAGATCGTAGAGGACCAGGATTGGACGATAGAAGGGGAGGTTACTATGGAAGAGGTGAAAACTGCGATGACAAAATTGCCCGATAAGTATCAGCATGTATTACAACTATATCTACTGGAAGGGTATGACCATGAGGAGATCGCACAAATTCTGGGGCTATCAAATACGGCAAGCAGAACACGACTATTAAGAGGAAAAGGCTTTTTAAGGGCCATTTTAACACAAAAACAACATGGGACAGGATCTTAGAGAATTATTTAAAGCGGAACGCGTTAAAAAACATCAGCTGAAAGAAGGTCACGAAGCACGTTTTTCAAAACGCCTGGAGGAGGCATTCCCAGAATCTAAAAGATCACGGTTCTACCTTTTTGGAATTGCAGCTTCAGTAGTAGTATTGGTAGGCCTTGGTTATGTATTCTTCCAAAACACGGCAACTGAAGATCCTACAAAAACCGTAGTGACCCCAAATAACCAGGAGGTTTCTAAAATCTCGCTGGGCGACGTTTCACCAGATCTAAAACTTGTGGAAACTTATTACGTGAATTCTATCAATTTGGAATTAGCAAGCCTGGAAATGTCGCCGGATAATAAAGTAGTGGTAGACGATTTTATGGACAGGCTATCAGAGTTAAATATAGAATACAAATCACTAAACAACGAATTAAATGAGGTGGGCCCCAATGAACAAACCATAGGTGCCCTAATAAAGAATTTACAACTGCGCTTACAATTACTATTGAAATTAAAAGAAAAACTACATCAATTAAAATCATCAGAAAATGAAACAGTTACCAACAACAATGCCTAGGATCCTTGTTCTGGGAATGCTCTTTTTGAGTGTGCAAATGGTTGCTCAAAAGCAAACCAAAACCTATAGTGAAAAATTCAGTGTAGGAACAGACGCTGTGCTAGATATTAATACGAGCTATGCAGATATCCAGTTTGAGACCTGGGATAAGAATGAGGTGTCCGTTGAGGCCAATATTGAGCTCGATGGTGCTACAGAAGCAGAAGCTGAAGCCTATTTTAAAAATTCGGGCATCAAGATTTTGGGAAATAGCAATACTGTTGAAATTAGGACCTTTGGCAATAATAACTGGCCTGGGAGAACAACTTTATGGCCTCAGGATCCGGCTAATCCTATGCCCAGGATGGCCCCTTTCCCTGATATGGAAGCCCTGTTTATGGACCTTCAAATCCCTGAAATGCCTCCAATGCCGGAAATGCCACCGATGCCACCAATTCCTAATTTCAATTTTGATTATGAGGCCTTTCAAAAGGATGGAGAGAAATACTTAAAAAAATGGAAAAAGGAATTCAATAAGAGTTTTGACAAAGAGTACCAGGAGGAAATGGAAGCCTGGGGGAAAGAATTTGCCGCTCGGGCTGAGGCCAAGCAAGATCTGATGCAAGAGCGCAGAGAGGCCATAGAAGAGCAGCGGGAAGAAATGATGGAGCAACGAGAGGAAATGCGTGAACAATCCATAAAAATGAGAGAGCAGGCTCAAGAAGATCGGAGAAGAGCTATAGAAGATGCGCAGGAAGCCAGGCAAAAGGCACTCTTTGAAATGCGAGATACAGATGCTCCCAATATCTTTTATCGCTCCAAAGATGGGGAGCCTAAAAATTATAAGGTAAAGAAGACCATAAAAATAAAAATGCCAAAGTCGGCCACCTTAAAGATGAACGTTCGGCACGGGCAAGTAAAACTGGCTGCCAATACTAAAAACATGAATGCAAGCTTTGCATACGCAAGCTTGCAGGCTAGAACCATTGAGGGAGAAAGAACGCAGATCAATGCGTCCTATTCACCTGTAAAGGTGGCCCAATGGAAATATGGCAATTTGAACACCAGTTTTTCGGAAGCAATAGAACTAGATGTGGTGACGCAATTAACGCTAACCACCACCTCTTCAGAAGTGGTCATTAATAAAGTCCTTAAAAGCCTTATGTGTAAGAATGATCTGGGTTTGCTATCTATCAAGGCAGTGGATCCCAACTTTGCGGAAATAGATATCAGGGTTCAGAACGGAGAGCTGCAATGTATAATGCCTTCAACGCCATTTTCGGTCACAGCAAAAAACACCCGATCAGAATTTAACTATCCCTCTTCCTGGACACTTAGCAGTAAGAAAAGCGGGCAGGAAGTCTTTCACACTGGCTATTCACAAAAAGGAACTACCTCAAAGATCTTTACCTTGAACACTGCTTATAGTAATATTGTGCTAAAATAGATTTACTCCTCCATTACCAGGGTGCCAAAGATATCGGCATTGATCCATCCCTGATTCTTATCCTCTCCCGGAACAAAGACCGATCCAATAAAATTCTCCCGTTCCTTACTCCCATCATTATCGCAATAAGCCAGGGCGAAGCCCACTTTTTTTCCTGCTTTTAAAGGCACGGGTATATTCACTTCTTCATCCTTATACTTGTCGTTATAGAGCCTGATGGCCATTTCCCAGGTAGTGAGTTTGCCAATGGTAGAGCGGGCAGAGCGGATATGGTCATTGTATAGTCTGGGTTCCCTGTCTGTAGCCAGATCTACCACGTTTCCATCCAGGGCTATATGGTACGCAAAGGCATTGTGACTAAACTGGTGAAGCCCACCAGAATTGTCCTCATCAAGAAATACCTCTACACAGTCATCATCCCACCATAATTTCAGGGGTTCCTTACGGGCATCATAGAGGATATCATCCGTAATTTCGACGAGGAGATAGAGATAGTCATCATCCCAACTCAGTTTATACCGCCCATTAAAATCCTGAAAACTATAGGCCTCTCCCAGCCAATTCTGGTCTAGTGGGTGCCAGGTTGCCAGATTCCAGCAGTTTTCGTTGGCCTTACCGTCCAGGGTGGGTGGAGTCGTGGTTTTTTTAACTATCAGGAGTTGATGGTCTTCTTTTTCTTTATTGCCGTTGCAGGCTACTAAAAAAGCTAAAGCACAAAATAAGATTGCATATTTCATAAGATTCAAATTAAAGCGCTCTATGGTCAAAAGGAATGCACAAGCAAATGGGGTTAGGTAGCCCATTGGCATTTCGTTCGTCATAGATCTGGGGTTACTATGGTCTATGAAAGATACAAATTCCTCCGTATTTGTAACCTTTTTAGTACAAATTTTGAAGGCGTTAGGCAACCTATTCCGATACTTTTTAGAATGGCGATCTATGTACTGACTACCTATAAAAAAACCGATTCGCAGGAATCGGTTTTTTTAAATTTTATAAATACCTAGTGTACATCTTTCTTCAGATAGTCCTGGAAGTTTTTCTTAAACTGATTTAATCTTGGAACGGAAACATTAGTGATATAGGGATTGTTGGGGTGTTTTCGTTCATAGTCCTGGTGGTATTCCTCGGCCTTCCAAAAAGTCGTAAATGGCACTACTTCTGTAACAATAGGTTGGTCGTACACCTTACTTTCATCTAATGCTTTCATATATTCTTCAATGATCTTCTTTTGTTCGTCACCCTTGTAAAAGGCTATGGAACGGTAATGCGGACCTCGGTCTGGTCCCTGTCTGTTTAGAGTAGTAGGATCGTGCGATCCAAAGAACACCTGTACCAGTTCAAAAAAGGAGACAACATTAGGATCGTAATAGACCTCCACGGCTTCCGCATGGGTTGTTTTTCCATAGCTAACCTGTTCATAGGTAGGGTTTTCTTCTGCTCCGCCTGCATATCCGGAAACAGCTTCTTTTACCCCTTTTACACTCTCAAAAATGGCCTCTACACACCAGAAACAGCCACTGGCAAAATAGGCAGTCTCATATTGCTGTAGTTCGGCTTCACTGAGCTTTTCTGCCTGAGCTATAGGTTTGCTTTCTTGTTCAGGAGTTTTGGCTTTCGACTGGCAACTAAAGGTGGCCAACGATATAATAACTAAAAAGGTGGCTTGTAATACTTTCATCATTTTTTGCGCATTAGTGGGTAAAAGGTATAAATACTTTCCAAAAAAGGGGTTAAATCGGTGTTAATTATGCCTTTGGCTTCCTCATGTTGAAGAACTATCTTTCCAAAAGAAATTAAAAACAGCCTTGAAAAACCTCTTAGAATCGCTCAGTAAGATCAGCACTGCACAGGTCCTTGATCCGGACATTTCTTTGGGTGACTATACGCCCATAGATCTTTCAGTCTCCAATCATGCCTTAAAAGGCATTGATCTTGCAGATCCCGATGCCTGTCAAGAGTACATAGACCATGTGCTTGCCAAGAATAGGGCTACCGTGGCCTATGGGGGGTATTTGGAACAGCGAAATTTGTACAGTGGCAATGCTAATTTTGAATCTCAGGAGGAAGAAGGAAGAGATATTCATTTGGGGATCGATTTTTGGGCGAATGCGGGCACTAGGGTAGTGGTCCCGCTTAAAGGAGAGGTACACAGTTTTCAGAACAATGCAGTACAAGGGGATTACGGCCCTACTATCATTCTAAAGCATACCCTAAATGGGATTGTTTTCCATAGTTTATACGGGCATTTGTCCCTTGAATCCCTCGACGGATTACATAAAGGCAAGGAATTTAAAAAGGGGGAGGTGCTGGCCTCCCTGGGAACGCCTGAGGTAAATGTGCACTACGCGCCCCATTTGCATTTTCAACTAATCTTGGACCTGCAAGGAAAAAAAGGCGATTATCCAGGGGTGTGCCGGGCCTCGGAACTGTCCTTTTATACCCAAAATTGCCCGGATCCGGGTGTATTATTTTCCCTGTAATATATGCCACAGGAATGCAGGCTGCTCGACCTGACATTGGTTGTTTCGGTTCGACCTCACATTCGATTCAGGACTTTTTTTGTTCGGCAAGTTCAACCTGCTTTTCCATTAATTCCGCGATACGGTTCAGCAGTTCGATGTCTTTGGGGGTGGAAACTTTGACATCCTTTGGGTCCTGGGCCTGTTTCCGCAGTGAATTCATAAACTTGACCACCAGGAAGACGGTAAACCCAATGATCACAAAATCGAAGGTGGCTTCTATCAGTCTCCCATAGCCAATAGCAATTTGCTCCGGGTTGGCCACGCCATCCGTGGTCACCGCCTCGCGTATGATCCATTTCTTGTTTCCCCAATTGATTCCATCGGTTAGTAAGGACAGCGGCGGAAGGAAGATCTCCTTGACGAGTACGTCTACCACCTTGTTAAAGGCAGAACCAATGATCACACCAATAGCAATGTCTATCATATTTCCTTTTACTGCAAATTCCTTGAACTCTTCCAAAAGTTTAAATTTCATAAGTAATATCGAATTAGATTTAGTATCCCTTTTGCTTTGTTTTGGCTGTATATGGATGTATTTCGATCGAAAAATGACCGGGAATTAAATGTAGTAAATTCTCAGTCCATTTCGGAATCTTGAAAGAAGATGAGATAAAAAATGGGATTTCAGCGATATTGGAGGGCAGATTAATCAGATTAACGACCCCTTTTTTCGGTAAGCGGTTTTAGGGGTTGTGTACGTTCACCGATGTTTTTTTGCACTTTACCCAAGTTCTTGCAACATACCGAAAAATAAGGGTTTTTCAGCGAACGGCAACCCTGTGAGAGGCACATCCTTGCGTTTTATATATATAAAACGCAAGACATGAAAACGCTACTAACAATCATCTTTATCTTCTTTATCAGCTTCGCAGCTCAGGCTCAGGATAACACTGCTGAGGTAATAGTAGAAACTGCTAAGAAAGAGGTTGTTACTGAAACTACTACTGAGAACAGCGTTGCTCGTCTTTATCGTTTTAAGAATAGCAGAATAAAAAAGGAATTGTCTTTTAAGACTTCTAAGAACACTGCTAAATTGGCTTAATCATTAATTCGGTCTCGACTCCGCTCGACCTGACATTCACGAATTTCCTAAACTAAGTAAAGTAGGGTCTGGTTTTGCTTCGCAAGGTGCCTTCGTTCAACATATATGTTGAACTCGGTAATGCTCGACCTGACCTTTGATGATGGCCTTTTTAATATCTAGTTGGTCTTTTGTCATATCGAGCGGCGTCGAGATGTGACCTTACTAATCCTCATAGTTCTTGGAATGTGAATTATTTTTACATTCAGAAAGAAGCTTCAAAAGTTCAACATCACTTTTAGCCAAGGCCAGTTTCTTGTTGCGTCCCCATTTTTTAATTTTCTTCTCAAAGAAAATGGCTTGTTCTACATCTTGAAATTCTTGATGAAAAATCAAGCTCACCGGTCTTCTTGTAAATGTAAAGCAGGATGTAATGTGTCCTTTCTGATGTTCATTTAATCGCCTTGATAAGTCGTTTGTAATACCTGTGTATGTTAATCCGTCTATACATTGAAGGATATAAACGTAATAGTGTTTCATGGATAAATTCTTTATTGTGGTCTCGACTCCGCTCGACCTGACATTTATTGACGCACTCTTAATGTTATATCGAGCGTAGTCGAGATGTGACATGCCCCGAAAATTATTTATTTAGTATGAATTAAGGCTTCAGGAGTTATTGTAGGCTTTGTAAGTCTTCAGTCATATCAAGATCTAAAGCCTGTCATATCGAGCAAAGTCGAGATTTGGCCTTCTAACATTAGCTTTCCCCGTCCTTGTCACTTCGAGCATCATTGAGAAGCAAAATCTTGTTTAGAACGGAGATCCCCGGCTTTGGAATAATTTTTTTATTCGGATGTTTTATTTAATGCTTGCATACCCTATTCAAGCCCCCAAACCACCAGGATAGAGGCCGAAAATAGCTGATCGCTGGGGGTAAAGCCCTCAGACATGGCCGAGGCCACCTTAAGGTTCATCATATCATTTTCTGCCCGCATTCCCGCATTAAAGGAATTGCCGTATTGTATTCGGATCACCTTTAGCAGGCTGGTCTTGGAAGCGGCACTGATCAGTTGTGCCTTTTTAAAGGCATCTTCCACAGCCAGCTGAATAAGCTGGTCCTGAACCGTCTCTTTTAATGGATCCGAGAGCTTAAAACTAAAATTAAGATCGAATTCTGAAGCGCTCTCCGCGAATTGGGTTAGAATCTTGCTGAGATTGTTAACCGTATTCTTAAATTCTAAATGTATCTGTTGTGTGGCCACATAACCGCTGTCTACCTGTCTGTTGTTTCTATAGAGAGTGTTTTTCCGAACCTGGAAATTATCAGTCATAATATCCTCCCTGGAGAAGCCTATCTTTTGTATCTGTTCCCGGATATCGGTCGCTTTCTTTTCCAGGCCACTAATAGCCTTGCCAAATTGCATCTCAATATGGCTCAGACTAATATTAAGTACGCCTGTATCCGGAGATATGGCCAGTTGGGCGGTGCCCTGTTACCTCCAATTGAGGAGTAGGGTCCTGGGCAACCACCATGGTTGTTAGGAATAAAAATAGGAGTGGATAGAGTGTTTTCATCAAATAGTATGCGCTGGATTAATATGCTCTAATGTAGGTAATTCTCTATGGATTTTTATTTCAATCTCCTTTTTTACATGTATAAATAAGACAAAAAAGTTGTTTTGAGCTAATAAAAGAAGATGTAAAAACAGATTAACGACCCCTTTTTTCGGTAAGCGGTTTTAGGGGTTGTGTACGTTCACCGATGTTTTTTTGCACTTTACCCAAGTTCTTGCCAGATACCGAAAAATAAGGGTTTTTCAGCGAACGACAACCCTGTGAGAGGCACATCCTTGCGTTTTATATATATAAAACGCAAGACATGAAAACGCTACTAACAATTATCTTTATCTTCTTTATCAGCTTCGCAGCTCAGGCTCAGGATAACACTGCTGAGGTAATAGTAGAAACTGCTAAGAAAGAGATCGTTACTGAAACTGCTAAAGAAAACAGCGTTGCTCGTCTTTATCGTTTTAAGAATAGCAGAATCAAAAAGGAATTATCTTTTAAGACTTCTAAGAACACTGCTAAATTGGCTTAATCCTTAGTTTCTCTTTTACCTTGCCAAATTGCCCGGATCAGATTTACCGGATATACTATTTGAACTACCAGGGTAATCAGTGCCAAAGCGAAGATCACCATGCTTACAGACAAATTGTGTTCCCAGTCTGCTACTACATTCTCAGAAGGGGGTAACACCGCCCGGTAAAATAGGGAAGCAATATAAATACCCAGAGGTCCCAAAGCAGATATCACTACATGAATAGCATTTAAGCGATAAGACAGGACCCTTTCCCTGCGGTAGGCCGTCCAGTAGCCATACGCCATTATAAAGCCTATAAGAGCAAACAGGTGAAATCCAAAGGTATTAGAGATCACATAAGAGGTATCATATAGATCATACGCCACTGCATTTGGCGGTATGAAAAATCCAATTACAGCCATCATCAGGCTTGCCGGGAGAAAAAAGTAATGGGGTCTTTTGAAAAGAGTATTCATAAAATAGAGCTTATCACTAAAATAGCTCTAAAATCGGAATATCCAATAGCTTGTAATTATCGATCTTCCCTAAATAACTGCTAATCTACTGCTAAGGGAGGACCTACTACCGCCATATCATTGTCCTCAAAGATCATTTTTATCTCTTCTTTGGAGGGTTCATGGCCTAAAGCGGCAACAGTAAGGAAAAATTTCTCCATTTTCCCTGCCGGCTGAAATAGCACATTCATTTTTCCTGTTGTGGATACCTGTGTCCAGGCGTGCGGTACTGCTCTTGGAAGAAAAATATTATCTCCCTTCGTAAGCCTATATCTGTCTGCGCCTACCTGAAAACGGTATTCCCCCTCTATAACATAGAATACTTCATCCTGGTAATGATGCACATGCAGAGGTGTGCCTTTACCTGGTGAGAGCGAAGTTTGTTCAAAAATCGCCAGGTCGCCATTGGTGTCTGAGCCGGAAACTTTTACATCCATGATATTATTGTTCACGCCCTGAAGTACAATATGGCCGTGTAGCCGACCTTCCCCTGCCGGGATCTTAAATCCTTTTTCTGCCCTTTTAGTCTGTTTCTCGCTGTTTGAAATCGCTAAGAATGGAAAAGAAGCAACCGCAACAGCAGTTGCCATAAATTGGTTTCTTTTCATTGGGTAACATAAATAGAGTGAATGATGAAACTGCTACCTCTGATTAAGGTTATATCTAAGGTAGATTAAAAAATGATCCCTAATTAGGTAGTATTGATCTTTATTTTAGGGCTATTTTATCCGATAAGGAACCCTTTTTTTCGGTAAGTGGTTTTAGGGGTTATGTACGTTCACCGATGATTTTTTGCACTTTACCCAAGTTCTTGCCAGATACCGAAAAATATGGGTTTTTCAGCGAACGGCAACCGGTCAAACCCCCTCTCATGGCGTTTTTATTATATAAAACGCACAACATGAAAGCTATCGCAACTTTAATCTTTATTCTTCTTATCGGATTCGCAGCTCAGGCTCAGGAAACTACTGCTGAAGTAATAGTAGAAACTGCTGCGAAAGAGATCGTTACTTCTACTGCTAAAGAAAACAGTGTTGCCCGTCTTTATCGTTTTAAGAATAGCAGAATCAAAAAGGAATTGTCTTTTAAGACTTCTAAGAACACTGCTAAATTGGCTTAAGCCCCTTAGGATAAGATTCCTGAGATGTTGTAACTCGCCTTTACCTACATTTAAAAAAGTTTTGACTCTCCTTAATTGGTTTCCAGACCTTTCGCTTTCTCCGCTCTGGCCTGGCAACGATTGCACAGGTCGGTAATATTTTTTAATTCTCTCCCCTGGGCAACGGTACCTTCAAAGATTTCAGTGGTCCGGTCTGTATTGATATAGGAACAATCCTGGAAAAGATGATAACTTTTCCCAGATTTTGTCCAATACACACTATTAACCCCTTGGTTCAATAATTCAACTTGCTTGGTCTGTTCGGCGTATTGTTCCTGGGAAGGCGGGTTAAAATCGGTCCCGGTAACCCCAGCTATTATAAGGGCCACTACAGCAATGCTACCTACTATGCCCTTTTGTTTCCCACTCATGTTCTTATTGGTGAAAATAAGGATCACCAGGGGCAAGAATGCAATTACACTAATAATCAGGCCTAACTGATTCTGAACAAAAAATTTGAACTTATCCTTTTCCGATGCCGGATCTAACCGATTCGATTTTTTCCATAGAACGGAACCAACAATAACAAAGATAAGTTCTACCACAATGATGCCAA